>NZ_JBWBQU010000009.1:0-216565 GCF_056279165.1 Paenarthrobacter sp. TE3676
AGAAGGGCTGGGAAATCCCGGCCGCCCTGGCCCACATCGAGTCCTCCGGCACCACCCGCCAGGAAGCCTCCACCATCCTCGCCGCCCACGGCTAACCACCATCAGCATCACCTGCCTGCCGCACCACGGCATCGGGCCTGGACGCGTTGCCGAAGCCATCGAACGCCAGCGCAGTTTTTGCTCAAGATGGGCACAATGTTCGCGCACAACAGTCAGGCTGGGACAGCTCCGCGGAAATTTAGCTATGTCCACTCCTTGGACAGGCCCTGGGAAGGCGAGTACCCGCACCCCCGACATGACAGCGGTCTCCGGCAGCGGCCCAAGTAGTGCGGGTTCTAAAACTGAGTAATGGCATCGCGAAGGTGGGTATCTTTCTCCGGTTGTTCGAATGAAAAGTGGCGTACTCGGAAACCTAGCCAGAGGGCTTGCGCTGGCTGAATTATTGGGTTCATCGCTTCATCCGACAACACCGATCGGATGCTGGGGGTTGCGATGCGGCTCCCCGGGACGTAGATCAACCAAGGAGCCTTATCATGCGCAAGCTTTCCAAGAAGAGCCGGATCACAGCAGCCGTCGCCGGCGTGGCACTGGTAGCAGTGGGTGGCGGAGCTGCCTACGCCTACTGGACCACCACGGGTTCGGGCAACGGAACGGCAACCAACTCGGCCGGCGGCGGAACGGTCGCCCTCCATGCGACGTTCGACGGCGGCCTCGCCCCGGGCAACCAGGTGAATGTGGCCTACTCGGCAGACAACGCGACAACCTCCAGCACCGTGGTTGGAGCCCTCAGCGCCAATGTGACCACCAATGCGGCGGGCTGTCTTCCGACCTGGTTCGAGGTCACGGCCAACACCACCAACACCAATGTGGCAGCAGGCGCCATCGGAACGTCCGTGGGCAGCGGCGTGCTGAAGTTCAACGACAGCACCACGGAGAACCAGGACGCCTGCAAGGGCGCAGTGGTGACCGTCAACGTCACCAGCCTGTAGCGCCTGACAGCCGGGGACCACCTTGCGAGTGGTGGTCCCCGGCCTACGCATTTCTGCCCGCAGCACCAAACACGTCCGAAAAGAGCTTCCATGGACCCCCGGCCAAAGCGAACGACGCCGTTCCGCCAAGCACGTGTGCCACTCCGTGCACTGATACTTGCGCTCGTAGTTGCCTTGGTCCCGGTGGCGGCCCTCGCGGCCAGCAGCGGGCAGGGCGGCTCCCAAGGGAACCAAACCAAGGTCTCCAAAGGGATTGTGGTCACGCTGTCTCCCTCAAGCCGGAGCCTGGACCAGGGGCAGTCCACCACGTATACCGTGTCAGCCACCTCCACGGGAGGCTTCACGGGAACCGTCTCGTTCGCCGCCAGCGGTTTGCCGGCCGGAGCGGTAGCGGCGTGGCAGCCGACGTCGGTAGTTCTCACCTCCGGGAGCACCGCGCAGGTGACCATGACAGTGCAAACCGCACCCACCACAGCCGCCGGTAAGACGGACTTCACGGTGAAAGGCACCAGCGGATCTGTGCAGGCTTCAGCTCCGGCGCAGCTGCAGGTCCTGGAGGTCAAGCGGACATTTGACGTCACCGGCTCGGTGGACGGCTTGCTTGCACCGGGAACCACCCGGCCCGTGAACCTTCAGATTTCCAACTACAACAACAAGAGCATCGCGGTGACCAACCTGACCGTTGCTATGAGCCAGGTGGTCAGAACTCCCGAGGCGGTGGCTGCCAACCTGCCCTGCACCACGGCGGACTACAAGATCACCCAGTATTCGGGGACGTATCCGCTGACGGTTGCACCGGGCACCCGCTCACTTTCCGCACTCGGCGTGCCGGAGTCCAAGCGACCGCAGATCGCCATGCTCGACACATCCATGCTCCAGGACGGTTGCAAAGGCGCGACCCTCCAGCTCGCATACTCCGGCACGGGACAGGCGAACTGACATGAAGACCACAGTCCGAACTCCCCGCATTCCGGGCAAAGGACGCCTGGCGCGAACCGCGGCTGCCACCGTGACCCTCTGCATCCTGGGCGGCGTAGGGACCGCCTACGCGTACTGGGCCTCCACTGGCGCGGGAAGCGGATCCGCAACGAATGGCACCATGCAGACCGTCACGGTGGACGCACTCGTCCCGGGCGATACCCTGCAAACCAGTCTGGTCCCCGGTGGGACTGCCGACGTCATCCTCCGGGCCTACAACCCGAACCCGCATGCCGTGACCATCTACGGATTCGCGTCGAACGGCCCTGTGACCGCTGATGAGGACCACCCCGGCTGCATCACCACGGGGGTGACGTTCACGCCTCCGCCGGCACCCTTGGCGCCCGCAGTCACCATTCAGGCGAACACCTCCCTCCAGCTCACGCTTGGCAATGCAGCCAGCATGAGTGCGGCGTCGGTGTCAGCCTGCCAAGGCGCTACGTTCGATGTTCCCGTCACTCTGGAGGTACGGAAGTGAGCCGGCTTCGTCAGACCACTGGCCGGGCGACGTCCTCGCCCGCCACCCTTGGGCGCTGGAACAGGATCGTGGTGATTGTCCTCGGCATATTCCTGGTTTCCTGGGGAGGGCCGGCTGCCAGCGCGTTCTGGGGCTCGGTCAGCAGCGGTTTTGGTGCGGCCAAGGCTGACGCCGTAGCCCAGGGCGCGAGGCCCACCACCGCCGTTTCCGGCACCAGCGTGACGGTTACGTGGACTGCAAGCACGACGGCGGCAGGACGGCCGGTGACCGGCTACAGCATCGCCCGCTACGCCACAGCGACCGAGGGTACCGGGATCGCCGCGGCAGGAACCTGCACGGGAACCATCGCCGCCCTCAGTTGTGTGGACAACAACGTTCCTACCGGGACCTGGTACTACGCAGTCACCCCGTTGCTCTCGGCATGGCAAGGCGCGGAAAGCACCCGGAGCGCAGCTACGGCCTTGGACGCGACCCCACCCGTAGCACCTGTTATCAGTGCTCCTGCGTACGTGTATTCCACCAATGTGAACAACGTTCCCGTCAGCGGCACCGCCGAACCTGGTTCAACCGTAGTGCTCACGGTCACCGGCGGCGGGGCCCAGCCATTGACGCAAACCATGACGGCAAACGGTTCCGGAAACTGGACGGCAGCACCCCTGAACATGAGCGCCTTCAACGAAGGGAATATCAACTACTCAGCGCATGCAACGGATGCAGCCGGCAATACCGGCCCTGCAGGCACGGCAGATTCCACGAAGGACGTGACCGCACCGACGGTGACCGGGGTTCAGCTCACCAATGGCGGAGCCACGGCCGGCAAGGTTGAGTCAAACGATTATGTAACGCTGACGTTCTCCGAGCCGCTCAAGGCCAGCACCATCTGCAGTACCTGGACCAGCCCCGCCAGCACACAAACTGTGAGCGGCAACGGCAACAACCGGGTTGTGGTGAATGTCAGTGCTAACGACGTTCTCTCCGTGACCACCAATAGCTGCCCGGTCCTCAGGGTAGGCTCTGTTGCTCTCGGAGGAGACTACACATCGAGCAATTTGAGCTTCAATACAGCTAACAGTGGCGGCGTTATGCACTGGAGCTCGACATCCCAATCACTCACCATCACTCTGGGTGGAGGGAACGCTGGAGGGGCGACCCTTACTTCAACCAGTATCTTCCCGACGTACACCCCCGCTTCCGGCCTGACTGACATCGCTGGCAACCCGCTTGGCACCTCGCCAGTTCCAGGGGCTCCCTCCCGCTTCTGACCTCTGGAATTTGTCCGTAGATAGTGCCCCTCATATACGTGATGAGGGGCACTATCTGTACCTAATGCCGGGGAAGCCCTAAAACCCGGGCGTAACCTTGAAGCGGACGCCAGCGCCGCCGTCGTACGTTTGATCCTGCGACGAAAGGCGAGCTGCCACTTGAAGGCTGTAGCGGAAATGTTCACGATGGGTCCTGGGAACAAGGACCACCATCCCGCACTCCGCTGCGCAGTAGGTGTGTTTGTCCCGCTGATTACCTTGACCCTGCTGGGTCGACTGGACCTGGCAGTGTTCGCCTCGTTCGGTGCGTTCACCGGGATTTATGGCAGGAACGAACCCCACAGCGTGCGTTTCCGGAGCCAGTTGCGCGCCGGCGGCTTCATGCTTTTGATCGTTCTTCTGGCCACACTCATGGCCCGTTTTGCGCAGGCCGCGGGCATGGAAGGTGCAGCCTATTCCTGGCTCCTGACGGCTGCCACCACTGTGGTGGCCGGTGTCTGCTCCGTGGTGGTGGCCGCTTGGCGGCTCCGGCCCGGCGGCTCGCTCTTTCACATTTTTGCCTTCGCTGCCATTGCCTCCATCGCCGCGCAACCTCCCCTCTGGGAAGCAATGCTGGTGGCGGTGGGGACCACAGTCTTTTGCTTGCTCATCGGCATGTCTTCGCGCGTGCTCAGAAGCCACCGGACACCGTGGAAACGGCCTCCGCGCATCCGTCACACCGCAGCTGAGCGCCGGGCGATCTGGCTTGAGGGCGGTGGTTATCTCGTTGCAGCGGGCCTGGCGGGGACCATCGCAACGTTGGTTGGGGAGCGACTCGGGTTCGGGCACACCTACTGGGCCATGGTGGCGGCTGTGGTTCCGTTGGTGGGCCGCTCGACGCGTCACAGAGTCAGTCGTGGCATCCAAAGGATCGCGGGAACGGTGATCGGACTGGTGCTGCTGGCCGGCATTCTCTGGCTCAACCCTGCACCGTGGGCGATGGTCCTGGTCATTGCTGCGTGCCAGTTCGGGGCGGAGATGTTCATCGCGCGCCAGTATCTGGTGGCGCAGGTCTTCGTGACGCCGCTGGCCTTGATTGCCACGCTGTTGGCCGCGCCGGTTGACCCGGCTTTGCTGCTCCGTGACCGCATCATCGAAACCGTCATTGGTGCCGCCGTCGGAGTTGCGGTAGTAGTTGCTCCGGCTGTTTGGCGGCGTCTGCGGGCGGGTGGCCCGGGTGCATAAGCTCTGATGCCAAGGGGTTCGGTCCGCATCGCCTCGTCATATCACCTAGGATCAACTGGTTAGACAAGCGAGATACATGTCTACCAGAGGATTCTTGATGAGCGATAAAAGTGAACGACAGGGTTATTGGTACGGCTTGGAGAGCCGCAAGCAGATGGGGGCCGTGGATGTCCTGAACGCACTCAGGGACTACCGATCGGCCGAAGCCGACATGCGGCGCCGAACCCAGGCTTCCATGGGGATGGGCGAAACGGACCTCATGGCGCTCCGCTATTTGCTGGAGGCCGAGCGCGCAGGCCGGGATGTGGGGCCCAAGGAATTGACTGTCCGCTTGGGGATTACTTCCGCTTCCATGACCTCGCTGGTGGACCGGTTGGTCAGGTCGGGCTATGTCACCCGGGAGCCGCATCCTACCGATCGACGAGCGCTTATTCTCCGACCAACTCCAGGATCGGACCAGGAGGTCCGCAGCACTTTGGGCGATATGCATGCCCGAATGATGGAGGTGGCGGACACCCTTGGTGCGCAGGAGTCTGCAGTGGTGGTGGACTTTCTTAGGCGTATGCGAGAAGCGATTGACGCCGTTGCCACCTGATCCCGACTGGACTTAAGTAGTAAGTACACATATAACTAGATAGCCAAGCTACTTACTAGGGAATGTGTGGGAGAGAACGATGACAGTCGCGCTGCGTGAACCAAGCTCCACACCAGTGGCTGAAAATACCGTGGACATTGTCACGGAACAGGCTATCCCGCAGGGACCCGTGCACTGCGGTTCCCATATGGCTATCTCCGCCGGGCCATCCTACGACTCCATGCAGTGGGTTTCTGTAGAGCCGATCTGGCCGGAGTGGGCCTGCGGTTGCGGCTTTCGCATGGATATTGACGCACTGGACCCCGTCAGCGGTGTCTGGATCGCGGCTCTCCGCCGGCAGAGCCTGCAGCATGAGCTCGCCGTTGCCCAGAACACCCTCGAGCTGGCGTTCAAAAAGGCGGTCGACGGCGGTGTCGATCCTCGCGCTCTGGCCGACGTGACCGGAGTGCCTGCCACCGAAATCGAATCCCTCCTCCAGTGACGCTCGTTGAACGGGCGGCTGTCCGCGCTGATCGCGGGGCCGCTGGAATTGATCGGCAGGGCGCCGGAACTGATCGTGGGGCAATAGCTGACCACCACGCAGTAGCTGCCAACGAGGTGCACCCCGAGGTGGTTCTTGGAGAACGCTACCGACTCGGCGCCCAGCTGGGTGGAGGTTCGGAAGCGTATGTCAACGAGGCCCGGGACCTGCTTTCAGGCAAAACGGTAGCGGTGAAAATTTTCAGGTCAACGGACTCCATGGACAACGCCCCCTTTCGGCGGGAGCTGGAAATCCATGGACGGTTGCGGCACAGGAATATCGTCAGGGTCCTCGACTCGGGGGACACATCAGGCGCCGGCAGCCAGAAAAGCCGCAGCTTCGTCGTGATGGAGCTGGTAGGCGGCAAGGACCTGCGTGGGTTCCTGCAGGATAATCCCGCCTCCCCGGAGCAAACGGCGGCCTGGATGACCGATATTGCCCGCGCCTTGGCCCATGTCCATCGCAGGGGAATCGTCCACAACGACATCAAGCCCGGCAACATCCTGGTGGACTTCGCGTCCGACCCGCGCGGTTTTGGAATCGCGAAACTGGCGGACTTCGGAATTGCCCTCAACGGACGCCACTCGGCGCCCAACTCTTCCTCGGGCACACCGCATTACCTCAGCCCCGAAGAGGTATGCGGCGGAACGTCCACAACCGCCAGCGACATCTACTCGCTGGGCCTGGTTGCACTCGAATGCCTGACCGGAACCAAAGCGTTCCCAGGCCCTCCCCTCGAGTCCATGGTGGCAAGGACTCTGGGGGAACCCCGAATTCCCGGCACGGTGCGGCGGCGCTGGTCCATGGTGCTTCATGCCATGACAGACCCCGACCCTGCCGGCAGGCCGTCTGCCAGCCAAGCCGTCGGCATGCTCCGACGGCTCAGCTGGTAGCCAACAATCAGGCAGATAGCGGCATGCGTCCTTATGCCGAACTGGGGCCTCCTTATGAAAGAGAGAATGAAAAATGGGAATCATCGGTTGGATTATTTTGGGTTTGATTGCCGGCGCCATTGCAAAGGCCATCATGCCCGGTAAGCAGGGTGGCGGCTGGATCACCACGATCCTCCTCGGCGTCGTGGGCGCCGTTCTGGGTGGTTGGATCGGAAGCGCGCTCTTCAAGGTGGGCATCAACGAGTTCTGGTCGCTGTCCACCTGGCTGCTCGCGATCGGCGGCGCACTGCTGGTCCTCATTATCTGGGGACTGGTCACGCGCAAGAAGGCATAACTGCCTGAACACCAAGAGGCCCCGACGCTGCTGCAGTTTCTGCAGGGTCGGGGCCTCTTCGCTGCGTTCTAGTGGGTAATCCGGCCGAGTAGCCGAGTGCCTGGTCGATGAACAGGCGGGCGCCCAATCCCGTGGCACCCTTGCTATGCCACGCGTCATCCGAGGTCACGGCCGGGTCAAATATCCGGTCTTGTACCCGGTACGGGTAAGCGCGTGCTTGAGGGCTCGACGACGGGTGGCCCGCAATGCGGTCACTGGTCAGAATCCCGGCGTGCACCAGCCCGTCGGTCACAATTCTCCCGTAGCTGGACGACTGCAGACGACATCCAAGGGTCGGTTACGCTGCTCGAAGCCACGCCACTCCGCACGCATAGGGCCACCAATGACGCACTCTTTTGCAGCTGACCACGCCACCCCGCAGAAGGGAAGTTCGCCCAAACCTTCGCCCGAACCCATCGAACACAGCGCCGCCGGCACCGCCTTGGGAGCCTTCGGAATGGTGGCCGTCGTCGGTGTATTCGCGCTTCTCCTCCACACGCTGGCGCAGCATTCGCCGCGGACTGGTCCTGGCTACGCGGGATGGCCGCAAGACGCCGTTGACACCCCGTTGGGCGCCGTGCGCTGGTTCCTGGGCGACATGACAGAGCCACTGTTCTACAAGTCCGATCTCGCAGCGCTCGGACTACTCGCGGGCGCCGCGGTCGCGTGGTGGGTTGGCCGACGAGGTGCGAAATGGGCGGGCTCGCTTGGCTATGGGACGGGCCTTTGGCCTTGGGTCCTGGTATCCGCGTCCATGAGTTTGATTCTGTCCAACCTGGTGTTCGGCTGGATGCTCGACGACGGATGGCAGCCAACGTTCGTGCCTTTCGTTTGCGTCGCGCCCGCTCTGGTCCTGATGTACGGAGCGGGTTGGCGGACCTGCATCACCGGCGCGGTCCTTGGGGCGGCCACCACCACACCCTTGGCATTGTTGTTCATAGTTACCGTCTCAGAACCGCTCGGCCTGCCCCCCGTGGTTGGGGGTGTCCTCGCAATGTCGGTGGGTTCGGTCATCTCGTTCCTGGTTGCCCGGCGGATGCCGTGGCTTGTCCTGCGGGAGCCGCGACCGGCTACGCAACCGGAGGTGCCGCCGTCGAGCTTCAACCGAAACTTGGCTGGCGACGCCGCCTGGGCTGCGCGCAGGGTGCTCAAGGACTTCACTGAAACGCATTTTTTCGCCAACGAGCTCGCCGCCGCCTGTGTGATCCTGGCTGTGGCGGCGGCATTTGTCCTGAACCCGGCGCTGCCGTCGTACGGGACGGGTCTGCTCCCTCACATACTGTTTGCCCAAGCGTTGACCTCGGCCATCGGCGTCACGCTGTGGCGGGGCTGGTACCGCGACGGCGGGTGGGCGGCCACCTACGCGTCCGTGGTGTCAGTGGCTCCTGCGGCAGTCCTCGCGTATGGCGGCTCCTGGACGGGAATGGTGGGCGGCGCCGTGGTGGGTGCGGTCCTCGCACCGCCTCTGGCCAGGGCAATTTCCGCGCGGTTGCCGGCCGGCTTCCACCCGGTCATCGGCAATACAGCGGCCATGGCCGTCTCGACGGCGATTGCCTTACCCGTGATTGGGCTGCTGCCCTAGTTTGCGCGGGACTTGGCCCGCGACAGTTCGCTCGTCCGGCTGCCTCTTTCGGACAGCTCAGCCGCCGACGTGGTGAATTGTAAAGGCGCTCAGGAATCCGACGGCGGCCGTCAGCCCGGTCAGGTTGTGGTGCTCCTCAAAGGCCTCGGGAATCATGGTGTCGGCAAGCATGGCCAGGATTCCACCTGCAGCGATAGCGGTGATGAACGCGATGACGGTCTCCGGAGCGTTTTCCAGAGCGGTGTACCCCAGGAGTGCGGCAAGCCCGCTGAACACCGCGATGCCGGCCCACGTGCCAAAGACGTATACGGGGCTGCGTCCGGCCTTCTTCATTCCTGCCGTGCTGGACAGGCCCTCCGGAACATTCGAAATGAAGACTGCGGCGAGCATGGCCGGACTAACTGCCCCTCCGGCGAGGAGGCCGACCCCCAGAACCACTGATTCCGGAATGCCGTCGATGAGTGCACCTACTGCGATGGCAGTGCCGCTTCCAGGGGAGTCCTTTTCTGAGGGCTGAGCTCCGCCGGAGCGCTTGCGATGCTTGGCTCCGGCGCGGGCAAGCAGGGCATTGGAGCCCACAAAGATCAGCGCGCCCAGGAGAAAGCCCAGGACCGTGGGGAGCAGCCCGCCGCCTTCCACGGCTTCGTCCACCAGTTCGAAAGCCAACGCAGAGATCAAAACCCCGGCGCCGAAGGCCATCACTGTGGACACGATTTTGGGCGGCACTTTCCATACCCATGCGATACCCGCCCCGAGGACCAGCGCACCGCCAGCCAGAGTTCCCCACATCAAGGCCTGCAACCACATTGGCATTCGTCGTGCCCTCCCATCAGCCGTTCACGTGCATCAAGAAGTGTTGCACATGAGGTCTGTGTGGCTGCTGAAAGTCTTGATGATTTCCTGAGGAAGAGCAGGATTTGTTCTTGATCCGGGCCCTGCACAGTAGTTCTTGTCAGCCAGAGAGGCTGGAAAACGAATGGCCGGCCGGACCACGGTGGCCTCCCGAAAGGACCATACTCAGATGGCCATCAGCCTTAAGACCACCTCCGGTAAGATCCTCGCGTCCGTCGCACTGCTCGGCACCGCAGCCGCAGTGGCAGGCATGGGCACCTACGGCGCCTTCACCTCTTCGACCTCCGCCTCCCAGGCAGTCACCGCCGGCACCGTCACCATCGCCCTCGGAGCACCCGGCCCGGCCAACACCCTCAACGTCCCCGTCGCAGGCCTGCTCCCCGGCGACAAAGTCGAAAAGCTCGTCACCCTGGCCAACACCGGCAACTCGGACCTGAACAACGTCACCCTCACCACCTCCGCCGGGACCACCGCGTCCCTGCTCACCACCGATGTCACCAACGGCCTGCAGCTGACCATCGAAAACTGCTCCGTAGCCTGGACCGGCGCCGCAGCCCCCTACAACTGCACCGGCACCAAAACCACCGTGGCGGCCTCTTCACCGGTGATCGCCGCGAACAAGGTCCTGAACAACCTCACCTCCCTGACCTCGGCCAAAACCGACAACCTCAAAGTCACCACCGCGTTCCCCACCACCGCGAACAACGACTTCCAAGGCGCCGCCTCCACCATCGCCTTCGCCTTCACCGGCACCCAACGCACCGAAACCACCAAATAGACACAGCAACACAACAGCCCCGCCGGGCCTGATCGGGCGCCCCCCTGCCCGATCAGGTCCGCCGGTAAAGCCCTACCGAACAACGAAAGGAACGCCAGGCAATGAGCACCATCACCAGCATCAACGAACCCGCAGTCCAGGGCCGGCGTTCCGCCGCGCAGGCCATTGAAACCGCAGCACCAGTTTCTGAGGCGGGTACCGCGGTGACGCCCACCTCCCCGACCCGGCCCAACGCCGTCGTGATTCCCCCGGAACCTGCCGCCGCAGGTACGGTCAGCGTCAAGCCGCGTGCTCTTCGACGGGTTGCCGGCAAGGTGGTTAAGGGAATCGGTGTGGGCATGCTGGTCCTTGCTGCCGTGGTGTTCCTCTTCCTGGCCATCGGGCCGCGGGTCTTCGGTTACCAGACCTCAACCATGCTGACCGGGTCCATGGCCCCGCTTATCAACCCGGGAGACGTCGTCGTGACCGTCCCCACGCCCGTCACGGACATCAAAGTAGGCGATGTCATCACCTATCACATCCCCGTCGAAGACCAGCGTGTGGAAACCCACCGCATTACAGAGATCACCACCACCGCAGATGGCGGCGTCGCGGTGCAAACCAAGGGCGACGCCAATAACGGCATCGACCCCTGGATCGCCACCCTCCAAGGCAAAACCGTGGACAAGCAGATCGCCACCATCCCGTACGTCGGCAACGCCATCCGCTCCCTCCGCGAACCGATCGTCATGAACACCCTCATGTACGGCGCACCTGCCATCCTGGTCATCGGAATGCTCGCCTCCATCTGGACTAAAGAGCCCACCAAGTCAGCGCCGGAAGACGCCGCAGCAGCTCAGGCAGCAAGCGGTGAGTGAGGATCCAGTCCCCACGCCGACGGCGATGACCCTGGAACCGTGCAGGCTACAGGCCTTGGCTGACGAGTTGGGAGATTCCACGCCAGTGCTCCGCTTTCTCTCTACTTACCTGTCCATGCTGCCTGACCGGATTCGCAGTATCTCCAGCGGCCTGTGCACGCACGACGTCAACGCGAGCATGGACGCCATCCTGAGCCTCAAGATCGCCTCGGGCATGGTTGGCGCCCTGGAAACAGAGGGTCAGTGCCGAGCCATGGAAATGATGATCCGCGAAGACCACTTTGATTCCGCCGTACAGGCGTTCACGGCGCTTCAAAACTCGACGGACCGCTGTTTTGCTGCAGGACCGCAGTTGCTGGGGAAGGCGCGGGAGTCGCTCTGCTCCACGCCCCGGACTAGCTTTTAGCGCTCAAGGCGCCGTTCAGCGCTCAGCCAGGACGCCGGTGTCGGCGGTCCGGACCTCATGCGGCACGAGGAACAGCGCGGCCACGGCCAACACACCGGCGGCGGCGAACACGTAGAAACCGGCAGGGTAGGCAATGTTCGCAGCGACCAGGGTTCCCGTAACTGCAGGTCCAACGATCGCGCCGAGCCGGCCCACTCCTGCGGCGAATCCCAGAGCGGTTCCGCGGAGCCGGGGTGGGAACAGCTGGCTGACCCAGGCGTAGACCAGCACCTGCGAGCTGAAGACAAAAACGCCGGTGACAAACACGGCAGCGTTGAGGAGGAACTCATTCGGGATCTTGACGCTCAAAATTGCCAGGAACACCGCGGACAACCCGAACCACATCAGCACGATCTTCTTTGTCCCGTGTTTGTCGGCCAGGATTCCGGCTACGAACAGGCCCGCGACGGCACCGAGGTTCAGGACAAGCAGCAACGTCAGGCCAGTGCTCACGGGGTATCCGGCCGCTGCCATCAGCTGCGGCAGCCACGTGTTCAGGCCGTAAACCAGCAGCAGCCCCATGAACGACGCGATGCCAATGCCCACGGCAACCATGGGATAGGGCTTCTGCAGGAGGTCGCGGAAGCCGGTCTTTGGCTTTGTGTCCGGTGAATGCTCGACGGCGGTTGTTGTGTTCGCGGGTTCACTCGCCTTCAGTTCGCTGGTCTTGGCCGGACCGGACTTGGCCGGGCCGATCTTGGCGGAGGCTGCTTCGGGGAGCGATTCCGGCAGCTTGACCCACAGGAAGGGCAGGAGAAGCAGCCCGGCTACGCCTCCGATGATAAACATGAGTCGCCAGTTCGGAACGATGAAAATGGCCAGGAGTGCCGTTGCTACAGCGCCAACGTGGTACCCGGTCATCGTTCGGGTGGTGGACTTGCCGGCGGACCCGGCTGGAGCGTAGTCGTTGATGTATGCCAGGGCCGCGGGGAGGCAGGCGCCCAAGCCCAGCCCGGCCAGCATACGAAGCAGCGAGAAGACGGCGACGTTCGGGGCGAAGGCAACTCCGATGGTGAACAGCGAGAAGCTTGCCACGCAGGCGATCAGCAGTTTACGGCGTCCGAATTTGTCTGAGAGCGGTGCGATGAAGAGAGCGCCAAGGCCCACGCCCACCAAGGAGATGGTGGCGGCGAAAGTGGCTCCGACTGCGTCGAAGCCTAGCTCGCCGGTCTTGATGAGTGTCGGGATGACGGTGCCCAGGACCACCAGGTCGAAGCCGTCCAGGACCATGGCCAGCCAACAGAGCCAGACAGGCCATTGGGAGCGGCGGGCAGATGACATCGTTGGCATAGCGTCCTCGGTACTTCTTGGTGGTTGGTGCCGACCACAGAACGTTCGGTCAGTCATGAGAGTTGTATCACCGCATCATGTTGCCTGGCACACGTTCTACCATTGAATGGAAACCGACCGATAAACCAGGAGTCCATGTGGCCAACTCAGCATCCGGCGATTCCGTGGTGGACCGTGTTGTGCGGGTCATGGAAGCTTTCCCGGAAGGGGTGACCTCCCTTCAATTGAGCGAACTGGCCGACCGCGCCGGACTCCCGCTGTCGTCAGCTCATCGGCTGGTCCGGCAACTTTCCGAGCATGGACTGCTGGATCTTGGTGCCGGCGGGACTGTTCGCCTGGGACTGCGTTTGTGGGAGCTCGTCAACCGAAATTCGCCCACGCTGGCTCTGCGACAGGCAGCCATGCCCTTCATGGAAGACATTCAGCAAGTCCTCAATCAGAACGTGAATCTGGCTGTGCTTGACGGATGGGAAGCGCTTTTTGTGGAGCGGCTTTCCCGGCGGGGGTCGGTAGCCAACCGGGCGCGTATCGCCGGGCGGATGCCGGTCCACATTTCCTCTGCGGGTCTTGCCCTGATGTCCCACCAGCCGCGTGAACTGCAGGCGGAGTACCTCGAGCAGTTCGCAGATCCAGCTGGAAAGGTGAGCGCCGACGTCGTGCGTCATTTCCTGGCCGAAGCAGCCCAGCAGGGGTACGCGCAACTGGCTGGCGTGGTGGACCCGGACACGTGGGGCATTGCCGTGCCGGTGATCAATGCCAAGCGTCGAACCGTGGCGGCGCTCGGAGTAGTGGTGCCCCTTGCGGAGATGCGGCTGCAGGCTCTGGTGCCCGCGCTCCAAACAGCGGCCCGGGGGATCGGCCGCCAATTGGGGGACTAGCCCTTCCTTCCGTTCAACGGAATTGTTGTAACGCCAATCACGCCATGCGGGCCACACTGATTCCAGATTCATCCCGCTTCCGAGTAAGCCGGGATCCGCAACGAAGCGAGGAAAACCATGGCACGTACACCAATCACCACCCAAGTCGCCATCATGGGCGCAGGTCCCGCGGGCCTCATGCTCTCGCACTTGCTGGCCAAGCAGGGCATCGAATCCGCGGTGGTGGAGATCCGCAGCCGCAAGGAAATTCAGGAGACTGTCCGCGCTGGAATTCTGGAGCACGGCACCGTTAACCTGCTGGTCGATTCCGGCGTTTCGGACCGGGTATTGCGCGAAGGTGACCGGCACGACGGCATTGAACTGCGCTTCAACGGTGAGAGCCATCGCATCAATTTCAAGGAACTCGTGGGTGAGTCCGTGTGGTTGTACCCGCAGACGGACGTGTTCATGGACCTCGCCGCGAAGCGCGAGGCAGACGGCGGCGACGTCCGATACAGCGTCACCGACACCACTGTTCACAACCTCGAAGGCAAGCCGAAAGTCTGGTTCACCGACGCCGACGGTCAGGATTTCGAAATCCAGGCCGACTTCCTGGTGGGTGCCGATGGGTCGCGCAGCCACTGCCGCTTCCAGATCCCCGAAGCAAACCGCAAGTGGTACTTCCACGAGTATCCGTTCGCATGGTTCGGAATCCTCGCGGAGGCCCCCCGCAGCGCCGACGAGCTCATCTATGCCAACTCAGCAAACGGCTTCGCCTTGATCAGCCAGCGCACCGAAACTGTCCAGCGCATGTACTTCCAGTGCGACCCCAAGGAAAACGTTGCCGACTGGGACGACGAACGCATCTGGTCCGAGTTCCGCAAGCGCGTCAACGGCAACGGCTTTGAGCTCAAGGAAGGACCCGTCCTGGAAAAGATGGTCCTGCCTTTCCGCAGCTTCGTGCACACCCCCATGCGTCACGGCAACCTTTTCCTCGCGGGCGACGCTGCGCACACCGTCCCACCCACCGGCGCCAAGGGCCTCAATCTGGCCATCCACGACGTCAAGGTGCTCTTCGAAGGCCTCGATTCGTTCTACTCGAACGGTTCAACTGCGCTGCTCGATTCCTACAGCGAGCGGGCCCTGGACCGTGTGTGGAAGGCCCAGCACTTCTCTTACTGGATGACGTCCATGCTGCACACCGTTCCCGGAGCCGACGACTTCGATCGCGCGCGACAGCTTGGCGAGCTTCACTCCGTTGTCACATCTGAGCACGCCAAGGCGTATCTGGCTGAGTCGTACACAGGCTGGCCGACTTCGCGGTAGGTCTGGTCGCAGACCCTCGCACCCCGACTCACGTCAGCCGGGCTACACCACCTTTATGTTCTCTGGGGTGTGTGGTGGTGGTTGCGTCGTGGTGTTTGTTGGGGGTCGAGGTGGGGTGGGGGGATGAACCAGGGGACTCCGGTGGTGATGTCGATGCGCCATTGTTCTTTGTGGATGAGGTGGTGGTGGTGGCTGCAGAGCAGGGTGCCGTTGTTGGTTGATGTGGTGCCGCCGTGGGACCAGTAGGTGGTGTGGTGGGCTTCGCACCAGGGTGCTGGGATGGTGCAGTCGGGGAAGGCGCAGCCGCCGTCGCGGGCGGTGATGGCTTTGCGGATGTGGGGTGGGAAGATCCGGGTGGTGCGGCCGATGTCCAGGACGCGGGAGTCGGTTCCGATCAGGACGGGGATGATGTCGGCGTCGCAGGCGATTTTGCGGATGGTGTTCGGGTGGATCGGGCCGGTGAAGGTTGCTGTGCCGGTGCTGAGTTGTTGGTGGTCGTTGACTTGTTTGAAGAGGTCGCGGTGGTCGATGGTGACGGTGAGTTGGGGTCGGAGTCCGCCGTTGGAGGGCAGTTTCCCGGTGGTCATCGCCAGGGCGCAGGCGCCGACGAGGCCGTTGAGGAGTTTCTGGGCCCGGCTGCGGCGGTCCAGGTCCGGGCCGGTGGGCTTGTTGTCGGTGGGATTGGTGCCGGTGGTGAGTCTGGGGTTGGTGGCGGTGTTCATGGCGGTGGTGAGGGTTTCGTATTGTTCGGCGGTGGCGAAGATTTCGAGGTGGTGGAGTCCGTGGCGGCGTCGGCGGCGGAGGAATGCGCCTTGGAGTTGGCGGAGAACTTCTTCGGATGGTTCGGCATCGTCTTGGTCGATGACGTCGGTCCAGCGTTTGGTCATTTTGGTGACGAAGTCCGGGTCGGATTCCATCGCGGTGGTGGTGAGGGCCTGTTCCATCCGGGTGATGGTGTCCTCATCGGTGAGTTGCCGGACGGTGTCCAGGGCGGTGCTGATGATCGTCGCCGAACGGGACGGTACCAGGGCTGAGGAGAGGGCGTCGGCCAGCACTTCGCGCCGGGCCGGGATCTGTTGCCCGGCGATTCCGGTCTGGGGCAGGACATCGGCCGCGAGGGCGAGCCTGCGCCGGGCTTCCCCGACGCTGATCCGCAACCGGGCCCGAAGGAACTCAGCGGCAGTCCGGTACCCGTCATCCAAGGGGCTCACTGTTGAATCGGCGGCCCGTCCTCCGGAACCCGCACCGACGACGGAACCGGCCTCAGTTACTGACTCCATACCGGTCACGGAACCGGCCCCGCCCACGGAAGCTCCTGCGCTTATGGAGCGTGCTTCACCAACGGAAACCCGCGCCACCTCGGATCCTGGCTCTGGTTCAGTCCACCCCGTCCGCCATCCCGGCCCGGCCCCGAACTCGCACGCCCCCGGCGACGCTTGCTGTGCTTCTTTCCGGGTCCGTTCCACCGCCTGCGCCGCGACGACCTGCAAGTACTCCAACGACCGGGAGATCTCCTCGACCCTGCCCGCAAAATCGGCAGCCTCAACAAAACCAAACAACCGCGCCTCATCGGCAGCCGTTGATCGCAACGCATCGGCTGCGGCAGCACACTCATGGAGCGCCGCTTCCAGTACCGGCAAACCCGGCGCCGAGGATTTCGGCCGCAGCAACTCCGGCCGCAGCGGCTCCGGCGCCTGCTCGGGGGCGGAGGCCCTGGGCGAGGGCAACTGCTGGGGCGCCTCCTCCTCGCGCGCCGCATTTTCGGGCGTGGAACATTCGCGGGACCCTGGAGGCGCAGATTCCCGGGCATCGGGCGCCGACGCGAGTCGAAGAAGTAGCTCAGGAACCAGTGAGGTTTCCGCGTCGGTGCCTGCTGTCGTCGGGCGCACACGCGTTGGAAGCGGGGAAAACGTGTCGAGCGGGGAGGGCGAGACGCGCGTGGGCATCTCACTGGCGTCGGACGGACCCGTCCGCCGCGCCAAAACCTGCCCTATGCCTTCCATAACTCAACCCTGTCAGGATGGCGCCACATCTATCAGCCCTCATCGACGCTATGTGGAAAAAGTCAGTCCACGGCCCAGGTTGTCGAAAGATCAGGGCTTCAGGACCTACCGTACAAACATGACTATTGATCCAAGTCCAAAATCACCGGTCCGGCAGTTGCGCCTCGTCGTGGAGGCTGAGGACTACGAAGCTGCGTTGGCATTTTTCCGCGATGCCCTGGGCCTCACCGAGCAGGCTGCTTTCGAAGGAGAGGGGGATGCGCGCGTCACTATCCTCGAAGCCGGTCGGGCTACCTTGGAGATTTCCAATCCCGCCCAGGTCCGGCTGATCGACCAGGTAGAGGCCGATGGCCAGCCCAGTGCCAAGATTCGCCTAGCCTTCGAAGTGGATGATTCCGCAGCAACCACGAGAGACTTGGTCGAAGCAGGGGGCACTTTGATTGCTGAACCCAGGGAAACCCCGTGGAAGTCATTGAATTCGCGACTCGAAGCACCCGCAGGTCTCCAGATCACGCTGTTCCAAGAGCTTGAAGCCATCGAAGAACGAAGCTCGAAGCCCGGTTTCAAACGACCTTGAGCCATTGTCGCGTGTGCCGGCCCCAACTTTAGGCGGCGCCTATCAGACGACTCCGTCTTGGTGATCGATGCCCGCTTGATCGACCTTTCGGTGGAAGCGCATGCCGGCTTTGCCGCCGACGATGGCGCCGAGGAGGGGGATGATCAGGGCGATGACGAGACCGATGATGCCGCTGGTGGTCATCAGGCTTCCGTCGACGGGAATCTGCGGTGCGCCGTTGAGATTGTCGAGAATGTTAAACTGGCTCCCGGCCACCGCCGCGAGGACCGCCACGATAATGGCGATGATGATGCCCCACAGCCACACGGCGAGCCCCTGTTTGGCTCCGTCGAAACGGGCCATGCGGCCAGCGACGTACCCTCCGCAGTAGTAAGCCAGGAACAAGACCACTGCGAGGACGATTCCGCTGACGATGCCCAAGGTTTCCGCATTCTGCTGGGCCTGGTCTGCCGCCTGTTCTGCGCCGGATGGATTTGCGGCTCCTACCCCCACGCCGATGGCAGTGGCTAAGGCGCTGAGCAGGACCGTCATCCCGATGGCCGTCAGCCAGCCAAAGAAAGCCGAGCCCCATTTGATGCCGCCGAAGCGTTCCTTTTCCGCTCTGACGACGTCGTCCCTACGGGCTTCGGGAGTGCTTGAGCCCGCACCATTTTCGTAGACCATGTCAGCTCCTAATCCGGGTGCCCTTGGTTAATCAAGCAAAACACCACCCCCGACAAGAAAGCAAGCATACTTACTAAAGTGCCGCATGCCTTATGAGTCGATTTCCGCCAAACCGCGCGGGACTTTCCGGGTGTCACCTGAAACCTGAAGCAACTGCAGGGCTCCCGCAGCCGCTGACCCCGGGTCTGCGGCGTACAGGAGCACCCGATGCCCCGATTCGTCCGGCGGCGTGAGTACCTCGAAGTTCAGCTCCAGATATCCCACTTCCGGATGGTGCAGGTATTTCACACCGGACATGCAGTTCTCCACCGGGTGCCGGGCCCAGAGCTTCGCAAAATCAGGGCTTTTCAATGTCAGCTCACCAACCAGGGACGCCAGTTCCTGGTCATCGGCGGATTTTCCCGCCACGAGGCGCAATGACGCGACCGCCCTTCTCGCCTCTTCCGGCCAACGCGTGTACAGCTCCCGTGTGTGATCGTCGAGGAACAACAGCCGGGTCATGTTGGGACGAGTAGAGGGGGCCTCCGGCGCTGCGAAGTCCAAGTGGCCGGCAACGAGCCGGTGTCCCAAGACGTTCCACGCCAACACTTCACTTCGACGCCCCAGCACCACCGCCGGAGTGCCGGGCATGGACTGGATCAACCGCAGTGTCCCGGGCCGCACTTTGTCCGGCTTTGCCGGCGTGCGGCGTTTCGTCTTTCCCGGACGAGCCAGGTTGAAGAGATGCACGCGTTCGTCTTTGCTGAGGTTCAGGGCACGAGCGATTGCATCGATGACAGCTTCTGAGGCGTTTGTACTCAGGCCCTGCTCCAGCCGTGTGTAATACGTAGTGCTGACTCCGGCCAGCATGGCCAGTTCCTCCCGTCGCAGGCCAGGGACGCGTCGGATGCCGTAATTTAGGACGCCCACGTCCTCGGGCTGCAAGGATGCCCGACGGATGCGAAGGAACTCCCCAAGTTCGCTATGTGTACCCATGCCCCCATTGTTCAGCTGATTGCCGGGGTTGTCCTGTCACTGCCAGTGGTACCCACAGCGGGGTGTGGTTGCCACCCACGAAGACGGTCACGCTGAACGCATGCCAACAACCAAACGCATGCCAACAACCAATAGAGCCAGCCATCCCCACATCGAGCCAGCACAAAACAAGGCCCCACAAAGCATGACCACCAAACAACGGCTTGCGCTCATCGTCCTCCTGGCAGCGAGTTTCACGCTGGCCGTCGATTTCTCGATCCTCAACGTCGCACTGCCCGCAATCGGCTCCGATGTCGGTTTCTCGCTGGAAAACCTCCAATGGGTCGCAACGGCTTTTGCGCTGTGCGCCGCTGGCTTCACGTTGCTGTTCGGCCGAGTGGCAGACTTGGCGGGTCGGCGGAGGATGTTCCTGATCGGTATGGCGCTGCTCGGGGTAGCGTCACTGGCTGGTGGCCTGGCCACTGAACCGGCGTTGCTGCTGCTGGCAAGGGTGGGCCAAGGCATCGCAACGGCGATGGTGGTACCGGCCGCCCTGTCACTGCTTCTGGTTTCGTTCCCGGAAGGCCCTCTTCGGGACAAAGCACTCGGGCTCAATGGGTCCCTGATGGCCGCCGGATTCACCACTGGGGCGATCCTGGGTGGGCTGCTGACCGACCTCCTCAGCTGGCGGTGGGCGTTCTTCATCAATGTGCCCGTTGCGGCAGCCGTTCTCCTCATTGCACCCGTTGTACTCGCCGAAAGCCGGGCAACGTCCAAGCTCCGGCTCGACGTTCCCGGCGCCGTTACAGTCACCCTTGGCCTGCTCGCACTGGTCTTCGGCCTCACGCATGCCGCGGAACACTCCTGGACCCACCCTCTGACGCTCGGTGCGCTTGCGGCCGCCGTCGTCCTCTTTGCGGTGTTTGCCATGGTTGAAAGCCGGGCGCCGCATCCGCTGGTGCCTCTTGCCATCCTCAAGTGTTCGAGCGTGGCGTGGGGCAACGTCGCCGGAGTCCTGGCCTTCGTTACCGAGACATCGCTGGTGTTCCTGCTAACCCTGTACCTGCAGCAGGTCCTCGGCTATACGCCGCTCGGTGCGGGTCTTTCCTTCGCCGTCCTGGGCTTGGGCACAGTGCTCGGCGGCATGCTCGGACCCAAAGTAATTGCGAGGGTCGGCAGCAAAAAGGCAATCGTGTACGGGTTCGTGGTTCAGGCAGCGGCCACCGGAGTGCTGGTGTTGCTCAGCCCGGATCCGGGGTCCATCGGGCTCCTCCTGGTGGCGACATTCGTTGGGGGTGTCGCCAACCTGGTGGTCATCGTGGGCTTTATGGTGACCGCCACTTCAGGGCTGCCCGACGCAGATCACGGCATGGCAACCGGGCTGGCAACCATGAGCCAGCAGATCGGCATCACCATGGGGATCCCGGTGATGAGCGCGGTATTCACCGCTCAGCTGCTTGCCCTCGGCGCGAGCGACGCACCCGCGGTGCTGAACGGCGTCACGGTAGCCATCGCCGTGAATGCGGCCCTTTGCCTCGCGGCTGCCGCGGCCGTGGCGGTGTTCCTCAAGAAGGAAGCGGCACCAGTCGCTGGCTGACATACCTGCCGAGGCGCATTGGCGGGGAAACGCACGACGGCGGAAGGTCGCCGTCGTGCGTTTCCCGCGTTTGGTGCGGACCGCCGAAGCGGCGATCAAGGCTGCTGCGACGCCGCCGCGGTCGGTTCGAGATCGGCGAGGGTGAGCCGATGCGAAGGAGCTTTCGGCAACGGAACAGTGGAGGTTACGGAGAGATCCGGACCGACATGAACCAGCTCGCCGGACTCCATGGGCCGCCAGCCAGGGTTGGGGTCCATGGGTTCGGTGGCGAAGAGGACATGTGGGGAACGGGAAAGCTCGGTACTCTTCGAACGGATCCGATGACTTCGGGCGTCGAGCGGGGCCGATGCAGAGGCCTGCCGTTCAAGCACGTACAACTCGTGGGTGGCCGGGTATCTCAGCGCCCACATGTCCGTTGCGGTGGTCAGGATGAAGTTGAGGCTGAAAACGGGGAGCTCCCGAGCGACCCAGTTGATGGCCTTCACTATGCCGGTCCCTACGTCCCCTCCGGCGAGGCGCGTTTCCGCCGTGATGAGTGCGAAAAGGCGCTCGCTGTCCGACTGTCCCAGCACCAGGTCCATCAGGCCGAGCTCATTGAGGCGCTGATCAAGTTGGTCCAAACCGTGGAGGACACCGTTGTGCGCGAAAAGCCGCCCGTCCTGCTCGAACGGGTGCGTATTGACCATGGTGAGCGCGCCGGTGCTGGCGTACCGAACATGGGCCAGGAACGTGGTGCTCTTCAGGTCCCTCGCTTCGCGGGCGAAAGCGTGATCCTCCCACGCCGCCAAAGGCTGTTTGGCTACGTGCGCCCTGCCTGCCGTATCAAACGTACCTATGCCGGCGCCGTCGGGCTCGCGTCGGCTTTGCACGGAGAGGCTGTCCGGCGCATCCAACAACCAGAAGGTGGCACGCACCGGCCGTGGACCGGCGTGGAGCCCGAAGAGCCGACACATATGGAACTTCCCTTCCCGGAGTTAGTGGTGAAAGCCTTCTGACTGCTTGTCCGTGGGCATCGGCGCCGTGAGGCTATCGAGGTAGTCGACTTCCTTCTTGAGGTCAGCCAGGAAGCTGGAGGCGAGGTCCCGGGTGAAACCGTTGCGGACCACGATCCTTTGCACTGTGACCTCACTCAACCCATCGGGCAACGGGTAGGCCGGAACCAGCCAGCCGTTCATTCTGAGCCGTTCCGAGAGGTGGTGAAGGTCCCAATGCTCCGTGTGGCCGTCGCTAAGCTGCCATGCGAACACTGGGATATCCGACCCGTCGCTCCAGAGGGTGAACGCGTCCATCGCCCCTATCTCGCTGGAGAGGTAAAGTGCCACATCCCTGGACGTCGCTTGGACAGACCTGTATCCGGCAAAGCCGAGGCGGAGAAACAGGTAATACTGCAGCAACACCTGGGCGCCGGGCCGGGAGAAGTTCAGCGCAAACGTTGGCATGTCCCCGCCGAGGTAGCTGACGTGGAAGATCAAGTCCTCGGGGAGTGCCGCCGCGTCCCGCCACACCACCCAGCCCAAGCCCGGGTACACCAGTCCGTACTTGTGGCCGGAGGTGTTGATGGAAGCGACGCGGGGGAGCCGGAAATCCCACACGGTTTCGGGTTGCAGGAACGGTGCCACCATGGCTCCGGAAGCACCGTCCACGTGGATGGGGATGTCCAGTCCGCGACGTGCCTGAATCTCGTCCAAGGCCTCGGAGATGAGCTCCACCGGCTCGTACTTGCCGGTGTAGGTGACGCCCAGGATGGCGACGACGCCGATGGTGTTCTCGTCCACATACTTGTCCAGGTCATGGCCGTCCAATGTGGGATGCTCGGCCGAGACCGGGACAAACCGGGGCTCCACGTCCCAGTAATTGCAGAACTTCTCCCAGCACACCTGGACGGCGGAGCTGAGGATGAGGTTGGGCTTCTCCGTGGTCTTGCCGGCAGCGCGCCGGTCATGTTGCCAGCGTCGCTTCAAGGCCAAGCCGCCAAGCATGCAGGCCTCGGAGGACCCGATGGTGGAGGTGCCGATGCTCTTCTCGGGATCCGGCGCATTCCACAGGTCCGCGAGCATCCGCCAGCAGCGCGTCTCGATCAGTGCTGTCTGCGGGTACTCGTCCTTGTCGATCATGTTCTTGTCGAACGTCTCGGCATAAAGCCTGGATGCTTCCGTCTCCATCCATGTCCCGACGAACGTGGCCAGGTTCAGCCGCGAATTGCCGTCCAACATCGCTTCGTCGTGGACAACCTGGTAAGCCGTGGCCGGCAACGATTCGCCGTCCGGCAGGGTGAAACGGGGGAAGATGTTGGATTCTCCGGGCCTGCTGAACAAGGGATTGAGTTCGACGGCGGTGTCCGGTTCATGCTGTGACGCTCGGTGGGATCTGCTCATGGGGCAACTCCTTGGGATCGTCCGCTCGCGGCGGGGCGCAACCTGTCCTCGGCTCACGCTACCCGGGACGGGCCGCCCACCCAAGGCTTCCGAAGCGCTGCAGAAAGCGTACGACGGCGGTAGCTCGCCGTCGTACGCTCTTTTCGCCCTGGTGTCGGTCAAGTTAGCGCTTGTGAAGTTAGCACCGGTGAAGTCCAGCGCAAGCTGAGGTTAGTCGGGAATCTCCCTCTGCAACCCGTACTCATCGCAGGGAAACTCCGCGGCGGGGTAAGCGCCACTGATTCTTCAATTGGGGCTTGCCAAGCAAACACTAAGCATGCTTATGATTTGGTGTTCCTTAAAGCCGACGGGTTGAATTCACTCCCCGTTCCGGCGTCCGGAAACCATGCCTGGTGATGCAGCCCGCTTGGCAATCCACAGTAAGAGAACCGCATTCCAAGGAGACATCATGCTCGCGAGGGAAAACATTGACCGTTTGATGGGCCTCAACGGAAACGTCCGCACCACCGAAGGTGACAAGGTCGGCTCCATTGGCACGTTCTACACCGACGACGACACGGGTGAGCCCACCTGGGTGACCGTCAAAACCGGCCTTTTTGGCAGTTCGGAATCGTTCATTCCCCTGCAGGACGCCACAGTGGAAGGTGACGACGTGGTGGTTCCCTTCAGCAAGGACCACATCAAGGATGCTCCGCGTGTGGCCGAAGACGGGCACCTGGATCCGGGCGAGGAGAGTCGCCTGTACAACCACTATGGACTAGAGGGCAGGGACAGCTTCAGTGGCCATGGCGACTATGCCGGCACCACTTCCGGCACGGTCGGGACGGCGGGCACTACCGGCACTAGGGATGCTGTGGACACAGACGCCAATTACACGCGGGATACAGACACCAACCGCGACGACGACGCCATGACCCGTTCGGAAGAGCGGCTGAACGTGGGCACCGAACGGCAAGCCACCGGCCAAGCGCGGCTGCGCAAGTACATCACCACCGAAAATGTCACCACCACCGTCCCCGTCCAGCGTGAGGAAGTCCGGCTGGAGCGTGAGCCCATTACGGACGCCAACTCGCGTGACGCCATGTCCGGTTCGGATCTGACGGAGAGCGAGCACGAGGTCACCCTCCATGAGGAACGCCCCGTTGTAGAGAAGGAAACCGTTCCTGTTGAGCGGGTTCGCCTCGAAAAGGACACCGTCACTGACGAGGTCCAGGTTGACGAGGAAGTCCGCAAGGAGCGCATCGAAACAGAAGGAACCGGCACGGGCGAGACCCGCCGCTAGACGCACGTTGTGAGGCCCGCTCTGCGCCCCAAAGATCCGGGAGAGGGTGCAGAGCGGGCCTCGCAACGGCAGTTTTAGCTATCGCTGACGAACTGGTGATGGGACCATGGGGGTATGGGCGAACAAGAGCACGTGCAGCCCGCCGCGCCAATCGGCGCAGCGTCGGAAGATCGGGGTGACCCCACCACGCAGCAGATGCGGACCGTAGGTCAGCGGCGGCGCGAAGCCGAACGTAAGCTGGACCTCCACTTGGAGGAAGCGAGCCACAAGGGCGAACCATCAGCTACCGAAGGCGAGGATCATTCCGAAGGGTAGAGCCACTGGCGCTGTCCGGATGCTTGGGTTTGTGAAGTGGGGTGTCGCTGCTGTGGGCCTCGCCCTGATGAAGTTGCAGGGCGCTGTGAATCAACGGGAAATGGCTGAAGGCCTGCGGGGTGTTGCCGAGGTGCCGCTGCGTCCGCGGATCCCATTCCTCACTGAGCAGGCCCACATCGTTACGCAAGCTAAGAAGTCGCTCAAATAGCTCGGTAGCCTCACCGGAGCGGCCGATTCCCAGCAGCGCATCCACCAGCCAAAACGAACATGCCAGGAACACGCCTTCATCACCCGGGAGTCCGTCGTGTCCGGACTGGGTGCGATACCGAAGGACCAGTCCGTCGTCGGTGAGTCCTTTCTGGATGGCGTCCACAGTTCCTATAACCCGCGGATGCCGGTGGGGCAGGAAGCCGACGCGTGGGATCAGGAGCAGGCTCGCGTCCAGTTCCTTGCTGCCGTAGGACTGGACGAAGCTGTTGAGTTCATCGTCGAAGCCCTTGGCCATGACATCTGCATGGATTTCGCTGCGGAGCGCAGCCCACCTGTCGGCAGGACCTGGGAAGCCCGATGTTCGGACGGCTTTGACCATTCGGTCGGCAGCCACCCACGCCATCACTTTGGAATGGGTGAAGTGCTGCCGTGGTCCGCGCATTTCCCACAGCCCGTTGTCCGGCTGGTCCCATGCCCCTTCGAGGAACTCCATCAGAGCGACTTGAATGTCCCAGGAGCTATCCACACTGCCATCCGGGGATGCCGCCCGGGTCAGTGAAAGCCCGTCCAGGACTTCGCCCCACACATCCAATTGAAGCTGCGGGGCAGCGGCATTTCCGGTACGGACGGGCTGTGAACCTTCGTAACCCGACAACCAGGGAATGTCCGCCTCCGGAAGTCTCCGGGCGCCGTCGAGCCCGTACACAATCTGAAGTTCCGACGGGTCGCCGGCTATCGCGCGCAGCAGCCAGTCGCGCCAAGCGGCGGCCTCCTCCGTGTAGCCGGCGGCGAGCAGTGATTGCAGGGTCAAGGTGGCGTCGCGCAACCAGCAATACCGATAATCCCAGTTGCGGGGCCCGCCGATTTGCTCGGGAAGGGATGTTGTTGCGGCGGCCACAATGCCGCCGGTCGGGTGGTACGTCAGTGCCTTGAGGGTTATAAGGGACCGCTCCACCGGTTCTTTGTACTTGCCCGTCATCTCGCTGCGGCCGATCCACTCCAGCCAGAACGACTCCGTCGCCTCCAGTGCATGCAGCGGATTGATTCGACGTGGCTCGCGTTCGTGGCTTGGGGCCCAGCGCAACACGAAGGGAACGCGTTCGCCCGCGCGGACGGTGAATTCGCTGAAGGTGCGCTTGTCCCGGCCCTCCAGAGGAGCGGGGGTGGTGAGGTAGGCGGAGTCGGGGCCGGCCACCGCGCTGATGCCGTGCTCGCTATGTCGGACCCACGGCACCACCCGGCCGTAATCAAAGCGCAGGACCAGTTCCATCTGCATGGTGACCTCGCCCGACACTCCTTCGACGATCCGCACCAGATCCACGGCGTCGTCGCGGACGGGCATGAAATCGAGGACCCGCACGGATCCGCCGTCAACTTCCCATTCCGTTTCCAGGATGAGGGTGTCCTCACGGTATTGGCGTCGCGTGCAGTCGCCGCCGTCCGCTGTTCCGGCGGGCGCCAGCAGCCAGCGGCCGGCGTCGGGGGTGTGCAGCAGCGCGGCGAAGCAGGCGGGGGAGTCGAAACGCGGCAGGCACATCCAATCGATGGAGCCGCTGCGCCCCACCAGGGCAGCCGTGTTCAAGTCCCCGATGATCGCATAGTCCTCGATCCTGGCCATGAACTCAGCTCCCTCACTCGGCGTCGTCAGCTATGCCTGACCGTACCCCGTTGGCCTGAGCGCCTTCAATGAGACTCGCGCCTCCAGCCGAAAGGCACTTATTCCCCGTCGGATTTCAGCCGGTTGAGACCTTCAAGGATCAGGTCCAGGCCGAACCCAAACTCGTCGCCAAAGTCGTAGCCGGGTTTGAGGACATGCTCGACGGCGATCTCCACCATGCGCGGATACTCACCTGTGGCGAAGCGCTCCATGATGGGGTTGGTGATCTCGGCCGCGGTGTCCCTGCCCTCGAACGGGAGTGCGGCTTCCTGAAGGGCGAAGCCGTAGATGTAGCTGTCCAGCAGGGCGTAGGCGTGGGCCGTCAACTGGACGGAG
The DNA here is from genome assembly GCF_056279165.1 of Paenarthrobacter sp. TE3676. Taxonomy (NCBI): domain Bacteria; kingdom Bacillati; phylum Actinomycetota; class Actinomycetes; order Micrococcales; family Micrococcaceae; genus Paenarthrobacter; species Paenarthrobacter sp. TE3676. The sequence continues at coordinate 27,269 of NZ_JBWBQU010000009.1, forward strand.
AAGCCTGCCTCCCTCAGTGTTGCCAACGTTGCTTCGTGGTGCCGGAGTGTGGCCGGTCCCGGTGCGGACCGGCTTTCCAGCAGCCCGACTGCCCACGGGTGGCGCCTGAGCGCTGATCGCACTCCGTGAGCCCTCCGCCGCATTTCCGCGCGCCAATCTCCCCCCGGTTCCGGCGGTTGGATTTCGCTGAAGACCATATCCACGATCCCATCAAGGATCTCTTCCTTGTTGGCTACGTAGTAGTAGAGCGACATGGGCTTGGTTCCCATGCTCTGGGCAAGCGTGCGGATGGTCAGCGCGGCCAGTCCGGATTCGTCAGCGAGCGCAACTGCGCACTCCAGTACTCGTTCCCTGCTGAGGGGCAGGCGCTGGGATGCTGCGGTGGACACGTGGACTCCTTACGTTGAGTGTCAGGCTCTAGCGGTTTAGTACAGTGTACGGTAACGTCGTTAGTACAGCGTACGAAAAGAAAGGTCCGGCCCATGACCATTGGCCAGCAGTCCAAGGAAGCACGCAAGGAAGAGGCGTCGCCCGGAAACATGAGGGCCATCGTGCAGGAAGCGTATGGCTCCGCCGATGTGCTTCACGAGGCGCAGGTTCCTCGCCCGGCCATCAAGGAAAACGAGGTTCTGGTGAAGGTCCGGGCAGCCGGGCTCGATCGCGGTACGTGGCACGTCACCACAGGTTTGCCGTTTGCGTTGCGCCTGGCCTACGGATTCCGCGCGCCAAGGAACCCCGTGCCCGGGCTCGACCTCGCGGGCACTGTGGAGGCTGTCGGGGCTAAAGTCACGCGGTTTGCCGTGGGCGACCAGGTTTTCGGGTCAGGCAAAGGATCATTCGCGGAGTACGCCACTGCCCACGAGAACCAACTTGCCCACAAACCGGCGGGCATCAGCTTCGAGCAAGCAGCCGCGGTTCCCGTGTCCGCGTGCACGGCCTTGATCGCGTTGCGTGCGGGCGGTATCGATCCGGGCAAAGGCCCCGTAGCGAAGGAACTCAAGGTCCTGATTACTGGCGCCTCGGGCGGCGTGGGCAGTTACGCAGTGCAGATCGCCAAGGCGGCCGGCGCCGAGGTAACCGGGGTGGCCAGTGCCGCCAAGGCGGACTTGGTTCGGGAACTCGGCGCTGACCATATCATCGACTACGCCTCGCGGGACTTCGCTGATGGCAGCGAGCGCTACGACGTCATTATCGACATAGCCGGCAACCCATCGGTTTCCCGTCTTCGCCGGGCGCTTACTTCTTCGGGAACAGCAGTGATCACCGGTGGTGAGGAAGGCGGGTCCTGGACGGGCAGCTTGGATCGCCAGTTCCGGGCCGTGGCGCTCTCTCCCTTCATCCGCCAGCGGCTCACCATGATCGTGGGCACCCAAACCGCAGCGGATCTGGAATACCTTGCAGGCATCCTCGAAGCAGGAATCATTACCCCTGCAATAGACCGAAGTTATCCGCTGGCCCAGGTCCCTGATGCCATGCGCTATTTCGACGCCGGTAAAGCCCGCGGGAAGGTTGTCATCACCATTTGAGTTTTAGTGTGTAGCTGAAACGCCCACTAGCCCCAAGCTCCGGCCTCGTGCTACCACTGACCCTAGGAACAAACCTCTGAGGAGAAACAGTGGCCGAAGACCTGCCTGTCCTTGTTGTTGGCGCCACTGGTTTCTTGGGTGCACAAGTGGTGGACGAACTGCTCAAGCGCGGAAAGAAAGTTCGGGCCCTGGTCCGGCCCAAGTCCAATGCCGCCAAGCTTGAGGCCAAGGGTGTTGAGATCGCCCGCGGAGACATGTTGGATGCCGCCTCTTTGATCAGCGCAATGACCGGCGTTTCCGCGGCAATATCGACGGCGGCTGGATATACGCGGAATGACAAGAACGCCAAGGCCATCGACACCTTCGGCAACAGCAATCTGGCCGTCGCGGCTAAACACGCCGGAGTGCCGCGTTTTGTGCTGATCAGTATCGTCACCAGCGATCAAACTCCCCAAATTCCCCACTTCTGGAACAAGAAGCTGGCCGAGGACAAATTCGAGGAGCTCGGCGTTCCCTTTGTGGCCCTCCGGCCAGGCGCCTTCTTTGACCAGGCGGTAGGCATGGGTGGTGATCCCTTCGCTAAAGGCCGCTTCGTCTGGCTCGGTTCCAAAGACGCCAGGCTCACGTTCGTCCTGGCGAGCGATGTTGCCGGCTACCTTGCGGAGGCAGTTGACGCGAACATTGTTGAGGGAGAGCGCATTGATATTGGCTGGAGTCGGCCCTTGAGTATCCACGAAGCCGCGGAAATTGCCGGACGCCGGGCCGGCAAACAGATCAAGGTGATGTCCATACCCGCCGGCGCCATCGCTGGACTCGGCAAGGTGACTGCGAAAATCCTTCCGTTGGTGGGCGATATGGCAAGCATGGTGGCGTGGTTCGAGACCGGAAAATACGTTGCGGACGTCACCCGCCAGGAGCAGGTCTTCGGCCCCGCGCCGACCCCCGAGGACGCCATTGCCAGGGTGGCGGCACGCTACGGCCACTGACAATGGCGCCGGGTTGATGCTGGTCGGCGAGGTGGAACGTAAGTATCCTGATGATACGGATTCGGCTGCAGGCCCTGACTGCGTCGAAAAAACATGAGGAGCACGTTATGAGAATTGGTTCTTCCATCGCCCTGATTGCCATCGGAGCTATTCTGGCTTTCGCGCTCGCCCCAGGAATCATCCCCTTCCTTGACCAGGTCCTGGTCGGCTACATTCTGATCGGGGTCGGCATCGTCGGTCTCATCATTTCCATCGCCATGTCCAACCGGACCCGTCGCACAGTCGTTGAGCGCCGCGGCGATCCCCGCACCGTTGTTGAGCGCCGCGATGAACCCCACACGATTGTCGAGCGGCGCCCCGAGGTCTAGCAACTCAAGCTGCGGAAGAAGCGCACGACGGCGGATACTCGCCGTCGTGCGCTTTCTTTCGTCAGTACCTCTGAGGCTAAGCGCCCAGCGGCTCAGGCGAGCGAGAGGGTGAACGACAAGACAAATCCTGCTGCCGTACTCAGCGCAACGGCCGGGCCGCCGTGTTCGTAGGCCTCTGGCATAAGAGTGTCCGCTAGCGATGCGATCACGGCGCCCGCTGCAAATGCCAAGGGTAGGGAGATCGTCTCGGGCTCGGCTGAGGAGAGCGGCCCCGCTCCGAGCACGACGGCGGCAACCAGCAACACCGCGCACGCGCTCCAGAGCAGCATGATCCGCCCAGCTTTGCGACCCTGGCTGCGCATGGACGACGCTCCCACCAACGCTTCGGGCAGGTTGGAAACGAAGATAGCCGCCAGCAGTGCCAGGCCGCCGGAGCCCTCTCCCAAGGAGATGCCCAAGGCGACGTTCTCCGGCACGCCGTCCAAGGTGACCGCAGCCAAGAGGGCCATGCCGGCGGCGCCTCGTGTTGAGGCGGAGGTGGCGGCTTTATCGGACGCGGCGGCGTCGGTGTCCAGCTTGGGACTGCCCTGTATTTCGTCCGCGGGTTTGGATTTCGAGGTTCTCCCGGGTTGGGCCCAGCGGTCCAACAGGGCGCTCAACGCCGTGAAAACGATGGCCCCGGCAAGGAGCCCCACCGCCGCGCGCACGATTCCGCCTTGTTCGTACGCGTCCTCGAAGAGTTCGAAGGCCAAAGCCGTGATGAGTGAGCCGGCCGCGAAGGACAGCAGGATGGCCAGAAGCCGTTTTGGCAGCTCGAAACGCACGCCGATGATTGCGCCTATGACCAGGGCGCTGGAGGCAATCAATCCGAACCATAGTGATGCCATCACAACGCCAGTATAGAAGTAAGTAACCTGATCTTCTCTAGGGTGAGGAAAAAACGTTCGACGGCGGCAGCCCGCCGTCGAACGCTTCTCAGGTTGGGCGTGTCGTCAGGCCCGTCGGCTGCCGCTGCCCTGCCGTGCTGAAGTGGAATCGCCACTCCACTCCGGCGATTGGAAGTGAGCTCCGCCGAACATCGGGAAGCGCAGCAGGCCTTCCTGGTCCCGGAGCTGGGCCCAAGGGCGGTTGATGCCGTGAGTTCCATAGCGGCGGAGCTGGGTGACGCGGTCCAAGTCCAGGACGGCGAACAGGATCTCCTCACCGCCCCGGGCGTGCTGCATGATGGTGCCCTCGGGGTCGACGATGACGCTCTCGCCCACGCCGGAGGGGGATGCTCCGTTGACGTTCACCACGTACACCTGGTTGGCGAAGGCGTTGGCCTGGGACATGACGATTTCCATGGCGCGGTCCCGCGTGGTGGTGAGTGTGGGCTGGATGATGACCTCTGCGCCGAGCCATGCCAATTGGCGGGCGACTTCGGGGAAGCTGCCGTCAAAGCAGATGGCCAGGCCGATGCGTCCACAGCCGGGGATGTCGAAAGTGACGAAGGAATCGCCAGGAGTGGTGGTTTCGAACGGTCGCCACGGGAAGAGCTTCCTGTAGCGCGCCACAATTTCTCCTTGCGGGGAGACAGCAATGGCGGTGTTGTACGTGTTCCCATTATCCGTTTCCAGCAGTGAGCCGGGCACAAGCCACACGTTCAGCCTGCGGGCCAGCGCGGAGATGCGGTGGGTGAGTGGGCTCGGGATGGGCGCGGCGGAACGGGTTTCGCCGTCGGGGTCCGGGAGCAGGAACTCGCCCGGCGCGGAAAGCAGCAGTTCCGGAACCACGATGACGTCCACATCCGGGCCCAGTTTCTTGGCTGATTCGGCTTGGGCCTCGAACCGGGCCCACGTGGCCTCGAGATCATTGGGGACGGGGTTGGTCTGAATGGCTGCGATGGACAGGATGCGCATTTATGCCTCGGTTTCGTTGTGATGAGTGTCGTTGCTGAGGATGGACGGAAGTTGGTGGCGGGTGGTGATGTTTCCGCGGGGGATGGATTCGCCTGAGAAGAAACGGCGCAGCCGGGTCCTCAGGATCGCGGTGACCAGCAGGCCCAGGATCAGCGCACCGATGCCTATCCAGAACACAGATCCGATGCCCATCCACGACAGCCCGACGTACTCGGGGGACAGCATGTCGACGGCGCTGTATGCGAACGCTCCGATCATGAGGAGTGCTCCGAGGCCGGGAAGGATGCCCTTCAGGATCAGCGCCGATGCAGAGGTGCGCATCAGCGGGGCGAAGTACACCACCGAGGCCAAGGCTGTCGCGGCGTAATAGGCCGCTATCATCAGGCCCACCGAAAGGATACCCAGCCCGATGAAGTCCGGGCTGATTGCCGTCAACCCCAACGTTATGGCCATGGTGATGATTGCCCACCAGGCGATGGAGGTGGTAGGCGTTCCCCTCTTGGGATGCATCTTCGTGGTCGACTTGGGCAGCGCGCCATACGTGCCCATGCTGAGCCAGGTCCGCGGCGTGCTGACAGCAACAGTCATCAGTGCTGCCAAAGCCGAAAGTCCCACCGCCAAGATGATGACCTGGCCAAACACTTCTCCGGTCGCCTGCGGCCCGAGGACTGAAAGGACATCCGAGACGGTTTCCGGGTTGGTGATGCTTGCAGTTCCGGCGTATCCGACGGCGGCCGTAGCGGTCACTACATAGAAGAACAGGAGGATGACCGTGGTGATGACCACTGCCTTACCGGGCGTTCCCTTGCGGTCCGTGGTTTCCTCGTTCACGGCGATCAGTGCATCCCAGCCCCAGTAGATGAACAGGCACAGGATGACGCCGGACACGAGTCCGGACATGTCTCCTGACGCAAAGGGGTTGAACCATTCCAGGCCCGGCTTTTCGGCGCCGCCTGTGGCGTTGCCCGTGGCCATGGCCGTGAAGGCGGCGACACAGAATCCGCCCAGTGCCACTAGCTGGAGGCCAATCAGCGCGTACTGTACCCAGGCGGAGAGTTCGATTCCCCTCGCCGCGATCCGTGCACTCAAGGCGATCAGCCCGCATGCGATGGCAGCTACGGCGATCGGTTCCGCGGCGATCCAGGCCAGACCAAAAAAGTTGAGCAGATAAGTGGTGGCCACTTGGGCGAGTGCGGCGCTCGCAATGAAGGTGGCCACTTGTGGCACCCATCCGCCAAGGAACCAGCCAGCGGTGGGCCCGAAAACGCGGGTGATCCAGACGAACACGCCACCGCAGTCGGGCATTTCCTTGTTGAGGTCCCTGAACGCGAGGGCGGTGAACAGGATGGGGACGAAGCCCAGCAGGAACGCGGCAGGGGTGCTCGCTCCCACGGCAAGGACCACAAAGCCGAGCGTCACGGCCAGGCTATAGGCCGGAGCGACGGCGGCCAGTCCGAGGGCCACGGTCGGTCCGATGCCGATGGAGCCTGCTTTCAGGCCCTTGGACGTTGGCTCGCTTGGTGCCGGGCTCTTTGATGGTGCGTCTTTTGGGGTTGGGTCGCTTGCGAGTGGGGTGGGGGACGGGGGATGTGACACGGAGACTCCTCGTTGAATCAGTAAGTCGTATCTGGAATCAGTAATTTGAATCACATTCAAATTTGAATGCCATTCAATACCGGTCTAGAGTCAATGTCAACAGGAATCTTCAAGCGTCCACGGGGAGCGGCAGTGGCCAAGGTAGACAAGAAGGACATTCGGCGGCAGGAAATCGTTGCGGCAGCACAGGCCGTGGCAGCCCGCGACGGCGCTGAGGGCGCCACGCTCCGCGCCATTGCCGCCGAGGCAGGCATGGCCGCCAACGCAGTGCTCTACTACTTCGGCAGCCATGCCGACATCATCGCTGCCGCCGTGCAGGCTTCCTCCGGCAGATTTCTGGAGAAGCTCGCCGAAGCCGTTGACCTGAACATGACTCCCACCGCCAGGCTCGCCGCCGTCATCGGCGCCGGCACTACTGCAGGACTGGACGACGACGTCTCCCGGATTCTGTACGAGTACTGGCCCCACATGCTCCGCGACGCCGAACAACGCCGGATCCAGGAAGAGCTCACCAGCGCACAGGAACGCGTCTACCGGGAAATCATCGACGCCGGAACCAGCTCAGGTGAGTTCTCTCCGCTGCTGGATCCAGCCAAAATTGCCCGGACCCTTGTTGCCCAGGAAGACGGCCTTGTCATGGATGTGCTCGCCGGGAGTGCCACCAGCGAGTATGTGCTTGATTTGGTGGGAAACCTTGCAGCCGCCCTTCTTGGGCTCAAGGCAGAGGCCCTGCTTGAGCTCATCGCTGTCCGGGATGTCTCAGCGCCTGCTAGCTAACGGCGTAGGCTGCTGCCATGGAGAAGTCATTCGACATTGAACTGGTCAATCAGAACGAGTACTTGGTGCGTTGGGCATCGGAAGGGCAGAACGGGGAATCCCTGGTTCACACCAACCCGGACTTCCTTGCCGAGGTGGGCCTGGGCGGCTTCGACGAGCAGCTGATTGTCGAAGAAACCACCAACTACCTGGCAGAACACCAGCCCGTGATCGACTTCCCGCAAACGGTTGACCTGGAAGAGATTGCCGCAGCCTACGCGGACTATGCTGAGCAGCTGAAAGCGCGGCTCGAAGAGCGGTAGTTGGCTTGTTTGAGGTGCCTGTTTGTCAGGCGTTCGCGAGGAGCCATCAGGCGTCTACGCTCACCAACAAAGGTTTCTCCGCCGCTTCCCTGCGAAGGCGCACCGCCTGAATCACCACACCCGCTGCAGCGAACGCCAAGAGGGTCGCCGCATAGGCCTGCAATGTCAGGATGATTCCCCACGTGGGAACCAGTAAGCCGGCAATGACAACCGGGATGCTGAACGCGAGGTACGCGGCGATGTAAATGCCGGCAAATACCCCCGCGCGTTGCTGAGGTTCAACCAAGGGTGCGATCAAGCGAAGCTGACCGCCGAAAGATCCACCAAAACCAACGCCTCCAAGCACTGCGCCAATCCAGATTGCAGGCAACCAGGATGCGCTGATCCCGACCAGGACCACAATGATTCCAGCGAGTACCAGGGATACTCCTGCCAGTGTGCTGTGACGGGCGGGATGCCGGGTGAAATAGAAGCCTGCCAGTGCCGCGGTGAACGGCCCCAGGAAAGCCGTGAAGCCCGCAACCAGCCCGCCCTCCAGTCCGAATTGGACTCTAAGCAATGCTGGTGAGAGCCCAAGAAACAGTGCCGGGAACATCCAACCCGCGATGTGGACCGGCAGGCCGGCGCCGAACTCCCGACGGATTGAAGCCGGCAATCCCAGCCGAGGGGCAAGCGATCGAAACGCTCCTGGCCTGGGTGTGACTGTTTCTTCCGTGAGGCTCACGTAGACGACCGCGATGACCATGACCACGGCAAGGATGGCGAAGATCAGCGTATTTGCGTCAGATGTGAATTGAACTGCGGCTCCGGTCACGAGCGCCCCAACGCCAAGGCCGCCGGCTACGGATGCACCCGCAAGCCCTCCGGCCAGCTTCTTGCGGTGAGGGGGTGCGTGTTCGGCGATGGCGGCATTGAAGGCGCTGGTTGCCAGCCCCGTGGCGAGACCCTGGAGTGCTCGAGCAGCGATCACCCAGGAGATGCTGGGGGCAAAGATGAAGACGGCCATGGAAAGCAGTTCGCCGTAGAGGGCCAGGAGCATGACCGGGCGGCGCCCCAAATGGTCGGATAATGACCCTCCGATGAGGAGTGCTGCCAGCAGACCGATCGCGTAGATGGAGAAGGCGATGCTCAGCGTGGCGGCAGAAAAGCCCCACTCCTGTTGGCGAAGGGAGAGTAGGGGTGTGGGCGCTCCCGCTGCAAAAAAGAACGCTGCGAACACCGCGGCGAGCCCGATGAATGTCGACTTGGAGGGGGTGGAACGAGGCAAGGGAAGGCTCCTTGAGCAGAGTGGTCTATCAGCTTTAGTTAGACAGGTCTGTTCAATAAAGTCAAGAAAATTTAGACAGATCTGTCTGATATGCTGCTGCTATGTCCCCTGCCAAGGTTCCCGCACGTCAGCGACTCCTCGAGGCTGCAGACCGATTGTTCTACTCCGAGGGCGTCCATACGGTGGGGATTGACAGGGTCATCGAAGAAGCGGGGGTCGCCAAGGGCTCCTTGTTCTATAACTTTTCCGGCAAAGACGATCTCATCGCCGCCTACCTGGCGGGACGCGACCAACGCCGACGCGATCGAATTGCCAAATTCCAGCATGGGTTGGACGACCCCGCCCACAAGCTGCTGGCCATCTTTGAGGCCCTCGGGGAGGCCGTTGCCGAGCCGGGCTACAAAGGCTGCCCGTTTGCCAACGCAAATGCCGAAGCCCGCCCCGGGAGCGTTGAGTCCGCCGCGCTGCGCACATTCCGTGACTGGATGGCCAACGCCATGTTGTCCTTATGCGAGGACGCGGGCTACGCCCATCCGGGGGACGTATCCGCGCGGCTTTGCCTGCTGTATGACGGCGCAGTCGCCGGTTCCAACCTCGACGCGCAACCCCAAGCCGTTGGCATTGCCAAGGAGCTGGCCTCAATGGTGCTGGAAACGGCGCCGCGACGCTGAACGCCGCCGCGCTGGTTACCTGAAATCAGGCCTCGACGTCGGCCGTGACACGCTCGCCGTTGAAGTACTCCAGTTGCCAGCCGTCAGTGACGTGGTGATGGGCCAGGTTGAGCACTGCATTCTGCACGCTGTCCAAAGTGCGCCCGATAGCCCGGCTCAACGTCAGTCGGATCAAAGTACCGTGCGCCACCACCAGGACGCGCTTGCCGGCGAACTCTCCGGCCAGCTCTTCCAAGGCAGCCATGCCACGGTCAGCCGCTGCCTCGTCGGATTCGCCTCCGCGGAAACCTCCCGGTATGCGGAGTGCCTCCAGTTCGGGGCCGGCCTGCAGCCCTTCGGCGGGTCCGAAGCTGCGTTCCGTCAGCTCGGGAACCAGCCGCGCAACCTTCAGGCCTAGTCCTTCGGCGATGATCTCCGCAGTTTCGGCTGCACGGCCCAGCGGCGAGGACACCACTGCGTCCCACGACTGGTCCGACAGGAAGGCGACGGCGTCGCGCGCCTGGCCGCGGCCGACGTCGTTCAGCGGGATGTCAGTGGACCCCTGCAACCGGCGCTCTGCGTTCCAATCGGTCTGGCCATGGCGGACGAGGGCGAAAGTTGTGAGGGTCATGCTTTCCATTGTGCCTTGCGGGTGCGCCGGCCCGCAGTTTCCTGCGTCACGTACGACCGTTACGTCACGTAATGAAGCGCCCGACGGCGGGAGGTCGCCGTCGGGCGCTTTGCTTGTGGCTAGTGCTTCTTGGCCTGGTCCATTTCGTACACAGTCCGCCCGCCCACCACCGTCTGCAGGACCTTCGCTTCCAGCAACGAGGCCGGGCTCCTGGACGCAAGCACATCGGTGTCCAGGACCACGAAGTCCGCGTACAGGCCAGCAGTCAGCCGACCAATTTGGTGCTCCGCCCCGCAGGTCCACGCGGAGTCGCGCGTTGCATGTTCGATCGACTCGGCGAGGGGCAGGGCGAAGCCGGGGACATTGGTTCCAGCGGAAGCGTCCAAGGCCGAAGCCCGGGTGGTGGCTACGTACATGTTGGGCAACGGCGCGTGCGGGGACGTGGGGGAGTCCGTGCCAAAGGCCAGCCGTGCTCCCGCCTCAGTAATCCATGGCCACGGGAAGCCGCGCTCCACGCGGTCATCACCCAATTTGGCCGCCCAGTTTTCGCTGATGGCAGGATCGGCGTGGACCGGTTGCATGCTTGCGGTGATGCCCAGTGCGGCGAGGCGATCGACGTCGGCCCTGTCCACCAACTCGAGATGCTCGATGCGGTGGCGGCGTTCGCGGGGCCCGTTCTCTGCCACGGCGTGTTCCACAGCTCCGATGGCGATCCGCACCGATTCGTCGCCGATGGCATGCATGGCAACCTTCAAACCGGCGGCATCGGCAGCGGCAACCACTGGCGCGAGTTCCTCCAGGCTCCAGATCGGTTCCGCGTTCGAACCATCGGCGTACGGCATTCCGAGGGTGGCCGTGCACCCGTCGATGGTGCCGTCAATGATGACCTTGATTCCCACCACGCGAAGGAACGGCGATTCATGCTCGACGGCGAGCGCCGCCGCCCGCTGGACCTGGGCGATGTTTTCCTCCGTCGATCCAGCGTTGTTGACGCGCCAGTAGGCGATGAGCCGGCTGGTTAGTGTTCCGTCTTTGTCGGCACGCTTAAAGCCTTCGAGGTCAGTCTCGTTGAACCCCATATCGCACGCGGTGGTCACGCCGGTCTCGCGGTAGGCCTGCTGGACGGCGGCGATGCTGGCCTCGTGCTCCTCCTTGCCTACCTGGGCATCGAGGTAGGGGAGCACCATGTCGTAGAACGCGTTCTCGTCGATGTAGCCGGTGGCGTGGCCGTCTGCGTCGCGCTTGATGGTGCCGCCGTGCGGGTCCTTGGTGTGGTCGTCAATCCCCAGTTCAGCCAGCGCCGCCGAGTTCACCCACACGGAGTGGAAGTCGTAGGCGAAAGCGTAAACCGGCTTGTCCTGGACCACGGCATCGAGCATCGGAGCGTCGGGGACACCGCCGGGAATTGCGCCATGCAGCCAGCCGGTGGCAAGGATCCGCTCAGCATGGGGGCGGTCGGTTGCCCTTGCCCTGATTCGTTGCTGGATCTCCTCCACTGACTTGGCACCCCACAGGCTGACCTGCCCCAAGGCTTCGCCAGTACCGACTACGTGGGCATGGCCGTCGACGAAGCCGGGGACAACCAAGCGACCCTCGAGATCAATCCGCTCGGCGTCCGGTCGAAGGCGTTCCGCGGTGTCGGTGTCCCCGACGTAGAGGATGCGCTCGCCTTGAACGAGCAGCGCTTCAGCCCAGCGGCGGGTATCGGAGGTGAAGATGCGGGCATTGGTGTAGAGCTTGGTGGTCACGCTGCGTTTTCCTTGCTTTCCGGGGCTGTTGCTTCTGCTGGGACTTCTCGTGTTGCTAGTGGCTCATCCAGGGAACGGCTGACATCGAGGAGCAGTTGGTTCTGAAGCCCGTGCAGGTGCTCGCTGTCCGGTTCCGGCCAAGTGGACATCTTCACGATCACGGTATCGGTGGCGGGGTCGAGCCAGAGGTATTGGCCGTAGATCCCGATCCCGGTGACATTGCCGCGCTCATTGCCGGTGCACCACCACTGCCGGGTGTACGAGCCGTGGGGGTGAAGGGCGGTGAATGAGGAGTCGGCCATGGCTTCGGGGTCTCCGCCCGCGAGGATGCTGCCGACCCACCCCTCGGAGACCACCCGGCCTGACGGACCTACGCCGCCGTCGAGCATTAACCGGCCCACCCTCGCGAGGTCGCGGGCGGTGCAGGAGACCCCGCCGTTCGCGAAGCCGAACCCGGCGGAATCGACGGTGATGGTGGCGTCCCGATCTGCATCGAGCTTGGACCACAGGTACTTGGAGAGTGCGTCCGAATACCGGAGCCCGGTCACGCGCTCGATGATCCAGGCCAGCACGTCCGTGTTCGCGGAGCAGTACTGGAACGTGCCCGCAGTGCCGTTGCCCGTGAGGGCGGTGAGGAAGGCGTACGTGTCCTCCGGGTCGTCCGCTTGCCGGGTGCGCCAGCCTGAGGAGCGGTCATGCGTCTGGACTTCGGAGGCCGGATCCAGGTAATCCTCGCTGTAGTTGAGGTGGAGAGCCATATCGAGGACGTGCTGCACGGTGGGGCCGTCGTAGGCTGATCCGGCCAGCTCGGGGACATAGTCAACCACCTGGGCGGAAGGGGCGATGTCCCCTGAGTCCACCAAAGCCCCCACCACTAAGCCGCACATGGATTTGGAAACGCTCATGACCAGGTGAAGATCGTCCGGAGCGAAGCCGGGGCGGTAGTACTCCGCGATCACCTCGTTGCGGTGCAGGACCAGGAAGGCGTCGGTGTATGTCTCCTCCAGCCGTTGCCTTAGGTGGGGAACGGCCAAGGAGCTCAAGCGCTCAGTAGCCCCAGCCGGGGCGGCCGGGAAGCGGCGGGTGACTGACGCCGTCGGCAGTAATTCGCCCAGATGCGCGAAGGTCCAGCGGTTGTGCGGTCCCTCCTGCCAGGTGTCGAGGGTTGGCTGCTCGGCGGCGCCGGTGTAGCGGGCGGGGTGCGGCCCGGTGGTGGTCATGCGTTGGCTCCTTCGATGGAGGGGATTGCGGTAGGGCGGCGTTTCGCGGCCAGGTGCGTCAGGACGATGTACACCCCGGAAGTAACCACCATGGACACCGGAACCGAGAGATCCAGGTAGCCCATGGCCGCTGCGATGGGGCCTGTCCACACGGCGCTGGTGAGGAAAAGGGATGCCACGGACGCGCCAACGACGATGGCGAGCAACCCGGGGACGTGCCAGCCGCCGGAGTACCAGAAGGGGCTGCCGGGCTTTTCGTTGAAGAGGTCTTGTCCACGGTAGCGGTTGCGGCGGGCAATGACGTCCGTGGCAAAGACCGTCATGGTGGGTCCGGATATGAGGACCAGCACCTGCAGCATCAGGTTGACGGCGTCCAGGAGGCTGGTGGACATCACCAAATAGATAGTCAGCGCAGTGCCGATCGCTCCAACCACCACTGCCGAGGGGATGCGTCGGATGGGAACGCCGATGGACTGGAACGCCATGCTGGCCGTGTATGTGGTCATGCCGTTGAGGGAGATGGTGTTGATGATGACGCCCACCACGAAGATGGGTCCGAGCCAGGCCGGGAGCAGGGCGAGGAGCGCCGATTCGATGCCAAGATCCATCGCTGCGGCATCAATTCCCGTGGCGAGCAGCGCACCTACTGCTGTGAAGAACATGGAGGGCAGGGCGCCCCCAAGCGCTGTGGCAGCGATGATGTGCGAACGCTTGGTGGACTTCGGGAGGTAGCGGGCCAGGTCCGGGCTGTTCGAGTAGGACAGGGGACTGGAGGCGAGGATGGCGAAACCGATGGTCATCGCAGACCACAGTGGCGCACCCTCCAAGGGCGCGGGTGCAGCGTAGCCCCACTGCACATGGGGCAGGACGAACGCCGTAACCAGCAGGAAGATTGCAAGCAACACGGAGGCCACCACGGGGTAGCTGCGCAGGATCAGGCTGTGGCCGAACACCGCCACCAGAACGGTGATCGCGGCAACCAGGACGGTGACGAATACCGGAACCAGGACAGGATCCGTGAAACCAAGCTGTGCCAGGAGTTCAGCGCCCATGAACGAGGATGCGAGCCAGTTCAGGGCCAGGAAGACTGCGGAGATGAACCATCCAAAGAAGGCGACCACAACTCTGTTGCCGCGGATTCCGTAGATGGCGCGGGTGATCACCGAACCCGACGTCCCCGCTGCCGGACCACTGGTGGCGACGATGCCGGTGAGGATCCAAGGGAGGCTTCCGGCGACGATGACGACGAAGGCCTGCCAGAGTTCCATGCCGAGCAGGATCAGGGACGCGCCCACCGTGAAGTTGAGGACGCTGACGTTTGGGGCCGCCCAGACCGGGAAGAGGTCGCGGGCGCGGCCGTGCCGTTCGGAGGCTTCGATGACTTCGATGCCGCGGGTTTCGGGGTGGGCAAGCGGTTCGGGGTAACTGACCGGATCGGTCATGTGAGGGTGGGACAACGCTGTTCCTCTCGGGCAAGGTCCGGCTCGCAACGCTGGGAAACCGGTCCATCGACACTATTGGTCGCACGACCAATGAGCTATTGGTCACTAATCCAATAGACTGAACGGCATGGTGTCAAGCCCCGCATCCCAACGCGTCCGAAAGTTACCCGGCGAGCGCCGCGCCGAAATTCTGGTCGAAGCTGCTTCGATTGCCCTGAATGAGGGGCTGGAGCGGATCACCCTCCGCGCCGTAGCTGACCGCCTGGGGGTGCGTCCCGGACTGATCAGCCACTACTACCCGGCCGCCGAGGACCTGGTGATCGCCGCCTTTGTGCGCGCCGTTTCGGAGGAGCGGGAAGAACTGTTTCCCGACGACGGGACTCCCCTTGAGCGAATGGCCCACCTCGTCTCGCGCATCGAGGGGAATGGCGCATTTGAGCTCACCAGGCTGTGGCTCAATGCCCGGCATCTATCCCGCTTCAGTCCGGCTTTGTCCGAGGCATTGCTGGCGCAGGAATACTTGGACAGGACGCGGCTGACCGTCCTTATTGAGGATGGTGTTAGCTCCGGTGACTTCGCGGTGGATGATCCGTTCGCAGCCTGCATCCGGATCTGGGTGGCCATCGACGGCGTGGGCTCCTACGTCAACAACGCCGGATCCTTTGATTACGAGGCGTTCACGCGGTTCGTCACCGACGTCGCTGAATGGTCGCTGGGCGTTCGGGCGGGCGAACTTCGCGCGGCTGTGGACCGACTGCAAGCCGGCTGACTCTCGCAGTCGCTGAGCCTTCACATTGCCCTTCCCGCGATTTAATCAGTATCCTGATAACTGATCTGGTGAAACCGGATGATGCTGTTTGGGCTCATTGCCTGGGCCGCTCGTGGCTGAAGCAGTCGGTCGCGCGGCCATCGTGAAAGTTTGATTGACGGCATTGCCGGGTGACGCAGGGACAGTGGTTCCGTGGCTCCAGGTATGCCTGAAGGACGTGACATTCGTGGGCAACAATGACGAGGCCGTGGACCCCCAACTCCCCGCCTCCAGCGAAACCGCAGGAACAGGCGATGAAGGAATAGACGCCGCTGAAACACTTGAAGGCCGCTACCAGCTGGGCTCTTTGCTGGGCAGGGGTGCCATGTCTGCCGTCTACCAGGCAACGGACATGCTCCTTGGCCGCGAGGTAGCCATCAAGATTTTCCTGCCCGGTTCAGGCGATGAGTCGTTCCGTGCCCGCCAGGAAAATGAAATGCGGCTTCTGGCCGCCTTTGATCACCCAGGGTTGGTGGCCGCTTTTGACGCCGGCGTCGATACGCGCAACGACGAAGAGCGCGCGTATCTGGTCATGGAACTGGCAGATGGCCGGGATTTGCGCGCCATACTGGCTGACGGACCACTCACTGTTCCCGAGACCGCGCGCATCGGGATCCGGCTCGCCGGGGCCCTGTCCCAGGTTCATGAGCATGGAGTTATCCACCGCGACATCAAGCCGGCCAACATCCTGGTATCCGACGACGACGGCGTGGGACAGTCGGTGAAGCTGGCGGACTTTGGCGTCGCGCTGGTCATGAACGACAACCGCCTCACCGCAACAGGCTTTACAGTGGGGACCGCCCAATACCTCAGCCCGGAACAGGCGCAGGGACTGGCGCTGACTCCCGCGAGCGACATCTACTCGCTGGGCTTGGTACTCCTCGAATGCCTCACCGGAAAGGCTGAATACCCGGGCACGCCTATTGAAACGGCATCAGCCCGCCTCCACCGCGCACCGCAGGTCCCCTTGGAATTGCCTGGTCCGCTGCGGGAGCTCCTTGAAGCCATGACGGACATGGATCCCGAAAAGCGCCCAACGGCACAACACGTCGAGCAGGCGCTCGGGAATGAAGGGATCCAGTCCGGGCGCAGGACCGCGCTGCTGCCGGCCGTGCCGTCGAGGCCACCACTCCGCACGCCAACCAAGCGGCAGGCCACCGTCACCAGCCTTAGGGACTTCAATAAGCGGCGACCCAGAACCGTTAGGGGTGTGGCCGCAGCAGCGGTAACCATTCCGCTTGCGTTGCTGATCCTCTCCCAGGGGCTCACGCCCACGGGCAACACAACTGACCCCTCCCACCCCGCGGACACCGGGGTTTCCCAGGCTGAGCCGCAGCCGACGACGCCGGTGGCGCCCGCCCTTCCTGTTGCGCCGGCGACTGCCGAAGCCGTGCCTGCCGAAGCTGTCCCCGCGGATGACCAGCCCGCTGAGGTGATCAATCTTCAGGAGCCGGCACCCGCGCCGGTAGAGGCACCGGCGCCAGCACCCGCAGCGGAGCCGGGTACGGATATCGCCAAGGAAAAGAGCGACGGCAAGAGCGAGAAAAAGCCTGAGAAAGCCAAAGGAAACGGGGAGGGCAAGTAGCCCTGGCAAAGTGAATTAGCGCTCGACGGCGACCTGCCGCCGTCGAGCGTTGAGTTCCGCCAGGTCAGCGTTCTTGGCCGTCAGCGTCCGGCAACGCATCCCGGGCCGGTTCCGCGGCACTTGTATGACGCGCCGGGCTTCAGGTCGATGCCCGCGAAAAGCTCCGGGAGCGTGACCAGGTAGAAGCCCTTGCCTTTGAGTTGGGCAATGAGCTCGGACTGGCCGTCCACGGTGGAAGCGTGGACGTCGTGTTGGAGGATGATGGATCCTGGCTTGACCAGGCTCATGATCCGGGGGAGGAACACGGATTTATTCTTGGATTGCCAATCCATGGAGTCGACGTCCCAGATAATTTGGGGCAACCCTACAGAAGCGGCCACTGACTTATTGGTTGCTCCGTAAGGTGGCCTCACGTAGGCGGGCACCACTCCCGTTGCCTGCTCGATGGCGTTTTGGGCTCCCTTGACCTCGCTCGCAATGCTCGCCGGAGACAATTTGGTGAGGTACGGGTGGCTCATGGTGTGGTTTGCGATGGTGTGACCCGCAGCTGCCACCGCCTTCGCCACCGTCGGATTGGCCTTGACGTATCCGCCCTGTTGGAAGAACGTGGCGAACACTCTGTGCTTGTCGAGTATCGCCAGAAGGCGAGTGGTCTGGGCGTTGGGCCCGTCATCGTAGGTGAGGGCAGCGCAGGCCACCAGGTCGCAGTTGACAGGAGCCAGGCCGCCGGGTGCGGGCTGGGGGGCCTTGAACGGAGCCCCGGAAATGACCGCGGTGCGCAAGGCCTGCCCTGCAGGGGAAATGACCTCGGCTGTTGCTGCGGCATTCAAAGTCACGGTGACGGAGGTGGGCAACGCGGCGCCTGTTCCGAGGTGTCGATGGACGGTGACGCTGAGGTCCCCGGCAGAGGTAAAGGCGACGGCGGTGAGCAACTCGGCGTCGGAAACGGAGTCGGTTGGCGAGCTCCGGTCCGGGCCCGGAGCCTGCGTCGGGGACGCCGCACCGATGGCGTCTCCGAGTATTGTCCGTAAGGTGCTGGTCATGGCCGGGTTGATCAAGCTGGCACTGCCGGTAACAACGCCAGTGCTGAGGTCCTCATAGGTGATCTCCTCGCTGCGAGCGGCCCGGACGCCTCCGTCCATGGTTGTTTGCACGAACCTGGATCCAACAACGCTTCCGGTTGCCAGGACAATTTCATGGGTGACCGAAACGCCGTCGGCCAGCAGCGCAGCGGGGGTAGCCGGCAGTGCCGCCGGTTCGTGGCGACCGCCGGCCCGGGCATCGAAGATGCTGAGCAGCCGGGCATCGAGCTGACTGTTGAAGGTCTGGGCACCGCTGATGTATTGCCACGTGGCAACGGTGGGCGCTGTGCCGGCTGTGCGCGTGGTCATGTCCACGATTGACGGTTGGAGGGCGATCCTGGACGGAGGCGCCCCGATGACCGCGGTTGGTGCGTGCGGTGCCTGTTGGGTGGTCATGGGGACGCAGGCCGCTATGAAGAGCACGATGACTACGAGCGGGATCGTGAACGGTGAGCGGACTGGGGTGGGCCGCTGCATGGTTTCCTCTACCGGAAGTACGAGGTGGTCATGCCTCGAATGATGGCAGGCGCAACACCAAAGACCCCGGAGACACCCCGGAGCGGCTAGAGACCGGCTGGAAAACTAATCGTAACGGTGGTTCCGCCGTCGGGAGTTTCAGCCAGGGTGAGGTCGCCACCATGGGCTTTCGCGATGCTGCTGCACGTGGCCAGGCCGAGTCCGGAACCGGGACCGTCACCTTCCCGACGCAGGCGCACCAAGGGTTCCAGGGCCTTGGCGCGGTCCTCGGGTTTGATGCCCTTACCGTTGTCCGCCACGAAGATCGTGGCTCCGTGATAGTTGGAAACCCCGCTGATTCTGACAAGCAGATCACGGTCGGGACTGCGGTAGTTCATGGCGTTGGAGAGCAGGTTTTGCAACAGCGTGCGGAGCTGTCCGCGGTCGGCGTGAAGCCTGAGGTCCTGGACTTCAACCACGCCGTCATTCTCGATTCCCAAGTCACGGGCAACTTCTTCGGTGACCTCGCGCAGGGACACCTGGGCCGGCTGGATCGCGCCGCCCACCCGGGAGTAGCTCAGCACATCCTCGAGCATTCCGAGCATCCGCCGTCCACTGGAGCCAATTCGGTCCAGATAGCGCGCGGCGGTGCTGTTCGGTTCTACGTCGGGATCGTCTTCCACCAGTTCCACATAGCCCAGGATGGTGGTGAGGGGAATGCGGAGATCGTGGCTGACGCGGCCGGCGAATGCGGCGAGTTTTGCGTTGCTGTGCCTCAACTCGGCATAGGTGCGGTCAAGCTGTACCGTGCGGTGCTGAAGCTCCAGAAGCTCAACAACCTGCTTGGCCAGGACTTCGAGCATGCTCAGCTGTTCCGGACTCAGCTCATTGGTTTTATCCGAGAAGACGCACAGTGTTCCCGGGACGAATCCCGATTCTGTCTGCAGCGGGACCGATGCATAAAAACGGACGTTCCCGATTTCACCGGTGACAAACGGATTGTCTGCGAATCGCGGATCCTGTGACGCATCGGCAACCACGGTCCTTTCGCGGGAAAGGAACACCTTGGCGCACATGGAATCCTCGCGGGAACAGACTCCGGGGTCCACGCCCCAAGCCCCGATTTGGTGCTGGTATTCCGCGCTGATGATGTTGACCACGCCAAACGGAGCGCCACAAAGCTCCGTTGCCAGCCGCACGAGGTTCTGCAGTGCGCTCATGACGGCGGCATTGGGAAGGAGAGTGGAATCCACTGCCGGGTCCAGGCCATATTCCTGTAATTCCAGATCCCGGCTGATGTCATCGGTGAAGGACAGCTGCCCCTGAACTTCCGTCATGTTGTTACTCCCCCAAGCGTCTTTAGGATTCCTTGCCGATACTACCGGGACCGTGGCGGCGGTGGTTTACTGGGACGCATGACCGAGCAGGAACCGGCCTCCGCCGCGTCTACTGAAAGTATCGATCTCTCCCTACGCACTCCCGCGCAAAGATCCCGGACCTTTACCGGGATCCTGGTGAACACCGCCCTCGCGAACATCACAACGAGCTATCTCTGGTTCGCACTGACGTTCTGGGTGTACTTGGAGACACGGAATGTCATCGCCACAGGGGTAATAGGCGGCGCGTACATGCTGCTGATCGCCCTCTCCAGCATCAGTTTCGGAACTTTCGTTGACCGTTACCGCAAATTGGCCGTGATGCGTTTCGCCGCCGCCTTCACCATGGTGATGTTCGTCCTCTCGGGCGTCATGTTCCTGCTGACACCCGAGCAGGCCCTACTGGACCTGACACAGCCATGGTTCTGGATCTTCACCATGATCATCCTGATCGGCGCAGTGGTGGAGAACATGCGAAATATTGCCCTGTCCACCACTGTCACCATCTTGATCGAACCGGATCGGCGGGCCAATGCCAACGGGCTCGTCGGCATGGTGCAGGGGCTCATGTTTATCGTCACCTCGGTCCTGTCCGGGCTATCGGTAGGACTGCTGGGCATGGGGTGGACGGTGGTTGTCGCCTTGGTGCTGACCGCCTTGGCCTTCGGGCACTTGCTCATGCTGCGCCTGCCCGAGGAAGTGCGTGCAGCCGCTTCCGACGCCCAGGGCGGATTCGACTTGAGGGGGTCGTGGGCTGCCGTCATGGCAGTATCCGGCCTCTTTGCGCTGATTCTTTTCTCCACGTTCAACAACTTCATTGGCGGCGTGTACATGGCTTTGATGGACCCGTACGGCCTGGAGATGTTCTCCGTGGAGATGTGGGGAGTTGTCTTCGCCATTGGCGCCACGGGGTTCATTGTTGGAGGGGCGCTGATCGGCAAGTTCGGCCTCGGGTCCAATCCTTTGCGGACCATGCTCATTGCCGTGCTGTTGATGGGCTTCATCGGTGCGGTGTTTACGGTCCGCGAGTGGGCTTGGCTATACATCGTGGGAATATGGCTCTACATGGCGCTGGTCCCTGTGGTTGAAGCCGCTGAACAGACCGTCATCCAAAAGGTGGTGCCACTACCGCGGCAGGGCAGGGTGTTTGGTTTCGCCATGGCGTTCGAGTCCGCGGCGGCGCCCATCACCGCCTTCCTCATCGCACCAATCGCCCAATTCTGGATCATCCCCTACGCCCGATCCGAGGAAGGGGCGGCCAGCCTTGCCCCCCTGCTGGGCGAAGGGATTTCCCGTGGCATCGCCCTGGTGTTCCTGGCCGCCGGCATCATCATGATCATCGTCGCCTTGATCGCTTTCCTGACTCCCGTCTACCGCCGGGTATCTGCTTCGTATGCGCAGACAGCGGCGGAAGAACGGGAAAGCCAGGATGCGGAGTCGCCGTCGTCGCATTGATCCAAGCGGGTCAAGAAGTTTTTCAGGACGCTGGCTTTAACGCGGCCCCTGCCATGGCGGAGCTGCCCAGATCGCTCTTTTCCAGCGCCTGCCCGGACTCGACGGCCTCGGCCCATGCTTCGGTGGGAGCAACGGCGGCCCAGTTGGAATTCAACAACGCCAGCAACGTGGTGTGTACGGTCCTGGCGTCCACGGTTCCGGCGTTGTTGCTGAGGTTGATGGCTCCCGTGGCATCCGAGAGTACTTCGGTGGCGAAGCCGAGGAATTCTGCTTCAACGGCCGATGCCAGGATGCAGTTGTTTGTCATGTAACCCACCAAGGTGACGGTGTCGACGTCGTGCTCCCGCAGCCAGGCGGCGACATCCGTGCCGGCGTAGACCGAACCGTACTGCTTGACCACCTTTTTCCATGATCCGGTCCGGCGGGCTTCCACCTCGGGGTGCAGCTCGTATTCCGCTGTTCCCGGGGCGAAGACGGGCGCGCCTTCAGCTTCGCTGTGCTGGATGGCTGCGATGGGGATGCCGGCTGCAGTTGCCGCCTCGATGGCCTTGCCGATCATCGGAAGAGACTCTTGGTGCTGCGGGTACTGAATTTCCAGCGGGCCGCTGAAGTACTGCTGCTGGACATCGACAAGGACGAGGGCGCGGCGGGGTGTGCTCATGGTGTTCTCCCGTAGTGGTTGCTGGGGGCCATTCGGCGGTCCTTTTCATCATTGGTCCATTGCGCGCTGGGCACCAGTGGCACGAATGCCCATATACGATGGATTCGGGCCAAAGACCAGCGGGGAGACCATGAAGATCGCGGTGTACGCATTCAATGGCGTCACAATGTTCCATCTGGCCGTGCCGCAAATGGTATTCGACGAGGTCACCCGCCAAGGCTTGGCCGAGTGGAACACCGTCCTGTTCTCGGACCGGGCGGGCCACATCCAAACGGCCGAGGGCTACGTGTTGGGGGAAGTCCAGGGACCCTCGAAGGTGGTACACGCCGACGTCGTAGTGGTGCCGTCCTGGTTCGACGACGAACGCGAGCCCGGCGAAGTCCTCAGCAACGTCCTCCGGGAAGCACATGGCAGGGGCGCAACCATAGTGGGTCTGTGTTTGGGAGCGATCCCCGTTGCCGACGCCGGTCTCCTGAACGGACGATCTGCCGTGACCCACTGGCAAGCCTTTGATTCCCTCGCTGTCCGGCATCCCGACGTCTCCCTCGACCAGACAGTGCTGTATATCGATCACGGCGACGTCCTGACATCTGCGGGCACAGCGTCCGGACTCGATGCGTGCTTGCACGTTGTGAGAGGCCGTTTGGGAGCGGAAGCAGCCAACCAGGTGGCGCGAAGCCTGGTCATCGCTCCGCACCGTGAAGGTGGGCAGGCCCAGTACATCGAGCATCCCCTTCCGCCGCGAGCCGAGGGGGATCCGATGGCCCGTTTGCTTGAGTGGACGTTGGGTCGGCTGGGAGAGCCGCTCAGCATTGACCGGCTCGCGGCCCAGGCTCACATGAGCCGGCGAACCTTCCTGCGCGCCTTCCGCGCCTCAACCGGGACCACGCCGTCGGCCTGGATACGCACTCGCCGCCTGGATGCGGCCCGCCGCCTGTTGGAAACCACCGGCTTGTCTGTTGACCAGGTTGCGGCCGACTGCGGATTCGGCAGCGCCGTGACCCTCAGGCAGAACTTCGCCAGCGCCTTTTCCACCTCACCCACGGACTACAGGCGCCGCTTTACCGCCTGACAGCTTTCACGGCATGACACGGAAACCAAAGCAAAGATCACTCTTTTCGGATGAGACGGGGTGAATACTGGGTGGTGCAGGGTGGAGTCAGCCCGTGGCATGCGGGCAGTCCTGCAATCCTGCAGAGATGGAGACGGTTCCATGGCCGAAGCGGACGACGTCGACTACACCCTTCAGCTCGAGCCGGACAATGTCTTGTTACTGGCTTGGGACCCGGGCGTCAGAATTGAAGCCGGCAACGCCCGGGCTGCCGTGGACGCTGTCAACGAGTTCGCTGCCGGTAGACGCTATCCCTTGCTGGTCAGGATGGCCAATGCAAGCCATTTGAGTCGCGCGGCACGTGACGTTTTCATCGAGCCCTGTGCGGCCTCCAGAATCGCGTTGCTGGGTGAAAATCCTGTTGACCGCATACTCGTCGACTACCAACTGGCCGCCCAGCCCGCGCCCTGCCCCACGAGGTTCTTTACCTCCGAAGCTGAGGCAATGACTTGGCTCTTGGAATCGGATTAGCAGGCAATCGATCCGCACCAGGGCCGTGCAGTTGAGTGAGAACTCCGTGACGCTCTATACCTCCAACAGGAGGTGTGGAATCATCGGCGAATGGACCAATATCTGTGGGTGTTGAAACAAGATCAACTTGATTTGATTCGCGAATTGGAGCCAGCAAGACTTGAGCTCCTCGACGAGGAAGGCCTGCTCCAACTCCATAAACGGGTGCGGAAGGCCCGGAACAAATACACCACGAACTATCGACGCAAAGCGGCAGACGAAGTACTCGAAGCCGGTGGTCGCGGAGCCGCAGCCAACAAGTCGGACAAAGCGCGTGCCCGGGCGCTGGTGTTCGAGGAAGCACTCTCCATCGTGAGCACCGAACTGGCCAGGGTGGCTCACGAGGCGGCAGAAGAACTCAAGGATGAGCGACTGGAACGCGCCGGCGCAGACAAGTCCACCGGGCCGGAGAGCGCCGGAACCGGCACCAAATCCACTACCAGTTCGGGTCGGACCCGGTCTCACCAGAAGACCACCGGCGGAGTGAAGCGGGACGCTTCCAGCCGTTCGCAAGGTGTCCAGCGCCAAGCCAAAAAGGACGCCCGCTAGATCCTTTGCCCCGCCGAGGTGGCATTTAATGACAATCGCGACGCGGAACATTGTCATTAACTGCCACCTCGGCGGGGCGGACTCGACGCGCCGGGAGGAATCTTGAGGGAATCTTGAGATGACCCGGCGTCCTTCTTGAGGACCCCGTCCGATGGTTGAAACATCAGCCAATCACCTGACGGGAACTTCCAGGAAGGACCACCGAAATGACTGACCAGATCTCCGCCAAGTCCGGGACTGCCGGCGCCGCCCACACGAAGTCCGAAGCCCTCACAGGTGCCCCCGACGCCGCGGGCCACGCTGGGGAAACCGTTGGCCAGACCCGTGCAGTGGTGACCGTCCGTGAGCAGTTCAACCCCCTTGGCGCGGGGCTCAGGAGCATCTGGCCGCAGTCGGTCGTCGGCTTCTAGGGCGCCAGACCTTCACTAGGGAAGGCACCTCGTTATTCGGGCGAGTACCTGCCCGACGCCGTTTAAGGGACGATGGAGTCCAGCGCGAAAATAAGGAGGCTTGCCATCAAGGAAGAGATGAGAAAGGCCGCTGATGTGGCCGAGGAAGCCGCGAATTCGCAGGCTTTCGCAGCTGTCGCCCGGGCCGGTTATGCCGTGAGCGGGCTCCTGCACCTGCTCATTGGCGTCATAGCGATCCAACTCGCGGTGGGCCGCGGCGGCGAGGCTGATGTTAGCGGCGCTGTGACCGAGTTGGCCAACAAACCAGCCGGGCCCCTCCTGCTCTGGGCCTGCTTTGGAGCCTGTGCGGCGTTGGCTTTATGGCAACTGGGAAATGCCATCCTCGGCTATCGAATCGCCTCTGACAACAAACTGACCAAGCGGTTATCGGCTTTAGGCCAGGCCTTGGTGTTCGCTGCGTTGGCGGCCACCATCATTTCTTTCGTAGTGGGGCAGGGCCAGAACAGCCGGGAGTCCAGCAGCGACTTCACCGTCACTCTTATGAAGGCGCCGTTCGGGGTCTTCTTGCTGATCGCCATCGGCGCCGGCGTAGCGATTACCGCCGTCGTCTTCGCTGTGAGGGGTTTTCGTCGAAAGTTCACCAAGGACCTATCCCTTTCACCCAACCCGGGCGTGCACAAGTTCCAACTCTGGGTTGGCGTGGTGGGTTACATCGCCAAGGGGATCGCCCTCTTCCTGGTGGGGCTGTTGGTGGTCATCGCCGCGGTTCGCGCGCAGCCCGAGCAATCAACGGGCCTTGATGGAAGTTTGAAAGCCTTGAAGGAGCAGCCCTATGGCCCGTACTTGTTGTCTGCCGTCGCACTGGGGCTCATTGCCTACGGGTTGTTCCTTATGGTCAAAGCGAGGACCCTCCGGACCTAGTCCTGACTGCGTTTAGGAGCTCGGGTGTACGGGTACAGGGCAAAAGTACCGTGGAGTGAACAAAGCACCGTGCCGTGCAATCTGAAAAGGGGCAGAACCATGACTCAAGGTGATCCGAACCAGACTGACAAGCCGCAAACCGACGGGAACCGTCTCACCTCCGCACCGGCAGACCCCCGCCGCGGGTACCACTCGGGCGAATTCCCCCAGCAGGAGCAGGAACAGCCCGGCCTCACCAAACCACTGGATCCGCAACCGGACCATGGCGAGAAGAGTTATGTGGGGCACGGGCGCCTGCAGGGTAAGACCGCGTTGATCACCGGCGGTGACTCCGGCATCGGCGCCGCGGTAGCCATTGCCTACGCGCGCGAGGGCGCCAACGTGGCCATTAGTTATCTTCCGGAGGAAGAGGAAGATGCGCAGTCGACGGCGGATTGGATCCGTGAGTGCGGAGCGCAAGCCCTGCTGTTGCCCGGTGATGCGCGGGATGAAGGCTTCGCGGCCGAGATTGTGGAACGTACAGTGCAGGAGCTTGGTGGGCTCAACGTCGTGGTTTTGAATGCGGCTTACCAGAAGAACCGCGAAGGCCTGGAAACCATACCCACGGAGGAGTTCGACCGTGTCTTCAAAACCAATCTGTACTCGTTGATCTGGACGGCGCAGGCAGCCATTCCGCATCTCCGGCCGGGCGCCTCGATCATTGTCACGGCATCCATCCAGGCGTTCAATCCGTCCGCCCAGTTGATCGACTATGCCATGACCAAAGCGGCCCAGGTGGCCTTCACCAAGGCCATGGCCGAGGAACTCGGGCCCAAGGGGATCCGCGTTAATGCAGTGGCGCCTGGCCCTATCTGGACTCCACTGATCCCAGCCACCGAATGGCCGGACAAGCTCCCCACCTTTGGGCAGGACACACCACTGGGTCGTGCCGGCCAGCCTGCCGAGCTGGCGCCAGCCTACGTGTTGCTGGCGTCCGATGAAGGCTCCTATATTTCGGGAGCAGTCCTTCCCGTCACGGGCGGGAAGGGACTCTGATCTCTGTCCAGGCGGTTTGTTGAGGTTCCGGTTTAGGGAGTACAACGATGATCGCTGTGTTGGTGATCGACATGCAGAACGCCTACTTCGAGGACCCCGCTCTCAAGGGGCGCCAGGAAGAAATTGTTGCTGCCTGCAATTCGTTGACCAGCGCAGCGCTCCAAGCCGGGACCAAAGTGATCCTGGTAGGAACCGTGCATGAACGGGACAAATCCACGTGGAGCCTGAACATGCTCGACGATGATCAGGGATTTATCTTCAGGGGCAGTGAGCAGGCCGAGTTCGTTCCCGGGCTGCTCACTGCCGATCTTCCCCGGTTGATCAAGACCAGGGACAGCGCCTTTTTCGGAACAGATCTTGCCATGCGCCTGAGGAACTGGGGCGTCGACACCGTCATTCTTGCCGGAATTTCAGCCCATAACTGCATCGCCCAAACGGCCGCTGACGCCTTTGCACACAACATCAAGGTGATATATGCGGCCGAGGCCATTGGGACGGAGAACGCGGAAGCCGCAGAGTCCGTACTGCAGGTCCTCACCCGTGAATACCGGCAGAACGTGTTGCCCTTGGATGAAATTCGGCAGCTTCTGGGATCAGCTCCCTCAGCGTAGTTCTTCCCTTTCAATGGGAATCCACAGTTGCCCGCGGCCATGCGTGCCGCCGGGTTCCACCTGGACGCTGAGCATTTCCGGTCCCGGTGCCCACCTGTAGGGGTTGGCAGGAAACCATTCCGTGGCGGCATCAGCCCACATACCCTGCAGGACTTCCGGGAACTTTCCCTCGGCTTCAAAGACCACCCACAGGCCGGCCGGGACCTCCAGGGACTCGAAACCTTCCGGGACCGGTTTCGTAGAGGCTACTGCGTGCCAATAGTCCAGTTCGCTTCCCTCGTTGCGCTGCTCTTCGATGTTGTCAGTGACTGAGAGCGGGCCGGCGGGATCCATGTCCGCAATCTCCAACAATTGCTTGGTGACAGCGGGGTCCAGTCCTCGCTGGAAGTCGATGATGGCTTGATTGGGTCCCTCGTGGACCAAAGGGACACGGGCTTTCAGGCCTATGAGGCGGAAAGCAGGTTGATCTTCTATGCGGTGCTTCATGTCGGCGTTTCCTTCAACTCGGAGGTGGAACCTCAATTGAGGTTGGGAATGGAGAACCGCGCCCGGCAGTCGTGTCTCAGAGGGGCTCAACCCGTGCAGGGCTTTGAACGCACGGGTGAATGCCTCTGCCGATCCGTACCCATAGCGGACGGCAACGTTCAGCACAGTCCCGCCCTCGAGGATTTCCGCAGTGGCTGCCGTCAGGCGCCGCCTGCGGATGTACTCAGATATGGGCAGGCCAGCCAGGGAGGAAAACATCCGGCGGAAGTGGTACTCGGAGGTCAGGGCAGCACGAGCCAAGACACCCACCTCGATATCCGCGGTGAGGTCTTGCTCGATGAGCTCTATGGCCCGATTCCAACCCTGCATCATGCCTCCGTCTTGCACCCGGTGCTCCATCCTTTTCTTCGACGCTACGCGGACTTCCGAGTCGATGCCCCAACAACTCATGCCCGAAAATATCGGGCCCCACAATGTATGAACCCGCACAACGCAAGAACCCGGAGACTGCATCTGCAGTTCTCCGGGTTCTTGGCTGTATTCAGTTGTTACGGTCGACTGGAGCCTGAAGCTTCTTCGTCCGGTTCGGAGGAGAAAGGTCGGTCCTCAGGGACGTCTTCCGTGTTCTTTTCATCCAGTTCGGCATCAGCCGAAGGTACCGTCCTCTCGGCGTAGTCACCTTCAGTGTAGTCGCCTCCGGCATCGTCCTTCAGTGTTTCCGGGGACACACCTGTGTCTCCGTAGTCGCCTTCAGAATACTGGCCTTCGAGTTCGTCGCCGTTGGCGTCGCGGTTCTGGTTGTTAGCCATGGTGTGTCCTGCGGTTGGTGACCAGGCCGTAGATCAGCAGCACAATGATGGAGCCGCCGATAGCCAGGAGCCACGTGGTGAGGGAGAAGAATTCCTGCAGGCCCGTGTTAAAGATGAGCCCGCCAATCCAGCCGCCCAGAAGTGCGCCGACGACGCCCAACAGGAGGGTGACCAGCCAGCCGCCACCCTGGCGACCGGGAAGAATAAGCTTTGCGATAGCGCCGGCCAAAAGACCGAGCAGAAGAAAACCAAAGAAACCCATTTTTGCTCCTACTTTCTTGTTGATGGAAATTCCATGAACGTGATGAAGCGAGTATGTTCATCGGGTGCCTGTTCCAAGGTGTAGGCACCGTAATGGGGCCCCTGGAGGCCCTATGGAATGTGGGGATTGGAACTATTTATGCAACCCCGATGAATTTATGAAATGCAGCCAATAAAGCACTCCTGCCGATTGGGTCGGACTCGGTACTACACCAGCAACGCTAGCGGCTCCCGGGGCAAGTAGCAAGTAACCTGACTATTAGTCAGCCCTTGCTTGCGGGCCCCGAATGCTGCGGGTTCGCGGCCTAGTGGCCCTTGAGGGAGTCTTTGACTCCTTGAGCGGCGTCCTTGACTTTCTCGCCGGACTGCTTGAGGTTTGCCTCAGATTGCTCGCCGACGCCCTCGGCCTGCAGGTTCCTGTCGCCGGTGGTTTCGCCGGTCTTTTCCTTGACCTTGCCGCCTGCTTCTTCGGCGGCATTACTAATCTTGTCACCCAGTCCCATGGTTTCACTCCTCGGGTTTCATGCGGTTACTTCCTGCGGTTATCCGCTGGTTGGCATAACAGTTTAGTCGAATGTTTTATTTCGGCAAATCACTATTAACCGGCCCGCAATCAATGGGCAGGTGACACGGCATGCCCGGCAGGGATAGTGTCGAGGAATAACACCTCGGAAGGAGTGATTGCTGTGAAAGGCAAAGCATTGTTCGCCGTTGGCGTGGCTGTCGGCTACGTATGGGGATCGAAGTCCTGGCCGGAGGTGTACCGGCGGGTCCGCGGAGGCACCGAGAAGCTTTGGAAGAACCCTGAGGTTCAAGAGAACGTGCACCAGGCCACGGAAGCAGTCCAGGAATCCGTGCCGGACATTCTGGACAACCTGTATGAGGCCGGCAAGAAGTTACTGGAAAAGGCAGAAGCGATGTTCCCTGGCATCACTTCCCCCAAGGCGGGTCAGCATGCTGACTCCTCTTCCAGCAGCAAGCCCACCGTCACCACCGTGCCCACTATCAAGTCGGACGTGGTGTCCGATCCTGCCTTGGATGACGCCACGGGAAGTGACTGGACAGGCGAGGGCGGCGCTGCACCGGAAGGGCCGGCGACCAATACGCCGCCCAAGGCCTGAACTCTCCTCGCTGAGGGCGGCCGCGTCGGGTAAGTGCCGCCGTCGGAGGTCTATTTGGCGCGTTCGACCGCCGTCAGGATCGCCTCACCCAGCTCTTGGGGTTTGGTGAACTGAGGCCAATGTCCGGTGGGGAGGTCGATGTACTCGACGTCCCGGATCCTGGCGAGTTCTGCCGTTAACGGGTGCCCGGCATCCATCCACTCCTTGAGGAGCGACGACGGGAACTGGCAGGTGATGATCGTGGCCGGTACGTCGTAGCGCCGGACGTCGCTCAGGTGTTGCTGGTCGAAGGCAACGCCCTTTGGCTCCGGGATGGCCCGTGCCCGGAACGCGTCCTTGAGTTCGTCAGTCAGGTCTACGAGGTCTTCTTCCTCGAACAATTCCCACGGCGGCAGCGGGACGTCGACGCCGTCGTCGGGCAGTTCGTCATTGATGACCCCGCCCTCACCGAGCGGTCCGCTGTCAACGTAAATGGCGCGGGCCACTCGGTCCGGGCGGGCATCTGCTACGCCATGGATGATGGCGCCGCCACCTGAATGGCCCACCAGGATGACCTTGCCGTCGAGGGAGTCCACTTTCGCCACCACGGCGTCGATGTGGGTGCGAAGGCCGATGCCCGCGCGTGATGCGTCCACCGACTCCAGCCCCGGCAGCGTCAGCGGATGAACCGCGTGGCCGGCTGCTTCCAGCGGCGGCGTCACCTCCTCCCACGACGACGCGTCCAACCAGAAACCGGGTACAAGGATGATGTCCATGCCGGTACCCTACGGGAGCCCACCGACAGTTTGTAAGAGCAGCTAGCTTCTCACCGCCAGCGTCTCTACCGCCTTCGCCAGGATCTTGGCGCGGGACTCCGTGGAGCGGGCTTTTAACACCTGCAAAATGATGAGGTAGCGCTCTGTCTTGCCCAGATTTTCAAAGGTTTCCTTGGCGGCCCGGTTTCCGGCGAGTGCGGCCTGCAGGTCCTCCGGAACCTCTGCGTTGGCTTGCGAAACGTAGGCGGCTTCCCAGCGGCCATCAGCTTTGGCTGCATCTATTTCGGCGTACCCGGCAGGTTGCATGCGTCGTGCGCGTATCAGTGCTTCCACTTTGCCCACGTTCACTTGGGACCACGAGCTTCGGGCCCGACGTCGGGAGTACCTTTGCAGGAATGTCTTATCGTCGTGGCCCTTGCGTTGGCCATCGATCCAGCCGAAGCAGAGGGCGCCGTCCAAGGCGTCCTGTATCTCAATGAGTCCGGCGCCCGAGTTCTTTTTCCCGATGACAAGCCAGGCTTCGGCCTTGGTGTTGTGGTTCGCGGAGAGCCAGTCTTCCCACTCCGCGCCGCTGGCAAAACTCAGCAGCTCCGGCTCACTCTTCTGCTCCATTCTCTTACCTTCCCACTGCTCCTGGTTCAAGTACCAGCATCCCCCAAAGTAGGTAGCAGCAGAGGCCGTTTTGGACGCTCAAAACGCCCTCAGCTGCTACTTAGATGGGTTTTGGGGAGGGGGTTGACGCAGATCACGTTTCCGGTCCATAGTTATCGTATACGATTTCGTACTTGATGCAGCTCGAGGAAGAGGAGGCGCCGTGACACTGGAGTTCCGGACCCAGGAAGTCAGCCAGGAGATGCTGGCCCGGACGCGCAAAGTCATTGCGGTCCACATCAACTACCCCAGCCGCGCGGCCCAGCGCGGACGCACTCCCGAGCAGCCGTCCTACTTCCTGAAGCCTTCCTCGTCGCTGGCACTCGGCTCCACGGATGCTCCCGGAACGGTTGAGCGCCCGGCCGGCTGCGAACTCCTCGGCTACGAGGGCGAAATCGCCTTGGTGATCGGCAAGTCGGCCCGGCGCGTGGGTTTGGAGGATGCGTGGAGTCACGTCGAGTGGGTCACCGCGTCCAACGACCTCGGTGTGTACGACCTCCGCTACGCAGACAAGGGATCCAACGTCCGGTCCAAGGGCGGCGACGGCTTCACTCCCGTTGGCCCGGCACTCATTCCTGCCGACGCCGTGGATCCCACCCGGTTGCGGATCCGTACATGGCACAACGGGGACCTTGTCCAGGACGACACCACCGAGGACCTGCTCTTCCCGTTCGCCCAGCTCGTCGCGGACCTTTCCCAGCTGCTCACGCTCGAAGAGGGCGACATCATCCTCACCGGCACCCCCGCCGACGCCTCCGTTGCCAAGCCCGGAGACGTCGTCGAGATTGAGGTCACCGGCGGTGACTTCAGCAGCGGCCGCCTGGCCACCAAAGTCACGGAAGGCACGACGCCGTTCGCGGACTTTGGTGCCCGGCCCAAGACTGATGACACCCAGCGGGAGGAAGCGTACGGATCGCGGGAGGCTGCCGGTCTGGCCGCTGCCGCTGAGGCTGCTTCCGTCCTGACGCCGGAGCTGAAGGCGAAGCTGGAGTCCGTCGCCACCGCCACATTGTCGTCCCAGCTCCGTAAGCGCGGACTGAACAATGTGAGCATTGACGGCTTGCAGGCCACCCGCCCGGACCGCAAGGTAGTGGGCCTGGCCCGGACCCTGCGCTATGTGCCCAACCGTGAGGACCTCTTCAAGACCCACGGCGGCGGCTTCAATGCCCAGAAGCGCGCCATTGACTCCGTGAATGAGGGCGAAATCCTGGTCATGGAAGCCCGCGGCGAGAAGGGCACCGGCACAGTGGGGGACATCCTGGCGCTGCGGGCCCAGGTCCGCGGGGCAGCGGCCATCATCACCGACGGCGGCGTCCGCGACTACTCGGCCGTGGCCGATCTGGAGATGCCCACTTACTTCGCCAACCCGCACCCGGCAGTCCTGGGACGCCGGCACATTCCGTGGGACACCGACATCACCATCGCATGCGGCGGCGCGACCGTTCAGCCGGGCGACATCATCGTGGCCGACTCGGACGGCATCCTGGTGATCCCGCCGGCCATTGCCGAGGAACTGGTGGACAACTGCATTCAGCAGGAGAAGGAAGAGACGTTCATCTTCCAGATGGTCCAGGAAGGGAACAGCGTTGATGGGCTGTACCCGATGAACAAGGAATGGCAGGCGCGGTACGCGGAGTGGTCGGCCAGCCAAAGCCCGGAAGGAGCCTCAGGTGACTGAAACCGCCGTCGGAAGTCCTTCCTTGAAAGCTAATCCCGAAAGCAAGTCCCAACAGGCGTATGCCGCTGTGAAGGCGCGCATCGTTGAGGGGACCTACACCCCGGGGTACCGGCTGGTGCTCGCGAAGATCGCCGAGGACCTGGGCTTCAGTGTGGTGCCGGTCCGGGAGGCGATCCGCCGGCTTGAGGCCGAAGGGCTGGTCAAGTTCGAGCGGAACGTGGGCGCCACGGTGGCCGGAATCGACCCCACCGAATACCTGTACACGATGCAGACCTTGAGCATTGTGGAGGGCGCGGCCACTGCGTTGTCGGCACCGCTGATCGATTCGGTAGCTATCGCCCGTGCTCGTGCGGTGAACGAGGAAATGCGGGAGTGCCTTGAGCACTTCGATCCCGTCCGCTTCACCGCGCTGAACCAAGACTTCCACAGCGTCCTGTTTGAGCACTGCCCCAATCCGCACATTCTTGACCTGGTGCATCGGGGATGGAACCGGCTGGCCTCGCTGAGGTCTTCGACTTTCCGGTTCGTTCCCGGCCGCGCGCAGGAGTCGGTGCGCGAACACGAGGCCTTGCTGCAGCTTATTGAGGGCGCTGCAGACGCCGACACCATCGAAAAAGCAGCTCGCCAGCACCGCGCAGCCACCCTGGACGCCTACCTGGCCCAGGCCAAACAGTAATTACCAGCCACTGATCACTAGTTAGGACTTCAACGATGACGACCTCAGTAGAGACCGCCAAGCATTACATTCCCGAGAACCTTCCGTCCCATATCCAGCACTTCATCAACGGCGAGTTCGTTGACTCCCTGTCCGGCAAGACTTTCGATGTCCTGGACCCGGTATCGAACGGCAACTACGCCACGGCTGCTGCGGGCCAGAAGGAAGACATCGACCTGGCCGTCGCCGCGGCCCGCGAAGCATTCGTCAATGGTCCGTGGCCGAAGATGAAGCCGCGTGAGCGTGCCCGGGTCTTGAACAAGATCGCCGATGCAGTAGAGGCACAGGAAGCCCGCCTCGCCGAGCTCGAAACCTTCGATACCGGCCTGCCGATTACCCAAGCCAAGGGCCAGGCCCTCCGCGCTGCCGAGAACTTCCGCTTCTTCGCCGACTTGATCGTTGCCCAGTTCGATGACGCCATGAAGGTCCCGGGTTCGCAGATCAACTACGTGAACCGCAAGCCCATCGGCGTCGCTGGCCTGATCACGCCGTGGAACACCCCGTTCATGCTGGAGTCTTGGAAGCTCGCCCCGGCTTTGGCCACCGGCAACACCGTGGTGCTGAAACCGGCCGAGTTCACACCGCTTTCTGCTTCACTGTGGGCGCAGATCTTCAAGGACGCAGGCCTGCCCGACGGCGTGTTCAACCTGGTCAATGGCCTGGGCGAAGAAGCCGGCGACGCACTGGTGAAGCACCCGGACGTGCCGCTGATTTCCTTCACCGGCGAGACCACTACGGGCCAGACGATCTTCCGCAACGCCGCAGCCAACCTCAAGGGCCTGTCCATGGAGCTCGGCGGCAAGTCCCCATGCGTCGTGTTCGCCGATGCAGATCTGGATGCCGCAATTGATTCCGCGCTGTTTGGTGTGTTCTCCCTCAACGGCGAACGCTGCACCGCCGGCTCCCGCATCCTGGTTGAGCGGGCCATCTACGACGAATTCTGCGAAAAGTACGCCGCCCGGGCCAAGAACATCGTGGTGGGCGATCCCCACGATCCCAAGACCCAGGTAGGCGCACTGGTCCACCCCGAGCACTACCGGAAGGTGGCGTCGTACGTGGAGATCGGCAAGTCCGAAGGGCGGCTCCTGGCCGGCGGAGGCCGACCCGCCCACCTGCCCGAAGGCAACTACATCGCACCCACTGTGTTTGCCGACGTCGCGCCTGACGCGCGGATCTTCCAAGAGGAAATCTTCGGTCCCGTCGTGGCCATCACGCCTTTCGAGAACGACGACGAAGCCCTCGCCTTGGCGAACAACACCAAGTACGGCCTGGCGGCCTACATCTGGACCCAGAACCTGACCCGGGCGCACAACTTCTCCCAGAACGTGGAGGCCGGCATGGTGTGGCTCAACAGCCACAACGTCCGCGATCTGCGTACTCCGTTCGGGGGCGTCAAGGCCTCCGGTCTTGGTCATGAGGGCGGCTACCGTTCCATCGACTTCTACACCGATCAGCAAGCCGTGCACATCACGCTCGGCTCCGTCCACACGCCCAAGTTCGGCGCCTAAAGCTTCCCACCGACCCCTTTCAACGAAGAGAGACCATCATGAGCAACCCGTTTACCGGCCCCATCATCACTCCAACAGTTCCCGCCCCGGACATCGTCCGCTGCGCCTACCTGGAACTCGTGGTCACGGATCTGGCCAAATCCCGCGCGTTCTATGTGGACCTTCTGGGCCTGCACGTCACCGAGGAAGATGAGAACACCATCTACCTGCGCTCCTTCGAGGAGTTCATCCACCACAACCTGGTCCTCCGCAAAGGCCCGGTCGCGGCAGCCGCAGCGTTCGCGTACCGTGTGAAGTCCCCGGCCGAGGTGGACGCCGCCGAGGCGTACTACCGCGAGTTGGGCTGCCGGGTTGAGCGCCGCAAGGAAGGCTTCACCAAAGGTGTGGGCGACTCCGTCCGCGTGGAAGACCCGCTGGGCTTCCCGTACGAGTTCTTCTACGACGTTGAGCACGTCGAACGCCTCACCCAGCGCTACGACCTCTACTCCGCCGGAGAACTCGTCCGGCTGGACCACTTCAACCAGGTGACCCCTGACGTCCCGCGCGGCCGCAAGTACCTGGAGGACCTCGGCTTCCGCGTCTCGGAAGACATCAAGGATTCCGACGGCGTCACGTACGCCGCGTGGATGCACCGCAAGCAGACTGTGCACGACACCGCGCTGACCGGTGGCAACGGACCCCGCCTGCACCACATCGCGTTCTCCACGCACGAGAAGCACAACATCATCCAGATCTGCGACAAGATGGGCGCCCTGCGCATCTCCGACCGCATCGAACGCGGCCCCGGACGCCACGGTGTGTCCAACGCTTTCTACCTCTACATCCTTGATCCCGACGGCCACCGCGTAGAGATCTACACCCAGGACTACTACACGGGTGATCCGGACAACCCCACCGTCACCTGGGACGTCCACGACAACCAACGCCGCGACTGGTGGGGCAACCCGGTGGTCCCGTCCTGGTACACCGAAGCCTCCCTGGTCCTGGACCTCGACGGCAACCCGCAACCCGTGATCGAGCGTACCGACGCCTCGGAAATGGCTGTCACCGTGGGCGCCGACGGATTCTCCTACACTCGTCCGGATGGCGCATCCGGCGAGGCTGCCGAGGGTTTCAAACTGGGAGCGCAGGTCTAAGGCCATGCTGGACGCGAAAACGATCGAAGCCATTGCCGACGAACTGCTCGAGGCCGGACGCAACCGCAAGCCGGTACCGCGCCTCACCGCCCGCTACCCAGACATGACGGTGGAGGATTCCTACGCCGTGCAGCAGTTGTGGATGCGGCGGAACGAGGAAGCGGGGCGCACGTTGGTGGGGCGTAAGATCGGCCTCACGTCCAAGGCCATGCAGGCCGCCACGGGCATCACGGAGCCGGATTACGGAGCCATTTTTGATGACATGGTCTTGGAGACCGGGTGCTCCGTGGAATGGGATAAGTACACCCATCCCCGGGTTGAGGTGGAGCTGGCGTTCGTGCTCAAGTCAGGTCTCAAAGGACCCGGCTGCACGATTTTCGACGTCCTCAACGCCACCGACTACGTGGTTCCGGCCCTCGAAATCCTGGACTCCAGGATCGAGATGGAGGGCCGGACCATCGTGGACACCATCTCGGACAACGCCGCGATGGGCGCCATGGTGGTGGGTGGTCGACCGGTGCGACCCGACGCCGTCGACCTCCGCTGGGTATCCGCCATCCTGTACAAAAACCAGACCGTGGAGGAGACCGGAGTGGCTGCCGGAGTGCTCGATCATCCGGCCAACGGAGTGCATTGGCTGGCCAACAAGATCGCTGCACACGGGGACTCAATGAAAGCTGGAGATATCATCCTCGCGGGCTCGTTTACACGCCCCTTATGGGTGTACAAAGGTGATACCGTACACGCGGACTACGGACCGTTGGGAGTTGTGACATGTCACTTCAGCTGAGCCCTACCTTCTATTCGGCCCTTGGTGACGCGGGGCGTCCGGTGGCCGGCATGTGGGTGTGTTCCGGAAGTCCGCTGGTTGCAGAGATCTGTGCCGGCTCGGGTTTGGACTGGCTGCTGATTGACGCAGAGCATAGCCCGAACGGCCTGGAATCCATCGTGGCACAGCTTCATGCCGTGAGCGGCTACCCTCTGCAGGTCATGGTCCGGCCGCCCGTGAATGACACAGTGGTAATCAAGCAGTATTTGGACCTCGGCGTGCAGAACCTGCTGATCCCCATGGTGAACTCGGCCTTTGAGGCAGCCACCGCCGTTGCCGCTGTTCGTTATCCGCCGCTTGGCGTCCGTGGTGTTGGCTCGGCACTTGCCCGAGCCTCGCGTTGGAACCGCGTCCCGGACTACTTGGCCAACGCCTCCGACTCGATA
Source organism: Paenarthrobacter sp. TE3676 (assembly GCF_056279165.1). Taxonomy (NCBI): domain Bacteria; kingdom Bacillati; phylum Actinomycetota; class Actinomycetes; order Micrococcales; family Micrococcaceae; genus Paenarthrobacter; species Paenarthrobacter sp. TE3676. The sequence continues at coordinate 64,585 of NZ_JBWBQU010000009.1, forward strand.
AGCCTCACCGTTCAGATCGAGTCAGAGGCCGCGGCATCCGCCGTTGAGGAGATCCTTGCCGTCGATGGCGTTGACGGCATCTTCCTTGGTCCCTCGGACCTTGCCGCTTCCATGGGCCTGCTGGGACAGCAGGAGAATCCCCTGGTGAGGGCCGTCGTCGAGCATTGCCTTGCAGCCGCGAAAGCAGCCGGAAAACCGGCTGGCGTAAACGCCTTCAACGAGGCAACTGCCCGCGCATACCTCGACGCCGGTGCCTCCTTTGTACTGGTCGGCGCCGATGTCGCTGTGCTTGCCCGCGCTTCCGAGGGCTTCGCATCAACGTTCATTCCGGTGCCTGAAACGTCTGAGCGCGAAAGCTACTGAGCCAGTTGCGCGGGCTAGTTGGCCGATGACTTCTTGCGGGCCATGTACCACTCCGTGAATTCGCGGGCGCGACCGTCATCGGCGAAACGGATAACCCAGAGGTTGTCATAGGTGGGCTCGCCATTCAGGTACGTGGTGAGGCCCTGGACGAACGCGGTGTCACCATCCCGTCCGAGCAGCGTCCATTCGAAGGTCCAGTCCTCGGGCTTGTCGCCGGCGTCTGCCCAGGCTTTGACGATCTCGTTGTGGCCGTTCCATTGTTTTTCGGTGTTCGGGCGATCGGAATAGACGGCATCTTCAGTAAACAGGGCACGGATATCGTCGGGGTCATTCGAGGTCCACGCGCGTACGTACTGATCCATCCAAGAGTTCACGTCGTTGGTCATTTATCCGTTCTACCCTCCGATGGCCTGGGGTTCAACGGTGGCTTGCGCTGTTTGCCCATCGTTCAAGCTTGGTTGGCGGGCTGGTTACACGCCGCCAAGCTGCGGGAACGCACGACGCCGGTTGGTTTAGTCCTCGTCCAAGGTTTCCGTGAGGTGGTGCGTGGGAATGCGGTCGCGATCGTACGTAATCTCCGTGTAGCCGTGCGGCTGGGGGCGGCCATCGGCGCCGAGATTCACGAAGACGATTTCCTCGATGGTGAGGATCGCCTCCCGGGTGATCATATTGCGGACCTCGGCCCGCATGGTCAGGGACGTGCGTCCGAAGCGTTTCGCCGTCAGCCCCATCTCCACCAAGTCGCCCTGGACCGCGGAGCTCACAAAGTTGATCTCGGAAATGTACTTGGTGACGGCGCGGCCGTTGCCCAGTTGGAGGATGGCGTAGATCGCAGCCTCTTCATCGATCCACTTCAGCAGGCTGCCACCAAAGAGTGTGCCGTTGGCGTTAAGGTCCTCGGGCCGCACCCATTTGCGGGTGCGAAAGGTGATGTCTGCTTTTTCCATAATCCGAGATTATCGAACCGGCGCAACCTTCGCTTGATATTGCGCCCGTGACCTAGGCCATTGCAGTGTGCGACGCGCTGTGTGAGTCGATCCGCTTGGAATAGCAATACGACTCGCTAACGCCAACGTAGGGACCAAAATTTGGCACGGCGGCAAACCCCGCACTTTCATAGAAACTCCGCCCATCCGACTGGGCCGATCCTGCCTCAGCCGCGATCACACTGAACCCATGGGAATGAGCCTGCGCTTCGAGCGCTGCGAGGATCGAACTCGCCACTCCCGAGCCCCGGGCATAGGGGACAACGTAAAGCCGCTTGATCTCGGCGGTCTTCTCATCCAGCATTCTCAGGCCGCCGCAGCCGAGAGGTTGGCCGGAGCACTTCTCGTAGGCCACAACGAATACTGCGGTGTCGGCCTCCGACGGCGGGGGACCGGGCTCGTGATCAGTGGTTCCGAACCTGGCATCGAGTTCTGCCTGCTGTGCGGCGCGGAGGTCTGCGCCCACGGGGTTCGCCCAAGTTACCTGCCGGATGTTGAGCCGTGGGTTGGTCTGCATCTTGCCTCATTTCGCCGGGTTTCGGGGAGGTGTCTATGCGTCTTAAGCCTAGGGAACTGTGGTTACCGCGGTGTTTCCTGCGCGTAAGCGTCGGGAGAAATGCAGGCAGTTCTCCCGTTGTGAGGCCCGCTCTGCGCCCTCCGGAGTGGGTTTTGCGTGCTAAGCAGGCCCCGCAACGTACCGGAGCCCTGCAACATCCCTGAATCACGCAACGTCGCTGAATGGGCCAAGGTGGATCAGGGCTGAAGTGCCTCGCCCGTGGGATCCTCGGCGGTTTGGTCTGCCAGCGCCATGCCTCCAACCGGGATCTGGTCCCAATGCAGTACGCGCCATCCGCCTTCGGGATCGCCCTCCAGGGCCACAATCCCGGTGTTGGGGAGTTGATGGGTTTCTGCGAACACCGTATCTATGTCCGTTGCCCTGCGTCCTGCCCAGCAGCGGATTGCGGCACCGTGGCTGACGATGGCCGCTGTGGAGTGTCCAGCTTGGGCAACTTTCCGTACTGAAGCATCAAACCTGGCGAAGAAGTCGTGGCCGCTGAATGCTCCGGGCATGCGCACATCCAAGTCGCCGTCTGTCCAAGCGAAGACTGTGCTCATGTAGCGGAGGTGGGATTCGTGGTCGGTTTTCTTCTCCAGAGCCCCTGCCTCAATTTCATGGACGCCGTCCAGAATCGTCGGCTCCAATCCGGTGGCCTTCGCCAAAGGCGCGACGGTCCGGTGGGTGCGCAGCAACGTCGAGGTGTACAGGGCTTCAATGGCTTCGTCAGCCAAGGCCTCAGGCAGTGCGGCCGCTTGTCGTTCGCCGAGCTCGGTGAGCCCTGGCCCCGGGAACGCTGTGTCCAACTGGCCTGCGACGTTGCCGGGTGTCTGTCCGTGCCTGATCAACAGGAGCTTCATGCTTGCTCCGCTCCTTACGTTGGTAACTGTTCCGCGATTTTGGGGTTCTGTTCACCAGCTTAAACGCCGACGGCGGACCGAGGCACTCAGCCCCGGCCCGCCGTCGTCGAGCATTCTGTCCTACCTGCAGGTGATCCTTACTGAAGGTGGTCCACCAGTTTGTCCGCGATGCCCGTGTACTTGCCCGGCGTAAGGGCGAGCAGGCGTGCCTCGGCGTCGGGGGAGAGGCCAAGACCCTGGACGAATTCCTGCATCCGGGCGCCGTCCACGCGCTGGCCGCGGGTCAGGTCCTTGAGGCGTTCGTACGGGTTTTCCATCCCTTCGACGCCGGCGATGGCTTCGGCGCGCATGACCATCTGGATTGCTTCGCCCAGGACTTCCCAGTTGGTGTTGAGGTCACCGGCGAGGACTTCCTCTGCGACGTCCAGGGCCTTCAGGCCCTTGGCTACGTTGGAGATCGCGAGCAGCGAGTGGCCGAAGGCAACGCCGATGTTCCGCTGCGAGGAGGAGTCCGTAAGGTCGCGCTGCCAACGCGAGGTGACCAGTGTGGCGCCCAAGGTGTCCAGGAGCCCGTTGGAAATTTCCAGGTTGGCTTCGGCGTTCTCGAAGCGGATCGGGTTGACCTTGTGCGGCATCGTGGAGGAACCCGTGGCCCCGGCGACCGGGATCTGGCGGAAGTAACCGATTGAGATGTAGCTCCAGATGTCCGTGCAGACGTTGTGCAGGATGCGGTTGAAGCGTGCGATGTCGGCGTAAAGCTCTGCCTGCCAGTCGTGGCTTTCGATTTGAGTGGTGAGCGGGTTCCAAGTGAGGCCCAGGCCTTCCACGAATGTCTTGGCGACAGCTTCCCAGTCAGCACTAGGGACGGAAGCGACGTGCGCGGCGTAGGTGCCGGTGGCGCCGTTGATCTTACCGAGGTATTCAGTCTTTGCAATGCGCGCCAGTTGGCGGTTCAAGCGGTGCGCTATGACAGCAAGTTCCTTGCCAAGCGTGGTGGGCGTTGCGGGCTGGCCGTGGGTGCGGGACAGCATGGGCACGGAGCGGTTTGCTTCGGCCATGGCTTCGATTTGCTTCACGAGGGCGGTGGCGTTGGGCAGCCACACGTTCTCCACGGCACCCTTGATACCCACAGCGTAGGAGAGGTTGTTGATGTCCTCGGAGGTGCACCCGAAATGCACCATGGCGGTGAGGTTCTCGATGCCGATGGCCGGCAGTCGGCGGCCGATGTAGTACTCAACAGCCTTGACGTCGTGGACGGTGACGGCTTCGATCTCGGCGAGTTCGTTGACAGAGGCGGCATCGAATTCATTAACGATGGCACGCAGCTGGGCCACCTGCTCGTCGGACAGCGGCCCCGCGCCGGGCAATACGGACTGGCCGGTCAGGTGGATGAGCCATTCAACTTCGACGTGAACGCGATCGCGGTTAAGCGCAGCCTCGGACAAGTAGTCAACGAGGGGCGCGACGGCGGCACGGTAGCGGCCGTCAAGGGCGCCAAGGGCGAGAGGTTCGGAAGCGAGGGACACTCGGGTGGATTCAGCCATGTCGCCTATTCTTTCATGCTCCGTGCAGGGGTCGGGAGTCGATGACGAGCCTATGTGGACGGCCGATCGGGTTATCCACATAGCCGACGGCGGCCCTTCCGTTGGGTTCGGCCGCTGCGTAGCGTCGACCCTACCGATCAGCAGAACAATCAACGGAGTACACAGACAATGAGCGTCGGCTTGATGCCTGCACCCAACCCGCCTACTTTTGATCCCTTGGAGTGTGCTTCCCGAAGCCACGAAGTCCAAAGGCTCGCGTGGCGGATGCAAGCGTGCGTAGACCAAGTGGACCAGGTTCTCACGTCCCTGCGGAGAGCACAGGTGGATGACTGGCTCTCTCCCGCGGGACGGGCCTACCGGACCACGCTCTCCCTGAATGCTTCAGCGCTGATGCGTGCACGTGAGTCGGTGGAAGCCTCCGTTGCCATGGTGCTCCGACACTCTCAAAACGTCTCCGTCTCAGGCGAACGGGGTCCGTAATGGCAGATGCAGCTCCCGTCGGGGCCGGCGCAGCACCACAGCCCTCTCGCCCAGCCAGTGACGGAATCCTCACTATCAGGGGAGGGGTGGGAGGAATGTCTTTTCAGCTCGAGGAGCTCCTGAGGGGTGCGGGCACGCTTGACGAACTGGTCCAGCAGCTCCTGGACATCGAAGAAGAAGCGCGGCAGGTTCAAGACTGCCTGGAACCCTTTCTCTACGATTCCTATGACACTGGCTGTAGCGCCCTCAACGCTGTGGCCGAGAGCCGGAAGGAAGTGGGAAAGGTTCGCCAGGAATTGGTGGAGATCAGTGGAAGTGTGCGGGCCAGTCACAGGGACTATGTGGAAGCGGAGGCCGAGAACGCTCTCCCGCGACTCCCGACCTTTGACGAGATGAAATTGGCCTGGCCGCCCACGCGGGACATGAGCCAGTACCTGGCGGGTGCAGTTTTTCCTTATTGGACGAGTTCAGGGGGCGTCGCTCGCGGCGTCCTTGAATCGCCTCTCCGTCCGGACCTGCGGCCAAGACCCGTGAGTGTTGAAAGAGTGGACGAATCGGTGGCGGACGTGGATCCGTCCATGGCGGAAAGCCTCCGTCGTCTCGAGAGGCTCCACGCCCGCAACAGCGGAGAAATTGAAGTGATTCGCTTTGACAACAACGGCTCTGCTTCATGGATGGTGCTGATCCCTGGAACCCAGCCTGATTCACCCCATACCAATCCTTTCGACATTCAAGGAATAGGTGAAGCACTGGGCTACGACTCCGAAGAAGTTGTCCCGGCTGTTGGCGCGGCACTGCGTGAAGCCGGGGCTGAAGCGGGCGATCAAGTGGTGGCAGTGGGACACAGTCAGGGAGGTGTCCACGCCATGAACCTCAGCCGGGACAAGGCGTTTCTCAGCGAATTCGATCTCAAGTATGTGCTGACGGCCGGGGCACCTGTCGGCGGCATCACCGCGGAGCCCGGCATCAGTTCGCTCCATTTGGAGCAGGTCCAAGACTGGGTTCCAGGAGCAGACGGCCGGGTCAACGCCGATACTAAGGACAGGGTGACGGTCACGCTGACCAATGAAGTCAAGACACCCGAAGGCGAAGATCCCGGCATCGGCCCTGGACACGATCAGGAAAACTACGCGGCCGGAGCAGAACTCGTTGAGGCAAGCCGTGACGAGTCACTAGCGGCATCTACTGCCGCGTTTGCGGGTGTTGTCGGGGCTGGCGGGGTGGCCAAGGTGACGCGGTTCAAGCTGGAAAGAGCGCCGATCCCGGCTCTCCGTCCCGGAACGCCAGCCACTTCCGGATACGAGGGCTGGAGCCGGAACAAGGTAAAGCCCTAAGGAGGAGACGACGAGTATCCGGAGCTGCTAGCGCTTCCTTGCACCCGGAATCAGGCCCGCCACCACGGAGATGATGCTGATGATGATAGACGCCAGGATGGCTGTCCAGAAGAAGGAATCGATAGTGAGGTGCACGGGCGTGAAGGTGCTCAGCCATGCCGTCAGGTACAGCATCGCTGCGTTGATCACGATGGTGAACAAGCCAAGCGTCAGGATGGTCACTGGGAGGGACAACAGCCTGACCAGCGGACGGACAAAGGCGTTCACCACTCCAAAGATCAGGCCGATGAACAAATACGCCAGAATGATGCCGGCGGTGTCTGCCCCCTGCGTAAGTCCTGCGTTGGCTGCGGCCGACTCTGTGGCACTTGTGGAGATGTCCATGCCTTGCAGGAGCCAGGTTGCAACCCACAGGGCAAGCCCGTTGATCAGGACACGAATGATGAAGGAACCCATGGGCCCATGCTTTCACACGCGCCTGTTAAAGAGCTCGGCGGAAGCCGTAGATGGGCAAGTAGGCTTGAAGCCATGACTACTACTGACAACGTACCGGAGGGCGTACTCCCTCGTCCGGTCGTAGACAGGCTCCCTAAGTATGCGGCTGGAAAACCCCCTGCTGCGATTGAGGGCCTCACCAGCTACAAATTGTCGTCCAACGAAAACCCTCTGCCTCCGATTCCTGCAGTGTTGCAGGCAATTGCGGACCAGACCGACATCAATCGATACCCGGACCCCCTGGCGACGAAGCTACGGAACGCTTTGGCCGGCTTCCTGGATGTTCCCGCTGACGATGTCGTCACCGGCGCCGGGAGCCTTGGGGCGCTGAACCAGATTTTGGCCACGTTTGCCGGCCAGAATGAGGACGGCAAGCAGGACGAAGTGATCTACGCCTGGCGGTCCTTTGAGGCCTACCCCATCTGCGTGGGCCTCGCAGGGGCAGCCAGTGTGCAAATCCCCCTGTTGTCGGACGGGCGCCACGACCTCGAGACCATGGCTGCCGCAGTCACCGTACGCACCAAAGTGATTCTCCTGTGCACGCCCAATAATCCCACCGGACCGATCCTCACGGCTGAGGAAACGGAGCAGTTCATCCAAGCCGTGCCGCCCAATGTTGTGGTGGTCATCGATGAGGCCTACCAGGAATTTGTGCGGGACGCGGAGGCCGTGGACGGCATCAAGCTCTACCGCAAATACCCCAATGTGGTTGTGTTGAGGACCTTCTCCAAGGCGCACGGCCTGGCTGGCCTGCGTGTTGGCTACAGTGTCTCCGGCCCTTTGCTTACCCAGCACCTCCGGGTCACGGCCACTCCTTTTGCCGTTTCCCAAATTGCAGAACGTGCCGCCGTTACTTCACTCGAGAATTTCGATCAGGTTGTGGAAAGGGTACAAAGCCTGGTGGACGAACGGGATCGCGTGACGGCTGGCCTGAGGGAACTGGGCTGGTTCGTTCCCGAGGCTCAAGGCAACTTCGTCTGGTTGAATCTCGGGGAGCATAGCGGGGAGTTTGCTGCCTTGGCGGCAGGACAGGCCTTGTCTGTTCGTGCCTTTGGAAATGAAGGTGTTCGGGTCAGCATCGGCGAGGTGGAAGCCAACACCCGGTTCTTGGATCTCTGTGCAGGTTATACAAAGGCTCCGCAAGGTTCCTAGCGGTTAACAAATGCGCCATCGCTACTTACTGCCGATAAAGTAAGGGACGAAAGCCAAAATATATGCCTGTTCCGGAATGCATTCCGGAACAGGCATATATCCCAGCGACAGACATTGCCCGGCGCCTCGCCACGGCAAGCAAGGAGACGGAATGGGCTCGACACAACTGCCCCACGGGACGGAAGAAAGTCTCGCGGCAACCACCGCGGCAGCAGCCGCACCAGGCGAACCAGTGGAAATGGTGCAGTTGCTCGGGCCCGACGGCAAACTGGGCTCCGATCCCGTCTTCTCGGACTACGCCAAGCGGATCGATCCGGAGAAGCTCCGTGTTTTCTACACGGATATGGCGAGGATCCGTCGCTTTGACCAGGAGGCCACCGCGCTGCAGCGCCAAGGCGAGCTTGCCTTGTGGGTGCCGCTGACTGGCCAGGAGGCCGCGCAGATTGGTTCGGGCCACGCAAGCCAGGCCCAGGACTACATCTTCCCCACCTACCGCGAACACGGCGTCGCGCTGGTCCGCAATGTAGACCTCGCCGAGCTGCTCAAGCAATTCCGCGGTGTGTCCAACGGTGGCTGGGATCCGCGGGAGAACAACTTCCACCTCTATACATTGGTGCTCGCAGCCCAGACGCTTCACGCTGTTGGCTACGCCATGGGCATCCAAAGGGACCAGAAGCTCGCCTCGGCCTCAGACTCCACAGACCCCAAAGCTGCAGTCATCGCTTACTTCGGTGACGGCGCCAGCTCCGAAGGCGACGTCCACGAGTCGATGGTTTTTGCAGCGTCGTACAACGCTCCGGTTGTTTTCTTCTGCCAGAACAACCATTGGGCCATTTCCGTGCCTACTGAAGTCCAGACGAAGGTTCCGCTGGCGAACCGCGCCAAGGGCTATGGCTTCCCGGGAATCCGGGTGGACGGCAACGACGTCATCGCCGTCCATGCCGTTACTGAGTGGGCGCTCGAACACGCCCGGGAGGGCCGCGGCCCTGTGCTCATCGAGGCGTACACGTACCGGGTGGGCGCACACACCACTGCCGACGACCCCACCAAGTACCGGGAATCCGCCGAAGAAGCTGCCTGGCGGGAGAAAGATCCACTGGACCGCCTGGAAAAGTACTTGCGCGTGGAGGGTTTGGCGGATGAAGCGTTCTTCGACCAGGTCAAGGCCGACGGCGATGAGCTCGCCAAGTACGTCCGCAGCACAACACATGGCCTTGAGGTCCCGGATATCCGTGAAGCCTTCGCCAGTGTCTACGCCGAACAACACCCGCTGATCGCGGAGGAACTGGCCTGGTTCGAGGAATACTCTGCCGGCTTCGAGAGCGACCAGGAGGCAGCTAACTGATGGCAACAATGACCATTGCGAAGGCCATCAACGAGGGTCTGCGGGCATCGCTGACGAACAACCCCAAGTCCTTGCTGATGGGCGAGGACATCGGACATCTGGGCGGTGTTTACCGTGTCACGGATGGCCTGATTAAGGAGTTCGGCGACGAACGCGTCGTGGACACCCCCTTGGCTGAATCCGGCATCATCGGAACCGCCATAGGCCTGGCGCTTCGCGGATACTCACCAGTGTGCGAAATCCAGTTCGACGGCTTTGTTTACCCTGCCTTCAACCAGATCACCACCCAGCTGGCCAAGATCCACTCCCGCAGCCTCGGCAAGCTGACCGTTCCGGTGGTCATCCGCATCCCGTACGGCGGCGGCATTGGCTCCATCGAGCATCACTCAGAGTCGCCCGAAGCGTTGTTCGCCCACACCGCGGGCTTGCGCATCATTTCCCCTTCCAACGCCCATGACGCCTATTGGATGATCCAAAAGGCCATCGAATGCCAGGACCCCGTCATCTTCTTCGAACCCAAGCGCCGTTACTGGCTCAAGGGCGAGGTCGACGTCGAGAATGCAGGTCTTTCCGAGGACCCCTTCAAAGCTCACGTTGTCCGTGAAGGAACGGACGCGACCATCGTGGCCTATGGCCCGCTGGTGCCGGTTGCGCTGGCGGCCGCCAACGCTGCCACTGAGGACGGACGGAGCATTGAAGTCATTGACCTCCGTTCCATTTCGCCTTTGGACTTTGACACCGTGGAAGCATCGGTCAAGAAGACGGGCCGCCTGATCGTAGCCCACGAAGCCCCTACCTTTGGTGGCATCGGCGGTGAGATCGCCGCGCGCATCAGCGAGCGGGCATTCCTGCACTTGGAGGCACCCGTCATTCGCGTTGGCGGGTTCCATATGCCCTACCCGGTGGCCAAGGTGGAAGAGGACTACTTGCCGGACATCGACAAGATCCTTGAGGCGCTCGACCGCTCCTTGTCCTACTAAACCGTCCTACCAACCGCCCTGATCCAGCCCGGCTTCGCTGCCGGGTGACCGGAAATCGAGGACCACTGTGACTGTAAAGAAATTCAACCTGCCGGACGTTGGCGAAGGCCTGACCGAGGCCGAGGTAGTGGCTTGGAAGGTCAAGCCAGGTGACGTCGTCGCCATTAACGACGTCTTGTGCGAGATCGAGACCGCCAAGTCCCTCGTCGAACTCCCTTCTCCTTTTGCGGGTACTGTCACGGAGCTGCTGGTTGAGGAAGGCATCACGGTTGAAGTCGGCACGGCGATCATCGCTGTTTCGGAAGGCCAGGAGGGTGAAGCTGCGCTGGTGACGCCTGCTGCGCCCAAGGCACCCGCCGTCGAGATGCCCCTGTATGGCAAGCTGCCCGCCGACGATGACACCGACGACAACCGTCCGGCTGGCGGTCCGCTGGTCGGTTCAGGACCCAAGGCCGACGCCGTGAAGCGTCGGGCGCGCAAACGTCCGGCCGGGGCAGTGGTTGAGGCAGCCACGGTCGCCGAGAGTGCCGAAGGTACTGTCCAGGACCACCAAGCAGCGGTAGAAGCCAAAGCAGCCGAATCGCCGGTTTCACACCGCACGACGGCGGGCCCCGCCGTCGTCGCACCCCTCACCCCTGCGACTGCCACCCCAGCGCAGTCCGTCGCGCCTCAACCCCAGGCGCCGCAAGCGGCGGCCTCCCGCGGTGCGGCGATCAGCGGAACCATCAGTGGCTTGGTCAACAAGGTCCTGGCAAAGCCTCCGGTCCGCAAGTTTGCCCGGGACCTCGGCATCGATCTCGCTGACGTCGTGGCTACCGGTGAGCGCGGTGAAGTGACTCGCGAGGACCTGGTGAGCTACCAAGCCCAGCGCGACGCCGAGCATGACCAAGCAGATAGTTTTTGGGGTGCCTCGAAGAAACCGCAGGATCAGCGCGTGGAACGGATGCCCGTCAAGGGTGTTCGTAAGGCAACCGCCAAGGCCATGGTTGATTCAGCTTTCTCGGCTCCCCACGTCAGCATTTTCGTGGACGTGGATGCCAGCCGCACCATGGAGTTCGTGAAGCGGCTGAAGGTCTCCCGCGACTTTGAAGGCATCAAGGTATCGCCGCTGCTCATTCTTGCAAAGGCAGTGATCTGGGCTGCTGCCCGGAACCCCAGCGTCAACGCAACGTGGGTGGAGAACGCTGACGGTAAGGGCGGCGCGGAGATCCTGGTGAAGCACTACATGAACCTTGGCATCGCCGCCGCAACCCCGCGCGGACTCATGGTGCCCAACATCAAGGACGCCCAGGACCTTTCCCTCAAGGAACTGGCCCTTGCGCTTAATGAGTTGGCAACCAAAGCCCGGGCAGGGAAGACGCAGCCGGCTGAGATGCAGGGTGGAAGCCTGACCATCACCAACATCGGCGCGCTTGGCATTGATACCGGAACCCCTATCATCAACCCGGGTGAAGTAGCCATCATTGCCTTCGGAACCATCAAGCAGAAGCCGTGGGTGCTGGATGGCGAAGTCATCCCGCGCTGGATTACGACACTCGGTGGTTCTTTCGACCACCGCGTGGTTGACGGGGATTTGTCCGCACGCTTCATGGCGGACGTCGCATCAATTCTCGAAGAACCGGCGCTGCTGCTTGACTGACGAGCAAGCCGACCCAGGCGCTGGCCGTAACACGGAGACGATAACTGAGGAGCCGGGCCATGTGCCCCCTCAGTTGTTGACGGGACCATGGCGCACGGTTGCCCGGGTGCTGACGGAAGTATTCCAGCCACCGGTTGTTGTTCTTGTCCTCCTGCTGATCAGCCCTGCCATTGAACCCGGGTTCCCGGGAACCATGTGGTCTGGGCTGCTCGCGGCGATGTTCGTCTGCGTCCTGCCGCTGGCCTACGTGCTGGTGATGGTGAAGCTGGGCAGGATCACGGATCACCATGTCAGCGATCGACGCCAGCGGCCCGTTTTGCTTCTGATGACGTTGGCGTCAGTGCTGGTTGGCCTGCTCGTCCTGCATCTGCTCAGTGGTCCGGTGAGTGTCACGGTGATGGTCATTGCGCTCATCGGAGGAATTGGAGTTCTGGCCGTAGTCAGTGCCTTCTGGAAAATGAGCGGGCATGCATCGGCTCTTGCCGCGGCCGTCGTTATCTCCGTGATGATGTTCGGGCCGGAGTGGCTTCCCCTGCTGCTCCTCGTGCCGGCGGTTGGCTGGTCACGATTGGTATTGCGCGCCCACACCCTTCCTCAGGTTATTGCAGGCTCATTATTTGGAGGCATTGTCATCGCCGGCCTGTGGTGGCTGCTGCGGGAGTGGATGCTCTAGCAGCTAGAACGCCGGGTAACTGACCAGCAGCGCCTGCAGTTCCGTCGTCGACATGTGGTTTGCCATCTCCACACTGATGCCCATCGCGACGGCGGCCACGGTGACCATGGCAACACATGCCACGGAAAGGAAGCGCCAATCCTTGCGGAAGACGCTGCCCAAAGTTTCGGGCATTTCCAGGCGGGGGGCGATCATGTTGGGGGCGCTGTCCCAGGAGCCGTCGTCGAGCATGGCGATGACGCGGTCGTTGGTTCGGTCGTAGCGCATGGTGCTGATGTGGTTGCCGTGGCGGGCAAGAAGAATATCGTGTCCCACGCGCTGGCGCGGCTGCAAAGTAAGCACGTAAATGATCCCCTGAAGTCAGTAAGTGGAGGTGGCGCGCGCCATTGCGGGCATCTCAATTTTATAACGATGACTTCAGGCAGCCGGCCCAAAAGACGCCAAACGCCGGGTGAGGCTCCCCACCCGGCGGCGTGATTCAGCTCGCGTTACGGCTGGTCGGTCTTGGCGATGTAGACGTCGCAGGGCGCGGTGTGCGCTACGGTGTTGGCCACGCTTCCAAGAACGCGACCCAAGCCCTGCATGCGACGGTTGCCCACCACGATCAAGCGGGCATCCTGCACCTCAGCCTCCTTCACCAAGGCTTCACCCGGTTTGCCGCGCGCAGCGGAGTAGGTAACCTCGAGCCGGTCATCCACCAGGCGCTCCGCCACGGCGCGAGCCACAGCTTCAGCTTCCGCGGCGTCGGAGACGATCCACTTGTCGGTGCCTATCTCAACCACCTCTGTCCGGTTGCTGTCGAAGGCACTGACCACGCGAAGGCTGGCTCCGAGGCCGATCGCCAACTGCTGGGCGGCCTGTGCTGCCCTCATTGCGGTCTCGCTGCCGTCTACTCCGACGATCACAACTCCGGTCATTGTGGTGCTCCTTCATTGGTAGCTTCAATGGCATCCGCCAGGACAGGGGCCAGGCGGCGGACACCCTCAGCTATCGTATCCGGCGGTACGGCGCTGAAAGCGAGACGGAGCTTGTTGGAAGGTCCGTCAGCCGGGGAGAAGGCGGCACCCGGGATGAAGACGACCCCCGCGTCTATCGCCTTTCCGAGCAGGGGATAGGTATCCACGCCTTCGGGCAGCGTGACCCACACGAAGAAGCCGCCGTCCGGGCGTGTCCAGGTGAGGCCTGCCGGCATGTACTCGTCGAGTGCGGACAACAGGGCCCGGCAGCGTTCCGCGTAGAGCGCCCGGTAGGTTTCGATCTGCCCTTCCCAGTCGTACTCACGGAGGTATGCCGAGACGAGCATTTGATTCAGGGGAGGCGGGCAGAGTGTCACGGCCTCGGAGGCGAGGTAGAAACGACGCTGCAAGTGCGCGGGAACCATGGCCCAGCCGATGCGCAGTCCGGGGGCAAAGATTTTCGAGAACGAGCCCAGATAAATGACGTCATCCGGGTTGGCGGCTCGCATCGGGGCGATCGGGTGGCCATCGAACCGCAGGAGTCCGTAGGGATTGTCCTCGAGGACAATAATATTCGCGCTACGGCATATATCGACGATTTGCTGCCTGCGTTCCGCGGCCAGCGTGATGCCTGAGGGGTTGTTGAAGTTGGGGATCGTGTAGAGGAACTTGATGTTCTTGCCCTCTGCCTGAAGTGCCGCGATCCTGGCCTCAAGAAGCTCGGGTACCAACCCGTCGTCGTCCATTTCGATGGGTTCCACCTGGACTTGGTACGCCTCAAATGTGTTCAGGGCGCCCACGTAGGTGGGGTTCTCCACCAGGACAACGTCGCCCGGGTTGCAGAAGACCTTGGTGGCAACATCCTGCGCAGACTGCGATCCCGCAGTGATCACGATGTTCTCTGGGGCGGCGTCAACGATTCCCTCGGCGGCCATGATGGTGCAGATCTGCGCGCGGAGTTCTTCCGTGCCTTGGCCGCCGCCGTACTGCAGGGCGGTCATACCCTCTTCGGCGATGATGCGGGCCGCGGTTTGGCCCAGCTTCTCCAGAGGTAGCGACTGCAGGTACGGGTTGCCGCCGGCAAGGGAGACAAGGCCTGGCTGCATCGAGATGTCGAAGACGTCCCGGACAGCGGACTGTTTGATATTGGCGGCCCGCGCGGAGAACAATTCCTCGTGCGGGTGAGCGGCCGTTGCGGCCCGTTCAATGGCGTCGATGGCTTCAGCGGGCAACGTTGCGCCGGCATCCAATGTTTCGTGGGTCACAGTGACAGGATACTCCTCGATGTTGCTAAAGAGGCAACAGTTGTTTTCGGATCACTTCATTTTCGCAGCCTATCCTTTACGCCGCGATCGTGAAGGGCTGGAATGTAGCTATGACAGCGCACAGGGGATCCGTGACCAAAGCAGAACACTTCCATAAACTCCACGACGCCGGGCCAACGCCGCTTGTGCTCGTGAACGTGTGGGATGCAGCTTCCGCCCGCGTTGTGGAGGAGGCGGGTGCGACGGCGATTGCCACCTCAAGCTCGGCTGTCTCCTGGAGCCTGGGGTTCCGGGATGGCGACCACGTGCCGTGGGGCCTGGCAATGGCTGCACTGGGCCGGGTTGCCGGGGCAACCCGGTTGCCGGTTTCGGCAGACATCGAGACGGGCTACGGGCGCACCGACGACGAACTTCGTGCCACTGTCCACGCCGTCCTGGACGAGGGAGCCGTGGGCATCAACATTGAGGACTCCGCCACTGAGCCGCTCACGGACATCAACGAACAGTCGCGCCGGATTGCCTTGATCCGCGCAGTTGCTGACGATCGCGGAATACCACTGTTCATCAATGCCCGCACCGACACCTTCCTGTCGGGCCAGTTCGCGGACACTGCCTATGACGAAACCCTGCGCCGTGCCGAGGCCTACCTCACTGCGGGTGCGGATGGAATCTTCGTGCCCGGCGTCGTGGATCTACATGTCCTCCATGAGCTGTCCAGCAGGATTCCTGCACCGCTCAACGCGTTGGCGGGCGTCGGGGCGCCGTCGCCCCTTGAGCTCCACGATGCAGGGGTCCGTCGCGTCAGCATTGGCGGCAATACGGCCAAAGCAGCGTATGCCAAGGTGGCGCGGGTGGCGAAGGAAATCCTTGGTGACGGCAATTGGGCGGGGCTGGCTGGCACGCGCAGCCACGACGAAATGGACTCCCTGTTCGCGCCAGGGCCCAAATACAGCCTTTGAACGCGATACAGCCTTTGAACGCGGTCCTCGCCAGCGGGCTTTAGGGGCGACGCCGGCACCCGGCTTTAATGTCAGACCTCGCCGTTAGCGTGGGTCATGGAAAACGAGGGGAGGATCCATGGCACGGCGCAGTGTACAGTTCTGGCGGATCGAGCAGCTGAACGGGGACGAGCTCAGCCGGCCATTTCCGGCGCGCCGTCTGGCCGAGGTGCTGAAGAAGGCCCAGGACTCAGGGGTGAACCGGCACTTCACAAGTGCGGACGGGACTGTGCTGCTCGCCCAGGCTGTGGCGTCGTCGCCCCTTCCCGTCCTGCTTTTGGACCGGGTGCGGGACACTAATCTTCCCAGCGTCGGCGATGCCCTCGGGCGGCGTAAGCCCCTGCCGTTGGCTCCGGGTGACCATTTGCTGGAGACCACCTACTTCGCCTTCTTGAAGAGGAATGTCATAGCGGTGCTGACCAGCGGCAATGGACCCCGCGCATCCAGGATGGGTGAGTACCTCGAAGGAATGCTGGGGCTTGAGCCAAGCCTGGTGCCGGTTGTGCGCGAGGACATCGAAGAAATCCTTACCCGGCTGGAGGTGAGCCGTTTCGAGTTCGCGCTTCCTGCCGAACGTCTCTCCGGGAAGCTTATGGAGGGGGAGTGGGCTGACGTTCTGGACAGCGCCTCGCGGCTCATGAATGAGGGTACGTTCAGGATTTCCCTGAGCGTTGGCAGATCAGGCAAGGCCGAGGACAAACAGCGGATTCGGGACCGGATCCAGCAACTGATCGATCTCTTCCGCAGGGCCGGGTCCGTGGAGCATTTCGATTATGTGGTGGCCGAGGGCAAGGACTCCCTGACGGGCGACCGAGAGGTGGTGGACCTGCTGAAGGAGCGGTTCATCTCGCATATCGAGGTGGATCCGGATGTCTTCAACGACCCCCAAAAGTCCGCCACCGAGGCGATCGCCATTCTCAATAAACAGGCCAGGGACAACGAGGCATTTTTCGCCAAGACCCTGCCGGACATCAAGGGTTCGGCTGATTCCGCGTTGGTTCCGGACATCGTTGCGGGCGGAATGGCCACTGTTCGGGCAGCTATGGCGGCGGCCGTGGAGAGCGCTGACAAGGCCGGTCAAGCATCCGAGGAGAACCAAGGCGGTGCAGATCATGAGCTTGTACGGGGTTGACGTTGAGCGAACCGGGCGCCGCAGGACTCTGTGGCGTTGGTTTCTGTTGCATCCCAGTGCAGACTTCGGATGGGCTGCGCTTGTCGTCCTGATCTGGCTGGGAATCGCGCTGCTTGCGGATCAACCGTTGATGCTGGAAAGCGTGGACCCTGGTGCACGGCGAACCCTGTTCCAGACTCTCGCCACGCTGGCCGGCGCCACGGCTGGCCTGACGCTGACCAGTGTGTCCATGCTGATCAACGTGCTGGGAAAGAAGGCTGCCCCGGGTCAACGGGAACTTCCCTTGGAGAAACTCTCCGCCACTCATCGGCGCCAAATCGGCGAAGTCTTCCTTTTTGCCATCCCTGGGCTGGGCCTCCTGGTGGTTGCCGCCTTGGCCACGGTGGTCCTGGAAGGAGATGCCGTCACGGGCCTGTGGGTCCCTGAAGCACTGGCCTTCGTGCTGACCTTCGCCTCAGTCCTTGCCCTGTTGCGTGTGGCTTGGGCACTCCGGAGGGTGCTGGCGATCGCAACGGCATGAACAGGCAAAGCCGCTACCCCGTGCCTGGTAACACGCGCAGCAGGCCCCGCAATCACCGTACGCTCAGGGCCTCCGTAAGTGTCCGGCCGTTCACATAGATTTCGGCTCTCGATGCACCACTGGCGGACACGATTGTCTGCGTCAGTTGCGCCTGGATCCGTGGGATGTCGCACACGCCCCCGGGCCGCAGGGAGCCACTGAGGTTAACCACCACCGTCGCACCGCTCATGTAGCCCGAGAGGTAGCGCAGCGACGAATCAGCCAGGGAGTCGTAGAGGGCCGCATCACTGTCCACTGGCATTCCGGCCTCCAGCAGGCGGCCGAGTGCCACGGACAGCGGGTCCCCGGGCACGGCAACGCCCCTGATGGGTACCAAGCTGTCGTTGCAGCCGAACCGCACGCCGCGGGCGCCGCCGTCGTCGATTGCCACGTAGTAGACCGCCGGTCCGGAGTTTTCCGAATCCACGGGAATGACTGTTGCGGTGGCTGTTGGTTCTGGCGCGCTGGTGCCCGGTTGGGGTGAAGGCTCGACGACGGCAGCCGGTGGGGTGGGCGAGGCCAAGGAGGAAGCGGGAGTGCTCTCGGACGGTGCTGGAGTTGGTGTTGCTGCCGGGGGCGACGCGGCGGGGACGGCAACGGATGGAGTACCCGGGCTCGAAGGCGCAGGAGTCGAGGCGGCTGCCGCGGGAGCAATGGGCGAAGCTGTAGGGGCAGGCGAAGTCATGGAAACTATGGGCAAGGGGCCTGCGGCCCCTGATTCGGAGGGTTCGGCCGGGACAGTAGTGCAGCCAGCCATCCACAGGCCGAAGATGAGGCAGGCAGCCGTGATCGCCGTCGTACTTTTTGGTCCCCGTCCGGCATGCATGACAGCCCAGCGCTCCTGTCCGTCCACCTGTATCTCCAACGTTAGGACGGGACGGCGGAACACAACATGCCGTTACGGTGACGGTTCGGACAAGAGTTGGTCACGCCCCGTCCGCAGCGGCAGGAATGCGAATGCCCCCGCCCCGCGGAATGCGGAACGGGGGCATCGAAAAAGCGAGGAGGCTAGGCTGCTGCTTCTTCGTCCTGAACGGCGGTCAGGGGCTCGAAGATGCCCTTGATCTGCTCAACAACTTCGGCGTCGTCCTTCGGGTGCAGTTCAGCGAAACGGATCATGGAACCCGGGACGGCCAGCTTTACGTCTTCAAGTACCTTGGCGCCGGCGATGCCGGCAGCCTTGCGGGCTTCGTCCTGGGCCCATACTCCACCGAACTGGCCAAAAGCGGTTCCGACGACGGCGGTCGGCTTGCCGGAGAGGGCGCCGGCGCCGAACGGGCGGGACAGCCAGTCGATGGCGTTCTTCAGGGAGGCGGGCATGGTGCCGTTGTGCTCGGGCGTGACGAGCAGGATGGTGTCGGCGTCGGCCGCTGCAGCGCGGAGGGCGGCGGCTTCGGCGGGAACCTGGCCTTCGACGTCGATGTCTTCGTTGTAGAAGGGAATGCTGCCCAGGGAGCCGTGGATCTGCACATCAACATTCTCGGGTGCGTTCAGCTGGATGGCTTCGGCGAGCTTCTTGTTGTGGGAATCGGCGCGCAGGCTGCCGACGAGGGTAAGAACGGTGCTCTTTGACATGGTGTCTCCTTTTGTCTGGCCGGGTGAGGTGCCGGCCGTTCGATGTCTGGGCTTGGAGCCTTCATCGATACTAAACGGACTATGGTCCGCTTTCTATTCCCGGGGTCTAGAATATTTCTGTGAGCTCGATCCCCATTCGGCCGGACGTGCCCCTAGGCGCGCCCCACGAGCGCAGTGACGCAGCGAGGAATCGCGAGCGATTGCTCAACGCTGCCCGGGATCTGGTGGCCGAGTTCGGCGCCGAAGCGCTGACCATGGACGCGCTCGCCTGCAAGGCCAAGGTTGGCAAGGGGACAGTCTTCCGCCGTTTCGGTAGCCGCGCCGGGCTCATGATGACCCTGTTGAGCGACTCCGAATCCGAATTCCAGCACGGTTTCATGTTCGGGCCGCCGCCACTCGGTCCCGGGGCCACGGCAAAAGATCGATTGGTGGCCTTCGGCGAGGGGCGCATTTACTTTGTCCTGGAAAACGGCGAACTTTTGAAAGCGGCGGGCGCCGCTACCCGCAACCGGTTTGATGTTCCGGCAACCAAGCTTTCGCATCGACATATGGAAGTCCTGCTGAGGGAGGCGGGAATCGCTGATCCGTGGGTGATGGCGATGTCACTGACCTACGCCCTGGACCCCGAGCGAATAGTGGACGATGTCCGCGTTCGCGGCATTTCACCCACGCGGCTCGTGGACTCCTGGCGCGAGCTGGTCACCCGCCTCCTGGGCGCCGACTGAGTCGCGCCGCTACATCAGCCGCAACCAGCGCAGCCCAGGCAGGAAACCTCTGTTAGCGCCCTCATTTCCGGCGCAGTAAGCGCGACAGGGCTGCCGACGTCGTAAACATGACGCAACCTGCACATAACAATCTGGCTGCAGGCGCGAAACCGGACGCCTCGAAGCAAAACGTGAAGCAGTTATTGTGGTAGTTTCCTCTTGAATGTGACGCATGCCATACAGGGCTGGTGATCACTGAAGGGGTGCGGGGGGCCCAAGAACCCGCTGCGCCAATTCGTAGCTGACGCCGGCCACAGCCGGGAACCGCGGAAGGACGAGCATTGAGTTTTGCCACGATTCGGGGCAGCCGCCCGACATGCTGAAATATCTGATGAAGCGGTCGGGCATCTACCTGATCATGATCTTCCTGACCACGAGTGCGGGTTACTTCCTTGCGGTCTCGTCGTTGAAACCCGCAGTGCTCGAGCAGGAAAAGATCCCGAGGCCAACCCCTGAACAAGTAGCTGCATCTTTCCGGGGACTCGGGCTGGATCCGGATTTGAACCCTTGGGAACGGTACATTCAGTGGCTATGGGGCATCGTCACCCGCTGGGACTGGGGCCGCAGCCCGAACGGCGCGTTCGTCAACGCCGAATTCGCGGACCGCGTGATGGTCTCCACCCGGCTGTTCATCGCCTCGATCATCCTCACCCTGGTCATCGGCGTAGCCCTCGGTGTCTACTCCGCCGCCCGCCAGTACAAGTTCCAGGACCGCGCCATCACGTCCTACAGCTACCTGGTGCACATCCTCCCTGCACCCATCGCGTACTTCCTGGTGCAGCTCGGTGCCATCAGCATCAACGAGGCGGTCGGTGAGCGCATCTTCTTCGTCACGGGAATTTCGACGCCGGGAATTGAGCCGGGCTGGCCGGCTTTCGTTGACCTGGTGGCCCACTACGCCGTGCCAACTTTCGCGATGACCATCTTCGGTTGGGCCGGTTACCAGATCGCGCAGCGGCAGTACCTCCTGGACAACGTCAATGCCGACTTCGTCCGCACTGCCCGCGCCAAAGGACTGACGCGAAACCAAGCCATCAGGAAGCACGCCCTGCGCGTCTCCTTCATTCCGGTGGCGCAGAGTATCGCCTTCACCATCCCGGCCATCTTCACGGGTGGCTTCTTCGCGGAGGCCATCTTCGCCTGGCCCGGCATCGGTCTCTGGAGCATCCAGGCCATCAGCCTCCAGGACGTCAACGTCGCCACCGCCACGCTGGCCTATGGCTCAGTGATCTTCGCGATCGGCGCCATCCTTGCCGACTTCGCCACCACGCTGGTCGATCCACGAGTGAGGGTCCAGTAATGACCAACATCATTGATCCCATTGCGGAAATCGACGAGGCCCGGGTAGCTGACCAGGACGTCGTCATCGGGAAGTCACGGATCATCTTCCGTCGCTTCATGCGGAACCGGACCGCCGTCGCCGGCTTGTTCATCTTCCTTGCGCTGTTCCTCTTCTCGATCTTTGGCGGGTTCCTGACTTCGTGGGACAAAGACACCCTTGATCCGTTGAACATCGGCATGCCACCGTCGCCAGACCACTTGCTGGGGACCACCCAGGCCGGCATCGACCTCATGGCGCTCATTGTGGACGGCACCCGGACGTCCATTCTTATCGGCCTGATCGTGGGCGGCGTTTCCGTCCTGATTTCGGCGGTATACGGCTGCACCATGGCGTTCTTCGGGGGCAAGGTGGACGCCACCATGCTGTTCATCCTGGAAGCGCTCATCATGATGCCCGCCATCCTGGTGGTCGCCGTCGCCACCAGCGGAAGCGGCGGCCTGAAAGATCTCCCCAGTTGGCTCCTGCTGATCGTCGTGTTGCTCTTCTTCAGCTGGATGGGTACCGCCCGCCTGGTGCGCTCACTGTCCATGTCCCTGATGCAGCGTGATTACGTCAAAGCCGCCAAGTACATGGGTGTCCCGTCCCGGCGCATCGTGTGGCGCCACCTCGTACCGAATATCGGCTCGCTGCTGGTCCTCGACTTCACCCGGGGCATCACCGGTGCGATCCTCGCCGAAGTCGCCTTCTCCTTCATCGGAATCGGCATCAAGCTCCCGGACGTCAGCCTTGGTGTGCTGATCGGCCAAGCGACGGGCCAGGTGTCCTCCTTCCCTTGGATGTTCTGGGTTCCGCTGACCGTCATGTTCCTGTTGACCGGTTCGCTGGCCATGATGAACGACGGACTCCGTGACGCTTTCGACCCAAGCTCCAGTTCAATTGGCCGGGCGAAGACCAAGACCGCAAAGAAGATCAACAAATGAGCACCAACATCACTCCCGTCGAGCGGCTCCGCGACGCTGGACTCTACGCTCCCGGCGACGCCGTCCTCAGCATTCGCGACCTCAACGTCCGCTTCAACTCCGAAAACGGTGTGGTCCATGCTGTCCGCGGCGTCGACTTCGACCTCATGCCTGGCAAGACCTTAGGCATTGTGGGTGAGTCCGGTTCCGGCAAGTCCGTCACGTCCATGGCCATCATGGGACTCCTCCCGGAAACCGCGGACATCACCGGCTCCGTGCGCTTCAAGGGCAAGGAACTCCTTGGCCTCAGCGACAAAGCCATGTGCAAGCACCGCGGCAGTGACATCGCCATGGTGTTCCAGGACCCGCTGTCCTCGCTGACACCCGTCTACACGGTGGGCAACCAGATCATCGAAGCCCTCACAGTCCACAACCCCACCATGAGCAAGCAGGCCAAAGAAGCCCGCGCCGTCGACCTTTTGCGCATGGTGGGCATCCCGAGCCCCAAGGACCGCCTGAAAGCGTTCCCGCACGAGTTCTCCGGCGGCATGCGGCAGCGCGTCATGATCGCCATCGCCATCGCCAACGATCCGCGGGTACTCATCGCGGATGAACCCACGACGGCGCTGGACGTCACCATCCAGGCGCAGGTGCTGGAAGTCCTGCACACCGCGCAGGAGGAGACCGGCGCCGCCGTCGTCATGATCACGCACGACCTCGGCGTCGTAGCCGGCATGGCTGACGACATCATGGTCATGTACGCCGGTAAGCCGGTGGAAACCGGAACTGTGGAGGACATCTACTACAACCCGCGGATGCCGTACACGCTGGGCTTGCTTGGTGCGGTTCCGCGCGTGGATACCGCCACCCGGCAGTCGCTGGTTCCCATCGAGGGAACACCCCCCAACCTGGCGTTGCCGGTGACTGGATGTTCGTTCGCGGCCCGCTGCCCGCTGGTCAGCGACGCCTGCCTGCACGGCGAACCGGAGCTCATCACCGTCCCCGGTGTTGAGGGCCAGACGCTGGGGCACAAGGCAGCCTGCATCAAAGCTAATGAACTGTCCGGCAACGCTGACGCCCACAAAATTTTCCACGCACCGCCCAAGCCGGTTTCAAAGTTCGACGGCGTCGCTCGCGTCGAGCGCGAAAAGGTCCTGGAACTCAAAGACGTGAAAAAGCACTTCCCGCTGCTCAAGGGTGCCTTGATCAAGCGACGGATCGGCACGGTGAAGGCCGTGGATGGCTTGAGCTTCGATATCCGCGAAGGCGAGTGCGTTTCGATTGTGGGGGAGTCCGGCTGCGGCAAGACCACCACACTCCTGGAAATCATGGAGTTCCACCCGGACCAGGTGGGCGAAGTGGTCATTGGCGGCGTCAGCAACAAAGTCGCCACGGACCACAAGACCAAGATGGCCATGCGCAAGGAAATGCAGATGGTGTTCCAAGACCCCACGGGTGCCTTGGATCCGCGTTTCACTGTGTACGAGGTCCTTGCTGAGCCGCTGGAAAACCTCGGGATGCCCAAGGCTGCCATCAGGAAACGCATCATGGAACTCATGAAGCTGGTGGGCCTGCAGCCTGACCACGTCAACCGCTTCCCCAACCAGTTCTCCGGCGGGCAGCGGCAGCGCATCGGTATCGCCCGGGCACTCGCGGTCAATCCGAAGCTCGTGGTGCTGGACGAACCGGTCTCTGCGCTGGACGTGTCCGTGCAGGCCGGAGTCATCAACCTGCTGGACAAGCTCCGCGCTGAGTTGGGCTTGAGCTACCTGATGGTGGCCCACGACCTCTCCGTTGTCCGCCACATCTCGGACCGTGTTGCCGTGATGTACCTCGGAAAAATCGTGGAAACCGGCGATGTGGACGACGTCTTCGACAACCCGCGCCACCCTTACACGCGGGCCTTGCTGTCAGCGATCCCGGTTCCGGACCCCAACCTGGAACGGACCCGCGAACGCATCATCCTGCAGGGCGACCTACCCAGCCCGCTTGATGCTCCCAAGGGATGTAATTTTGCGACCCGTTGTCCCGTGTTTGCCGCATTACCTGCCGCAAAGCAGGAGAAGTGCCTTACTCTGGAGCCGCCACTGGCTTCGGAGAAGGGGGACACACAGGACTTCGCATGCTTCTTCCCGGACGGAGAGATAGATGCCGACATGCTGGTGGTGCATGCCTGACGACATATGACGCATCGATTGAAACCCTGTTATTCAACTCGCAAAGATTTCCAGTCGTAAACATGAAGGGCAAACCATGAAGAAATACACGACGATCGGTGGCGTAGCGCTCGCAGCAGCGCTTACGCTGACCGCTTGCGGCGGGGGAACGCCGTCGGGTCCGGCCTCGCAGAAGGCCGAAGAGAGCGGCGGTGACATCAGCAAGCTGATCAGCGTCAACGCCAAGGAAGTGAAAGATCTGGAGCCGGGCGGCACAGTCACCTTGCCAACCGTGGATCTCGGGCCGGATTTCAACAATAGTTCCAACGTCGGGAATAGTGGCCCCACCGCAGCTGTGTTGACTCCAGTCAATCCGGCAGGCCTGAGCAGCGGCGGCATCGGCGGTTGCTGGAAGCTGGATTTCAACGGCAAGGCTGAGCCCAACAAGGACTTCTGTGAAGAGGTCAAGAGCGAAGTCAAGGACGGCAAGCAGACCATCACCATCAAGGTGAATGACAAGGCAACCTGGAACGACGGTACGCCTATCGACGTCAAGACGTTCGAGAACACATGGAAGATGTCCCGCGGTGAAGATAAGGCGATTGACATCGTCAACCCGGGGGCATATCCGTTTGTTGAATCAGTCAAAGCTGGTGCCAACGACAAGGAAGTCATTGTCACCACTACGCAGCCGGTCTATCCCCTTGAGGATCTCTTCTTCGGACTGATCCACCCTGCCGTCAACACGGCGGACATCTTCAACAATGGCTTTGCGGGCAACATGCATCCTGAATGGATGGCCGGCCCGTTCAAGGTGGAAAACTACGACACCACCGCCAAGACCGTCACCATGGTTCCCAACGACAAGTGGTGGGGTCAAAAGCCTGTCCTGGACAAGATCATTTGGCGCCAGATGGAACCTAGCGCAACCATCGCCGCCTTCAAGAACGGCGAAATTGATGCTACTGACGCTCGCTCCCTGAGCCGCTACAAGCAGCTTGAAGGAACCAAGAACGCCGAGGTTCGCCGCGGTCAGCGACTGTTCGCCGGTGGTCTCAACCTCAATGCCGAGCGGCCGGCCCTCGCCGATGTGGCCGTCCGGAAGGCGATCTTCACGGCCGTGGACCGAAAAGCTCTCCGAGATGTTCAGTTCAATGGCCTGAACTGGTCCGAGGAAAGCTCGGGCTCCATGATGCTCATGCCGTTCTCCGAGTACTACCAGGACAACTACCCCGTGAAGGACGCGGACGCTGAGGCCGCCAAGAAGGTCCTCACCGACGCGGGTTACACTGCCAATGACAAGGGCATCATGGCCAAGGACGGCGTCCCCGTAACCTTCAAGGTGACCTACTTTGGAGAGGATCCCACACGGGCGGCCGTCTCACAGACCCTGCAGAAGCAGCTTCAGGCAGCGGGCATGGACGTTGCGGTTGAGCAGCGCGGTGACGCGGACTTCCAGAAGGTTCTGGGGTCGCGGGAGTTTGACCTGACGATTTCGGGCTACACGGTTGGCCCGGATGCTACCAGCGGCGTCAAGCAGTTCTACGATTCAACCACCAACGAAAACAAACTCGGCGATGCCGAGCTGGACGCTGAAATCAAGCGCCTGGCGACCATTGCTGATGACAAAGAGCGCAACAAGGCCGCCATGGAGGTAGAGAAGAAGCACATGGAGAAGTACTTCTCCATGGGTACCCTGCTGAACGGCCCGGAGATCCAGTTTGTGCGCACGGGCCTGGCCAACTACGGTCCGTCCTTGTTCAAGAGCAACTCCAACGTTCCGGACTGGACCACCATCGGCTGGGAAAAGGGCACCAAGAAGTAGCCCCTCAGCAGTAGTTTCCTGAAGTGTAGTTTCCTGAAGGCCGGGAACTTCCTTGAACTTTTCCATGGTTCGGGAGGTTCCCGGCCTTCGCCGTCCCCAACGCTCGCTCACGTCCCGCGTGTTTCACCCCGACGCTCGCTCACGTCCCGGGTGTTTCACCCCAACGCTCGCTCACCCCGGTGATAGAGGGTTGGCGTGAAAGGGCTATTACGTGAGAGAGGATCGGTAGCCTAGGGGCATGACTTCCCAGCCGATCCGTACCGCCGTCGCAGGTTTTGGCCTCTCCGGCAGCGTCTTCCACGCGCCCTTCATCGCCAGCAACCCCGCGTACGAGCTAG
This sequence comes from Paenarthrobacter sp. TE3676, assembly GCF_056279165.1. Taxonomy (NCBI): domain Bacteria; kingdom Bacillati; phylum Actinomycetota; class Actinomycetes; order Micrococcales; family Micrococcaceae; genus Paenarthrobacter; species Paenarthrobacter sp. TE3676. Next base: position 90,801 of record NZ_JBWBQU010000009.1, read on the forward strand.
CCGTCATCGCAACTTCGGACGAGGCGCGCCAGACGAAAGCGAAAGAGCGCTACCCGGCAACGCAGATCGTCAACACCCCTCAAGACATCCTGGCACTGGCCGACCAACTGGATCTCGTCGTCCTGGGCACCCCGCCCGCAACCCACTTCCCCCTGGCGAAAGCTGCGCTGGAAGCCGGGCTGGACGTCGTCGTCGATAAACCGTTCACGGTCCGCAGCGCCGAGGGCGAGGAGCTGATTCAGCTGGCTGCGAAGCTGGGCCGAGTCCTCACCGTGTACCAAAACCGGCGCTGGGACGGTGACTCGCTCACCGTGAAAAAACTGCTCGACGCCGGAACGCTGGGTACCGTGACCAGGTTTGAGGTGGGCATGGAGCGCTGGGCGCCGGAGATCGCCAAGGCCTGGAAAGCCAGTGCCACGGCGGAAGACGGCGGTGGTGTCCTGTTCGATCTCGGCACGCACGTCCTTGATCTCGCTCTCCGGTTCTTTGGGCCGGCCACCGTCACCTTCGCAGAAATCACGGCCCGCCGCCCCCAGGAAAGCGCCGACGACGACGTTTTCCTGGCACTTCAGCATGAGTCGGGCGTGGTCAGCCACGTCACCATCAACCTCAACAGCCACCTCCATGGCCCGCGCTTCCGCATCCTCGGCACGGAAGGTGGCTTCGTGAAGTTCGGCACCGACCCACAGGAGCCCTACGTGCTGCGCGGTGGGTTGCCTACGGACGCGGAGTACGGCGTCGAGCCTCCAGAAAACCACGGCACGCTGGAACGGAACGGGCAGCGCACCACCATCCCCACGGAGCGCGGCGCCTACCCCGAGTTCTACCGCATGCTGGCGGACAAGCTCGACGGCGGCGGCACCGCCTCCGCACTTGCGGTACCGGTGGATCCGGCCGACTCCGTTGCGGTGCTGAAGCTGATTGAGCAGGCTAGGGCGCTGGCGTAACGTCCGCGCTGGCAACCAGCGAATAGATGGCCTTGAGATCGCTGTTGTCTTCAATCGGCTGACAACTCCCGGTCAGCTGGACGACATCAGCTGCGGCGTCTTGGTGGACCACCGTGACGGCTGTGAACTGCGCCAGCGAACCTGCCTGTGGGTGCGTGTAGCGTGCCTCGCGCACGTGCCAATCCCGGCCATTGATAACCACTGGCTCCGTGGCGAGCAGGACGGCGTCCGGCAGGGCGTCCAGGAACGAGTCCACGGATGCAGCGATATCCCGCAGCTGGTAGCCAGGCAAGCGGCGGGACACGGAGATCACCACATTTGCCGTGTAGCGACCTTCGGCGGCCGGGGCCATCAGGGCACCCAAGGCATCGGGGACCACTTGATGTGTCCAACCGGATGGTGGATTGAGTTTGATGGTGGGGTAGGCGGGGAAAGATGCGGACGGGAAAACCTGTTGCGACATTTGAGCCTTTCCGGCGGTGGTGTGGTGGCGAAGGTCAGTTGTTCAGGAAGTCGACGAATCCGGTCACGGAATCCACTAGTCCTTTGGGGCTGAGGGTGATCTGGCCACCCGCACCCAGTCCCAGTTCGGCGGTGAGCTTGGCTCCCGCGCCCAGAGTGAGCCCGTCTTCATCCACGGAAGCCGTAAAGAAGTGCCCCTCACCCGCTCCGGCGGCCACCGTCGCGTTGAATGTCAGTGTTTGGCCCAGGACTTCGACATACCGGCTCCCTGTCAGCTCCGCGCCCGCTCCTGCGCTGAACGCAGTGCCTGAGACATCGCGGCCCTTGACGCTGATTTCGCCTTCACCGGCGCTGGCCCACGCCCCGGCGCGGAATTCTCCACCTTGCCCCAAGGCGAACAGCCCGCCAGCGAACTCGGTCTTGTTGTCCACGGTGAGTTTTTGACCCGCGAAGCCCTCACCACCAGCCGAAAACAGAAAGGGGCTGCTCGCGTTGGCGTGTGCGCTCGCCTCGACTCCAGTCATTGCACGCGTCGTGGAGGTGTTGCTGACCCAGCCGTCAAAGAAGTCGGATCGTATGGTGGTGACGTTTTCCGCGCCAGCGAATGCTTCACCGTTAACGTGGGCATTGGGAAGTCCGAGTCCGAATGGCACACTGGCCTCGAACTCGCCATCCGCGCGGGCGCCGACGAACGTTTCGTTGGTGATAGTTGTCGTGCCGGGCCCGAACCCGGTCTCTGCCTTCCAGGTCATTTCACCTCCGGTGGACGCCTTGCCGGATCCTCCGAACGCGATTCCGCCGGGACCAACGGAGCCGTGGGTTTCGCCCGTTGCTTGACTGTCGATTGAACCGCTGCCTTCCACGGTGACGGGGCCGTAGCTGGTGGGATCAAAAGTAAACCCGGGTGCCCCAGGGGTGCTCTTTCCCTGCCCTGTGGAAGGTCCCCCCTTGAGCCCTCCTCCGGGGCTGCCCGTGGAAGCTTGTTCCTGCTGCTCTGCGTTGAGTTTCAGGGCGCGGGCATTGGTGCGCAGGCAAGAAGCTGCTGCTCCCAATCGTCCCTGGAGATCGCTCTGCCACCGGCTTCTGAACTGGTCGGCGTCATTCCCCCGCCAGAAGTTGCCGTTCTGAATCAGCGCATTGAGCTGTTGTTGAAGCTTGGTGATCTTCTCCGCCTCGGAGTCCATCACGGCCGAAAGTCGTCGGAGATCTCCGACGTCCGCGCCCACCAATCCCTGTCCCACTAGGTACCCAACCCCATTACGTATCCCCTGACGTAGTGATATGTCGATCGCCGGGCATCCAACGGGCCAGGCGTTTCCTGAGCATAGTTGGCTACGTCGGACGCGGCCATGGGGACCTCTAACCAGTGTGGATAAAGAGCAGCACGCCAAAGCCATGAAAAAGAATTTTGGACAACGCGTAACCTCACCGACACCGCGAACGATGTAAGGGGAGTGCGGGCCACGTCCGCACGCTGATCATCCGGTCGCGACCCAACCGCGGCCGGGGCAATCCCAAAATCGTTTGTCGGAGGGTTTCATGTCCTTGTTCACTATCCTTGCCACCAGCAAAGTCGCCGCGGGCGTCCTGGCTGCCGGAGCTGTAGCTGCCGGTGGAACCGGCGTCGCTGCCTTCAATGGCGCGCTTCCCACCGGAATCCAGCAATCCGCGCATGACCTCGTTGGCGCACCGGCCCCTGTTGCTGAGAAGGCCGCTGAAGCAGCCGATGCAGCCGAAACCGCCAAGACCAAGGCAACTGACGCCGTCGAGACCGCGCAGGCAACTGCAACCGAGGCCGCTGAAGCAGGCCAGGCCAAGGCCGCCGACGCCTTGTCCGATGCCAAAGCAACGGTGGAAGACGCCACTTCCCCGGAGGCTTTTGGCCTCTGCACCGCACTCCTCAACGGCGGCCTGAAGTCTGACGCCAAGGTCCCCGGCTTCGAGTCCTTGACCATTGCTGCCGGTGGCGAAGCCAAGGTGGAGGCGCACTGCGAGGCTGTGGTGGAGGCGGGTAAGGCTGCCGGCCTGAAGGCTGACGGTTCGGCGACGGCAGAGGCCGACGTCGATGCTGCCGTGACGTCCGAACTGCCGGTAACGCCTGCTGTTCCTGCAGTGCCCGCTGTGCCGGGAGTTCCTGCCGTTCCCGCGACGCCCGCTGTCCCCGCAGTGCCTGCCGTCCCCGCGACGCCTGAGCTGCCGACACAGGTACCCACCGACGTTCCGGCTGCACCCCTCGATTCTGTCCGCTAAGCAAGCAGCGGTTACGGTTTAAGGGCGGGGCTCCTTGGCTTAGGACAAGGAGCCCCGCTACGTAGTGTGTGGGACGGAGGCATCCACGGGTGCTTGACCCTTTGGCTGATGAATATGTGCAGGCGGATCAGGACGATCCCGCCCTGCTCTTCACGGCTGCCTACAATAACTTCGCCGGACCGGTGTTTGGCTACCTCCGGGCACGGGGCGTGGACGACCCGGAGGCCGTGACGCAGGACGTCTTCCTCGCCCTGTATCCGAAGCTGGAAACGCTCCACGGCGGGCTGCAAGGGGCAAAAACCTTGTTGTTCTCCATCGCGCATGCGCGGATGGTGGACCACTATCGCAAACGCGAACGAACGCCCGACGCGACGCCGTACGAACCGGACCTGGACGCGCGGCGGTCGCCATCGGCCGAGGACCAGGCCTTCGGACGGGTTGCAGGCCTGGGCGTCACTGAAATTTTGGACGACCTCCCCGACGATTATCGGGAGGTTCTGGCCCTCCGGGTCGTCGCCGACGTGTCGGTGGAAGATACGGCGGCGATCATGGGCAAGTCCCAGGGAGCCGTCAAGCAGCTACAGCGCAGGGCATTGAGTGCACTGAAGAAGCGTGCACTACTAAGGAACGGCACATCATGAGCGAACAACATACGCCTCGCGGACGTCATGACCAGCAGGCAATCGACTTCCTGTTGGCCGACGCCGGCCTCACAGGCGACGCCGACCTCCGCACTGAACTCCTCGAGCTCCGTTCCCTGGCGAACACTGCCCCTTTGCCGTCCGCAGCAGTCCGCGCGCTCATGGTCAGCAGCCCGGCCGCAGCCACCCAGCAGATCACAGCCACTCAGAGGATCACGACGGCGGACGCTCCGGCGGCGTCCGCGGGTGCACCGACGGCGGTACTCGCCACGGTTGCTGCGGAATCCGCTCCTGCGAACGACCTGCCTGTTGACGAACTTGCCGCCCGGCGTCGGAAGAAGCGTCGGACGGCCATCGCAGGCCTCGCCGTAGCTGTGTCCTTGGCTGGCGGCGCGACCGCTGCCGTCGCCTCCGAGGGCGGCCTGCCGGGTGCTTTCCAGCACCTCGGGGCAGCCATCGGTTCGGTGGTCTCGCAACTAAACCCCGGTTCCGGCAGTGCTCCCCAGCCCGATGCCCCAGCCGGTACCAGCCCAGAGCCCTTGCCTGTCGGGGAAGAGCCGCAGCAAGCTCCTGCGACGGTCGTACCCCAGCCGACGCCGGCCGCGCCGCGCATCCCGGTGGTTCCCGCTCCTGAGCCGCAGCCCGGTGGAGCGTCGCCGCACACACCTAAGGCTCCGTCGCACAGGGAGCCCGGCAACGGCGTCATCCCCACACCGCCAGGGTTGCCTGTGACCCCACCGGAGATCGACCCTTCCAAGATCGATCCCTCAAAGCTCGGCCCTTCGGGCGTCCCCGTCCCGGTTCCCTCGGAACTGATCCCGTCGCTCCCCGGAAAGCCCTAGTCTCCAGGCCCCAAACCTCCCCGCGAAGTGACACTTAATGCCAATGTTCTTCGCGAACATTGGCATTAAGTGCCATCTCGGCGCGCGTTAAACCACGACGGCGGGGTGCGGCTTCGCGTGGAAGCCGCACCCCGCCGTCGAGCTTGAAGCTATGCGGAGACCAGCGTGTGCCAGTCGTTGACGAGGGGCAGGTTGTGCGCCTCGGAAACGGAGTGGTGCGCCACGTGGCCGGCGGCGATATTGAGGCCGGCAGCCAGGGCGGGGTCGCGGTCGAAGGCGGCCTTGACGCCCAAGTTGGCCAGTGCCACGGCGTAGCGCAGGGTGACGTTGGTCAGTGCGTATGTGGAGGTGTTCGGAACAGCGCCAGGCATGTTGGCAACGCAGTAGAAGATCGAGTTGTGGACCTTGTACGTCGGTTCCTGGTGGGTGGTGGGGTGCGTGTCTTCGAAGCAGCCGCCCTGGTCCACGGCGATGTCCACCAGAACCGAGCCCGGCTTCATGCGGGAGACGAGTTCGTTGGTGACCAGTTTGGGAGCCTTGGCGCCCGGGATCAGGACGGAGCCGATCACCAGATCTGCGTCGATGACTGACTTCTCGATCTCGTAGGCGTTGGAGGCGACGGTCTTCAGGCGGCCCTGGTAGAGGGCATCGAGTTCGCGCAGCCGGTTGATGTTGATGTCCATGATGGTGACATCAGCACCGAGGCCCAGCGCCATGGCGGCAGCGTTGGTTCCCGCAACGCCTGCGCCGAGGACAACAACCTTCGCAGGGCGCACGCCCGGTACGCCGCCAAGGAGGACGCCCTTGCCGCCGGCCGGAGCCATCAGCGAGGAAGCGCCAACCACGACGGACAGGCGGCCTGCGACCTCGGACATCGGGGCGAGCAGCGGAAGGGTGCGGCCTTCCTGCACGGTTTCGTAAGCGATGGCCGTGACGCCGGAGTTGATGAGCTCGGCGGTGAGCTCGGGCTCTGCGGCAAGGTGCAGGTAGGTGAAGAGGATGAGGCCCTTGCGGAAGCGGTGGTACTCGGCCGCGATGGGTTCCTTGACCTTCATGACCATGTCCGCGCGGGCCCAGACGTCATCTGCTTCGTTGACGATTTCGGCGCCGGCGATCGAGTATTCCTCGTCGGTGATGCCCGAGCCAAGGCCTGCGCCGCGTTCAACCAGAACGGTGTGTCCGTGGGTGCGGAACTCGTGGACACCGGCGGCCGTGATGGCTACGCGGAACTCGTTGTTCTTGATTTCTTTGGGGACACCGATGATCATCTGTGGGCTCCATCGTTAGCGGCCTCTTCGGCCGAAAAATGTGTTGCGGGCTGTGATTCCAGAATAGATCCGGCTGTGAGGCAGGCGACATGGACCCGGGGCCGCCCTCATGCGGAAAGTCCGAAAATCCAGGGATCTTTTGCCAGCCAGCTCGACATTTGTCGAGCACTGGAGCGTCAAGTGTCGCCTGCTGTTGGTACGCTTTCCAGATGCTGCAGGACGTGGAACAGATCGTTGAACGCGTTGCCTTAAAGCTGGGCCGCGGACTGTCCTTGGAAGATCTCGACGGCGTTCTTCTCGCCTATAGCTCCAACCAGTCCCACGCCGACCGCGTTCGCGTGAACTTCCTCCTCAGCAAGCGGGTCCCCGGCGACGTCAGCGCCTGGCAACTCGCTCATGGCATCGCCACGGCCGTGCGACCCGTCGTCGTTCCTGCCAACAACGAACTCGGCATGCTGGGCCGCGTCTGCGTGCCGCTTTTGGTCCGCGGTTTCCGTGTGGGGTACTTGTGGGTGCAGCTGGACCTTGAAGAGCAGAGTGCGACGGCGATACTCGCCGAACTGCCCGGCGTGCGGGACGAGCTGGACCTGTTGGCGGGCTTGCTCCTTGATTCCAATACGGCCGAATCTGAGTTCCGGCGAAGGCGTGAGCAGGAGTTCCTGTCAGCCTGCGGCGGCGAATCGAACGCTGTGGCCGCCGTCGCGGGTTGGAAGGAAATCCAGGGGCGCGGTCCGTGGCAGTTGGTAACCATACTCGACCCGGATGGTGCGAGGTCCGACGTCGATCCTATTGCCGCTACCCTGACGCATCGATCAGCGGCGCTGCAGTCCACTATCGGCGTCAACGCCGCCTTGTTCAGCGCCGGAACGGAGACGCATTCGGTGGTCCTGTTCCGCGAGTCGGGCGGCCGGGCAGACCATGCCCAGGTGCTGGTGCATTATCAACTGGAGCTTGCGAAGCGCGCTGGCCGCAAGGTGGACAGGGTGATCCTGGGCATCAGTGAACCCTTCCAAGTCATCCGGCAGCTATCGGGCGCTTACCGTCAGTCGAAGGTTGCTGCGCAGGCGGCCGCCGTGGACCTCCCGCTAGGTGAGCTCGTGGACAGCCGGACCGTTGGTGTCTATCAACTTTTCGATCGTCTGGTGGCACCCGGAGGCTGGGATGACACAGGATCGGTGCATTTTCAGGCCCTTGAGGACCAGGACAAAAACGGCGAACTCCTGCCTGTCCTGGAACTGCTCTATGACAATGACGGCTCGGTGCAGGACGTCGCCGCCAAACTTCACCTCCACCGGAGCAGCATCTACAACCGGCTCGGCCGGATCCGCCAACTCATCGGTGCTGATCCGTTGAGTGGCGCGATCCGGCTCGAGTTACATGCGGCCCTGAAGGCTCGGCGCTGGGCCGGGCGGCCGCGGATCTGAGCCTACGAGCGCCGCAAACGCTGGCAGCTCCAACGTCCCATCCGGCGACGGAAAGCGGCAGTCCGGCTGCTGCTGCAGTACCGGCTATGCCACCCCGCGTGAGTGGAGGTACGGGGCAGGCGGGTGCTCAACCGAGGACCTTCTGGGCTGCGTCCAGGATGTCTTGAAGCGCAGATTCGCTGGGCTGGGGAGCCGAGGCGGCCTGCGGCTTGCTCGGCCGGGGCTTGGACGTCGGGGTTGCAGTTTCCGTTGGTGTGGGCGTCGGCGTCGGTGTTGGTGTGACCGTCGGGGTTGGTGAGGTTGTGGGCGTCGGAGTCGTGGGCGGTGTGGTTACCGTGTCCGACGGCACCTCGCTCGGCGCGGGAGCTGGCTGGGTGGGGGCTGGGCTTATCACCCCAGGGACGGCCGGGACTGAGGAGGGGACAGCCGATGGAACCCAAACCGGGTTGGCAAGGGACACCTTCGGGGTCGGAGCCGGCGACGACGACCCGGCCGTGGGTGCCTCGGCTAATGTCGCGGGCTGGCCGGCCTCCGAGGACGCTGTGGCAAGTGAAGAGGCTGATGGCGACGACGCTGATGGTGCGGAAGCCGTGGAATACGAGGCACTGGGCGCAGGGGCTGCGGAGCCCGAATTCCTGTCGGCACCGCTGGCTTCATGCGCAGGAGTTTCCTGGCCGAAGAACGGAAGCTCAAGGGCTTGCCCCAAAGTCCCGGCCGTCAGTACTAGTCCAAGCGCACCTGCAACCACGGCCATGCGCTGGCTCATGTGCTTGACCGACGCTGCTTTCCGAAGGGCGGCGTGGGGTTCGCGGCCGAAGGATGAGGTGGACCCCACGCTGGGCCTGGCCGCGGAGGGTGCCGCAGCGGGTGCGGCAGCCTGCCGGCGAACATCCTTGCGGCTTGCCAGTGCTGCCGACGCCGTTGCCGCGGCAGCAAGCTGCGCCTGAGACTTACCCCGAGGTGACTCGGTTTGCAGGGACTCGGTGCGGGGCGAGTCGTTGCTCGGTGACTCGGCGGCTTCGGGGGTGCTCGTGGATTCTTCGCGGGAAGGCACTACCGGAATGGCCGTCGTGGCAGGTTCCGGCGTTGAAGCCTGCACCACTGGAATTGCTGCGGTTGCGGGCTCCTGGGCGCTCAGCTCCTGAGGATCCGGCTCCACGCCAGCAGGGGGTGCGCTGGCAGGGGGCGCACTTGCCGGGGTCACAATGGGGATTGCCGCGGTAGGGGGTCCCGGTGGGGTCGACCTCCGTGCCGCTGGCTGCCCCGTAGGTATCGCGGCAGTCATGGGTTCCGCCTGCTCGGACGGTTCGGGCGCCGGCTGTGGGGCCGAGGCCTCAGGCGCAATCACGGCAAGGGCTGCACGCTCCCGCTCGGCTGCACGAATTTCCGCACGAGTGGCAGGCGCCACCGTGGTGGGCATGGCCGCAGTGGCGGGTTCCGGCGTCGTGCCTGTGTTAACCGTGCCTGTAACAGCAGCTTCAGTGTTAGTGGCGCCAGTGTCATCTGGGTTTCCGGTGGGGAATCCGCTGGATTGGGCCCGACGGCGTCCGGTTGGCTTGGTGCGCTCGCCTTCAGTCTGGGCGCGGCGCGGCTGATCCATGGTTGGGGACATGGTGGTTGCCTCTCAACGCCTTCGAGGTTAGCTGTCGGGTTCGGACGAGGCCGTCCGGCCGCCTAAGCGGCTTCACCCCGAGGACTTGGATACCAAGCCCGGGAACTGTGGGTCCCCCGCCTCTGCCGCGGGTCTGGCGGATCCCGGATTGCGGCAGAGCTCGGCGTCAATCCGGAAGCGGCCCAGCGGACATACGGGTCGCTCTACGACGGTACATGAGCCGGAAAGTAAAGTCACATTAATGTAACGGGCGGTAGGCCTGCCCAACCGAGGGGTTTCTATGACTTAGGCTTCGGTGCCGGTGAGGGAGCCGGCAACTCATGCTGGATCTTCTGGATCTGCACGGCTTGATGAGTTTCCGGGCGGAAGACTTCCTCCACGACTCCAAGCATTCCGCCGGTGGCTCCACGCCGGACTTTGCCCTGGCTGCTCCGGCGCGATGACCAGTACCAAACGCCGGCCAGCAGGGCCGGGAATCCGAGCACTGCCGCCAACACGAGCAAGATATCCATGGCCTAACACTAGCTTCGCGGTGCACCGGCAGGTAGACATTGTCTATGGACCTGCCTGTGATGCCACCCGTCTCGCCCATGCTCGCCAAATCCGTTCCGGCCATCCCCGATATTGGGCACTACGAACCCAAGTGGGACGGATTCCGGACCATCGTCTTCAAGGATGGCGACGAGATCATCCTGGGCAGCCGCAACGAGAAGCCAATGACCCGCTACTTCCCCGAAGTGGTGGAGGCTCTCAGGAAGAACCTGCCGGACAAATGCGTGATCGACGGCGAGATCGTCCTGATCGAGGGCAAGAGGCTCGAGTTCGAGGTACTCCAGCAAAGGATCCATCCCGCCGACAGCCGCGTGAGGATGCTCGCCGAGAAGACTCCGGCTTCCATGATTGCGTTCGACATCCTGGCGCTGGGCGACGAGAACCTCATGGACAAGCCGTTCTCCGAGCGCCGCGCCATCCTGGAGCGTGCGCTCGCCAAGGCCGAGCCGCCTGTCTATGTGACCCCCGCAGTGACGGATCTCGAGCGGGCGCAGGAATGGTTCGTGCAGTTGGAAGGCGCGGGACTGGACGGGGTGCTGTCCAAGCCGTTGACCGGGGCCTATCAACCCAACAAGCGCGTGATGTTCAAAACCAAACACGAGCGCACGGCGGATTGTGTGGTGGCCGGATTCCGCTGGCACAAGACCGCGAAGGTTGTTGGCTCGATGCTGCTCGGCCTCCACGATGACACTGGCCGCCTGCATCACGTGGGAGTGGTGGCATCGTTCCCCATGGCCCGGAGGGAGGCCCTGGTGGCCGAGCTTGAGCCGTATCAAGTCGAACTCAGCGAGCATCCCTGGGGTGAGTGGGCCAACCAGGACGAAGCTGCCGGGGGTTCACGCATGCCCGGCGCGCAAAGCCGGTGGAGCGGGGGCAAGGATTTCTCGTTCGTGCCCCTGCGCCCCGAACTCGTGATCGAAGTGAAGTACGACTACATGGAAGGCGACAGGTTCCGGCACACCACGCAGTTCCGTAGGTGGCGGCCGGACAGGACCCCCGAGAGCTGCACGTACTCGCAACTGGAGGAGCCCGCTGAATACGATCTCGGGGAGATCCTGCAGCTGCCGAACAGCTAGAACGTTGCCAACCCGCTGCTATGTCGCTGGGTACCAACGGAGCCGCGGGTTGGCGACTGTGTTACTCCTCGTGGCCTTGATCGCTGCTCATGCTGCCCTCGGCCGGCGGGGTTTCTCCGGGAGGGACTCCGCCGCCCGGCTCCAAGCCGGTGACGTTGCCGTCGAGGGGGTCGGGGTTGGCGGATGCAGCGGGGTCCTCGTCCTCATCCTGGCGCATGTCGGGATCCTCGTGGATGCTGTCGGCATCGGACGTAGTGTCGTAGGGTCCCGTAGCGCCGGTTGCGCCGAAGCCTTGGGTTTCCTTATTCGAGTCTTTGTCGGTCACGATCAGCCCTTTCGTAAGCAATCTTACTAATGTGCATGCTCCGCCAGCCTAACCGGGACCGGCTAACCCAACAAGGTGAGCCAACAAACCGAGCCCGCAACCTAACCCAACAAGGGACCCCAACTCAGGCGCCGGCGTCGTGCGTCAGGGGTCAACGGTGAGGCGTGGTCGCGGTGACAAAGCTCCGAATGGCATCCGCCACAGCCTTGGGGCGCATGTGCTGCGCCACGTGCCCGACCCCCGGAATCTCCACCAGACGCCCCTGCGCGACTGCCCTTGATAGCCGCAGCGCCCAGTCCGGTCCTGCCACATGGTCGCGGCTTCCCCTCAGAATCAGCACCGGCACGTGGACGCCGGCGAGCCGTTTCTCCGTGGGGTAACTCATCATGACGGGAAGCTCAGTGAGGTACCAGCGCGGGCCGCAGCGGATGTAGTCGGAGATGACTATCCAGTTGGAGGCGGGGCTCTCGCGAATCATTCCGTCGAGGGTCAGGGCCAGCGACTGCCGCCACACATTCTTGTGCCGGGCATCCACCACCGGCCCCATCAGCACCAACTGCCGGATCTGGTCCGGGGCATGCAAGGTCGCTTCGATGGCAAATTGCGCGCCCATCGAGTGGCCCACCAACACATAGGAATCGATGCCGCAGCTCTTGAGTGCCTCGGCAATGAAAGCGCCGTAATCCTCCACGGACAACTGACGGCCGGGCTTGGGTGTGCCGCCAAAACCGGGCAGGTCCAACGAATAGGTAGGCGCGTTCGAGGCCAGGACTCCATGCAAGCGCGCCAAGTACCGATGCGACACGCCAATGCCATGAATCAAGACGTATGCGGGCTCGTTCCGAGGCTCTGCGCCCGGCTCGGGCCGGGGCGTGCCCTCGGTCCAGAGAATCCGTCCGGTCAGGCCCATCACGTCGACGTCGGCGGACAGGAGTGTTGCCGCTTTGGAGCGCGCCTTGCCCAGCGCGTTCACTGGTTTTCCAAGCACTGCAAGAACACGGGAGCCCCTGGCCCGCTCACTTCGTGGGCTCCGATGGGCCGACCGGAGACGGCCAACAGCAGGGCCAGGGCGGAGCCTTCAACCGCCGGACCGTTGCCATGTCGGAATGACGTGTCAGTGGCTACCAAGCGCCAGCCCTCAGCGATTTCCTTGCCGCCACCCATTTTGGTGGTGGTCTTCACTTGGTAGCTAAGGGCGGTGGCCACGTGCTCGGCGGGGTAGTCGCGATGGATCCCCAAAGGGCGCCGGATATCCTCTCCGTGGACGAACGCCTCAACCAACCGGGTAGCCAAGCTCGCCGGCGGGCCCGAGGTCCGCGAAAGCACCGCGCGCAGCCCGTTCAACGTCTGCGCAGGTTCTCGTGTCTTTTCGCGCTCCACACCTACGGCGTTATCACGGTCGAAGTCCATTCGGGAGGCAACCAGCCGGCGGATGAAGCTCAACCTCGTCGTCTTGGCGCTGTCGATCACATGAGCCAGGACGTCGTGCACGCTCCAACCGGCACACAGCGACGGCGTCTGCCATTGAGCTGCCGGAAGCGGCTCCAAATCCTTCAACAGGGCACGGCGTTCATGGTGCACCACGGGCCAAACGGTGGAAGGTTTACTTGAAGCCATACCGCTATTGAACAGCATGCTGGCGACTCGGGGCGGCTAGCCGTGGGAATCGGTGGACTCGTCAGCCCCTGCGCTCGCCTCGGCCTGCTGCCTCTTCTTCTGCGTTTCCAGCCAAGCCATGATGGCAGCCTGACGGATCCGACGATGCGTTCCCCGGTACTCCACCGGGATCTCGCCTCGGTCGGTCATGTTGCGCAGATAGGTGTGAGAGATGCCCGCGAGCTCTGCGGCCTGGGATGTGGTGAGCATTTCCTCGACGCTGCTCACCGTCACGGTTTCGCCGCGGCTCAGTCTTGCGAGGAGGTCGACGACGGCGTCCCTCGCCTCGTTCGGCAGGCGGTGGACCGTGCCATCCACGAACACGGTGATGTCGTTGCTGTCCTCAAGGGAGCGCGCCAGATTCCGGGCGTCATCGGCGGGGAGGCCAGCCGTGACGCGGGGAGCTATCAATGCCATGGCAGAAGCCTAGCCTGTGTGGTTGGGCTGCCCATTTCGGGGGTTCCCTGCGGGCCATGCCGTGCGCACGGCATGGTGTGCAGGGAACCATCGAAACGGCCGCCCGGCAAAAACTACTCCGCGTCCAAGTCCGTCTCCAGCAGCTTCACCAGTGCGTCCAGCGCAGCGTCGGCTCCGTCGCCCTCGGCCCGCAGCACAACGACGTCGCCCTTAGCGGCGCCGAGGGTCATGAGCGAAAGGATGCTGGCGGCGTCGAGCGCGTCATCGGCAGGGTCGCCTTGCATGGCAATGGTGACCTCAACCGGCTGCTCGCCGGCGGCCTCCGCGAACAGGGCGGCAGGCCGGGCGTGCAGGCCGGAGCGGCTGGCGATGGTGGCTGTGCGTTCGGGCATGGTTTCTCCTTTGACAGAAAACAAACTGAGGTTAGAGGCCGAGTTCTTCGAGGACGGGGAGCTTGGCGCGGACCCAGTCGCGGGCTTCGAGGGCACTCGGCGCAGACAAAGCGAGCTGTGCGAGTTCCTGCGCCTGCTCAAGGGTGACGGTTTTCAGCACAGTCCCGACGGCGGCCAAGGAGCGCGCGGTCATGGACAGTGTGGTGACGCCCAGGCCGGTCAGTACGACGGCGAGCGCAGGGTCAGCTGCTGCCTCACCACAGACACCCACGGGCTTGGCAGTACCTTCGCGACCAGAGTTTTCCTGCTCCGCACCTTCGACGGTGAGCTGCACGAGCCGAAGCACGGCAGGCTGCCACGGAGTGTTGAGTTCCGCGAGGGGTCCAAGCTGGCGGTCGGCGGCCATGGCGTACTGGGTGAGGTCGTTGGTGCCCAAAGAGGCGAAACCGACTTCGCGCAGCACGGTGGCAGCAGTCAACGCGGCAGAGGGAACTTCCACCATGACACCCGGCGTTTGGATTCCGGCGGCGGCACACAGTGAGGCGAACCGTCCGGCTTCGGCGGCCGTGGAGATCATGGGGGCCATGACCCAAACGTCTGCCTCGGACTCCGAAGCTGCCCGGGCGATGGCCTCGAGCTGACGCTCCAGAACGCCTGGTGTGGTGAAATCGGTGCGGTAGCCGCGGACACCCAGTGCAGGGTTGGGCTCGGTGGCATCCGTGAGGAAGGGGAGCGGCTTGTCGGCGCCCGCGTCAAGGGTGCGGAGGACCACCTTCTTGCCCGGGAACGCGTCGAAGACGGCTTTGTAGGCTGCGGCTTGCTCGTCCACGGAGGGTTCGGTGTCGCGCTCCAGGAAGCAGAACTCCGTGCGGAACAGGCCCACTCCCTGGGCGCCCAAAGCGGCAGCTGCCACGGCGTCCTTGGCTCCACCGACGTTGGCGAGGAGCGGCACCAAGTGGCCGTCCGCCGTCGTGCCGTTTCCGTCGAATTCGGCGAGGGTGGCGGAGGTTTCCGCCCAGGCCGTAGCTGCCGCACGGTGCTCGTCGGTGGGCGAAACGGCAATGAAGCCAGCCGCGCCGTCCACGTACACCTCGGTTCCATCCGCGATGTCGTCAACACCATGGGCTGCAACCACGGCGGGCAGGCCGAGCGAACGCGCAATGATGGCCGTGTGGGACTGCGGGCCGCCGCCTGAAGTCACCAGCGCCTGAACCACCGCGGGATTCAGTGTTGCGGTGTCGGCGGGAGCGAGGTCCTCGGCCACCAGGATGAAGGGCGTGTCGGAGGCAGGAATGCCGGGAGCGGGGACGCCGCGAAGTTCGGCCACGATGCGGGCGCGGACATCCAGGACGTCGGTGGCACGCTCGGCCATGTAGCCGCCCAGGTTGTGCAGCATTTCGGAGACGGACGCACCGGCTTCCCAGATGGCCCTCTCTGCAGAGGAGCCGGCGTTGATGAGCTTGCTCGCGGATTTCAGGAGCATGGTGTCTTTGGCCATGAGCGCTGTGGCTTCGAGGACGGCCTTGCCGTCGCCGGAAGCGCTGTCCGCACGTCCTTTGAGTTCGTCGTGGACGGCTTGCGCAGCCGCTTTCAAGCCCGCGACGGCGTCTTCCGGGCTCACGTCCGCAGCCAATCGATCTCCCGACGGCGGCTCACTCACCGGCTTGGGCATCTGGCGGACGGAACCAATGATGCGGCCAGGGCTTACCCCTACTCCTTGGAAATTCTGCACTGAATCCTCTGTTCCTGCTTGTTGGTTCAGGCCCTCCGGCGACGGCACCGGGAGCCTCGAAAACTAGCCTACAAAATTCCTTTGTGAGCCACTTCATATAGCAACGCTATAGGTGCTAGGGTAGCGGTTATGAGTTTCGATGACCAGCTTCCGCCTAAAATTCGGTTGCTTCGCGCAGCTGCCGAATTGCTGGCGAATTCGGAGGGGTCAGCGGTCTCAACGCGCCAGATCACCAAGCTTGCCGGGGTCACAGCGCCCACGCTTTACCACCACTTTGGCGACAAAGAAGGCCTGTTCGACGCCGTCGTTTCAGCCGGATTTGAAGAGTATGTGGCGGGGGAGCGGGATTTTGCACCGTCCGGGGAGCCCTTGGAAGATGTCCGGCGGATGTGGGACAACCACGTCCAGTTCGGACTCAGTCAACCCCATCTGTATCTGGTGATGTTCGGCAATATCCGGCCGGAAAGCCGCCCAGCAATCGTGGCCGATGCTGAAGCGCTTCTGGAGGAGATGCTGAACAAGGCTGCTATCTCCGGCCAGATTAACGTGCCGCCCCGCGAAGCGGCGCGAAGCATTCTGGCGGCCAATGTGGGTGTCACGCTCATGTTGATCGCAGAACCGGTGGAGGAACGGAATCTCGAGCTCTCAACCATGACCCGGGATTCCATGATTTTTGCCGTCTCCACGGACACCGCCCGTGGCGCCGCAGCGGAGGACTCCGGTAAGTCCTCGGTAGTTGTTGCGGCAATCGCCCTGAATGCGGCACTGCAGGCCTCGCATTCGGACCAACTTTCCAGCTCTGAACTGAAGCTCTTCCTTGAATGGCTTCACCGCATTTCCAGCAGCTCCTAAGGCTGCGCTCTCTCGATCTATATCGACTGACCCCGCGCCGCCGCGGGACACACGTTAGGAATTCACATGGCAACAGAGACAGTTGCGAAGCCCCGCACCAGCGTGCGCGTTGGTGTCCAAAAGTTCGGAACATTCCTGTCCGGCATGATCATGCCCAACATCGGCGCCTTCATCGCCTGGGGCCTTATCACGGCCCTGTTCATCGAGAAGGGCTGGATTCCAGTTGCGGAACTGGGCGGTTTCGGCACGAACGCCGAGGGTGATCCCAACGTGGGCATTGTCGGTCCAATGGTCACGTACCTCCTTCCGATCCTGATCGCCTACACAGGCGGCCGGATGGTTTACGACGTCCGGGGCGGCGTGGTCGGTGCCATCGCGACCATGGGCGTCATCGCAGGTACTGACGCGCCGATGTTCATCGGGGCAATGATCATGGGCCCGCTGGGTGCCTGGACCATGAAGAAGATCGATGCCCTGTGGGACGGCAAGATCCGCCCCGGTTTCGAGATGCTGGTCAACAACTTCTCCGCAGGCATCTGGGGCGCGTTGTTGGCTTTGGGCGGCTTCTACGGCCTTTCCTGGGTAGTCCAGCGCTTCACTGATGGCGCCGGTGCCGTTGTAGGGTTCCTGGTCAACAACGGTCTGCTGCCACTGACCAGCATTTTCATCGAGCCGGCCAAGGTCCTCTTCCTCAACAACGCCATCAACCACGGCGTGCTCACTCCACTTGGCATCCAGCAGTCGCTGGAACAGGGCAAGTCCATCCTGTTCCTGCTCGAAGCCAACCCCGGGCCCGGTATGGGCATCCTGCTGGCCTACATGTTCTTCGGCCGCGGCGCCGCGAAGGCTTCGGCTCCCGGTGCTGCGATCATCCACTTCCTCGGTGGTATCCACGAGATCTACTTCCCGTATGTCCTGATGAAGCCCATCCTGATCCTCGCTGCCATTGGTGGTGGCATGACGGGCATCGCGACCCTGGCCATCACCAATTCCGGCCTGGTTGCTCCTGCCGCGCCGGGTTCCATCATCGCGGTGCTGGCCCAGACGTCACGTGACAGCTACGTTGGTGTGATTCTTGCCGTCATCCTGGCCACGGCCGTGTCCTTCCTCATTGCCGCAGTCATCCTTCGCACGTCCAAGAACAAGGGTGAGGACGACCTCTCCGCAGCCACATCCCGCATGGAGGCCATGAAGGGCAAGAAGAGCTCCGTCTCCTCGGCACTTACCGGTAACAGCGCTGGCGCCCAGGCCGGTACAGTGCTCACCCGCCCCGTCCAGAACATCGTGTTCGCTTGCGACGCCGGGATGGGTTCCAGTGCCATGGGTGCCTCGGTCCTGCGCAATAAGATCAAGGCGGCCGGCTTCCCGGAGGTCAAGGTCACTAACTCGGCCATCGCCAACCTCAACGACAGCTACGACGTTGTGGTCACGCACCAGGACCTGACCGAACGCGCCCAGCCGCGGACGGCCAGCGCAGTTCACTACTCGGTGGACAACTTCATGAACAGCCCCAAGTACGACGACATTGTTGAACTGGTTCGGAGCAGCAACAGTGAAGGCGCTGCAGCTGAAACAGGCACGACGGCGGAATCCACCGCCGGAGCCCAGCCCACCGCCGCCACCTCAGTAGCCGCCGGCCACGGTGCGCATGTCGCCGAGCCGGTTGCCGCCGTCGACGGTCAAGCCGCCGAAGGTAAAGGTGTCCTGCTCCGCGAAAGCGTGGTCCTGAACGGAACGGCAACGGACCGGGACGCAGCGATCGACGAAGCGGGCAAGCTCCTGCTGGACCGCGGTGCCGTTGATGTCAGCTACGTCCACGCCATGCACGAGCGCGAAGAATCCGTGTCCACGTACATGGGCAGCTTCCTGGCCATCCCGCACGGCACCAACGATGCCAAGGAACACATCAACCACTCGGCGGTGTCCATCATCCGTTACCCGGAGGGCATCGACTGGGGCGGCAAGCAAGTGAAGTTCGTGGTCGGCGTGGCTGGCCTCAACAATGAGCACCTCCACATCCTGTCCTCGATTGCGAAGATCTTCACCAGCAAGGCGCAGGTGGCCCAGCTGGAGGAAGCGACCACGGTTGATGAAGTTTTGGAGCTGTTCGGAAAGGTCAACGCATAGTGAAGGCAGTTCATTTTGGGGCAGGCAACATCGGGCGTGGCTTCGTGGGGCTGCTGCTTCACGAGGCCGGCTATGAGGTGGTGTTCGCGGATGTTGCGGACGCGCTGATCAACCAGCTCGCCTCGGCTAGCAGCTACGACGTCCACGAGGTGGGCGAGAACCCGGCGGTCAAGACCGTTAGCGGCTTCCGTGCCTTCAATTCCGCTTCGCAGGAAGCTGCTGTTGTGGAGGAAATCTCGACGGCGGATGTGCTCACCACTGCTGTGGGGCCGCACATCCTGAAGTTCGTGGCACCGGTGATCGCCCGCGGGCTGGCCGCCCGGCCCGCGGACTTGCCACCCCTTCAGGTCATGGCCTGCGAGAACGCCATCAACGCCACGGATCTCCTCCACACGGAGATCCGGGCGGCTTGGGACGACTCCGCCGGGGACCTGGACACCGTCGCGGTTTTTGCCAACACCGCAGTGGACCGCATCGTCCCTAACCAGGCACCGGGCCAGGGCCTGGACGTCACGGTGGAGACGTTCTACGAGTGGGTCATCGACCGTACGCCGTTCGGCGGCACCGCGCCGAACATCCCTGGAGCCACCTTCGTGGATGAGCTGGGCCCGTACATCGAACGCAAGCTGTTCACGGTAAACACCGGTCACGCGTCGGCGGCGTATTTCGGTTACCAGGCCGGGCTGGCGAAGATCTCCGATGCCATGGCGGATCCGTCTGTTGCCGCGAAGGTCCGGGCGGTGCTGGAGGAAACCAAGGAACTGCTGGTGGCCAAGCACGGGTTCGTTGAGGCCGAGCAGGAGGCCTATGTGCAGAAGATTCTGTCCCGTTTCACCAACCCGCACCTGCCGGACACCGTGAATCGAGTGGGCCGGGCGCCCTTGCGGAAGCTCAGCCGACACGAGCGGTTCATCGGTCCCGCCGCGGAGTTGGCCGAGCGTGGCGTGACGCCGGTGGCCTTGCTCGAGGCGATGTCCGCGGCCCTCCGTTTCGACGACGGGAACGACGACGAAGCCGTGGAGCTCGCCAACATGCTGTCCGACTTGGACCCGGCTGCCGCCGTCGAGCGCATCACGGAACTTACGCCGTCGCACCCACTGTTCCCGGCCGTCCAAAAGCTCGTGGAGGATCGTCAGGCCGAAGCGTAAGCGCCACCCGAAAGTAACAAAGGCTCTCCGGCGGGAGAAAAACAAGTGAGTTCCGTCACTTTCGACCGCTGGAGAGCCTTTCGGTTTTGAAGTTAGCCTCACCTTACTAATAGAGTCAAAAAGCAATTAGGCAACACATCTATGACTTATTAGTGAGTGGAGTACTGGCGTGAAAAAGAGGCTGTCGAGCTACATTGGGGCACTGGCTGCAGGCGCAGCCTTGCTGACCGTTACGGCGTGTGGCGGCGGGGCCACCGCATCCTCGCAGACCGAGGAAGCCGGCACCATCACCATCGAGCACGCCCAAGGCTCCACGACCAACGTTCCTGTGAACCCGGCCAAGGTTGTCACGTTCGACCTCGGCGTCCTGGACACCATGAACGCGCTCGGGGTCGAGCCCACCGGTGTTCCCGAAGCAAGCTACCCGGAAGCGCTCAAGAAGTTCTCCGAGGCCAAGTACACCAAGGTGGGCTCGCTCAAGGAGCCGGACTTCGAGGCCGTCAGCGCCGCCGCGCCGGATCTCATCATCGTCTCCGGCCGCACCGCCGGCGCCTATGAGGAATTGAGCAAGATCGCACCTACCATCGACCTCTCCGTGGATGCCGCCAAGCCCATGGAAAGCTTCAAGGCACAGACGGAGAAGCTCGGCAAGATCTTCAAGAAAGAAGACGAGGTCGCCTCCAAGCTCGCAGAGGTGGACAAGACCGTTGCGGACACCAAGACCAAGGCGGCCTCGGCTGGCAAGGGCCTGATCGTCCTCACCTCCGGCGGCGAAGTTACCGCATACGGCGCTGGCTCCCGCTTCGGCATCATCCACGACGTCCTGGGCGTCCCCACCGCTGCCGACGTCAAGTCTGAGGGCTCTCACGGCGAGGCTGTTTCCTTTGAATACATCAAGGAGACCAACCCGGACATCCTCTATGTCATCAACCGCGACACCGCGATCGGCACCGCAGGTTCCACCGCCAACCCGATCCTGGACAACGAGCTCGTGAAGTCCACCAACGCGGCCAAGAACAACAAGATCGTCAACCTGGACCCCGCCGGCTGGTACATCGTCGGCTACGGCTTGAACAACGTTCAGGCCATGGTCACGGCAGTGGCTGATTCTGTCGCCTGATACTGCCTCACCTGAAATCTTGACGTGACAACTACAGCCGTGCGCCCCACGGCACCAGCAAGCCGCAACCGGACTGGCGAGACCGCCCGCCTGGTTGCGGCTGCTGCCGTTGTGCTGGTGATCGCGGTCGGAAGTATCTTCGTTGGGGTCAGTGATGTCTCGCTGCCCGCATTGTTGGCTAACGACGCCGGTGCTTGGGAAATCTTCTGGGTCTCCCGGGTGCCGCGCACCTTGGCCGTGGTCCTGGCCGGGATGGCCGTCGCCGTTGCCGGGCTGATCATGCAGCTCATGGCCCGGAACCGCTTTGTCGAGCCGTCCACCGTGGGCACCGTTGAGTCAGCGACGCTCGGGATCCTGGTGGTCACAGTGCTTGCTCCGGACTCTCCGATTCTCACCAAGATGCTGGTGGCTTCTGTGTTCGCCGTGCTGGGCACGGCGCTCTTCCTGGCCATTCTCCGTAGACTGCCCGCCCGTAACACCCTGCTGATTCCGCTGGTGGGCATCATGCTGGGCGGCATCATTGCTGCCGTCACCACGTTCTTCGCCTACCGCTTCGACCTCCTCCAGACCCTGAGTAACTGGATGATCGGCGACTTCTCCGGCGTGCTCCGTGGACGGTATGAACTGCTGTGGATCGTGGCCTTGCTGGTGTTGGTGGGCCTGTTTGCTGCCGACCGGTTCACCGTGGCCGGAATGGGGCAGGACTTCACTACCAACCTTGGCCTGAACTACGCCCGGACCATGCGGCTCGGCCTGATGATTGTCTCGTTGATTTCGGCTGTTGTGGTCACCACCGTGGGGGCCGTGCCGTTCCTCGGCCTGGTGGTTCCCAACATCGTTTCCCTGCTGTTCGGCGACAACCTCCGCCGTGCGGTTCCTTGGACAGCCCTTTTTGGAGCGGCATTCGTGTTGGTCTGCGACATTATCGGCCGGACCATCCGCTTCCCCTACGAGGTTCCCGTGGGCATGGTCATGTCCGTACTGGGCGCCATCCTCTTCCTCTTCCTGCTTTTGAGGAAACGCAATGCCTGAAACATTCCTGGCCACACCCCGCCTCTCCGCCCGCACCCGAATGCGCGACGCCATCCGAAGTACCCCGCCGGGACTGGTGATCGCCGCTTTGGCGATTGCCGCCGTCGTGCTTGTTGCCGTTTTCCTGACGATCGACCTCAAAGGCAACATCGCCTACATCCTGCCGCGGCGGGCCATCAAGGTGTCAGCGATGCTGCTGGTGGCTGTGGCGGTGGGTGTTTCCACACTGCTCTTCCAGACCGTGACGGCCAACCGGATCCTGACGCCTTCCATCATGGGCTTCGATTCCCTGTACATCCTGGTGCAGACCGCCCTGGCGTTCGTTGCCGGTGCCGCGACGCTGGCGACCGCTCCTTCCACGCTCAAGTTCGGGGTGGAGATCCTGCTGATGGTGGGGTTCAGCGCATTCCTGTATCGGTGGATGTTCACGGGTGCCACGCGATCGCTGCACCTGCTGTTGCTCGTGGGAATCGTGCTCGGTACCTTGTTCCGTGGTTTCTCCTCGCTCCTGCAGCGGCTGATGGAACCGAGCGAATTCATCATCCTGCAGGACCTGTTCTTTGCCAGTTTCAACAACGTGGATCCAGGGTTGCTGGGGGTTTCCGCTGTGCTGATTGCCCTTGTGTGCGTTGCTGTGTGGCGCATGCGGCACACTTTGGACGTGCTGGCGCTGGGCCGTGAAGTGGCCATCAACGTGGGTGTCGATCACAAACGCGTGGTGATGCGGGTGCTGCTCGCGTGCTCGCTGCTGGTGGCGATTTCCACTGCTCTTGTGGGGCCGGTGACGTTCTTCGGGCTCTTGGTTGTCAGCCTCGGTTACCAGCTCTGCCGTGGATTCCGGCATGCGTGGCTGCTGCCGATCGTGGTCCTTATTGGTGCGATCGCACTGGTGGGCGGCCAGTTGTTACTGGAACGGGTGTTCGGTTTCGCCACTGCCTTGAGCGTCATCATCGAGTTCACGGGCGGCATCCTCTTCCTTTACCTGTTGTTGAAAGGCTCGCTCAAATGACCACTGTTATGACCGGGGTCCGTCCATGATTACCGTCCGCAACGTGACCAAGCGCTACGGCGGCACCACCGTGCTGGATGACGTGTCCTGCGAGATTCCACGCGGCGGCATCACGTCCATCATCGGTCCCAACGGGGCCGGCAAGTCCACGCTGCTCTCGCTGATCAGCCGGCTGCAGCCCATGGACGCCGGGGGAGTGTCCGTTGCCGGCTTGGACGTCACGGCGACGCCCAGCAAGGAACTCGCCAGGACCATGGCCATCCTCCGGCAGGAAAACCACCTGACGATGCGGCTCACGGTCCGCGACCTCGTGGCATTCGGGCGCTTTCCGCACAGCGGCGGGCGGCCAACGGTTGAGGATCTTGAGCACGTTGACGAGGCCATCCGACAGCTGGACCTCACATCCATGGCTGACAAGTTCGTGGACGAGCTCTCCGGCGGACAGCGTCAGCGTGCCTACATCGCCATGGTCCTGGCCCAGGACACGGAATACCTGTTGCTGGACGAGCCGCTCAACAACCTGGACATGAAGCACTCCGTGGAAATGATGCGGCTGCTGAGGCGTTTGTCCGATGAGCTCGGAAAGACCATCGTCCTGGTGGTGCACGACATCAACTTTGCATCCTGCTACTCGGACACCATCCTGGCCATGAAAAACGGCCGCCTCATCCATCAGGGCACGCCCGCGGACATCATGCGTGCGGGGATGCTGCACGACGTCTACGACATCGATATCCGCATAGAGGAGATCGACGGCAACCGCATCGGCGTGTACTTCGCCTGACGCTCCTGCCTACAGAATAAAGCGCGACGTCGGCACCCAGGCTCGGGTGCCGACGTCGTCAATTCTGCTTGCTTCAGCGTTAGCGCGCTGCCGCGGTTTCGCCTTCGGACATTGCTGTCCACTCGGCCACGCGGGCCTGATGCAGGGGCGACTTGCGGACCACAGCGTAGGCAACGCCGAGGATGGCGAACCAGATGGGCGTCACCAGCAGCGCGGTGAGCGTATCCGCCTGCGTGGTCAGGGCCCACACGAGGAACGCGAAGAACGCGAACACCACCCACACCATGGGGATGCCGCCTGGCATCTTGAACGGCGAGGCCGCGTGCTGCTCGGGGCGGCGTTTACGGTACACGAGGTAGCTGGCCAGGATGATCGACCAGACGAACATGAAGCAGACGGCGGACACGGTGGTCACCATGTCGAATGCCACGCCAACGTCCTTGCCCGCGTAGAGAAGTGCGACGCCGGCCAGCAGCAGGACGCAGGAGAGGAACAGTGCGTTCTGGGGTACTTTGCGGCTGGAGAGGCGGCCGAAGAGCTTGGGTGCGTCGCCGTCGTGGGCCAGGCCGTACACCATGCGGGACGTGGAGTAGATGCCCGAGTTGGCCGACGACATAGCCGAGGTGAGCACTACGAGGTTGACCACGGTAGCTGCCATGCCGAGGCCGGCGAGCGAGAACATGGCAATGAAGGGGCTCTGGCCCGCCTTGAATTCTGTCCACGGGGTGACGGACATGAGGATGATGAGGGCGCCTACGTAGAAGAGCATGACGCGCAGGGGAATGGCGTTGATGGCGCGGGGGAGGTTGTGCTCCGGGTTCTTCGTTTCAGCGGCGGCGGTGCCCACCAGTTCGATGCCCACGAACGCGAAGACGGCAATTTGGAAGCCGGCCACGAAGCCCATGAACTCCTTGGGGAAGAAGCCACCGTGGCTCCAGAGGTTGGTGAAGCTCGCGGTTCCTGCGTTTGACTGGAAGCCGGTGAAGATCATCACCAGGCCCACCACTATCAGCGCCACAATGGCCACGATTTTGATGAGGGCGAACCAGAATTCGGTCTCACCGAAGGCCTTCACGGTGGGCAGGTTGAGGAGCAGCAGGATGATGATGGTGGCGATACCCGGGATCCAGAGTTGGATTCCCGGCCACAGTTCGTTGGCGTAGCCCGCAATCGCAATGACGTCTGCCACGCCGGTGACTACCCAGCAGAACCAGTAGGTCCACCCGGTGAAGAAGCCTGCCCAGGGGCCCAGGAGATCGCCTGCGAAGTCGCTGAAGGACTTGTAGTTCAGGTTGGACAGCAGCAGCTGGCCCATGGCCCGCATGACGAAGAACAGCATGAATCCGATGATCATGTACACAAAGATCACGGAGGGGCCGGCGACGGAGATGGTTTTGCCGGAGCCCATGAAGAGGCCGGTTCCGATGGCGCCGCCGATGGCAAGGAGCTGAATGTGGCGGTTGCTGAGCGAGCGTGACAGATGGGGCTCGCTGTCCCTGCTGGAGACGTGGAGCTTCCCCTGTGTTGTCTGATCGGACATTAGTTCAAGAACCCTTCGAAGGACCCGTCAAAATGGTGACGGCCGTTACAAATCTGTTCGATAAAGCTATAGCTAATGCCTGGCTCATGGCGAATCGGTCTGCATGGCGAAAGCTCCCGCCTTGGTTGGAGGGGGAGCTTAGGCCGTGATTGGCGCCGTACTTTGGCTGCGGCGGCTAGGCGATCTGGCGCTTGTAGGCAGCTGTGGCAAAGGCGTAAGAGACGATGAGGATCCCCAGGCACCAAGCCAGGGCCACCCAAATATCGCCACCCACCGGGCGTTGGGCGAACAGGTCCTGGATGGTGTTCACGATTGACGTTACCGGCTGGTTTTCGGCGAACCAGCGGACCGGGCCGGGCATGGTCTCCGTCGGAACGAAGGCCGAGCTGATGAAGGGCAGGAAGATCAGCGGATAGGAGAACCCGCCGGCGCCATCCACCGATTTCGCTGAGAGGCCCGCGATGATCGCAATCCACGTGAGCGCCAGGGTGAAGAGTGCCAGGATGCCTGCGACGGCCAGCCAGTCCAGCACGTTGGCCGAAGTGCGGAAGCCCATGAGGAGTGCCACCAGGACGATGATCACCAGCGAGAGTCCGTTGGCCACCAGCGACGTCAGCACGTGCGCCCAGAGAACCGAAGAGCGTGCGATCGGCATCGACTGGAACCGCTCGAAGATGCCGCTCTGCATGTCCGTGAACAGCCGGACTGCCGTGTAAGCGATGCCGGAGGCGATCGCGATCAACATAATGCCCGGGAGCAGGTAGTTTACGTAGTTCTCGGTGTCGGTCCTGATGGCTCCGCCGAACACGTAGACGAACAGCAGCATCAGGGCGATCGGGGTGATCGCAGTGGTGATGATGGTGTCAACGCTCCGGAAGATGTGCCGCATGGAACGGCCCAGCAGGACCGAGGTGTCTGCGAAGAAATGGGTGTTCATGACCTGTCCTTTACTGACTCGTTGGTACCTGTTCCCACCAGGGCCAGGAAGATGTCCTCCAGGCTCGGCTGCTTCTCCACGTACTCCACCTTGGCCGGTGGCAGCAGCTGCTTGAGCTCGGAGAGGGTGCCATTGGCGATGATGCGTCCGGCGTGCAGGATGGCAATCCGGTCCGCGAGCTGCTCGGCTTCGTCCAGGTACTGCGTGGTGAGCAGGACCGTGGTTCCTTGCTTGGCGAGATTCTTGACAATCTGCCATACCTCCAGCCGGGCCTCCGGGTCGAGGCCGGTAGTGGGTTCGTCCAGGAAGATCACCTTCGGGTCGCCGATCAGGCTCATGGCAATGTCCAGGCGCCGACGCATACCGCCGGAGTATGTCGCCACCTTTCGGGACCCAGCCTCGGTGAGGCTGAACTGCGCCAGCAGCTCGTCCGCGATGCCGCCCGGGTTCTTCAGATGACGCAGCTTGGCCACCAGGACCAGGTTTTCCTTGCCGGTCAGGACTTCATCCACGGCCGCGAACTGCCCAGTGAGGCTGATGGACTGTCTCACCCGAAGCGACTCGGAGGCGACATCAAAGCCCTCGACGGCGGCCGAGCCGGCATCCGCTTTGAGCAGTGTGGACAGGATCTTCACCATGGTGGTCTTGCCCGCTCCATTGGAGCCCAGCAAGGCAAAGATACTGCCGGAAGCTACCTCAAAGTCCACACCCCGGAGCACGTGGAGATCCTTGTAGGACTTCTCAATGCCCTCTACGCGGATTGATGCAGCGGTCATGATTCCGCCTCCTTCGCTTTATCGATTGCCTTGGTAAGGCGCTCGCGTTCCTTGTCGATCCAGCGCTTACCGCCGTAGGCCTGGGCGAAGCTCTCGGCGAATTCGATGGGATCTCCGCCCACGATTTCGCCCACGGGCGTACCGTCGATTGCGGCCCGTTCCCATAGGTCAGCCAAGTCGGTAAACATCTGCACCATGGTGTCGCCCTCAGTGACGCCGCCGTAGTACATCAGGTATCGGTTGAAGGCGGTGGCCACGGTCAGATAGGGCTCAGGCAGGGCATTCATCCTTGCCTTGGCTTGCTTGTACTGCTTCTTCTGTTCGAGTGATCCGGTGACCAGTTCGATCCATTTCGCTGCCATGCTATTTTCCTTCCTTGCGGAGCTCTTCAATCCGTCCGGACAAGAAGCTCCATGTGTTCCAGAATTCGTTCAGTTCCTTTTCGCCCTGTGCATTGAGCGTGTATACCTTGCGGGGCGGCCCTTTTTCGGACGGACGCTTCTCAACGTCCACCAGCCCCTTTTGCTCGATCCTGACCAGCAGCGCGTACACGGTGCCTTCAGCGATCTCAGTAAATCCCTGCTCCCGGAGCAGCGTGGTGATCTCGTATCCGTACGCTGCCTTCCCGGTCAGGAGGGCCAGAACGATGCCCTCCAATGTGCCTTTGAGCATCTCCGTCATTTGCTTGCCCATCGGACACCTCCCTCGCTACTCAGTATTACTAGCTACCACTACATAGTAGAACTAAGTACCGGTACTTAGCAATACTGAGTTCCGGGTTTGTTCTGTCGGATGGCAGGCTGGGGTGGTGACTACTCAATCCGGTGCCGTGCCCGCTTTGTTTACCGCCGCCGTCGAACGTGGAACCTTCATCCTCAGGCGTGCACGGAAAGGTGACCTGCCGCGGATGCTCGCGTTACTGGCCGACGATCAGCTGGGCGCTACCCGCGAAAGTGCCGACGATTTAGTGCCGTACGAGCGGGCTTTTGACGCGATCGACGCCGACCCCGCACACCTTTTGGTGGTGGGCGAACTCGACGGCGATGTTGTGGCTACCTTCCAGCTCAGCTACATCCCGGGCCTCTCCCGCAAGGGGTCCTGGCGGGCGCAGATCGAGGCGGTTAGGGTTTCTGAGGTGTTGCGGGGGCAGGGTGTGGGTGCGCTCATGATCCAGTGGGCTATTGACCAGGCCCGGGAGCGTGGCTGCTCGCTGGTGCAGCTCACCACGGATAAGTCCCGCGTTTCGGCTCATCGTTTCTATGAGCGGCTGGGCTTTGTCGCGAGCCACGAGGGCATGAAGCTCACGCTGTAGGAGAGTGGCTTGTCCGTGTTTTCCACATAGGGAAATTCCCGCCTTACCGTGCCCCTGACCCCGCTGGAAGAGTTGGGCCATGGAGAAGATTCAGGAGCAGCAAGCGATTGATTCGGCCGCAGTTGCCCGCGGGGAGAGGGCTGGGTCTGATGGTGACTCCGTACCTTGCGTTTCTCAACTCAGCACCCTCCTGGGCGCTGTCCCTCTCGGCATCGGCAGCGGCGAGCTGATCGACCAAATCCGTGGGCTCGAAGACTTGAAGTGGGCCGTTACCGGCCTGCAGGCCCGTGCTGCGGTGGCTTTGGATCTTGCGCAACGGCGTGAGCAGACTGTTGCTGGTGTTCCCGCTTCGGAGCAGGGGCAAGGTGTCGCCGCTCAGCTTGCGTTGGCCCGGCGTGAATCGCCGAACCGCGGCTCCCGTCTCCTTGGACTCGCGAAGGCGTTGGTCACCGAGATGCCACGCACCCTGGCCGCGTTGGAATCGGGCCAGCTCAGTGAATGGCGCGCAAACTTGCTCGTAAGAGAGACGGCTGGCCTTTCCGCGGAAGATCGGTGCGCCGTGGACGAGGAACTTGCACCTGATGCGGGCACCTTCGAGGGCGCCGGTGACAAAGCAATCATCGCCGCCGCGAAAGCCGCCGCCTACCGGCGCGATCCCCGTTCCGTTGCCCAGCGTGCCAGTCATGCCGCCACGGAGCGAACAGTCACCCTGCGCCCGGCGCCGGACGCTATGACTTACCTGACTGCACTGCTTCCTGTAGCCCAAGGGGTTGCCGTCTATGCCGCGCTGACCCGCAAGGCAGACTCTGCACGTTCTGGTGGGGACTCCCGGACCCGCGGACAAGTCATGGCAGATACCCTTGTCGAACGCATCACCGGCAGGCGTGGCGGGATCAGCGGTGTCGACCTGGAGGTCATCATGACGGACCGCACGCTATTGCAGGGAGACGGCGAGCCGGCCCGGATCAAGGGCTACGGGATAGTCCCGGCGGCGTGGGCAAGAGGCCTTGTTGGCGCTGGAGGGGCTGCTGCGACGGGCGGTGGTCCGGCGCCAAAGCAGGACGAGGAGTTCGCCGTGTGGCTTCGCCGACTCTATACAGCGCCGTCCACGGGGGAACTCATCACCATGGACTCCAAGGCGCGACTCTTCCCGCCGAGGTTGAGGCGTTTTATCGAAGTCCGGGACGACACCTGCCGCACGCCCTACTGCGACGCGCCCATCAGGCATATCGATCACGTCGTCCCGTGGCATTCAGGTGGCACCACAACCGTTGACAACAGCGCAGGACTCTGCGAAGCATGCAATCAGACCAAGGAAAACCCTGGCTGGACGGCGAAGCAGGTGGTCGAAGATGTCCACACGCTGGAGGTCGGCACGCCAACAGGGCATAGCTACCGATCGTCCGCACCGCCCCTGCCCGGGCATGTGCGCAGACCACCTTCACCAGTCGGAACTTGACTATTAGGTACCCTAACTATTAGGGTACCTAAATATGAGCTCTTTTGATCCGCGGCTACTTGATCTCGCGCAGGAATTTCGTGAGTCACTACGACTCGGCGTGTACATGTTCCGTCGTCTTGATCCTGAAGGTGACCTTACCGCCGCGCAACTCAGCCTGCTGTCCATGATTTCCGACGGCGGCCTCCGCGTGGGCGATATCGCCAAGAACCTGGGCATTAAAGTCCCCAGCGCTACAGAGCAAATCATCAAGCTTGAGCGTGCAGGCCTGGTCACCCGCAAGCAGGATCCCGACGATTCGCGAGCTGTCCAAGTGGTCATCACCGAAGTCGGGACGGCCGCCGTCGCCTCTGCCAACCAGCGGCGCAACGCCATGGTGGCTGAGCTGCTGCAGGACCTCAGCCAAGACGAAATTGAACATCTCGCAGCCACCTTGCCCGTGATCGCCAAGCTCAACAGCTCGTTCCAAAACTAAGAAACCAGCACGACTAAGAAAAACCCGCACCGACAAGGAGCCATTGAATGTCACGCCAGTTGGCTGACGCTTCAGCAAGCGCCGAAACAACCACTGAAACTGTCTTGGAAGCTGAGAAAGCTTCCTTCCTCAAACAGCCCAAGGCGGTGTGGGCCACTGCGCTCGCGGCCGTTTTCGCCTTCATGGGCATCGGGCTCGTCGATCCGATTCTTCCGGCTATCGCTAAGAACCTTGAGGCATCCACAAGTGAAGTCTCGCTGCTTTTCACCAGCTACTTCCTGGTGACGGCGATTGCCATGTTGATCAGTGGATTCGTGTCCTCAAGGATCGGTGGAAAGAAGACCCTGTTGATCGGGTTGGCGATCATCGTGGTGTTCGCGTCGTTGTCGGGCCTTTCCGGCAGCGTTGAACAACTGGTGGGGTTCCGGGCAGGCTGGGGTCTTGGTAACGCATTGTTCGTTGCAACTGCCTTGGCCGTGATCGTGGGGGTGGCAAGTGGCGGCACCGGGACGGCCATCATCCTTTACGAGGCAGCACTGGGTTTGGGCATCTCGCTCGGCCCGCTGCTAGGGGCCCTCTTGGGTGGCTGGCAGTGGCGCGCACCCTTCTTCGGCACCGCAGTGCTGATGGCTGCGGCCTTCATTGCACTTCTCGCATTGTTGCCTAAAACAGCCGCTCCCGCCAAGAAGTCCCGCCTCAGGGATCCGCTGCTGGCGCTCGGGCATAGGGGCCTCCGCGCTACTGCCGCCAGCGCGTTGTTCTACAACTACGGCTTCTTCACCATCCTCGCCTTTACTCCCTTCATCCTCGGCATGGATGCCTATGGCATCGGGGCAGTCTTCTTCGGTTGGGGTGTTGCCGTGGCCGTGTTCTCGGTGTTCGTGGCGCCGGTGCTCCAGAAGCGGTTCGGGGCCGTCAAAGTCCTGACCGGAACACTAGCGGCGCTGATGCTCGACCTGATCGGCTTGGGATTGGCCGCTGGGCACTCGGTGACAGCCGTCGTCGTGCTTGTCATTGCGGCAGGTGCCCTTCTGGGCATCAACAACACGGTTTACACGGAACTGGCCATGGGTGTCTCTGATTCACCGCGCCCCGTTGCATCCGCCGGCTACAACTTTGTGCGCTGGATGGGTGGCGCGCTTGCACCATTCGCAGCAGCCCAGCTGGGTGAGCACTTTGGCCCGCAGGTGCCGTTCTTCGCCGGTGCCGCTGCCATGGTTATAGCTATCCTGGTCGCTTTCGGAGGACGCGGCTACCTAATATCCCACGAACCACACTTGGTGTGATCCTCCCGTGAACCACAAAAAGCCCGGCGAATTGGACCAGTTCCAATCCGCCGGGCTTTTCCTGCGCTACTTTGCTTCGTCGGAGGTCACGGGCAGCGGTGCTACGGGTGCGCCTTTCGGAACGAACAGCGTTTCGGCCTGTTCCAGGGACATGCCGTTCGTTTCGGGCACCTTGAACATGACAAAGAAGAACGACGCCGCAGCGAAGGCTGCGTACATGGCGTACGTCAGCGGCAGCGATCCTGCCGCCATGATGGGGAAGCTAAGCGTGATGGCAAAGTTCGCGATCCATTGCGCTGCGGCTGCGAGGCCAAGGGCTCGGGCGCGGATGCGCGACGGGAAGATCTCTCCCAGCAGCACCCACACGAGCGGACCCCATGAGGCACCAAAGCTGATGACGAAGACGTTGGCAGCCACGAGGGCCACGGGACCCCAAGCGCCTGGAAGACTGATTTCGGAGCCGGTACCAACAGCGGAGGAGAAGGCCAGCGCCATAACGCCGAGGGACGCGGCCATGCCGATGGAGCCGGTCAGAAGGATGGGGCGGCGGCCGATCCGGTCCACCAAAGCGATGGCCACCAGGGTCACCAGGATGTTCGTGACGGACGTGGCGACGGAGATCGTCAGGGAGTCCTTTTCCTGGAACCCGACTGCCTTCCACAGCGTGGTGGAGTAGTAGAAGATCACGTTGATGCCAACAAACTGCTGCAGCACAGACAGGATGATGCCGATCCAGACCACTGGCAGCAGGCCGAACCTGTTACCACGCAGCGAGCCCTTCTTGGTGGAGAGCTTTTCCTGTTGGATGGATTCCTGGATCTCGCGGATGTGGCGTTCGATGTCATCGCCGGGGATCAGTTTGTTGAAGATGGTGCGGGCTTGGTCTTCTTTGCCGTTGAGCACGAGGAAGTGTGGGGACTCCGGCAGGCGGAAAGCGATCCAGCCGTACACCGCGGCAGGCAAGGCACAAGCGATGAACATCCAGCGCCAGGCTTCAATGCCCAGCCACAACGTGCCGTCCGCACCACCAGCCGAATTAGCGAGCACCGCGTCGGAAAGCAGGGCTGCGAAGATACCCGTGGTGATGGCGAGCTGCTGAAGCGATGCCAAACGGCCACGTACGTGCCGTGGTGAAATTTCCGAGATGTAAGCCGGGGCAATAACCGAGGCAAGCCCAATGCCCAGGCCGCCCACCAGCCGCCAGAAAATGAGGTCCCAAACGCCGAACGCAAGCCCGGTTCCCACTGCGCTCACCAGGAAGAGCAGTGCGCCGATTTTCATGGCGGGAATGCGGCCGTACCTGTCCGCGATCTTGCCGGCGAAGTAGGCGCCGGCGGCGCAGCCCAACAGGGCAACGGCGACGGCGAAGCCTGTTAGTGCCTCGCTCATGACGAACTCGTCCGCCATCGCATCCACGGCACCGTTGACCACGGACGAATCGAAGCCGAAGAGGAACCCGCCCACGGCACCGGCGACGGCCAGGCCGATCACCTTCCGTGAAACAGGGGGCGCGCCTTCGGGGCTGGAACTGGACATGGGTCTCCCTTGGGGAATGGGGTTTGGTAAGCGAAGTGCGGGTCGTCGTCGGCTGTCCGACGGGGACGCCGGTGCACTCGCGCTACACAGTGTGGCACGTCATATCCGCCAAGTTCCAATCAAGTGACGGACGTGACATGCATTCAGATCATTAACGCAGTACCGCCTGTCTGGTGGCTGGGAGTTCACTGTGAGCGTCTGTAACGCGCTCTGAGTCCGGTATGCGGGTGCTTGAGTCCAACAATTGAACACAAAGCACGATGACGGTTGGTGACTCATGTAGCCAAGTGGGGTGCCGCCGTCGTCAGGCTGCGGGCGCTGAAGGCGCGGCTAGGAGAACTCCTTGAGTGCTGCAGTCAGAAGGTCTCCAGGTGCACCGAGGCGCGTGTGCACTCCGTAGGAAGCAATCAATTCACCGGCGATGACTACCTGCGTTACATCGCTGGCCGTCGCACTGAAAGCCAATTGCAGGGGACGGGAACCGGCAGTCCGGGTGGACGCGGGATCGACAACCATGAGGTCGCAGATCGCGCCGACCCTTAGTGCGGACGAGGCGACCGGTGTAGCCATGGAGCGCGCTGCTCCTTCCGTTGCGGCCAGCAGCAGTTCCCGCGGTGAGAACCTTCCGCGCTGACCGCTGCCTAGCCGCTCTCCGTGTTCCAAGGTGCGCATTTCAATCCAAGGATCGATCACCGCGTGCTGGTCGGTGCCCAAGGCGATAGTGGCTCCGGCGTCGGAAAGTTCACGGGCGGGCCCGATCCCGTCCGCAAGGTCGGCTTCCGTGCTGGGACACATCACCACGGTGGTTGATGCTGCGCCCAGCATGGAAATATCCTGCTGGGTCAGATGCGTGGAATGGACTGCTGAAAGCTTGGGAGACAGGAGGCCGTGGCGTTCCAAAAGACCCGCGGGAGTGGTGCCGTAGGCCTCCAAGCAGGCTTCGTTTTCGGCAGGCTGTTCGCTCAGGTGAATGTGAAGGGGAATGTCGCGAGGGAGTTGCTTGGCAACAACCTTCAGGGCCTCTTCGGGCACGGCGCGGACGGAATGCAGGGCGGCTCCTACGGCCACCTTCTCGGGCGGAAACTCCTGCGCTATTGCTGTCCGGAGGGAACGCAACCGGTCCAGCCACGCTTCCACGTCCGTGTCCCCGAACCTAGCCTGCCCGGGACTGAGCGAGGTGCCGATTCCGCCGGACAAATACAAGGTATCCAGAAGTGTCAGGCGGATTCCTGCGGACATTGCCGCGCGGGCAAGGGCCAACTCCATGGCGTGCGGTTCTGGGTACGCCGCACCACCGGGTTGGTGGTGGACGTAGTGGAACTCGGCCACGCTGCTGAAACCTGTCACCACCATCTCAGCGAACACTGCAGCGGCGAGCTTTTCGTACTTCTCAGGAGTCAGCTCCGACGCGCTTCGGTACATCTGCTCCCGCCACACCCAAAAATCTCCGCGCCCGTCGTGCGTTCTTCCGCGGAGGATCCTGTGGAAGGCGTGCGAGTGTGCGTTGGCAGCCGCAGGGAAGACGACGCCCATCAGTTTCGTGTCGCCGGGTTGGGGCTGCGTGCCGCTTTCCATGGCGGAGATTCGGCCATCGATAGTTTCCACGCGCACGCCCGTAGCTACCTCCGAAAGGCCCGTGTCGTCGTCGCCACCGCCCGCGATAACGGCGGTCTCGCACCAGAACGTGCTCATAGGAGTCCCTCCAGAACATCTGCCAACGCTACAGCACCCGCAGAGGCGTCCTCATCGGCTACGTACTCCTCCGGAGAGTGTGAGATGCCGCTCGGGTTGCGGACAAAGAGCATCGCGGAGGGGACGTGGCCGGCCAGTACGCCGGCATCATGCCCTGCGCCGGTTGCCAGCACTGGAGCTCCCGGCAGAAGGTTGGTAAGGCGACGGCTTAGGTTGGCATCAAAGTGCACAGTATCGCTGTAGGACTCTTCAGTGAGGGTCGCGGTGCAACCTTCCGCCGCGGCGACGCCCTGGGCTGCGCGGTAGATCGCTTCGATGAGTTGGGCGGTCACGGCGTCGTCGGGGTGGCGGGCGTCCAGCCAAAGGTCCACGCGCGAGGCGATCACATTCGTCCCGCCCGGAACGGGCGTCAGGCGCCCCACTGTTGCACGGGCGTCGGGTTGCTTGGCAGCTGTTTCCCGAACGGCCAAGACGATCTGTGCGGCTGCAACCATCGGATCGGCGCGGTCTGCCATGAGAGTGGTGCCCGCGTGGTTGCCTTGGCCGTTGACGCTGATCTTCCAGCGGCCGTGGCCCAGGATCGAACTTCCTACGGCGATGGCAGGACCGTTTTGCCCCAGGCCCTTTCCCTGTTCGACGTGCAGTTCAACGAAGTCGCCGATGCGCGCCATGGCTTCCGGATCCGGGCCTATGTGGCGGGGATCCAGCCCATTGGAGCTGGCGACGTCGGCGAAGGAGTCGCCGTTGATATCGCGCAAGTTCAGGGCCTTCCCGACGTCGATCGCGCCGGTGAGGAGCCGCGAACCCAGGCACGCCACGCCAAAGCGCGACCCTTCCTCCTCTGGAAAAACGGTGACTGCCAGCGATCGTGGCGGCTGGACTCCACGGGCTTTGAGGATGTCGACGGCGGCCAGCGCGGAAGCGACGCCGAGCGGACCGTCGAAGGCACCCCCGCCGGGCACCGAATCGAGGTGGCTCCCGGTGACGAGGGCGCCGTCATGGGGCTTGCCCCACCATGCCCAGATAATGCCGTTCCTGTCCGTTTGGACATCGAGACCGCGTTGCTGGGCTTGCTCGACGAACCACTCCTTGAGATCGAGTTCGGGTGTTGTATAGACGGCCCTGGAGTAGCCTCCGCGCACCGCGTCGCGGCCCACGTCCTGGATTGAGGCAAGGAGCTGATTGACGGTTTCCACGTTTTTCCTCCGATTGAAGACTGCCACCAAGTAAAAACCAGATGCCACCACATGACAAGGGCTTCGGCGACTATTTACGTGGTGGAAACATGCCAGGCCCCACTTGAGGAGCCACGACGTCTCATAACTGGAATTTCACGCAAATTTCAGAAAACTCTTGCCATTTGGTGAAAAGTGATTTTTACTAAGTGGCAAGACATGGTGATGTAGACCACTTGAAAGCAGGTCAGGCAGTGGCAGCTGATTCTTCCACCCGAACAGTCGAGAGGGCGCTGGCCCTCCTCAGTGCGGTCTGTACTGACGGCTCCATCAGCCTCAGTGACGCAGCGCGGGTGGTAGACCTGTCGGCCAGTACCGCGCTCCGCCTCCTCCGCACCTTGGAAGGCAGCGGCTTCGTGACGCGGGATCCCGGGGGCAACTTTCGCCCGGGCGCAAGTGTCATTCAGCTGGGAGCGCTGGCATTAGGCCAGGAATCCTTGGTGTCGCTTTGCACGCCGCATATGAAGCGGCTTGTGGCTGAGACTGGCGAGTCCTGCTACTTGAGTATTCCCGGTCCTGGGGAAACCGGAATCTACATAGCCATCGTCGAAGGTACCCGCTCTGTCCGGCACACCAGTTGGGTCGGCAGGAGCATCCCGCTGGACGGGTCCGCCGCTGGCAAGGTGCTGACAGGCGGACAAAACGGCCGCGGTTACGCCATCGTGCGGAGTGGCGTTGAAGACGACATAACGGCCGTCGCCGCACCCATTGTGATCGGCGGCCGAACAGTGGCAGCCCTCAGCATCGTGGTGCCCAGCTACCGCTTGGACGAGGCGAAGGCCCACACATTTGGCGAGGAACTGGTGAAGGTAGCCGACACCATCCTCGTGGAACCCGACGAAAACCATGAAGTGCCCCAGGAAAGCATGGAAAAGTAAATGATCAAATTTGAAAATGTCACCAAGGCCTACCCTGACGGGACGGTGGCAGTCGATGGCCTCAACCTGGAAGCCCCCACCGGAAAGCTGACCATCCTTGTTGGTCCTTCCGGCTGCGGCAAGACCACCTCCCTGAGGATGATCAACCGCCTCATCGAACCCACCAGCGGCACCATCTACCTGGATGATCAGCCCACCTCCGGCATGGACGCAGCGTTGCTCCGCCGCAGGATCGGATACGTCATCCAGCACGCAGGGCTCTTCCCGCACAAGACCATCGTGGACAACGTCTCCACCATGCCGCTACTGCTCGGGGAAAGCCGGCAGAAGGCCCGGACCAAGGCGCTCGAACTGATGGAGCGTGTTGGGCTGCCCGCGAGCTTCGCCAAACGTTATCCCTGGCAGCTTTCCGGTGGCCAGCAGCAGCGTGTGGGTGTTGCCCGCGCGCTCGCATCTGACCCGGCGTTCATGCTGATGGATGAGCCTTTCAGTGCCGTGGATCCTGTCGTACGCGCCCAGCTTCAGGAGGAGTTCCTGCGCCTGCAGCGCGAAATCGGCAAGACCATCATCATGGTTACCCACGACATCGACGAAGCCCTCAAGCTCGGGGACCAGGTTGCCGTGATGCGCGTGGGCGGCAAGCTTGCACAGATGGCGTCCCCCTCAGAGCTACTCACTGCGCCCGCAGACGAGTTCGTGGCCGATTTCGTGGGCCGTGACCGCGGTTACCGCTCCCTCGGCTTTACGAAAACCGCTGGCGCCGTGGCTATCGGCGAAGAAGCCGTGGTTCACCTGGGTGCTTCTGCGGATGAGGCTCGCGCCAAGGCGCTGGGCGCTTGGGTGTTGGTGGTCGACGGCGGCCGGAAGCCTCTCGGTTGGGCTCAGACTCAGCTCCTCAATGGTGAAGTGAAGCGGGAGAACCTGAATCTCAGCGGGATCCCGGCAGCAGCATCAGGAACCATGCGGCAGCTGCTCGACGCTGCCCTCTCCTCACCCAGCCGCCGCGGCGTGGTTGTCAACGAGCATGGCGAATTGATTGGGACCGTGTCTGCAACGGACGTGGTCAAGGCTATCGAGGCCGAACCACACCTGGAGACGATCTGATGAACTTCGAGTGGCTGGGCCGCCAGTTCGACAACATTGTGTTCCTGCTGGGCTGGCACGTTCTGCTGGCCGTCACCCCGCTGATCCTGGGGCTGCTCATCGCACTGCCTCTTGGCTGGTGGGCGCACCGCAGTCGGCGGATCTACCCGCTCTTGGTGGGTGTTGCCGGGCTGCTCTACACAGTCCCCTCCCTGGCGCTCTTCGTGCTCCTTCCCCTGGTCCTGGGTACCAAGATCCTGGATCCGCTCAACATTGTGGCCGCACTGACCATCTACACCGTGGCCCTGCTGGTCCGTGTGGTGGCAGATGCCCTCGATTCCGTTCCGGAGGATACCGTCCAAGCTGCCAAGGCCATGGGTTATCGCGGATACCAGAGCCTTCTGAAAGTTGAACTTCCCGTGGGTGTCCCGGTGATTTGCGCAGGCTTGCGCGTCGCCGCCGTCTCCAACGTCAGTCTCGTATCTGTCGCCGCCCTGCTGGGTATACCGCAGCTCGGCTCCCTCTTCACACAGGGCTTCCAGCTCCGTTTCTACACTCCGATCATCGCCGGCATTGTGCTTTGCGTGGTCCTCGCCATGATCCTTGACGGGCTGATTATCCTCATCAACCGGTGGCTGACACCGTGGACCCCCAAGGTGGTGGCATCGTGAATTACTTGTTCGACCCCGCACACTGGAGCGGCGCAGACGGCATTCCAACGTTGATCGCTGAGCATCTCCTGTACTCCCTTATTGCCTTGGCAATTGCCGCCATCATTGCCGTGCCGCTGGGTATCTACATTGGTGTGACCGGCAAAGGTGTGTTCATGATCGCCGGCCTTGCCAACGCGCTCCGGGCACTTCCCAGCGTTGGCTTGTTGATCTTGCTGGTCCTGCTCATCTCGCCAGCTTTCCCATCCCGCATGGGCTACATACTTCCAAGTCTCATCGTGCTGGTTCTTCTGGCAGTTCCGCCTATCCTGACCAACACCTACGCCGGCGTGCGCGCTGTGGATGCTGCCGCCGTCGACGCCGCAAAAGGCATGGGCTTCCGCACCATGAAGATCCTCACGGACGTCCAGCTGCCCTGCTCTCTTCCGCTGGTTTTGTCCGGTGTCCGCAGCGCACTGTTGCAAATCATCTCGACTGCGACCATCGCCGCATACATTTCGCTTGGCGGTCTGGGCCGCCTCCTGATCGACGGCAAGGCCCAGAACGATTACGGACAAATGGTCGCCGGCGCCGTTCTGGTCGCCCTGCTGGCATTGTTCTTCGACCAGCTTCTCGCTTTCATCACCCGCCGCGTTGTCTCACCCGGATTGACCCGGCGCACCATCAAGTCGGCCGCTGTGGCCGAACCCGTGAAGACCCCCGTCACGGTCTAACCAACACCGGCGCCGGTGGTTCGGCGCACAAGATTCACCTCCACCCACCCCAACCTGGCCGCTGCATGCCTTGCAGCACCCATTTCAGGAGAGTTGACATGAAGAAGTACCTCACTGGATTCACCTTGGCGGCCGTCGCTGCCATCACCCTGAGCGCCTGTGGCGGCGGGGACCCCATGAGCTCATCCAACACAGCCGCAGCAGGGGGTTCGGGCGACAGCATTATCGTAGGTTCCGCGGACTTTCCCGAGAGCCAGCTGATCGCCAAGATCTACGCCGAAGCCCTCAAAGCCAAGGGTGTCGAGGTAACTGAGAAGCCGAGCATTGGCAGCCGCGAGGTCACTATCCCCGCGCTCAAGGACGGTTCCATCGACCTCATGCCTGAATACGGCGGCGCGCTCCTGCAGTACCTCGACTCCGCCACCAAGGCAGTGTCGTCCGAGGACGTTGCCAAGGAATTGACCACAAAGATCCCGGCTGGCCTGACCGCACTGACTGCTTCCGAAGCGGAGGACAAGGACGTCCTGACCGTCAAGAAGGAAATCGCTGACCAGTACAAACTGAAGACCATCGAAGACCTCCAGCCCGTTGCCAAGGAACTGGTGTTGGGTGGCCCGCCGGAGTGGAAGACCCGCCTCAACGGCGTTGCCGGCCTGAAGTCCGTCTACAACCTTGAGTTCAAGGAATTTTCAGCGCTCGACGCCGGTGGGCCGCTCACGCTGAACGCCCTCCTTTCCGGTCAGGTACAGGTAGCCGACCTCTTCAGTACCGATCCCGCGTTGGCTGAGAACAACCTCGTGGCGCTTGAGGACAACAAGAACCTCTTCCTTTCCGAGAACATCGTGCCGGTCATCAATGAGAAGAAGTCCACGGACACCGTCAAGGAGACACTGGACAAGGTCTCTGCTGCGCTCACCACTGAGGACCTGATCAAGATGAACGGTCGTGTGGCCAAGTTCGAGGACATCGGCGAAATCGCCAAGGAATGGCTCAAGACCAAGAACCTGGGCTAAATCCCTGCTGGTTCATTTAGCTGGCTGCTTTAGAGGAGTAAAGAATGACTGCCGATTTCACTACTGGTGCCCGTCCGGTTAAGGCCGCGCGGGGTACTGAGCTTACTGCCAAGTCGTGGCAGACCGAGGCGCCGTTGCGCATGTTGATGAATAACCTGGATCCGGAGGTTGCTGAGCGTCCGGATGATCTGGTGGTTTACGGGGGCACGGGTCGTGCTGTCCGTTCGTGGGCTGCGTTTGATGCGATTACCCGGACGTTGGAGACGATGGAGAAGGATGAGACGCTCCTGGTGCAGTCGGGCAAGCCGGTGGGTGTGTTCCGTACTCATGAGTGGGCTCCGCGCGTTCTCCTCGCGAACTCGAACCTGGTGGGGGATTGGGCGACGTGGCCTGAGTTCCGCCGTCTCGAGGCTGAGGGTTTGATGATGTATGGGCAGATGACGGCCGGGTCGTGGATTTACATCGGTACGCAGGGCATCCTGCAGGGCACGTATGAGACGTTCGCTGCGGTGGGGAACAAGCTGGCTGCGGAGGGCCGTCACCCGGCCCCCGCCGCGGAGGGTTCCACGGAGGGCCCGTTGGCCGGGACGCTGACGTTGACCGGTGGTTGTGGTGGCATGGGCGGGGCGCAGCCGCTGGCGGTGACGTTGAACGACGGCGCGTGCCTGATTGTCGACGTCGACGAGTCCCGCCTGCGTCGGCGTGTGGGTAAGCGGTACCTGGATGAGGTCGAAACGGATTTGGATGCTGCGATCAAGAAGGTCCAAGCCGCGAAGGACGAGCGCCGCGGCTGGTCTGTGGGGTATGTGGGCAACGCCGCGGAGGTTTTCCCGGAACTGCTGCGTCGGCATAAGGCCGGGGAGGTGACCTTTGATGTGGTCACGGACCAGACCAGTGCCCATGATCCCCTGTCCTACCTGCCGGAGGGCATTACCGTGGCGGAGTGGCATGTTGAGGCCGCGGCGGATCCGGAAGGGTTCACCAAGAAAGCCCAGGCGTCCATGGCACGGCAGGTCCAGGCGATGGTGGAGTTCCAGGACGCTGGTGCTGAGGTGTTTGATTACGGTAACTCGATCCGTGACGAGGCACGCACGGGCGGGTACGAGCGGGCGTTTGAGTTCCCCGGCTTCGTTCCGGCCTATATTCGTCCGTTGTTCTGCGAGGGTTTGGGCCCGTTCCGCTGGGTTGCGCTGTCGGGGGACCCGGAAGACATTGCCGTCACGGACAAAGCCATCAAGGAGTTGTTCCCGGAGAACAAGCACCTGCACAAGTGGTTGGATGCTGCTGCGGACCGGGTGGAGTTCGAGGGTTTGCCGGCGCGTATTTGCTGGCTTGGGTACGGCGAACGCGCCAAGGCCGGCCTGCTGTTCAACCAGCTCGTGAAGGAGGGCAAGGTCAAGGCCCCGATCGTGATCGGCCGTGATCACCTGGACTCGGGCTCGGTGGCGTCCCCGTACCGGGAGACCGAGTCCATGGCCGATGGTTCGGACGCGGTTGCTGACTGGCCGTTGCTGAACGCCCTGATCAACACCTCTTCGGGTGCTACCTGGGTGTCGATCCATCACGGCGGCGGTGTCGGTATTGGCCGGTCGCTGCACGCCGGGCAGGTCTCCGTTGCTGACGGCACGGACCTGGCCGCGGAAAAGCTCGAACGGCTCCTGACCAACGACCCCGGCATGGGCGTCATCCGCCACGTCGATGCCGGCTACGACCGCGCCGTCGAGGTCGCCAACGAACGCGGCGTCCGCATCCCCATGAACGAGACCGCAAGCACGCGCTAGCTGCATCTCGAAGGACATCCCGGGACGGCTATGCAACGCATTCTTGCCTGGCCGTCCTGGGGCAACCTAGGCATCAGTTCGAATAACAAACGATCAGCACACGCATCGGAGAGCGAGGAAACGCACCATGGACAGGGAAAGCCCGGGAACGTGGGCATCAGTCGCTATCGGAACACGGGTGACAATGACAAAAGGGGGCCACAATCCGTTTCGGGGGACTGTGGATGATAGAACCGCGGATGGCACAATTCTCTGGATCCTTTCCAGGACAGGGATTCGGAAGCTCTTTCACACTGAGGACGGGTTTCAGTTGACCCTTGGTGAACGATGACGGCACAACTCTCCCCACTGGTCTTCCAGCCTGACATCCGAGATAGTGCAGGTGTCGAACAAAACCAGTTGTCTTGTCCGGAGGACTGCTTCTACTGCGCTGCCCCGGAAACGGATTAGTGCCGGAAACTGACTGGAAAGGACCGGTTTATGGTCACGATTGATGGCTCGACGCTGGACTTGGCCGATGTCGTCGCAGTAGCCGACGGCGAAGACGTCGTGCTGGCTCCGGAAGCTTTGGTCCGAATGGACGAATCGCGGAAGTCTGCTGAAGCTACGGCATTGCGGCGTCCGGTCTACGGCCGATCGACCGGCGTTGGAGCGAACCGCACCGTGTCGCTGACGGCAGCCGAGGGCCGGGATACTCACGGGCTGAAGCTTCTGCGCAGCCATGCTGTGGATGCGGGCAGAGCAC
The DNA here is from genome assembly GCF_056279165.1 of Paenarthrobacter sp. TE3676. Classification (NCBI taxonomy): domain Bacteria; kingdom Bacillati; phylum Actinomycetota; class Actinomycetes; order Micrococcales; family Micrococcaceae; genus Paenarthrobacter; species Paenarthrobacter sp. TE3676. The sequence goes on from NZ_JBWBQU010000009.1 coordinate 133,601, forward strand.
TGGATCGCAGGACCGTTCGTGCGATGTTGGTTGTCAGGCTCAGCCAATTGGCGGCCGGCGGATCTGGGATCAACCCCTCCATTGCCGAACAATTGGTGGAACTCATCAATAGCGATGTCGTTCCGGAAATCCGGGAGTTCGGTGGCATCGGAACTGCGGACCTGCAGGCATTGGCCGGTACGGCGCTCACTTTGCTGGGCGAACGCCAGCCATTGGGTGGCGGTAACGTTCCCGTTCGCCTAACGGCGTGGGCAACTGCCGATGCCCTTCCGTTCATCAGCTCCAGTGCGCTGACTATTGGTCAAGCAATCCTGGCTCAGCAAAAACTGTCGAGTCTCTTGGACAACGCAGCGTCATCGGCTGCACTGTCCTTCATTGCGATGTCCGGCAACTCCGAAGCCCTGAGCCCCGCGGTAGCGGCGGCTGCGGATACCCCAGAGGTGGCCTCGGCCGCAACGATGTTCCATGGCATGGTTCACGGCAGCGGCGAGCCTGCCCGCATTCAGGATCCATACTGCTTGCGGACCTTGCCGCAGATTTTTGGTTCCCAAGCCGAGGAACTCGCGGGCTTGCATGCTCTGCTGACCCGTCTTGTCACAGTGGGCAATGAGAATCCGCTCGTTCACGGCTCGCCGTCCGATGGCACGAACGACGTCGCTCACCACGGGCTCTTCCAGATGACTAACCTTGCCCGCCGCGTGGATACGCTGCAGCTGGCCATCGGCGCGGCGTGCGCCACTCACCTTCGGAGGATCGACCTCCTTTGCGACCCGAAATACACGGGCCTGCACCCCTTCCTGGCTGAGGACGGTTCAGGTCAGTCAGGGGTGATGATGCTCGAATATGTGGCTGCTGCCGCCGTCGGCCGGATTCGGGCCAACGCCCAGCCGGCAAGCCTGCAGACGGTGGTGCTGTCACTCGGGGCTGAGGAAGATGCAAGCTTCGCAAGCGTGGCCACCGCCCAGTTGGAATCGACGGCGGACGCACTGGCCACCGTTGCCGCCGTCGAGCTTGTTTGCGCTTCCCGTGCCCTGCGGCTGCAGGGGCGGCGACCCGAAGAGTTCGCCAGCGCACGGCTGCGCGCGATGATGCAGGCAGGTTTCACGCTGCCGTCCGATGTGGAGGATCGAGACCTTCGCGTTGACCTGGAGATGGCCATCGAGCTCATAAAGGGTTCGTACTGGAAGTAAAAGGTTCGTACTAGAAGCTGTCGACCGAATTACACGGATTACAATGACCCAAAGGAAAACGGCAGGCGGTCCGGAGACTGCCTGCCGTTCTCTACGAACGAGCTAGTAATGAGCCGTTTGTCTATGAACCAGGTCTTTAGTAGCCGGCTCAATCTGTCCAGGTATCAGTGCGCCGGAACGGATTCCTTGGCAGCGGCCTTGGGATCCGTCAGCTTCTTGTTGGGCAGGGCGAAGCTGATCAGGAAGGCAATCAGCATGAGCCCCGCAGCCGTGAGCATGACGATATCGATCGCTTGGGCAAAGCCTTCAGTGATGGGCCGTGTCAGTGTGCTGTTGGCCGTGTGAAGCCAGCTGGTGTCGTTCAGCGATTCGTTGTTGGCGCCATTCTTGAAGAAGTCGAAGAGCTTGGCGTTTGCCGGGTCCGATGCCACAGCCGGGTCCGTCATCACGGCTTGGTAGTCAGGGCTGGAAGCGGCGGTCTTCATGCCTTCGGCGATCTTGTCGGCCGCCGTGCTGAACAACATGGAAATGAACACTGCCGTTCCCACAGCCCCGCCCATGGAACGGAAGAACGCCGCAGTGGAAGTGCCTACGCCCATGTCCTTGGGCGGGACGGACACCTGCATTGCGAGCGTGAGCGGCTGCATGCAGAAGCCCAATCCGACGCCGAAGAACACTGCTATCAGGCCGGGAACCCACAGGCCGGTATCGACGCCGAGCACCAAACCCATGACGGTGGCTGCAGCGGCCAGGATGGCCGTGCCCAGGATCGGGAAGATCCGGTATACGCCGGATGAGGAGATGGTTCGGCCGGCAGAGATCGACCCGAAGAGGATGCCTACGGTAAACGTGATCATCATCAGGCCAGCCTCGGTAGGAGTCAGCCCCTTCACGAGCTGCAGGTACATAGGCAGCATTGCGATTGCGCCGAACATGCCTATGCCGATGATGAAGTTCAGCAGCGAGGACAACCCGAAAGTGGTGTTCTTGAAAAGACGCAGCGGGATCAATGCGTAGTCCCCGGCACGCTTCTCGGCGAGCAGGAACGCCACAATGCCGATCACGCCAAGTCCATAGCAGAGCCAGGATGCGCCGGAGGCCCAACCCCAAACGCGGCCCTGTTCTGCAACCAGCAGCAGGGGCACAATCGCCAGCGTGATTGCCGCCGCACCCCAGTAGTCGATCTTTTGCTTCACGTGCCGTGCCGGCAGGTGAAGGTACATGAAGACAACTACAAGGGCGGCGAGCCCGATGGGGAGGTTGATGAAGAAGACCCAGCGCCAACCTTCGAAGCCCAGGATGTTGGCCGAGCCCGCGAAGGCCCCGCCGATGACCGGGCCGAGGACGGATGAAATACCGAAGACTGACATGAAGTAGCCCTGGTACTTCGCCCTGTCCTTCAGCGCCACGATGTCACCGATGATGGTCAGCGCCAATGCCAGCAGGCCACCGGCGCCGAGGCCTTGGATGCCGCGGGCAATGGCGAGCTCCGTCATGGAGTGGACCGAGCCCGCGTAAAGGGAGCCAATCAGGAAGATCACAATGGCCACCAGGTAGAGCGGGCGGCGGCCGAATATATCGCTGAGCTTGCCGTAGAGCGGGGTGCTTACCGTCGATGTGATGAGGTACGCCGTGGTGGCCCACGCCTGGAGGGACAGGCCATCGAGATCATTGGCAATGGTGTAGATGGACGTGGACACGATGGTTTGATCCAGCGAGGACAGGAACATGCCGAGCATGAGCCCCACCATGACGGTGAGTGTCTGACGATGCGTCAGGACCTCACCGGCGGCCCGTATGGGCGCAGTTTTGGACATATCTTCTCCAGAGGTGGCAGAAAAGTGGGATAAGCAGGATAGTTGCTTTCAGTAACTATCTTACGGCCCGATTGATTCCCCCCGAGAGAATGTTTCTTCGACTTTTCTTCCAAGTCGGCGCCTTCAAAAGGTTTAGCGCTCCACCAAAATGCCGTCCGTGTCGCAGAAAATCATCACGCCGGGCTGGATCCGCACGCGATCGATCACTAGTTGAACGTCCACCTCGCCCACTCCGGTCTTGGCACTCTTTTTTGGGTTGCTGCCCAGAGCTTTGACGCCCAGGGGGAGGCGGGCGATGGCCTCGCGGTCGCGAATGGCTCCGTTGATTACCACTCCGGCCCAGCCGTTTGCTACGGCACTTTCCGCGATCATGTCACCCATGAGTGCAGTCCTCAGCGACCCCTGGCCGTCAATGACCAGAACGGCTCCGTCCCCGGGAGTGCTCAGGACGGTCTTCACCAGGGCGTTGTCCTCGAAGCATCGAATAGTGCGGACAGGCCCACTGAAGTGTGTGTGGCCACCCAAATTCTGAAACTGAACAGCGATGGACTCCAGTTCCTCGCCGCGTTCGTCGTAGAGATCGGCGGTATTTACTTGCTCGCTCATAGTGCTGCTCCTCTATCGGTTTGAGGCCACACTAACGTGTGCGTCACGGCTGCCGCAGGAGATGTTTCGGCCTATGTGGAAAAAGGTGTGACGGCGGTTCAGTGTCGCTCCACCGCGCTAGGCTGAGTCCAAACATTGAAATGAGGGGGAACCTGCTATGAGCTTGTCCGATCTACCGGGCCCGGTGCCGGATCCAGCCGTAGTCCGAGGAGCTACGGCAACGGCACTGGCTGAACCTGTTACCCGGGTTCGGCCGATCTGGGTCACCGGCGTTGTTCTGGTCAACCTTGGCATCAACGCAGCGTTCTTTGGCCCCCTCCAAGTTCTTCTCGGACAGCAGGCGGCCCACTTCGATGAAGGCCAAAAGGAAGCAATCCTTGCTTTGGTCACTGGCTGTGGTGCCGCTGTTTCCATGGTTGCGAATCCCTTGTTTGGCGCCTTCAGCGATCGCACGACGTCGCGATTTGGACGCCGTGTCCCTTGGGTCCTGATGGGCGCCATTCTGGGGGCGGTGGCCCTTGTTGCCTTGGCCGGCGCTCCCAACGTCGCAGCCATGACGGTGCTTTGGTGTCTGGTGCAGGCGGGAGCGAACGCCATGTACGCGGCGATCTTCGCTGCTATACCGGACCGTGTTCCCGTGCCGCAGCGCGGAACTGTGGGCGGCCTGGCAGCCATGGGTCAGACCGTGGGCATCCTTGTTGGAGCAATAATTGCTGCCGTCGTAGCCGGAGACTTTGCCGCCGGTTACTGGGTATGCGCCGCGGCGCTGCTGGCCGGCGTCGTGCTTTACCTGCTGAAAAGCGACGATCAGCCCCTGCCGCCCGGCGAGCGTCCCGCTTTCAAAATGGTGAAATTCCTCCAGGGCTTCTGGGTTTCGCCTAAGCGCTACCCCGATTTCGCTTGGGCCTGGCTGACCAGATTCCTGGTCAGCACGGGCAATCACATGGTGACGATCTACTTGCTCTACTTTCTCAGCGACGCAGTCCGGCTCAAGGAGACGGAAGGAATTGAGCCGGAGTTCGGGGTCTTGGTCGTCACAGGGCTGTATGCGGTCACAGTCATCATCACCAGCGTCCTAGGCGGGCGGCTGAGCGACGGGATGGGCAAGCGAAAGCCCTTGGTTATCGCCTCGTCCGCCATCATCGCTGCGGCCTCGCTGATTCTTGCTTTTGCGCCTACCTGGATCGGTGCGATTGCAGGAGCAACGGTGCTGGGGATCGGATTCGGAGCCTACTTGGCTGTGGACTTCGCCCTGATCACGGAGGTCCTGCCCGCCGCCATGGATCGAGGAAGGCACCTTGGGGTCATCAATATCGCCAACTCGCTGCCGCAGGTTTTGGCTCCAGCCATCGCCTTTCTCTTTGTCAAGAACTTGGGCGGCTACGTCTCGCTATACGTAGCCGCCGCGGTGATTGGTCTGTTGGGAGCAGTGTTCGTGGTGAAGATCAAGAGCGTCGCATAGACCTAAAACAGGTCCGTGAACCCGCCCCAGCCCCAGCCCACCACTTCAGCACCAGCCCAGCCGGCATTGCCGTTGCCGTAGTAGGCGCGCAGTTGGCCTGAGCCGTCCACGGCAAAGACGTCGAGGCTGCCGTCGGCGTTGATGTCGCCTGCGCTGCCGATCTTGCTCATGCCGTTCCAGCCTTGACCAACAACGGTCATGCCGTTCCAGCCACCGATGCCGTTTCCGCTGTAGAGCCTCAGGTAGCCGGAAGCGTCCCGGGCCAGGATGTCAACGTTTGTGTCGCCGTCGAAGTCGCCGGGGGTGATGATCGCGTTCAGGGCGTTCCAGCCTTGGCCGGCCACGGACCTGGGCAGCCATCCGCCCTCCCCGTCCCCGGGGTAGAGGTAAAGAATTCCGTTGGCATCGCGGGCCAGGATGTCGTTGGTGCCATCGCTGTTGAAGTCCCCGGGGGCCACCAACGACGTGAAGATGTTCCAACCGGTGCCGACTTTCCTGGGACCGTTCCAGCCGCCTGAACCATCGCCGCTGTACAGGTAAAGCCCGCCGGCCGAGTCCCGACCCAGGACGTCGTTGCTGCCGTCGCCGTCGAAGTCGCCGGGGGAGAGCACTGTGGGGAAGATGTTCCAGCCGGCGCCGACGGTCCGTGCCGGTTCCCAGCTGTTGAACACGCGCGGGTACATCACCAAGGCGCCGTCGCTGCGGCGGGCCAGGAGTTCGAATGCGCCGCGGCTGGTGAAGCCATTGGGGCGGTTCGAAGCGGAAATCGGTGCAGTTTCCTCGCTGGCAACTTCCAGGCCCTCGCAGGGATGGTTTGCCACCAGGTGCGCTGCGATGGTTTTGCCGCGGTCTTCTTCGCCGAGGAGGTAGTGGGGCCAGGTTGTATGGTCGGCGGCCAACTCGCCGTCGCGAGTCCAGTAGATGCGTGTATCGGGCCCGGAGGCCTGGGCGCAGCCCTTATAGGCCATAGGATCCCATGAAACTGTCAGCGTGGAACCAACATAAGGAGCGCCTGTAATTACTGGAGGTTCAGGGTCCATGTTGGCCATGGCGGGAGCGGGGGCAAGTACTACTGCTGCAAAGATCGCAGCCGCTACTCCGGCAATTGCCCGGCGCATGCCGGACGTAGGGCGTGATGAAGCAAACATTGTGTCCTCCCCAGACTTTATGCGGTTAATGGTACCGCGTCTGGGATTTTCCTAGAAGATTGCTGTGAACCATCCAAAGCCTGCGCCTACAACCTCGGTGCCCTTCCAGCCGGTCTTTCCGTCGCTGTAGTAGGCAAGCAAGCGGCCCTGCTGGTCCACCCCGTAAACATCGGGGAAGCCGTCCCCGTTGAAGTCGCCGGCGCCGCCTATGAACCTGAGCGCGTTCCATCCGACGCCGATCATCCAGGACCGTGACCAGCCGCCTGCGCCGTTGCCTCCGTAAAAGAACAGGTACCCACTGCGGTCACGCGCCAGGATGTCCACATTGCCGTCGCCATTGAAGTCGCCAGGGGTTGCCAATGCGTCCATAACGTTCCAGCCGGTCCCGACGGCGGTTCGAGCCAACCATCCGCCGGCGCCATTGCCCGGGTAGAGGTAAAGGGCGCCGCCGGGTTCTCTTGCCAGGACGTCGTTGTGGCCATCACCGTTGAAGTCGCCCGGGCCGATGATGGAGTCGAACACGTTCCATCCATTGCCGATTGACTTGGCCGGTTTCCATCCCCCGGCCCCGTCTCCGCCGAAGAGGTAGAGCCCGCCGACGGAGTCGCGCACGATCACGTCGCTTTTGCCGTCGCCGTCGAAATCGCCCGGGGAGAATGCCGTGTTGAAGATGTTGAAGCCATATCCCACTGTTCGGGCAGGGTCCCAGACACTGCCATTTCGCCCGTAGAGCAGTAGCGAGCCGTCATTAGCGCGGGTCAACAGTTCGAAGCTGCGTCCCGTGAATCCTGCCGCCCGGTTCACGGCGCCAACAGGCTTGGTTTCGTTGCTGTGCAGGGATTCTCCACCGCAGGCCGTTCTGCTGGCCGTGACGTGGGCGGCCATCCGGGCGCCTGTGTCATCGGGCTCAAGGAGGTAGCTCCGGGTTGTTTCGCCGGCCACGAGGAAGCCATCCCGGGTCCAGTACACCGTGAAGTCCGGGCCTTTGCCACCCCCGCAGCTATAAAAAGTGTAGGCACCTATGTCAGCGGTCAGCTTTTTGCCCACAAACGCTTCGCCGTTGAGTATGGGGTCTGGTCCGTTGCTGGGCGCGGCCGACGCCGGTAGCGGACTAAGTGCCATGGCCGCCACAGTGGCGGTCAGCAGCGCGGCTGCAATCCGACGTCGTAATGTCCCCATGCGTGTTCCTCCCGGTGCGCCATCAAACCTGCATGAAGTGTATGTGTCTGCAGGGTCGATAGCCGGGAACGGCGTGGCTCATGGGTGCAAAGGGAGCTCTCAGCAAACGGTCATTTTGCTCCCGTATCATTGATGCGATCGGCCAGCCGCGGTCCTTGACCCAGCCGGCCGTTTCCTTGTCAGCCTGCCAAGAGATCGCCGGAAATGCCCGCATCAAACTCACTGGAACCCTACTCCCTTGACCTGACCACGGGGCTGCCCCGTATGGCCGCCGCACCCACCACGCCGCGGCAGCAGCTGCGCTATGCCCGCATCCTGAAGACTGCCGAAGGATTTGCCCAGCGGCAATTCGATACCTTGAGCTTGTCTGACGTTGCCGCCCGCGCTGACATTCCACTTGGCACGCTCTACCGCTACTTTCCCTCTACTGCCCACCTCATGCTGGCCGTCTATCGGCAGCAGCTGCGGGAACTCCGCGACGGCGTCCGATTGCGGGAAGGCAAAGGCCACGCCCTCGCCGGTTTGATGATGGAGATTTTCCATCTGAGGGTCATGCAGCCGGGAGTGGAGCACTGCCTCATCCGGCCCGCGGGCAAGGACGATGACACTGCGCAGCTACTGCGGGAAATAGATGCCCTGTCCGAGGAAGTGGTTGGGTCGCTGAGCAGGGACCCCGGGAAGGACGCCGTCAGGGCCCGGATCCTGTTGCACCTGGTGAGCGGGTTGGTACAAGCCGTCCGCTGTCGCAGGCTATCTCTGTTTGAGGCCGAGAAGGATCTCAAGAAAGCGTGCACGCTCCTCACTGGCGAGGAGTGAAAGTCCTGCTGGTCTAGACCGGCATGGCGTCAGAACACGTTTTTTGGAATGATGTAGATCACATTTATAGCTGGTTGAACGTTTTACTCTCGAATCGTCTCTCTTGGTATTGAATCTTGTACCCTCGGCGCTTCCCTAGGCTGGAAACACCGAAGCGGCTAGCAGCCCCCTATCTGCAGAAGCAATGCCGGACCAGTCACCCTTGGTCCGCACCAGCAGTTCTGTTCCTGCCCGAATCGTGCCGTGGGTTCACGGCTAGCCTGAGGAGACAAAGACGTGTCCATTGAGACAATTGCAACTGATAACGATGCCCTGGTACTGAGCGAAGAAGAGATCTTCGCGGCACACGAAGGCGGCAAGCTCACCATCTCCAGCACCGTTCCGCTCAATAACAAGCGGGACCTTTCCATCGCATACACCCCGGGCGTCGCCCAGGTCAGCCGCGCCATCCACTCCAATCCCGAACTTGCCCGCACGCACACCTGGGCTGAACGCCTTGTTGTTGTGGTCAGCGATGGCACAGCCGTTCTGGGTCTTGGCAACATTGGCCCCAGCGCCTCATTGCCGGTCATGGAGGGAAAGTCGGCCCTGTTCAAGTCCTTCGGCGATCTCGACTCCATCCCGCTGGTGCTCAACACCACCGACGTGGACGAGATCATCGAGACCCTGGTCCGTCTCCGGCCGAGCTTCGGCGCCGTGAACCTTGAGGACATCTCGGCTCCGCGCTGCTTCGAACTCGAAGAGCGCCTGATCGAAGCCTTGGACTGCCCGGTCATGCACGATGACCAGCACGGCACCGCCGTCGTAGTTCTTGCCGCCCTGACCAATGCTGCCAAGGTGACTCAGCGCGAACTCACCGGCCTCAGAGTTGTTGTCTCCGGCGCAGGTGCCGCAGGCATCGCCATTGCCGAGATTCTCCTTGCTGTTGGCATCAAGGACGTCATCCTGCTCGACTCCAAGGGCGTGGTCAACGCTGACCGTGCCGACCTCGTGGCCGACCCCGGAAGCGTCAAGGCCCGTATGGCCCAGCGGACCAACCCGCGCGGCATCACCGGTGGTCCGGGTGAAGGTCTGACGGGAGCCGACGTCTTTGTGGGCGTCTCCTCTTCCAAGTTGGACGAAGAACACCTGAAGCTCATGAACGACCAGTCGATCGTGTTCGCCCTGTCCAACCCGGACCCCGAGGTTCTCCCCGAGGTCGCCCGGAAGTATGCAGCAGTAGTTGCCACCGGCCGCAGCGACTTCCCGAACCAGATCAACAACGTGCTGGCCTTCCCCGGCATCTTCCGCGGCGCACTCGACGCCAAGGCCCGCCGCATCACGCCGGCCATGAAGATCGCCGCAGCCAACGCCATCGCTGAACTGGCCGCAGAAGACCTCTCGGCGGACTACATCGTGCCGAGCCCGCTGGACGCCCGAGTGGCGCCGGCCGTCACCGCGGCAGTCGCTGCCGCAGTGACTGAATAGCGGTTACCGACTTCGAACCAACGACGGCGACGCTTCCCCTGCTGGGGAGCGTCGCCGTCGTTTGTGGTTAAGCCGGTCTGGCTGCGCCGCTGGCCGGCCAAGCGGCCCATAGACTTGGGGCCATGAATGCCGAACTTATCGTGACCATCCTGTGCGGCCTGGCCATTGCGGTAGGTGTCGCCGGAACCATCATTCCCGTACTTCCCGGGAGCATCCTCATTGGCGCGAGCCTGCTGGCCTGGGCCATCTGGGGAGGTGCAGGTCCGCTCGGCTGGGTGATCTTCGCCGTCGGAATGGTGTTCGTGGTGGCGGGAATGGCGGCCAGTGCCGTGCTCACCGGAAGGAAACTGAAACAGCACGGTATCCCCAACAGGTCTGTGCTGATCGGCGTGGTCCTGGGTGTTGTGGGAATGTTCGTCATTCCCGTGGTGGGGCTCTTTGTTGGGTTCGCCGTCGGACTTCTCCTCAGTGAAGTCCAGCGGACCCGTGACTTCCGTGCAGCTGTGCGTTCGAGCGGCGCTGCGCTAAAAGCGACCGGCATCGGCATCCTGGTGGAGTTCGGACTCGCCTGTGCTGCGGCCAGTACGTGGATCATCGGCGTCTGGATCAACGCCGTGAACGGCTAAACCCCCAAAAACCCTTCGTCGAGATGGCAGCTCACCCCCATGTTGCCGTTCAACATGGGGGTGAAATGCCATCTCGACGGGAGGGCTAGTGGTGCGCGGGGACGTGGACCTGCGCGGGGCGGAAGCTTGCGCCGGCTCCCGGGAACAGTGGAACCTCGATTCGCGCGTGGGTGTGGATTTCCTGCACGGTGTCCTTGGTGTGCTGCGCAATCTCAGCCAGCGTGGTGACCCACATGCCGTCCAGCTCCTTGACCCTCTCGATCAGCTGCTCCAAGGCGACGGCACGGGACGGTCGGCCTGAAATGAACGGGTGGTTGGTCAGGACGAAGCAGCTGCCCTGGGAGTGGTGGGCCTGAGCTTCGAGGGTCCACATTTCCAGCGCCTTGGCCGGGCTCTCGATGACCCCGCTGCCGGTGACTCCCGGGTAGAACCCGTACTGCTCCCAGTCATCCAATGCCCAGTCCACGGGGATCTCCACGATGTCCCGGGAATCGCCCTCGGCGACCGCCATGCGGTAGGGGGCATCGCCGTCGAGCAGGCTTGAATCATAAAGGAAGCCGCGATCCGCAAGGAGTGCCGGCGACTGCCAGTTCAACTCCCACCAAGGTGCCCGATAACCAACTGGCCGGATCCCCGCGACGTTGGCCAGAGCTTCGAGTCCCCGGTCCAGGTAACTGGCCTCGGTTGCAGCGTCGATGCCCTGCATTGGCTCGTGAAGGTAGCCGTGGTGGGCGACCTCGTGCCCTGCATCAGCGATCCTGCGGACGACATCCGGGTAGCTTTCCGCCGTGAAGCCCGGAACGAAGAACGTCCCCTTGATGTCCTGGCGGTCCAGGATCTGAAGCAAGCGCGGCACCGCGATCTTGGGGCCATACGACTGGTGGCTCATGAGGGACATGCGCCGGGTGCTGGAAGGATCGTGCGCGATGGTGCAGGACTCTGCGTCGACGTCGAAAGTGAAGGACGCTGCAGCTTGGTAGCCCTGCGGCCACGTGATCGGGTGGAGCGAATCAGCGAAAGCGGGCTGGTTCATGCTGTGGTCCTTTCGGAAACTACGGGAGCGGGTGCGGCCGGCTGCGTGACAGAGACGTGGTTCGAATCCGCTAGAAGGTATTTCTTGTGTGCCCGCGGGCCGAGGACTGCGTAACTCGCAGCGCTGGTGAGGCCACCAGCCAGCCACGAAAGGTCCCAGCCGCCGAGGGCCACGGCGATGGGGCCTTGCATGGCAGGAACCAGTCCGTACATGAACAGCCAGGTGGAAAAGATCCCCACCAGGAGGGACACGATTCCGGCCCAGTTGATGACGGGCAGGCGGTGCGTTCCCACGGCATCGAAGAGACGGTCAACCTTGGCGGGCCAGCGCTTTTCCAGCCAGAAGTAGTGCACCAGCATGACGCCACCCCAGGCGGCCACCCAGGCGACCAGCCCGATCAGCCAGGCGTCGAGCACCGCGGCGAAGTCCTCCTGGAAGATGAAGAATACGACGGCAATGAGCGAGAAGACGCCGACGAACAGGTTGAGTTTGCGGCGACTGATCTTGATGTCCAGGGCTTGGGTGGCCACGGAGAAGGTGTAGATGTTCAGGATGTTGGTGGCGATGGGGCCGTGCAGCACCATGAGGAGGACGGGGAGGGCCAGGACGCCGAAGTTCTGGACGATCAGTTTTCCGGGGTCGATCTCGCCGCTGTTGGTGGCCAGGCTTGCGCCGAGGACGCCCAACCACACTACGGGGATGAACTGGCCGAGAACCGAGGCGAGGTAGACCCTGCGCTTGGGAACCGAAGTGCTGACGAAGCGGGAGTAGTCGGCGGCGTACGTGAACCAGGTAATGCCCCAGCCGATGCCGATGGCGGTCATCACTGCGCTCATGGCGGCGATGCGCTCGGACCCCTCGAGGATGTTGCCTGCGGGTCCTGCATAGCCCCAGTCGATCTTCATGCCGAACCATGCCACGCAAGACATGACGGCCAGAATGATGATGGTGGGCGGGACCGTCCACTTCTCAAAGGCTGCAATGGCCTTGTAGCCGAACCAGGCGATGGCAACCTGCGCTGCCATGATGGCCGTGGCGACGCCGATCTTCCAGGCGTAGTTCTTGGCGTCGGGATCCACCCAGCCAAGGGTTCCGAACAGGGCCATGACCAGGTCCAGGATGATCCAGGTGTTGACTGCGCACCAACCGATCACCAGCAGGGCTTGGATGGCGGCCGGGAGGTAGTTGCCTTGACGACCGAAAGCGGCGCGGGCGAGCACCATGCCAGTGGCGCCGGTCTTCTGGCCAAGGAGAACGAAGCAGCCGAACAGCAGCATGCCGATCAGGTTACCCAGGACCAGGACGATCACTGTGTCAGCGAAACCGAGGCCGAGGTGGATGCCAAGGGCGCCGAGCACCCAGTTGATAGGTGCGAGGTTGGCGCCCGCCCAGATCCAGAATTGTCCGGAGACTTTGCGGGTACGGTCTGCTTCGGGGATGGGCTGAAGCCAGGCTTCGCTGTCATGACCCGGCGCCGTTGCCGGACCTGACTGCGATGGGCTTGAAGGCGCAGGGGAGAGGTTGTCTTGCATGGGGAGAGCCTCCGTGTTTGAAAGGGACTCTTTCAGCGTATGTGCCTCGCATCACAGCAACAAGATACGATGTGTATAATCAAATGCTGAACAACAATACGGAGTGTCATGTCCATAGAGTTGGGTGCGGCTTTGGAGTACCAAAGTCTCAAATCCGCAGAACCCCGGTTCCTTAATAACGTGCCGGAAGCGCTGAACCGGCCCGTCCGTTGGGTGCACTCCAGCGAGGTATTGGACATCGCACCGCTCCTCAGTGGCGGCGAGTTGTTGCTGAGTGGAGGCCAGGCTCTCGCCGGCGTCACTGCCGAGCGGCAAGCCGACTACGTTCGCGAACTGGCCGCCCGCGGGGTCGCCGCGTTGGCCCTGGAGACTGGTCCGGCACTGCCGGAAGTTCCGGCGAGCATGCTGGAGGTTGCCGAGGCCGCCGGCTTGCCGGTCATAGAGCTGCGCCAGGTGGTCCCGTTCGTGGGAATCATGCAGGAGATCAATTCGCTCTTGGTGAGCGAATCCGTGGAGCACCTTCAGCGCGGTGACCAGGCAAGCCACGCGATGGCCGCCGAACTTGCCCACGGGGGCGGGCTCGACCAACTCCTGGCTGTTTTGTCTGAAAGGACAGGTGCCAGCGCCAGGCTGGTCTCACCGTCGGGCCTCACCCTGGGTGCCGCCGGATCGTTCGACCACCGTGGCACCGTCACCACGGTGGATGTGCCGGTGCGCGGCGTCCTCGCCGCGAGACTTGAACTGCACATGCCCGACGACGGCGATGGCGGCCTCGCGCGGGTGGCGGGCGAACGTTCCGTGGACATCCTCGGGCTGGCGTTGCTGCAACGCATGCCGCCCGGGCTGAAGGAGTTGGCGGGCATCGAGCTCATGCGTGCCATCAATTCCGGGAGCCAGCAGTGGCAGCTGCAGCAGCTCGGACCGGCCTCGGGTTTCCCAGCTAAGGGCGCGGTGGCGGCGGTAGTGATTCGGTCAACCGGCGCCGGGCATCTTCGTCCGGCAGTGGACGCGCTGCTTCGTGAAGGTGTGCCGCACAGCGCCAGCTACGCCAACAATGCGGAACTGATCGCACTCGCGTCGTTGGCCGGAGGTGCGGCGGGGGATGGGGCGGCCACCCGGCGTGCGCTCATGGAATCACTGCGTCAGCTGGAGGTGCCGGCTGGGTCCTTGGTGGCCGTCGGACCTTTGGGCAGGGGAATCGGTGAGGCGCCGTGGTCCTTGGCTGAGGCGCGTCGCGCGCTGGATTTGCCCTCGGCCGGCGGCGGTGTCGTGGACGCTGACACGCTGGCCGTGGAGCTCCTTGCCCAAGAGTCGCTGGACCCGGCCACGCGTGAAGGGTTCGTACAGCGGCAGCTGGGTGCCGTCGTCGAGCATGATCGCTTGAAGAAGTCCGAACTGATGCGGACCCTGGCCGTCTGGCTGGATACCGGGTGCAACACTGCCCAGGCTGCGAGAGAACTGCACCTGGAAAGGCAGTCCCTGCATCACAGGCTCCAACGGATCTTTGAACTGTGTGGCGGGGATCCGCGGGGAACCGGCAGGCTGGCTGCGCTGCATCTGGCAACGCGACTGGCTCGGTTGTAGGTCCTTAAACGCCAATTCGATGGTTCCCTGCACACACCGCCGTTCGCAACAGCGTCTGCGCAGGGAACCATCGAAAGGGGTGCTTGCAGGGCCCTACTTCAGCACGATCGTCCTGTTCCCATTCAGGATGATCCGCCCCTCGCAGTGCCAGCGAACGGCGTTGCTGAGGGCCTTGCACTCGGTGTCCCGGCCGGCGGCTACGAGATCGTCCGGCCCGAACGTGTGGTCCACTTCCACTACCTGCTGGGCGATGATGGGACCTTCGTCCAACTCGCCGTTCACGTAGTGGGCGGTGGCGCCCACAGTTTTCACTCCACGCGCGTATGCCTGGTGGTAGGGCTTGGCGCCCTTGAAGCTAGGCAGGAACGAGTGGTGGATGTTGATGGCGCGGCCATCCAGCTTGCGTGCCAGATCGTCGCTGAGGACCTGCATGTACCGGGCCAGGACAATGAGTTCCACGTCCAGTTCGTCGATGATCTCCAGCAGGCGGCCCTCGGCCGCGGGCTTGGTGGCAGCCGTGACAGGGACATGGAAGAACGGGATCCCGTGCCACTCCGCCAAACCCTGGTGGTCTGTGTGGTTGGAGACGACGCCCACCACATCGATGGGAAGCTCCCCGATCCGTGCGCGGAACAAGAGGTCATTCAGGCAGTGCCCGAACTTGGAGACCATGATCAGCACGCGGCGCTTGTAGCCCTGTTGCTCCAGTTGCCAGTTCATGCCGTACTTCTCGCCAACGGGAGAAAACGCAGAACGAAGCTCGTCAACAGTGGATTCATCACCGGTCGACGCGAAGTGGACCCGCATGAAGAAGTGGCCCTCAGCGCGATCACCGAACTGCTTGTTGTCGATGATGTCGCAGCCGTGTTCCAGCAGGAAGCCGGACACAGCGTGCACGATTCCGGGACCTTCGGGACAGTCGAGGGTGAGCACGTGCTCCACCGTGGTCTCTGGAGAGGAATCGACGGTTGTTTCAGTTTGGATGGCAGTCATGGCTAGCACTCCACTACGTTGACGGCGAGGCCTCCACGGGAGGTCTCCTTGTATTTGGATTTCATGTCTGCGCCTGTTTCGCGCATGGTCTTGATGGCTTTGTCCAGGGACACTTTGTGGCTGCCGTCGCCGTGCAGGGCAAGGCGGGCGGCGTTGATGGCCTTGACGCTGGCGATCGCGTTGCGCTCGATGCAAGGGATTTGCACCAGCCCGCCCACGGGATCGCAGGTGAGGCCCAGATTGTGCTCGATGCCCACTTCGGCGGCATTTTCCACTTGCTCGGGCGTTCCGCCGAGGACTTCGCAGAGACCGGCGGCGGCCATGGAGCAGGCGGAACCCACCTCACCTTGGCAGCCCACCTCGGCGCCTGAGATGGACGCGTTGATTTTGAACAGGATTCCGACGGCGGCCGCCGCCAGCAGGAAGCGCACGACACCGTCGTCGTTGGCTCCTGGAACAAACTTTGTGTAATAGTGCAGCACTGCCGGGACAATACCGGCGGCACCATTGGTGGGCGCCGTGACGATCCTGCCGCCCGCGGCGTTCTCCTCGTTCACAGCCAAGGCGAACAGGTTCACCCATTCCATGGCGAGGAGTGGATCGGCAGAATGCGCACCGTTCAGGTCTGCGTCAGTTTCGGAGAGCTTCTTGAACAACGACGGCGCCCGTCGCCGGACCTTCAGGCCTCCCGGCAGGATTCCCTCGGCAGAGCAGCCGTTGTCAACGCATTCCTGCATGACGGCCCAGATGCCCAGCAGCCGTTCGCGGAGCTCTTCCTCGGAACGCCATACGAGTTCGTTGGCCAGCATGATGTCCGAGATCGACTTGCCTTCCCGGAGGCAGATGGCCAGCAGTTCGTCGGCAGTGGTGAAGGGGTAGGGCAGGACGGTGTCATCGGCTACCACTTTGTCTGCTCCGGAGACGTCCCCGTCCACCACGAAGCCGCCCCCAATGGAGTAGTAGCTGCGTTCCCGCAGCACGGTGCCCGTGTGGTCCAGAGCGCGGAACGTCATGCCGTTGGGGTGTGCCGGCAAAGACTTGCGGCGGTGCAGGACCACGTCCTCGTCCCAGTTGAAGTCCACCCGGTGGTTGCCGCCCAATCGAAGTTCCGCGTCGAGCGCTGCGGCTGCCACCTGGTCATCCGCGGTGTGGGTATTCACGGTCTCCGGGGAGTGGCCTTGCAGCCCCAGAACCACAGCCTTGTCTGAGCCGTGGCCCCGGCCGGTGGCGCCCAGGGAGCCGAAAAGCTCAGCCTGGACGCGCACCGTAGCCGGGAGCTGGCCGGACGATTCGAGACCGTCCGTGAACTGCTTTGCCGCACGCATGGGGCCTACCGTGTGTGAAGACGACGGCCCGATGCCAACAGAAAACAGGTCAAGCACACTTAGTGCCATTAGGGGACCTCTGGTGAGGCGTACTCCCGCATGGCGTCGAGGAGCCAGCGTCCCAGGAAGTCGGCAAACGAGGCCCTGGGAAAGATCCGGTAGGACTCGTCCGAGGTCTTCCAGAGCATCACCGGAATGTGCGCGAGCTCTGTGGAGACAGCGGTGCCGGCCTTGAAGACGCGAGGGTGGAGGTCTAATGCGCAGGTCTTTTCCAGCACTGCGCGGGCGTGGCTACCGGAGAGCTCGAACGTGGTGCGGTTGGCGGACAAGTCCACCACCTGGCCGGCGTCATTGCCCAGAGCGGTGGTCAGATCGCTGACCAAGGATCCGCCCAGCGAATCGTGGGCTTCCTCCGGGGCCACCACCATGAACTCGGTGGGGCCCAGCCACAGGGTGTTCACGGAACCCGTCCCCGCCACGTCACCGCAAGTGGCAGGCAAGCCGCCGGTCACGGACGCAACGCGGGCACCGGCGTCGGACGTTCGGTCAACCCGAATGCCCACCATGGCCTGGTACGGGACTTCGGTGAGTGTCACCGTGCCCGGCACGGAGCCGGAGGTGAAGGCCTCAGCCAGGTGTTCGGCCGGGCTGCGGCGGGCGCCCCGGACGCGGTTGACTGTTTCTGATGGTGTTGCTGTTTCAGCCATCTTTGCGGGTCCCTTCAGCATCGAAAAGTACGGTTTCGCCAACAACCACGTCCACCAGTTGGTCTCCCAACGAGGCCACCAGGGTCTCGCCGATGCGGTTGCGGCCGTTTTGAATGAGTGCCAGGGCGAAGGAACGGCCCAATGCGGCGCTGTGGTAGCTGGAGGTCACGAAGCCCTCCATGGGAACGGGTCCGTAAGCCGGGTTGACCGGAATGCCCTTTTCCACGAGTTGCGTGCCTTCCGGCAACCTCAGCGAGTGGTCCACGGGAAGCACGCTGACCAGGTGCTTGCGGTCCTCACGGCTTGCGTCCTGGCGGAGGTAGGAGCGCTTGCCGATGAAGTCCTTGGCCTTGGAGACGATCCAGTCCATGCCGGCGTCCTGCGGTGTGACCGTGCCATCGGTATCCTGCCCGACAATCGGGTAGCCCTTCTCGGCGCGGAGAACGTGCATGGTTTCAGTGCCGTAAGGGGTGATGTTGAACTCGGCGCCTGCGGCAGCGACGGCTTCCCACGTGTTGAGCCCATACCAGGACGGGATGTTGATCTCGTACGCCAGTTCGCCGGAGAAGGAGATGCGGCAAACACGAGCCTGCACTCCGGAGGCCAGCGTGGTCTCGCGGAATGTCATAAACGGGAAGGCTTCAGCATCCAGGCCACCGTTTTCGGCGAGCTGGGGAGCAACCTTGGCGATCACGGCGCGGGACTTCGGGCCAACAACGGCGATGGTGCTCCACTGTTCGGTGACGGACGTGCAGACCACATCGAGTTCCGGCCACTCCGTCTGGTGCCACTCTTCCAGCCAGTCCAGCACCTTGGCTGCGCCGCCGGTGGTGGTGGTCATGAAGTAGCGGTCATCGTCCAGGCGGAGAGTCACGCCGTCGTCGAAGATCATGCCGTCCGGGGTGCACATGACGCCGTAGCGGGCGGATCCCGGTGCGAGCTTCTTGAACGCGTTGGTGTACACACGGTTCAGGAATTCGCCGGCATCCTTGCCACGGATTTCGATCTTGCCCAGCGTGGTGGCGTCCATGAAGCCCACGGAATCGCGGACGGCGGCGCATTCGCGCAGGACAGCCGTGTCCATGTCTTCCCCGGCCTGCGGGTAGTACCAAGGGCGCTTCCACTGTCCAACGTCTTCGAACAGTGCGCCTTGGGCAACGTGCCACGGGTGGATGGAGGTCACTCGGGCGGGATCAAACAGCTCGCCTCGCTGGCGGCCGGCCAATGCTGCGAAAGCCACGGGCGTGAAGGGAGCACGGTAAGCGGTGGTTCCGATCTCACCGACGCCCGGGATGTTCTCGGCTCCGCCGAACTTAAGCGCTGCGGCGATGACGCCGATCGCGTTGACGCCGGACGTCTTGCCCTGATCGTTGGCCGTGCTGATGGAGGTGTACCGTTTGACGTGTTCCACGGACCGCATGCCTGCTCCAGTGGAGCGGAGGACATCGGCCACGGACTGGTCGCGCTGGAAGTCGACGAAGTGGTGGTGCCACTCGCCCGGTTCGCCGGTTTGGCCAGGAACCAGCCAGAGCTGGCGGCTCGGTGCGCTGGCCACGGGTGCCTGCAGCTCTAGGGGAGTGGTGGCGGATTCGAAACCGGCCGCGATGGACGCTGCTGCTCCCGCCGAGATGCCCTCTGCCAGGCAATCCTGGAGTTCGAAGCTGCCACGGCCTGCGCCCACAACGTGCTGGTCCCTTACAGGAGCGGTGGGAATGAACGCTGCGAGCTCGTCATCCCAACGCAGCTTGCCCTGGCGCTGGCTGTGGAGGTGAACCACCGGGCTCCAGCCGCCGGAAACTGCAAGCAGGTCGGCAGCCAGCTGTTCGACGCCCGAGGTGAGTTCGCCGTCGTCGTTAATACTGCGGATGGTGACGCCGTCCAGACGGCCGTTTCCGTCTGCGGAAGTGTCGGCCACGGCACTGCCGATGAGGACCCGGATACCGGACTCGACGGCGGCGGCAGCCTTCGCGCTGATCTGCGGACGGGCATCGACGACGGCGGCAACCGCCACGCCTGCCGCCTTCAGGTCCGAGGCAAGAGCGTAAGCGGAGTCGTTGGTGGTGCTGATGACCACTCGCGAACCGGCTGCCACGGCGTAACGGTTCAGGTAGGTGCGGGCGGCCGAGGCGAGCATGATCCCCGGACGGTCATTGTTCTCGAATACCAAGGGACGCTCGTGGGCGCCCGGTGCCAGGACAACCTGCTTGGCACGGATATGCCAAATACGCTGGCGGGAGACTCCGGAAGCTGCCGGAACGCTCAAGTGGTCCGTGCGGTTCTGGGCTGCAATGAAGTAGTTGGAGTCATAGGAGCCGAACGCGGTGGTGCGGTTCAGCACCGTGCATTCGCCGGCGGAAACCAGCTCGGCTTCCACGTCAGCAACCCACTCCAGGGCCGGCTTGCCTTCGATCTGTTCGGCCAATTCAGGGGCAGTGGTACCGGAGAGAAGTGATCCGCCAAGTTCGGGCTGGTCGTCGATCAGGATGACGCGGGCGCCGGTGCGGACTGCTTCGCGTGCTGCAGCCAGGCCGGCGATACCGCCGCCGACCACCAGGACGTCGGTGTGGACGTACTTCTTGTCGTACTCGGCCTTGTCCTCGTTGGGATCCAGTTTCCCCAGGCCGGACAGAAGCTCAATGTTCATGCCGTCCACCAACGACACTGCGGTGGCGGGAAGCATGGACTCGGCGACATGTCCGCGGAAGCGGGGAGCGATCTTGACCAAGGCGTTGGACTCTTCCACGCCGGCCGCCATGATGCCGCGGGGTCGGTCCTCGTAGAGGGAGTTGCCGGCGTTGATGTGGCCGTTGGCCAGCAGCGCCGAAGCGATGGTGTCGCCGGGGTGACCAGTGAATTCCTGACCGTCCACGGTGAAGCGCCAAGAGATGCTGCGATCAATGCGTCCGCCGGTGGCGAGGCGTGCGTTCTTGCTGGTCACTTCTAGACTCCTTCCGAGGAGGTGGGTGCTGTGGCGCCTGTTGTTGCGGCGCCGGGTGCGAGGCCTGGTTCGCCGGCCTGGCCGAAGTCCCCGCTTTGGGTGAACTCGCCGGGCTGGGACGGTCCGTTCTTCGGGCTTCCGCCTGTTCCTGCCGCGGTGCTCTTTGCGAGCTCGGGACGGGGCTGGCCCATTGCGTAGATGGAGTGGATTTCGTAGCTCACGGTGTCGCGGAGCATGTTGAACCACTGGCGGCAGCCGGTGCTGTGGACCCAGCGCTCGGCGAAGGTGCCCTTGGTGTTCTCCCGGTAGAACAGGTACTCAGCCCATTCGCGGTCCGTGAGGTCGTTGGGGTTCTCCGGGTAGGCGATGTGTGCCTGGCCGCCGTAGTGGAATTCGGTTTCGTCGCGGGGCCCGCAGTTGGGGCATGAAATGAGGAGCATGTCTTTCCTGTCCTGGCTAGTGGGCCACGGCTGCGGCGCCGTGTTCGTCGATCAAGGCGCCTGTTTCGAAGCGTTCCAAGGCGAAGGGCTTGTTCAGCTTGTGCGGTGCGCCCGTGGCAATGGTGTGCGCGAAGGTCAGGCCCGCTGCTGGGGTGCCCTTGAAGCCACCCGTTCCCCAACCACAGTTGACGAACATGTTCTCCACCGGGGAGAGACCAACGATCGGCGAGGCATCCAGCGTGGTGTCCACAATGCCGCCCCAGGTCCGGAGCACGTGTGCCCGAGCGAAGATCGGGAAGAGTTCCACGGCTGCTGCCATCTGCTCTTCGATCACGTGGAATGAACCGCGCTGGCCGTAGCCGTTGTAGGAGTCCACGCCGGCGCCCATCACCAGTTCGCCCTTGTGGGCCTGGGAAACGTACACGTGGACGTGGTTGGACATGACCACAGTGGGGTGGACCGGCTCGTGCAGTTCGGACACCAGTGCCTGGAGCGGGTGCGACTGGATCGGCAGGCGGAAGCCGGCCATTTCCGCCAGGACTGAGCTGTGCCCTGCGGCGCAGAGGCCCACCTTTTCGGTGTTGATATTGCCGCGGCTGGTCTTGACGCCGGTGACCCGGTTGCCGTCCTTGATGAAGCCGGTGACTTCACAGTTCTGGATGATATCGACGCCGAGTTCATCGCATTTGCGGGCGAAGGCCCAGGCCACGTGGTCGTGCTTGGCGATGCCTGCGCGCGGCTGGTAGGTGGCGCCCATGACGGGGTAGCGGATGTTGTCGCTGATGTTCAGGATGGGGCAGAGTTCCTTGACCTGCTGCGGGTCCAGCCACTCTGCGTCCACGCCGTTGAGCCTGTTGGCACCTACGCGGCGGACACTCTCGCGGACATCGCCCAGCGTGTGGGCCAGGTTCATGACGCCACGCTGGCTGAACAGGAAGTCGTATTCCAGCTCTTCCGGGAGGATCTCCCAGAGCTTGAGGGCGTGCTCGTAGATTGCAGCGCTCTCGTCCCAGAGGTAGTTGGACCGGATGATGGTGGTATTGCGGGCCATGTTGCCGCCGGCCAGCCAGCCCTTTTCCAGGATGGCGATGTTGGTCATGCCGTGGTTCTTCGCCAGGAAGTACGCGGTGGCCAGGCCGTGCCCGCCGCCGCCCACAATAACGGCGTCGTAGCTCTTCTTCGGTTCCGGGTTGCGCCAGAGGAAGTCCGGGTGTTCGGGGAGGTGGTCTGCACTCACTGGGCTGCTCCAATCAGTTCTGCTTCGGTTACGGCGCCGTTGCCGTTGTTGTTCAGGTGGGGGTAGAGCGGGAACTTCTCCGCCAGCGCGGTCACGCGGCGGCGAAGCTCGACGGCGGTGGCGTCGTCCAGGGTGACGTCAGCTTCGGTGCCTGCTTCAGTTCCTGCCTGGGTGCCGCTGTTCGCTGCGGCGATCAACGCCGTCGCAATGATGTCCGAAACTTCGGTGAAGTCCTCAGCCTTGAAGCCACGTGCGGCGAGGGCCGGGGTGCCGATGCGCAGGCCGGATGAAACCATCGGAGGGCGGGGGTCGAACGGAACAGCATTGCGGTTGACCGTGATGCCGATGCGGTGCAGGGTGTCTTCGGCCTGCTGGCCGTTGAGGACCGAGTGACGGAGGTCGGCGAGGACCAGGTGGACGTCTGTTCCGCCGCTGACAACCGAGATGCCGGCTGCAGCTACGTCGTCTTGGAGAAGCCGCTGCGCAAGGATCTTTGAACCCTCGAGAACGCGGACCTGGCGTTCCTGGAACTCCGGCTCGGCGGCCATCTTGAAGGCAACGGCCTTGGCGGCGATGACGTGCTCCAGCGGACCACCTTGCTGGCCGGGGAAGACGGCGGAGTTCACCTTCTTGGCGATGTCGGCGTCGTTGGTGAGAATCACACCACCGCGAGGGCCACCAAGGGTCTTGTGGGTTGTGCTGGTGACGATGTGGGCGTGCGGCACCGGGCTGGGGTGGAGACCTGCGGCGACGAGACCCGCGAAGTGGGCCATGTCCACCATGAGGTAGGCGCCCACCAGGTCCGCGATGCGGCGGAATTCGGCGAAGTCCAGCTGGCGGGAGTACGCGGACCAGCCGGCGACGATCAGCTGCGGCTTGCTCTCGAGGGCGAGGCGTTCAACTTCTGCCATGTCCACGGTGTGGGTGTCCTCGCGGACGCCGTAGGGGACAACCTTGTACAGCTTGCCCGAGAAGTTGATGCGCATACCGTGGGTCAGGTGTCCGCCGTGGGCGAGGTTCAGGCCCATGATGGTGTCGCCCGGGGTGATCAGCGCGTGCATGGCCGACGCGTTTGCCTGTGCGCCGGAGTGCGGCTGGACGTTGGCGAATTCTGCACCGAACAGGGACTTCAAGCGGTCAATCGCCAGCTGCTCGATCACATCAACGTGTTCGCAGCCGCCGTAGTAGCGCTTGCCCGGGTAGCCCTCGGCGTACTTGTTGGTCAGCACCGATCCCTGGGCTTCCATGACGGCCGTCGGGGCGAAGTTCTCGGAGGCGATCATTTCCAGCGTGGACTGCTGGCGGATGAGTTCCTGGGCGATCGCCTGATCGACCTCCGGGTCCGCCTGGGCGAGCGGGCGGATCAGCGGTTCAACCATGGTGTTCTCCTTCAAAAGCTTGTCTAGTGGCCGACTGTTAGGCAACTGATATATTAGAACTATTGCCATAGTATGTTGAAGATCACATGGTCGTCAACAGGTCTGCGGTAACTCATCCAGCAGACTGAAGTACGACGACGGGAGAGAGCAATGAGCGCTGCATTGGAAGCACTGGAATCAGCTCCGCAGGGAACATCCCTGGCGGAGAACGCCTACCTGCTGCTGCGCGACAGGCTCATCATGCTGGACGTCAAACCCGGCGACCCCATCAACGACGGCCAAATCGCCGCCGAACTGGGGATCGGGCGCACTCCTGTCCGGGAAGCCATCAAGCGACTTGAAAGCGACCACCTGGTGGTCTCCTATCCGAGGCGCGGCACGTTCGCCACCGGCGTGGACATTACCCAGCTCGCCGAAGTCTCCGAGATCCGCGAACTCCTGGAGCCCCTCGCCTCCCGGAAAGCTGCCCGCATGGCAAGCCCTGCCATGCGTTCGGAGCTCCGCGCCGTCGCTGCTGCAATCCGTGATCTTGAAGGCCAGGACAATTCCTCCCAGGAACTCATGCGGTACGACATCCAAGTGCACCGGCTCATCTATAAAGCCTCCGCCAATGCCCACCTCGAAGACGTCCTCATTCGCTATGACAACCTGGCCACCCGAATCTGGTGCCACATGCTTGAGAAAATGCCCTCCGTTTCCGGCCACATCTCCGAGCATGCCGACCTCCTCACTGCCATAGCCGACGGCGACGAAGACCGCGCCGCTGAGCTCGCCCTGCACCACGTCGTCAGCTTCGAAGAGACGATCCGCAAGGTCCTCTAAGGCCTCCTGCCCGTCCGCCGTTCGCCGGCCGGGTCAGCCTGTGGCGTGCGCCTTCCGGGGGTGGGGTCATCCTCTGCGCGCTCGCTCGTTCCTCGCTTAGACGCGCGCTGCCGGATAACCCCACCCCTCCCGACCCTCTCTCATGTCCCGCGGGTTTGGGCCCGACCCTCTCTCACATCCCTAGGGTTTGGGCGGGTCGCTCTCTCATGTCCCGGGGGTTTGAGCCCAACCCTTCTCCCCCTTTGGTGTTTTTAGGGTGCTGCCGCAATCGCCCGTGGGCGCACTTGGGCTGTGGCGTCGATGCTGCCGTTGCCCATCGACGCCGAACTTTCTTCAAAAGATGAGAGAGCGATCGAGTGAAGGGGTGGGGATGTGAGAGAGCGTCGGCGGTGGAGATGCGTTGAGTGCAACTTCAGTGCGACGAGTGCAACAGGCGCATCGCGCGTCAAAATGTCCGGTCCCGCATTATCAACGTGAAAAATCTCTAGAAGCACCCCTTGACCGTGGCGTCGCTCACACATACTCTGGTGCAACAGCGTTGCGTTGAATGCAACCCCAATGATTTTGGTGGACACATGAGCAATGAATCCTCTGTGGCAGCCGAGCTAGGTGTTTCACCCGCCTCCGGCTCCAACCACACCCTCAGCCCCAACAACACAGTCAGCAAGGACACTCGACGGCGAGTGGTCACCGCCAGCTTCATCGGCAACTTTGTTGAGTGGTTCGACTACGCCGTTTACGGCTACCTGGCCGGCATCATCTCAACAGTTTTCTTCCCGGAGTCAGACCGGCAGACAGCCCTCCTGGCAACCTTCGGCGTCTTCGCCATCAGCTTCTTCGTGCGGCCGCTTGGTGGTTTCATCTGGGGCCATATTGGCGATCGACTCGGCCGAAAGCAGGCGCTCTCGCTCTCGATCGTGTTGATGTCAGTGGCCACGTTCTGCATCGCACTGATCCCGGGCTACGCCACCATCGGTGTAATGGCGCCGATTCTGCTCCTGCTCGTAAGAGTTGTCCAAGGATTCTCCGCGGCCGGCGAGTACGCAGGGGCGTCCGCCTTCCTGGTGGAATATGCGCCGGCGAATCGCCGCGGACTGTATGCCGCCGTCGTGCCTGCCAGTACCGCAGCGGGACTGCTGCTGGGATCCTTGCTTGCCGCCCTGCTGACGTCAGTACTTAGCGCGGAGCAGCTCAACGAGTGGGGCTGGCGGTTGCCGTTCCTGCTCGCAGCGCCCATGGGCCTGATCGGACGGTACATCCGGACCAAACTGGAGGACACTCCGGCGTTCCGTGAACTGGCCGAGGAGGACGACGGCGTCAAGGCTCCCGCGTTGGCCATGTTCAAGACGTACCGGAAGCAACTCGTTATCGCCACGGGCGCGGTGCTGCTCAACGCGGTGGGCTTCTACGTGATCCTCAGCTATATGCCCACGTATTTGTCGGAGGAGCTGGGCTTCGGCGCCACGGAGTCGTTCCTCGCCACCACCATTGCCCTGGCCAGCTACATCGGCTTCATCTTCCTGACGGGCATCGCCTCGGACAAGTTCGGCCGCAAGCGCATGCTCATCACCGCGTCGGTCCTGTTCATCCTGCTCACGGTGCCAGCGTTCATGCTCCTGGACACCCGCAACTTCCTGGTGATCGTGTTGGTTCAGATCCTTCTCGGCGGCATGCTCACCCTCAACGACGGCACCCTGCCCAGTTTCCTGGCCGAACTCTTCCCTACGAAGGTCCGGTACACGGGCTTCGCCGTCAGCTTCAACCTCTCCAACGCCTTGTTCGGCGGCACCGCGCCGTTCATGGCCACCCTCCTGATCGGCATGACCGCCAGCAAGCTGGCACCCGGCTGGTACCTCGTGGCCGCCGCCATAGTTTCCCTCATCGCAGTCCTGTTCGCCACGGAGACTTCCAAGAAGCCCCTGCTGCAGGACTAGTTCAACCCACCCATTGAAAGGAACCACCATGACCATCACCCAGAACGAGGCCGTCAACGACGTCGCCAAGCTTGAGCGCACCAAGGTCCTCAACAACGGCGAAAAGGTTTCGCTGACCTTCTCCGACGCGGAGTTTGAGCGCCGCCTCAGCGGCCTCCGCAGCATCATGGCCGAGAAGGACCTCGACGCCGTCATCCTCACCAGCTACCACTCCATCAAGTACTACTCCGACTTCCTCTTCACCTACTTCGGCCGCTCCTACGGCATGGTGGTCACCAAGGAAGACACCGTCACCATTACGGCGAATATCGACGCCGGTATGCCTTGGCGCCGCAGCTACGGCGACAACCTGGTGTACACGGACTGGCGCCGGGACAACTACATCCACGCCATCCAGGAAGTGCTGCGCACTCGCGGTATCAACCCGCGCCGCATCGGCGTCGAAGATGACTCGCTGCCGCTGGACAACCGCAACAAGTTCCAGGCAGCCTTCTCAGGAGCCACGCTGGTGGACGTCGCGCAGGCTGCGATGCGTCAGCGCATGATCAAGTCTGACGAGGAAATTGCGGTCATCAAGCATGGTGCCCGCATTGGTGACCTCGGCGGCGAGGCCATCCGCAACGCCATCACAGCCGGGATCACCGAGTACGAGGTTGCCTTGATCGGCACTGAAGCAATGGTCCACGAGATCGCCCGAACGTTCCCGGACTCTGAAATCCGTGACACGTGGGTTTGGTTCCAGTCGGGCATCAACACCGACGGCGCCCACAACTGGGCCACCACGCGCAAGATTCAGGAACACGACATCCTGTCCCTGAATTGCTTCCCCATGACCAGTGGCTACTACACCGCCCTGGAGCGCACCCTGTTTTACGGCGAACCGGATGCCCGCTCCCTGGAGCTGTGGAACATCAATGTGGAGGTCCACAAGCGCGGGCTGGAACTCATCAAGCCCGGCGCGGTCTGCAAAGACATCGCCGCCGAGCTGAACGAGATCTACGTAAGCCACGGACTGCTGGCCAACCGCACCTTCGGCTACGGCCACTCGTTCGGCGTGCTGAGCCACTACTACGGACGCGAAGCGGGCCTGGAGCTGCGCGAGGACATCGACACCGTTCTGGAGCCGGGCATGGTGGTATCCATGGAACCGATGATCACGGTCCTGGACGGCCAGCCGGGCGCCGGCGGCTACCGCGAGCACGACATCCTGGTGGTTGGAGCTGACGGGGCAGACAACATCACCAAGTTCCCGTTCGGCCCCGAGCACAACATCATCGGAGCCTAGTGACCCGGCCGGTGGGCACAGCGTGGTGTCCACCGGCCGGTGCGCCTGCCCAAGCGAAATATAGTGAACCCATGACTCCCTCGGAATCCAACGACGCTCCAGAAAACAGCAACGGCAGTGGCGACAGCAAAAGTACCTCCGTCATCGTCAACGCCATCGCCGTGTTGAGGAGCTTCAGCGCCGACGAGCCGCTCCTGGGAGTCACCGAAATCGCGGGCCGCGTTGGCCTGCACAAGAGCACCGTCTCCCGAATCCTCGCGACACTGGAACAGGAAAACCTTGTAGAGCGCGACGTCGATTCGCGCAGGTTCCGCTTGGGGCTGGGAATGATCGCCATGGCGGGTCCACTCCTGGCGGAACTCGAAGAACGCCGCGTCGCCTACCCTGTGCTGCGCGAACTCACTGAGCGCACGGGGGAGACGAGTGCGCTCATGGTGTGGAACGGTAACGAATCCATGTGCGTGGAACAGATTCCCAGCCGGCACCAGGTCAAACACCTCGCTCCGTTGGGGGCGCGATACAACGAGGCCCTCAGTTCGTCGGTGCAGGTGTTCCTTGGCGCGGAGAACGAAGATCGGGTGCGTCAACTGTTGCGCAGCGGCTCGATTACCCTCCCTGGTCTGGACGAGGACGCAATTGAGGGGTACCTCGAGCGGATCGGGGAGTCCTTGAAGCGCGGCTGGGCAGTGAACTTCGGGGAGACCTCTATTGAAGAAGTGGGTGTGGCCTCGCCCGTTTATGACCATCGTGGCGACATTGTGGCGTCCGTCCTGATCCCCGCGCCGAAATTCCGCGTTTCGCAGGACACCCTGGACAGCCTCGGTGAAGCCTGTGCCGCAGCTGCGGCCAAAGTAACCACGCGCCTGGGTGGCCGCGCCCCGCGGTAGCCGGGCAGCCCGTCGTCGAGCCTTCAAAACCTCCGCCGAGATGGCAGCAGATGACCATCACGAGCGCGAACATTGTCATTAAATGGCATCTCGGCGGAAACAAAACGGCGGCCGTCCCGCATGGGGGCAGCCGCCGTCGTCGATTTACAAGCCGTGCGGAAGGTCTACATCTTCCGTCGTGCTGTGGTTGTTTCGTCCATGGCATCCCTGCCCAGCCAGGCGCCCAGCCCGATCATGGCAATGCCGAGGATCAGGTGCAGCCAGTTGTCAGCCGTATTGAACGGGACGAAGTTGGCAGCTGTTTCCTGGTTGATGACCAGGCCATAGATCCAAAGAACGATGTACACGGCGCCGCCGCCCAGGAGGAACAGGCGAGCCATGCGTGCGTTCCTTGCCATGGCCAAGCCGGCCACGCCAAACAGCAGGTGAACGATGTTGTGGAGTATGGACACTTGGAAGATTCCAAGCAGCATGGCGCCGGATTCATGTCCCGCAAAGGTCATGGCGCCGAAATTGGTGGTGATTCCCGGGATGAAGCCCAGGATGCCTACCAGCAGAAATACAATGCCAACGCCCATGGCGGTGTTGCGAAGCGTCAACCCCATCATGTGGTGGTGTTCGGCGGGGTGCGAAGCGGTGGTCATCAAGTCCTCCCTTTCACGCTGTTACCCGGCTCTTCTCATGGAGAGCCGACCTGCGGCAAGGGGTGTGGCAAAACCTTGCCGACGCCGCCATAATACTCCTGAAATGCCTCCGATAGCAGTGGATGTGCCCAGTTCAGCGGCGGTTAGCATGGATTTATGAGCCAAGCTCCCAACGGACGTGTGCACACGATCTTCCATGACACCCGCGATCTCACGCCTTTCCGCGAGGGGTACGTCCGCACGCCGGTGCGTGGCCTGGCCGACGGCGTCAATGACGTGCTTTCCGGGGTCCTCAGCGGCCGCGACCATGCGAGGTTGTCCGTGGTGGGGAATGTCCCGAGGCTCAGGATGCTGTCCTCCAAGACGGCGAAGGCCATGCATGAGGCCGTGTTCACTTCCACGGAGCCCGATCGGCTCCTTGCTTTCGGCCGCACATATCCGGGCTGGGCCGGCTTATGCCACGTGATGGCGGGGCTGCTCACGTACAAGCATGGCGGATTCCTGAGGGCGTCCGAGCTGTTGCAGCGCGGTTTAACAACAAGGATCGACGACGACGCCAGCCAGTTCTCGGCTACGTACCTTGGGCAGGTGGTCACCAAAGTCGAGGTAGCCGAACGCATCGAAGTTCCGGTCCTGTTCAGTGAGGAAGCCGTGTTTCTGGCGTTGTCCCACTGTCTCCGCGAAATGGGGATGACCGAGGCGGCCTTGGAAGCGGTGGTGACTTTGCCGCCGTCGTTGCCTTCTGCATTGGCGCGTTGCACGGCGGCGTATTCCCTGGAGCGCCACCGCGACGTGGTGCTATGGACCGAAGGTTTGCTGAACACGGATGACCTGTCGGCCGCGCTGTTGTTGATGCGGGCGCGGTCGCAGCGGGCAAGGGGCGACTTCGAATCGGCCCAGGTTGCCTTGAAAGAAGTCCTCCGGCGTCGGAAAACCAACCTGGCCTTGAAGAATGATGCCTTGACCGACAGGGCGTTGCTCGCGCTTGACCAAGGCCGCCGCACCCTCACTCCGCGATCCAAGCGGCCAGCCCCGCCCGCCGAGCTTGAGACCTTGGAAGTCATCCGCAAGGACGCTGAGATGCGGCGTCTCTGGGAGAACGACTTCAGGCAGCTGGGCGGCGAATAAAACACCCTTGTGCCGTGCTCAGAAGAAGCGTATTCTTTTAATCAACCAATCAGTTGATCAACGAGTCAGTTGATTAGCTTTGGTTGAAGAAAGGTTGAAGCGGAGATGGAACAAGATGCCCTGGGGTCGGAATCCCTGGACAGGGCCTTCATGGCGTTGGCAGATCCGGTGAGACGGGCCATGGTGGCCCGGCTGTCGCGGGGAGATGCCACTGTCAATGAGCTGGCCGAACCCTTCGCCATCACCAAACAGGCAGTTTCGAAACACATACAGGTCCTGGAGCATGCCGGTTTGGTCACCCGTTCCCGCGACGCCCAGCGCCGGCCGGTTCATTTGGATGCGGCAGCCCTGGAGCGACTGACGGCTTGGATTGACCAGTACAGACTGATTGCCGAGTCACGCTTCCGGCAGCTGGACGAGCTGCTGGGTGCAGGCATCCCGCACGAACAAAAAGAAAACACACCAGCACAGAAGAAAGAGGAACCGAAATGAGCAATCCAACAACCATCACCGCTGATAGTGGCGTGCCGTTCGTAGACACGGTCCGCGAATTCGACGCTCCCGTCAGTGCAGTTTTCAAAGCCCACGTTGACCCGGACCTCTTGGCCAAATGGCTGGGCCCGCGCAGCACGGTCACGAAGATTACCGAATACAACGCCACCACCGGCGGGAGCTGGCGCTACGAAAGCGGCGACGATAGCGGGATGTACGGCTTCCGCGGCGTGTTCCACACGGTCGAGGCCGACGCGTTGATCATCCAGACAATCGAGTTCGAAGGAGCGCCGAACCAGGTGGTCATCAGCACCACCACGTTCGAGGAAATCGACGGCAGGACCAGGATGTCGGCGCACGAGGTCTACCCCTCGGTTGAAGCACGCGACATGGCCCTGGCTACAGGGATGGACTACGGCGTGATCGAAGGATACGAGCGGCTGGATGAACTGCTTGCCGCCTAAGCTCCCGCCGGCTGTAGAAGCGGTAGGAGTTGCTCCGACAGCAGCACTGTCCCTAACCCGATCATGATGATCCCGCTGACAAGGGTCACCACGCGGGCGGCGCCGGGCCGGGAGGCCAGCAGCTTCCTGGAAGTCAATGCGACGGCGGTGTAAACCAACCCGGCGAGGATTACGAAGGTCAGGCCCAGCAAGCCCGACTGGACCGGAACAGGCAGTGCTGCCTCGGGGCTGACGAACTGCGGCACCAGCGCCACGAAGAAGAGCAGGCCCTTGGGGTTGATGCCGCTGGTGCCCATGCCCTGAAGGAAGGTGCGGAGCTGGTTTCCGGACTGCACGACGCCGCCTTCCGCACTAAAGCTGGCACCTCGCCACGTGCGGAGGGTAGCGATGCCGAGCCAGAGCAGGTAGGCGGCCCCCGCGATGGTCAGCCATCCCAATAGTCCTGGAACTCCAGCCAAGAGGGCGGCCAGTCCTGCAGCCATCAGCAAAGTGTGGATGACGTAACCACTGCATAAGCCGGCGACGGCAGGGACGAAGCTGCGCTGACGGAGGCCCGCCGAAATCGAGTACGCCCAGTCGACGCCCGGTGTGCACGCCAAGCTGACGGCGACGAGCATGAAGGCGAGGAACAGCTGCGGATTCAAGTTTTCTCTCCCAGGCTAGGTGGTAGGAAAACTCTAGGGAAAGTCGGCCCATAAGTGTTCCCGTTTTTAGCCCGGACGAGGCGGTTTTCGGTAAGATAATTGCGTGATCGACGGGATTGATAGAACTATTTTGCGCCACCTCAAAGAGGATGGCCGGATGACTGCCACAGCCCTTGCTTCCAAGGTGGGTTTGACCGTGGCTCCATGTCATCGGAGGCTCCGCGATTTGGAGTCCTCGGGGGTGATCCGCGGCTACCGTGCAGACATCGATCCTGCCGCGGTGGGCCTGGGCTTTGAAGCGATTGTTTTTGTCACGCTCAAGCAGGTGGAGCGCACCATCATGGCGGAGTTCGAAGAGCGTGTGACTGCCAGCCCCAACATTGTGGAGGCACAGCGGCTCTTCGGATCCCCTGATTACCTGCTCAAGGTCATTGCCGCGGACCTGCCCGCGTATCAGCGTTTCTACGACGACGAACTCGCGGCACTTCCTGCGGTGGAGCGCCTCACATCAACCCTGGTGATGAAGAATCTGAAAACCAACATAGGACCGCCGGTCTGAGGAGACCTACTCCGCCAGCAGACCAGTGGTCCGGTAGGGAATCACTTCGCGGAGGAACATGCTGGTGGACGTGCGCACGATCCCCGGGCACAGCCGGATTTCCTCGGATACCCGGTACAGGTCGTCCGGGCTTTTGGCTACCACCCTGATGATGAGGTCGGTATCGCCGGCGGGAGCATGGCATTCGAGAACTTCGGGGATCTCCCGCAGGGCAGCAATAGCTTCGTTGAGGTGGCTTTGGTCGAGCTCAGCACTGACGGCGGCAGCCACGCCACGTCCCAAGGCCGAGGGCAAGACGCGACTGCTGTTGGGGCGGAGGGCCCCGGACGCCGTCATTCGCTCGAGGCGCGACTGAACTGTGCCCCGGGCGAGGTGAAGTTTCTGGGCCAGCACCATGATGGGCACGCGCGGATCTTCGTCCAAGGCGGCGAGGATCCGACGGTCCGTGGCGTCGAGTTCCTGCAAAGTGACCACTTCCTGTCGAGCTTTTCACTTGAGACTGGTCAGATCGATCAATCAATATGATGTCCGTTGCACCAACTGTATGCCTTCTGCTGAAATGGTGACAACGAAGCAGGTCGCGGCTACCGCCAAACCCCGCAGGCATCAGGAACCCGGAACATCACCCGGAGCCCTGCACAGGTTTCCCGCAAGGAAGCAGCCGCTGATTGACTCTTGTTCACAGCATTGTCATTCTGCACCCGTCCCTTCACTGGGGCGCCACAGCAAGAGCCCCTGAGCTACCGGATCGTTGCGGTAGCTGAGGGGCTCTTGTGTTGCCTGACCCCGGTCTTTGCCTCCCCTGTCCGGCGAATAGGCTTGGATCATGACTGCTGCTGGCCGCTTCGCCCCGAGCCCCTCCGGCGAACTGCACGTAGGCAACCTCAGGACCGCGGTTCTTGCTTGGCTGTTCGCGAAGTCCACTGGACGCGATTTCCTGCTGAGAGTTGAGGATCTGGACCGCGCCCGCTCCGGCGCTGAGGCGGAGCAGCTCCGCGATCTGCGGGCCGTTGGTGTCAGTTGGGACGCCGCCGTCGTTCGCCAGACTGAACGCGCGGCACTGTATGACGAAGCGATTGCGCGTCTGGCGGCCGATGGCCGAACCTATGAATGCTTCTGCACGCGACGGGAAATCCAGGAGGCCCCCTCCGCGCCGCATGCTCCGCAGGGCGCTTATCCGGGAACGTGCCGACGGCTTTCCCATGCCGAGCGTGAGATCCGGCGCGCCACGCGTCCCGCCTCCATCCGCTTACGGGCGGAGGTTTCGGAGTGGGCTGTTGAGGACCAGTTGCTCGGTAAATATGCGGGCGTCGTGGACGACTTTGTGCTTCGCCGCAACGACGGCGTGACCGCCTACAATCTCGCGGTGGTGGTTGACGACGCCCAGCAGGGAATTGACCAAGTTGTGCGCGGCGATGACCTCCTCCCATCCACGCCGAGGCAGGCCTATTTGGCGACGCTGCTCGGGTTGCCGATCCCTGAATACGCCCACGTTCCGTTGGTTGTTAATCACGACGGCGTGAGGCTGGCGAAGCGCGACGGAGCCGTCACGCTGGGCGACCTCGCCGCCGTCGGAATTCCTGCAGAACGTGTGCGTGACCTGCTACTGGAGTCCCTTGGATTGCCAGCGGGAACGCTGCAGGCGGCCCTGCCGCACTTCACTCCTCGTCACGTGCCAAAGAAGCCTTGGGTGTGGAAAACTCCCCGGGCCTGAACTGTGCACCGCGCAGGGCAAGTGCAGCTTAGTTGAGCTGCGCTGCCGGGACTCCGGCCGCCATTCCTGCCCACAATGTGTCGGTGGTAGCGGTGACCACGTCCTCCACTGAATTCCCGTCCAACTGGCCGCCGGCGGCGAGAAGGGCCGTGCCATGAAGGCTCACAAAGCACACCATGGCCAGGGTTTCGGGGTCACCGGCGGCCAGGACGCCGGCTTGCTGTGCCTCGGCAATCATTGCCCGGGCAACGTGGATGCCTTGCACGCCGGTGCTTCGCAGCTCTTCGCTGGAATCGGGATGGTGCTTGGTGGAGTACATCACCGTCAGTAGGGCGGGGTGCTCAACCGCGAAGTCCACGTAGGCCTTCCCAACATTGACGAAACGCTCCCGGAGGTCTTCGCCTGACTGGGCGGCGTCAAGGATGCGGCGGTTCATCGACTCAAAGCCGGCCAGTGCCACGGCGTCGATCAGGGCTTGCTTGTCGCGGAAGTGCTTGGCCGGAGCGCCGTGGCTGACATTCACCTCACGGGCCAGTTGCCGCAAGGAGAGCCCGTCCACGCCAGCTTCTTCGATGGTTTCCATGGCGCGGTCCAAAAGTGCTTTCCGGAGTTTGCCATGGTGGTAGGGCTGGTCAGTCATGACTACATTCTAAGCCAATGTAGTCATTGACAACAAAGTAGACACTGCCTACCATGTAGACAGCGACTACATTAGTCTCCGACTCAAATGATTGGACTCCGCCATGACCATGACATACACGGGCACCACTGCACTCATCACGGGCGCCAGCTCCGGCCTGGGCGCTGAGTTCGCCGGACAATTTGCCGCCCGGGGCTCCAACCTTGTCCTTGTGGCCAGGCGTGCAGACCGTCTGGAGGAGTTGGCTCAGGACCTGCGCGCACGCCACCGCGTCACAGTGACCGTCCTCCCCATGGACCTCGGCCGCGCAGGAGTGGGACGCGAGCTCCTAGATGAACTGGCCGGCCGCGGAATCACCGTGGACACCTTGATCAACAACGCCGGTTTCGGCACCCACGGTCCTTTGGTCAAGGAAGACCCGGACACCATCGCATCTGAGATTTCCTTGAACGTTGCCGCCCTCGTGGACATTACGCGTGCCTTCCTGCCGGACCTGCTCGCCTCCGGGAAGGGTGCCTTGGTGAACGTCGCCAGCACTGCCGCGTTCCAACCCATCCCCGGCATGGCCGTCTACGGCGCCACCAAGGCCTTCGTCCTGAGCTTCACCGAAGCCGTTGCCCACGAAACCAAGAACACCGGACTCAACGTCCTGGCCCTTTGCCCCGGTGCGACGCGTACTGAGTTCTTTGACGTCCTCGGCGGTGAGTCCGCAGCGGTAGGCAAGATGCAGACCTCTGCGCAGGTTGTGGGGACTGCCCTCAAGGCCCTCGATCGCAAGGACACCCCGGGCAGCGTCGTCTCGGGTTGGGCCAACCGTGTTGCAGCCGGGTTCGCCCAGCGTTTGCCGAGGGCCATTACCGTCGCCATCGCCGCGCGCGCTGTTCAGGACTCGTAGGACCGGCAGGAATGGTAGGACCGGCAGGACTGGTAGGACCGGCGGGGCTTTGCGATTGGTGGGGCGGTGCTGCGGGTCCGGGAACAGCGGATAGCCTGAAGGTGAGGACCGATCCCCGTCGGTCCCTCTTCAAGCCGGAGGCCAGCATGACCGAACCACGCTTTACCGTAGAGACAGCCCAGGTTTTGGCCGAGGTGGCTCACAACCGGCAGAAGGACAAGCTCAAACGTCCTTATCGGGAGCACGTTCTGGCTGTGGGCGACGCGCTCGCCGACTTTGACGAGGATATCCAGATCGCAGGCTACCTTCATGACATCGCCGAGGATACGCCCATCACTCGCCAGGCCCTGCTCGAAATGGGAGTGTCCGAGCGGGCGGTAGACATCATCGAACGCGTCACCCGCCGCTTCCACGACGACCCGGATGATTATGACGCCGGAATCCGTTTCGTTGCGGAGGACCACGACGCAACGTTGGTGAAGATCGCGGACAATGCGCACAATTCACTGCCGGAGAGGGTCAAGGCACTAGCTGAAAAGTGGCCGGACAAGCCGCCGGTAACCCGATACGCCGATGCCCGACCCGTGCTCTACACGGCGGTTCCCCGCGAAGAGGTCCGGATGATCCTGGAGCGGATCAACCCGTACTTGCTTCGGGAGCTGGATGAGATCGTTCCCGAGTAGCCCACTCGTTGTGGGGCCTGCTTTGCGCGCAATGGGACGGACTTGGGGTGCAAAGCGGGCCCCGCAACGCAAGGGAATGCCTTAGCCCGCGGCGGTTTCCAGCCGCCGGAGGGCCGCTGCCCGGCCCTTGTGCCCGCGTCGTTCGTCGTAGGCGATAGACAGGCCCAGGACCAGCATCATTGCCAGCATGCAGATGGGCACGGAGGCGCCGGCGGCGGCCAGGGCAATGCTTGCAGCCAAGCCCAGGACCACCAGGGCGGAACCCAGGAAGTGTTCGCGGTCCAGGCCGAGCATGATGCCGTACAGCGTGCTGAGCGAGACCTTGAAAACAATGATGGGAATGGCGATGGAGGCCACCGCGGCGGCCGCAGGAATGTGGGCTTCGTGGTCAATGTAGTAGGCGGCAACATGCAGTCCCGCCCCTGTGGCGGCAATGGCAGCGAAGATCGGCATATGCCCATAGCCGAACACCCATGAACGGTGCCGCTGGACGTGAAGTGCCGGACCCGAGGGCAGGATGAAGTAGATCCACCACATGGCAAAGGCCAGCCCGGTGCCACTCAATCCAACCAAGGCCGCATCCATGGACCATTGGTGGGTGGCCACAATGGCACGCAGCGTTTCAATGGCACCAATCAAGCATTCACCCAGGGCGATGATGGCCAGGAGGCCGTACCTCTCCGCGATGTGGTGCGCGTGCCACGGGGTACGGATCTTGCGTTCTGCGAAGTACGGTGCCGCCATCTCCATGATGAACAGCGGAGCTGCCATGAGGAAGGTGGTGAGGACGCTCGCATCGACCAAGAGAACCACCACCCATCCGACTTGGACGATCGCCACGTACTTCGCGTAGCGCAAACAGGTTTCCCGGCGTTCGGGATCCTGGCGGGCTGCGCGCAGCCACTGGAAAATCAGGGCCACCCGCATGACGATGTAGCCGAGCACCATGGTGAAGTTGTCCACGTGCTTGCCCTCGATGATGGAGTGGAACACCGGCTCGACGCCCATGGCCAGGATGAGGACACCCACCATCTGCACCATCGTGACTACGCGGAACACCCAGTCGTCGGTGTCGTAGGCGCTGGCGAACCATGTGAAGTTGATCCACGCCCAGATCACCGCGAACATGGCGAAGGAGAAGGCGAGGAGACCTGGCCAGAAATGCGCTTCCGCCACTGCATGGGCGAACTGGCTGCCGGCAACACCGAAAGCGATGACGAAGGTCAAGTCGAAGAAGAGCTCCAGCGGTGTTGCTGTGCGGTGCTTTTCATGGGGATCGCGGCCGCCCATGCGGGACAAGGCATGGCGAAGGGGATTCGAGGACATGGCAAAAAGATTACCGTTGCCCTTGCCTCCACGCCGAGATCGCCGGAATGCGTCGAGATCCCCTGGAATGTTCCAGCGAGCCCGCAGCGTTCCGGCGAACTCGAGGAAAGCGCAGCCCTACACGCGCCCCAACACGTCGATGTCTTCCAGGAAGTCCTGGTGAACTTCGGCGCTGACGGTGGTCCGGGTATCACCGATGGCGTCGAGGTAGTCCTGGGTGACCGGCCCTTTACGTCCGTTGGGCGCAAGCCCGGCGCCGCCGTCGTCGTACACTGCTTTTTCCAGGGCCCGCTGGGAGGCGCTGCGGGCAGCGAACTCGATGTCCGCGGGGGAGAACCCCTCGGTGCGCTCCACCAGCTGGGCGATATCGACTGAATCCACCACGGTGGCGGGGATGAATCGCTGCCACATGGCTTCACGGGCGTGAACGTCGGGCAGCCCGATGGGGATGACGTAGTCGAAG
Source organism: Paenarthrobacter sp. TE3676 (assembly GCF_056279165.1). Classification (NCBI taxonomy): domain Bacteria; kingdom Bacillati; phylum Actinomycetota; class Actinomycetes; order Micrococcales; family Micrococcaceae; genus Paenarthrobacter; species Paenarthrobacter sp. TE3676. The sequence goes on from NZ_JBWBQU010000009.1 coordinate 171,660, forward strand.
CGGCCGTGGCGCAGGAAGGCGGTGTCCAGGGCACGGATGAAGTTGGTGGCACAGACCAGCAGCCGGCCGGGTTGATCGCGGAAAGCCGGGATGATCTTGAGGAGTTCGTTGGTGACTCCCTGCAGCGGCGACGGCGGATCACCGGCGCGCTGCGACGCGATTTCCTCCACTTCGTCGATGAAGACCACGGCGTGTTCCAGCTCGGCGATTTCCAGGAACGTCTCGCGTAGTGCACCGGCCAGGCCCTTGGGGTCGGCGGCCAGGCGGGACGGGAAGACTTCCACGAACGGCCACTCAAGCCGGGATGCTATGGCTTTGGCGAAAGTGGTTTTCCCGGTGCCGGGAGGGCCGAAAAGGACGACTGCCCGGGGCGGGACAACGCCGTATTCGTCGGCGAGGTCGGCCTCGGCCAAGGGCAAAACCAGCCGCCGCTCCAGCAACTCCTTCTCGCGGCGCATGCCGGCCACGTTCTCCCACAGGTCCCGGGCAAGGATCCGCCCGCCCAGCAGCCCCAATGCGCCCAGCTCCTGCCGCTGCACGGGGATGGTCCGCTCGAAGTAGCGCAGGTTTTTCTTGACCACGAACCCGCGTCCCAGGAAGGCCTCGACACGTGTTTCGGTCTCCGGCATGAGCGCGGAGAGTTTGTTGAGGCCGTGCGGGGCCATGCGGTTCTCGACGGCGGATAGCAGCGAGGTGCCGATGCCGCGGCCGCGGAACTCCGTCAGGGTGGCCAGGAAAACGATCCAGCCTTGGTCATGGGCGGCGCGTCCGACGGCGGCGCCCACCACCTGGTCACCTTGGACGGCCACCACGGCGTGGTCCTTCTCGCACGATGCCAAGACCTCGGACAATGCGTAGACGGGCTCCACGCCGTCTGCTTTGAGTGACTCCCAGAGGTGCAGGATGCCGTCCAAATCGGACGAGTGGAAGTCCCTGATGCGCCAGTTGCTCATGGCTGTATCTCCTGAGTCTGCTAAGTGAGTCGCCGTTGATCTCTTGGAGTTGAGCATAGGCGAAGCACCGCTGCCGGACGTTGCGGGTCCGTTGCGTTACGCAGCTACGCACGACGGCGGCCTGTCGGCGCGCAGGTTCGTTCCGGCGTCGTACCTCCCACCTAAGATGAGCCCAGAACCAGTTGGCGTCCATTCGAAGGAGAATCGCGGGCCTGTTTTCCGGGAAGTCGATGGCCACGGGCGGTGCGGCCGCGGCGCTCGCGGCCATCCTGATGGGCACAGCGCTGGTGCCGGCCGCTCATGCGGTGGATGCGGAGGACCTTGTCATCTACGGCCACAACGTGGTGGGCTACGCGTTCTCCATAGAGGGCGCCTTTGACTACTTTGCCGCCTGCGATTCGAGCCTTCAGCCGAGTTATGACATCCAGTGGCTGCGCAACGGACAGCCCGTTGAGCCCGGTCCAGAGTACTCGCGGGCCCTCTACGACCTGGACATCGAAGACGTGGGGAGCAGAATCTCCGCGGTTGTCACGGGCTCGAGTGACTGCACGCCGTCCCAAGTGGTGGTGGAGAGGGATGATGTGGTCAGGAAACAGCCCGTGCGCGCCGAGGGATTCACCGGCAGGGGCGTCTTTGAACTTCTGGCGCGACGCCCCGACGGGGTGCTCATGCTGTATCCCGGACAGGACAACAGCCAAGGCTGGAAACCGGCACTTCGGATCGGGCCGGATTGGGGGCCCTACACGAGGATCATCCCGGCGGGGGACGTCACGAGTGACGGACTCGGAGACCTCTTGACCACCGATGGCGCCGGCAGGTTGTGGCTGGCCAGGAACAACGGCGACGGCTGGTTTCCTCCCAGGAACTTCTGGTCTGAAATCGGATGGGGCTGGAACTCCATGGACAAGGTGATTGGACCTGGAGATTTTGACGGGGATGGTTACAACGACCTCCTGGCCACCGAGCCAAACGGAGACCTCTACCTGTACCCAAAGGCCGCACGGGGATGGACTCCCCGGATTCACGTTGGCCAGGGCTGGAATGTCATGGATGTGATCCTGGCTCCGGGTGATTTCAACGGAGACGGCACAGCGGACATCCTGGCCAAGGACAAGACCGGCAAGCTGTTCTTGTACGGCGGTGACGGACACGGTGGTTGGACTACGGCCCGGCAGATAGGACAAGGGTGGAACGTGCTGACCAATGTCGGCAGCGCGGGCGACTTCAACCGGGACGGTTTCTACGACGTCCACGGAGTCAACGGCGTGGGCGACCTGGTGATGTATTACGGAGACGGGCACGGTGGCTGGAAAGGTGTAGAGACAGTTGGCCGGCTTTGGAATGTCTTCAACGGACTTTACTGATCGGATTGCTGGACGCACCGAAACAAGCGAGGAGTATCGTGGCCTTCCTTTCGACAACGAGCATCATCAGGGGGAGCGCAGCGAAGGCGCTGGCTCTGACACTTGCGTTATCAATAATTGCGTTGCAAATCGTCCTGGCACCAGCAGCCCGGGCCGTGGATGTGGACGAGGTTCAGGTCAACGGGCACACAATCGTTGGCTCCACGCTCACTGTGGAGGCAGCTCACCGCTATTTCGAGGGCTGCAGCGGCACTTGGAAACCCAACCACACCATCCAATGGTTCAGAGACGGGGTGCCGGTAGAGATCAGCCCTGTGCTTAACCAGTACATCTACAAGTTGAATGCTGCTGACCTCGGGAGCCGGATCTCCGCAGTTGTCACGGCTTCGCCCGTCAATTGCCCCGGGCAGAGTCTGCGCACGGACGAGTCGGATAACGTCCGGAAGCAACCCACGCGGGCCGAGGGCTTCACCGGCCGGGGTGTGTTTGAGTTGTTGGCCCGTCGGCACGATGGCGCAATGATGCTTTATCTGGGAATGGACAATGCCCAAGGCTGGAAGGAAGCTCGCCTTGTTGGGCCCGGATGGGGTGGTTTCACCAACATTGTTGGGGTCGGAGACATGGGAAGCGACGGCTCAAACGATCTTCTGGTCACTGAAGGCAATGGTGGTCTGTACCGGTTCGATGGGTACGGTGACGGTGGCATCAACGTCTACCCATGGAACATTGGCTGGGGTTGGAACGCCTTCGACAAGGTAGTTGGGCCCGGAGACTTCGATGGTGATGGGCGCAACGACCTCCTCGCTGGTGAGCCCAACGGGGACCTCTACCTGTATCCGTCGCGTGAGGTGGTCCATTTCAATCCCGGCGTCAAAGTTGGCCGGGGCTGGGATGTTATGGACGTGCTGATCACGCCGGGTGATTTCAATGGTGATGGCACGGTGGATGTCCTTGCCAAGGACAAGGCGGGAAGGCTGTTCCTTTATGGCGGGAACGGCAGCGGTGGATGGTTGGCGCCCCGCCTCGTTGGCCATGGCTGGAACGTTTTGAGCGAGATCGGAAGTGCCGGCGACTTCAACCGGGACGGTTTCAACGATGTCCACGGGGTCAACAGCGCCGGTGAGCTGCTGATGTACTACGGCGATGGGCGAGGTGGCTGGAAGGGTGTCGAAACCGTCGGATGGGGCTGGAACATCTTCAACGGACTTTACTGATCCAGCCCCTCAACCGTTCGTACTGAAGCACCCCCTACTCGACCGGACGTAGCCGCAATCCCTGCATGCCGCCGTCGACCGCCAGCGAAGTCCCCGACGTCGATCCCGACAGCGGACTCGCCAGGTAAGCGACGGCGCCGGCTACCTCAGCTGGGTCGACCATCCGCCCGTGCGGTTGGCGGGCGTTGAGGGCGGTGCGCTCAGCGACAGGGTCAGCAGCTGAATCGAGCAACCGGCCGACCCAGGGAGTGTCCACGGTGCCGGGGTTCACGCAGTTCACACGGATCCCCTCACGGACGTGGTCTGCCGCCATGGCGAGCGTTAAAGACAAGACCGCGCCCTTCGACGCCGAGTACAGGGCGCGCTGTGGAAGCCCGGCAGTTGCCGCAATGGAACAGGTGTTAACGATCGCGGCCGCCGGAGACTCACGCAGGTATGGCAAGGCTGCCCGGCTGACACGGGCGATTCCCACCACATTGACGTTGAGGACACGCAGCCACTCGTCGTCGTCGTTCGCCGAGATGTCACCCTGTGCGCCGATGCCGGCGTTATTGATGACGATGTCCAGGCGGCCGAACTGCTGCACAACGTGCTCGACGGCGGCGCGCACGGAGGCGTCATCAGCCACATTGCAGTGCACACCGAAGTGCTGGCTGGTTTCCGGGGCGAGGTCCAGGACCGCCACCTCCGCACCGCCGGCGGCGAGACGGTCGGCGATCGCTGCCCCGATGCCGGAGGCGCCGCCGGTGACGAGTGCCGTGAGGCCTTCGAAATCGTTCCCCATTCGGGTTGCCATGGCCTTAAGCGTTGACGTGGGCGGGAGTGGGTGAGCCGCGGTGAGCGCCGGCTTGCGCGGGGAAGTACTCCTGCCGTTGGCGGCCCAGTCCCTCAATCTCCAGCTCCACCACGTCCCCGGCCTGGATGAAGGGGAATCTGCCGGACAGTGCCACGCCCTCGGGAGTGCCCGTGATGATCACGTCGCCCGGCTCCAGGACCATGTACTGGCTGAGGTGGTGGACGATCGTGGCGGGGCCGAAGATCATGTCCGAGGTATTGGAGTCTTGACGGCCTTCGCCATTGACCAAAGTCTGCAGGCGAAGGTTGCCGGCATCGATGTCCGAGGCCGGAACCAGCCACGGACCCAGGGGAGTTGAGCCGGGGAGGGACTTGCCCTTGGTCCACTGTCCCGCAGCGCCGGGGATCTGGTAGTCGCGCTCGGAGAGATCGTTGGCCACGGCATAACCGGCGATGCATGCTTCTGCTTCAGAAGTGGAGGAAAGGTATGACGCTTCCTTGCCGATCACGATTGCCAGTTCCACTTCCCAGTCGTACTTTTCCGACGACGGCGGGATGGGGGCTGCGTCGAACGGCCCGGCGATAGTGTTGGTCGGCTTGAGGAACACCACGGGAACCTCGGGCGGCGTAGCACCGGATTCGGCGGCGTGGGCCGTGTAGTTGAGGCCGATGGCCACCACGGCGCCGGGGCGCGCGATGGGGGCGCCGATGCGCAGGCCTTCCGGTGAGATTTCGGGGAGCTCCCCTTTGTCCAGGGCTTCCCGGGTGCGATCAATGCCGTCCGAGGCGAGGAAACCGCCGTCGATGTCGTTGGTCAGGGCCGTAAGGCTGAAGTACTTCTCGGTGCCGTCGGCGTCCTGGGCAATGACGGCCGGTTGTTCGTTTCCGGCCGTACCCAGCCTGGCGAATTTCAAGGTCATGGCTTCCTCCGTGCGTTCGGGACTAACATCCGAGCTCTAGTGTGGTGTTTTCACCCATAATACGGAAATGTGACCCATTGACAAGGCAGACATCGGATGTTTAGGCTCGGTGAAGAATCGTGACGCACTTCAGGAGCCGCATGAGCACCATCACCGCAATGGATACGTTCGATATCCGCTTCCCAACATCCCTTGAACTGGACGGTTCGGATGCAATGAATCCGGACCCGGACTACTCCGCCGCGTACCTGATCATCCGCACGGATGCCGGGGACGGGCATGAGGGTCACGGTTTCGTGTTCACCATCGGGCGGGGGAACGAGGTGGAGACGGCGGCGATCGAGGCCCTCCGTGGGCACGTTCTTGGCCGCACGGTTGAGGACCTGCTGGCTGACATGGGGGCCACGTGGAAACTGCTGGCCCATGACTCGCAGCTCCGGTGGCTGGGTCCCGAGAAAGGCGTCATGCACATGGCTATCGGCGCCGTTGTCAATGCACTTTGGGATTTGAAGGCCAAACGCGCAGGGCTGCCCCTCTGGGAGTTGCTCGCCGGCATGACGCCCGATGAGCTCGTAGCACTCGTCGACTTCCGCTACCTCACGGATGCGCTCACCCCGGACGAAGCCCTGGAAATCCTCCGCGCCGCCGAGCCTGGTCGGGAAGCGCGCAAAGAGGCACTCCGCGCTGAGGGCTACCCCGCGTACACCACGACGCCGGGCTGGCTGGGTTACAGCGACGAGAAACTGACGCGGCTGGCCAAGGAAGCCGTGGCGGACGGATTTGCCCAGATCAAGCTCAAGGTGGGGGCATCCCTGGAGGACGACATCCGCCGCGTGCGGGCCGCCCGTGCTGCCGTTGGTCCCGACGTCAGGATCGCGGTGGATGCCAACCAACGCTGGGATGTGCAGGAAGCCATCGACTGGATGGCCCACCTTGCCCCCTACAACATCGCCTGGATTGAGGAACCCACCAGCCCGGACGACATCCTGGGCCATGCTGCCATCGCCCGTGGAGTGGCGCCCATCCCTGTGGCCACCGGCGAACACGTCCAAAACCGGGTGGTGTTCAAACAGATGCTCCAGGCCGGCTCGCTTCAGGTCCTGCAGATTGACGCGGCCCGGGTAGCGGGAGTGAATGAGAACATCGCCATCCTCCTTCTCGCTGCCAAGTTCGGTGTGAGGGTTTGTCCGCATGCCGGTGGTGTGGGTCTGTGTGAAGCCGTGCAGCACCTGTCCATGTTCGACTTCGTTGCGGTGTCCGGGACCAGGGAGAACAGGACCATCGAGTTCGTCGACCACCTCCATGAACACTTCATCACACCCGTGGACGTCCACGACGGCGCGTATTGGCCGCCGTCGGATCCTGGCGCAGGAAACGAAATGCTCAGTGAAACACTGGCCGCGTACAGCTTTCCGAACGGCCCCGTATGGAAGGAATCCCGTTGATCCAGCACGCACCTTGGTTTGAAGAGGCACGTTTTGGGATGTTCGTTCACTGGGGCATCTACGCCCTGCCTGCCCGGCACGAGTGGGTGATGAACCAGGAAGAAATCACTGTGGAGGAGTACTCCAAGTACTTCCGCCGCTTTGACCCGGACCTCTACGATCCCCGTGAATGGGCACGCGCCGCAAAGGACTCCGGGATGAAGTACGTGGTCCTCACCACCAAGCACCATGACGGCTTCTGCCTGTGGGACTCGGCGCTGACGGATTACAAAGCCACCAACACGCCCGCCGGCCGCGACCTGATAGCGCCTTATGTGGAAGCGCTACGGGCCGAGGGGCTGAAGGTCGGCTTCTATCACTCGCTCATCGACTGGCACCACCCCGACTTCACCGTGGACGGCGTACACCCGCAACGTAACGCAGCCGACGTCGAGAGTTTGAACGCCGGACGCGATATGGCGCGCTACCGCGAGTACCTGCACGGCCAAGTGCGTGAACTCCTGAGCAACTACGGCACCATCGATTACCTGTTCTTCGACTTCTCCTACACAGGTGGGCACGAAGAAGACTTCTGGGGCGGCAAGGGCCGGAAGGACTGGGATTCGGAGGCGTTGCTCGCCATGGTGCGGGAACTGCAGCCCGGCATCGTGGTGAATGACCGGTTGGAGATCCCCGGGGACTTTGTCACTCCTGAGCAGTACCAGCCCGCCGGCCCCATGATGGTCGACGGCGAACCCGTCACCTGGGAGGCTTGCCAAACCCTCAACGGTAGTTGGGGTTATGACAGGGACAACCTGAACTACAAATCCGTGGACCTGCTCATTCGGATGCTCGTGGACGGTGTGTCCAAGGGCGGCAACCTGCTGCTCAACGTTGGCCCCACGGGTAGGGGAAACCTTGATCCGCGGGCGGTGACGTCCTTGAAGGGCATCGGCGAGTGGATGAAGCTGCACTCCCGCGCCATCTACGGGACGGGGGCTTCCCGGTTCACGGCACCGGCGGACGCCCGGTACACGCAGCGAGGCGACAGGCTCTATGTTCACTTGTTCGCTTGGCCGTTCGAGTACGTGCACCTCCCGGACCTTGCCGGGAAGGTCGAATACGCGCAGTTGCTGAACGACGCTTCCGAGGTATTCCTCAAAGAGGTAAACCCCGGGCAGCAAGCCATGAACATGACCCAGGGAGGCCAGCCGCCCGGGACCTTGACCATCAAGCTGCCTGTCCAGCGGCCGAACGTTGCCGTCCCGGTGCTGGAACTGTTCCTGACGCCCGAGGCTGCTCGTGACTGAGAGCATTGCCCTGCATACCAAGCTGAAGCCGGGAACCGAAGAAAAGTACGCCGACGCACACGCGAACATTCCCCCTGACCTGGTGGCAGCGCTCAAGGATGCCGGCGTCCGGACCTGGCGAATCTGGCGCAATGGTCTCGATCTTTTCCATGTAGTAGACGTCGACGACTACCAAGCAATGCGCCACGCGCTCGCCGACCATCCGGCCAACGTGCCGTGGCAGGCTCGAATGGCTGAACTTTTGGAGGTCCAGGACGATTACTCGGGGGAGGATGCGGGTATCCAGAAGGTATGGGAGCTGCCATGAACTCACTTGAACTGGGCAAACTGGGCAAACTGGGCTTCGGTGGAGCGGGCATCGGGAACCTTTACAGGGCGATCCCGGACGGGGAGGCGCTCGCCACAGTGCTGGCTGCGTGGGACGCGGGCATCCGCTACTTCGACACCGCGCCCCATTACGGCCTTGGCCTCTCCGAGCAGAGATTGGGCGCCGTCCTCCGTGATAAACCCCGGGACGAATTCGTCATCTCCACGAAGGTGGGCAGGCTACTCCAACCCAATCCCAGTGGCGGCCAGGACCCGGAAGGCTTCGACGTCCCCGCGACGTCACGGCGCGTGTGGGATTTCTCCGAAGCAGGCATCCGGCACAGCATCGAGGATTCCTTGGAGCGGCTCGGCTTGGACCGTGTGGATATCGCATACCTGCACGATCCCGACGTCCACGATCTTCAGGCCGGAATCTCCCAAGGCCTTCCTGCACTCGAGAAGCTGCGCTCCGAGGGAGTGGTCCGGGCAATCGGTGTGGGCATCAACTCCGCCGAGGCAGCCTTGGAATGTATTGAAGCCGCCGATCTCGATCTTGTGATGCTCGCCGGCCGTTACACCCTGCTTGAGCAGCCCAGCGTGCCGCTGCTTGACCGCTGTGTGGAGCGAAGCACCGGCGTCGTAAGCGTGGGCGCCTACAACTCGGGCCTCCTGGCCCGACCCGACGTTCCGGAAAACGCGCACTACAACTACGATCAAGCACCGCCGGATGTGTTGGAGCGTGCGCGTGCGCTCGCGGCGCTCTGCCGGGACTTCGGCGTTGAACTTCCGACGGCGGCGCTCCAGTTCCCGTTGCGGCACCCGGCCGTCGTGAACGTGACAGCCGGGGCGACTTCCCCTGAACAGGTGACCGTGAACGCTGCCCGAATGGAGGCAGCCGTGCCGGAAGAACTGTGGAACGCGTTGGACGCGGCCAGGCATGATTGATTCGCACCTGCACCTGTGGACCCTGGATACCTTCGTCACCGGCGGTGTGCGCCACTATCCGTGGCTTGGACCGCAACACGGTGCGCTCTTCCGCAGCTTTAGCGAGGACGAGGCGCGTGAGACGTTGGATGCTGCCGGGGTGAGGGGAGCCGTCCTGGTGCAGGCCGACGACACCGTTGACGACACCGGGAGCATGTTGGCCGTCGCCGCGCGAAATTCCTGGGTGCTCGGAGTAGTGGGCTGGATTAGCTTGGACGCGCCCGCAGAAGCTGAGGAACAGTTGCATCGCTTCACAGCGCATCCCTCCTTCAAAGGAGTGCGGCACTTGGTGCATGACGATCCCAGGGGTGACTTTTTGGATCTTCCCGCTGTTAGGGAGTCCCTGGCGTTGGTGGCTCGGCGCGGGCTCACCTTCGACATCCCGGACGCATTCCCCCGGCATCTGGGGTCCGCGGTTCGGCTGGCCCGCGAGATGCCGGAACTGACGGTTGTGTTGGACCACCTGGGTAAGCCGCCGCTGGCTGATCCTGAGCTCCTGGATTCGTGGAGCGCCGATTTCCGGGCGCTCGGGCAGGAGCCGAACTCGGTGGCGAAACTGTCCGGACTGCATTTGCCTGGCGTTGAGTACACCCCGGACGCGTTGCGACCTCTGTTCGAGTCAGCGTTGGAGGCTTTCGGGCCGGAGCGTTTGATGATCGGCTGCGACTGGCCACTGAGTACCTTGGGCGCCCCCTATGGCCGCACGCTCGATGTCCTGCTGGAACTCGTGTCTACCTTGAGTCCCTCGGAACAGGACCTGGTGCTTGAGGAGACGGCCATCCGGACCTACGGCCTGGCGGTTACCCCTATCGCCGAAGGTTAGAGCGCCTGCCGCAGCCAGTTCTCGACGCCGCTGATATGCACGGTGACAAGGGCCCGCACCAGTTCGGCGTCGCCCCGCTCCAGGGCATCGGCGATGGCATGGTGCTCGGCCAGGGTGTGCGCCACGGCTTTTTCCTGCGTCAGGCCACGCCAGATCCGGGCTCGCACCGTGCTGCTGGACAGGGCTTCCAGGAGGCTCCCCAGGTAATCATTTCCGGCAGCCTCGGTGATGATGCTGTGGAACTCCAGGTCATGGGCCACGAGCTCCTCGATGTCGGTGTTCTCGTCAATGCCCTCCATGGTGTTTCTCAGGGCAAGGAGTTCGTCCGGCGTGATTTTGCCCGCCGCCAAGTGTGCGGTGGCCGGCTCCAGGATTCGTCGGACCTCAAAGAGTTCCAGGATGGACCGGTCCTGGTGCAGGTCCACCACAAAGGCCACGGCTTCGTTGAGCAGCTTCGCATCGAGGCTGGTCACGTAGGTGCCATCACCACGGCGAACATCCAGCACGCGGATCAATTCGAGGGCTTTCACGGCCTCGCGCAACGAACTCCGGGAAAGACCGAGCCGTTCGCTCAGTTCCTTTTCCGGCGGGAGTCGATCGCCGGCCTTGAGTTCGCCGCGGATCAGCATGTCTTTGATCTTGCTGATCGCCTCATCTGTGACAGCCATGGACCAATAGTAGCCACGAATGATCGGATGTCTGTCTACGCCGCGTCCTCACCCAACTGAGTAACAGCACATGTTCTACTGAGCGCTCATTGGGACAGGTGCTGTCACCCAGTTGGGGGCGTTAACCGACGACGGCGGCACCTGGGTTCCGATTGTTACGGAACCCGGGTGCCGCCGTCGTGAGTTAGCGGTTGTTACTTGACGCCTACTTGTCGCCGCCGGGCAGCGGGCGGTTGGCAATCACCGGAGCGCTGCCGGTGTAGCCGTCGCGGGTGGCAGCAAGCTCATGAATTTGCTTGCGGCACAGGAACCAGCCCCAGACCATGAGTCCGCAGGCAATCGCGGTGACCAGCATGGTCAACGGGGACTCGATGAACACCATGATCAGCACGGCCGCCAGGAAGATCAAGGACAACCAACCTGTGTAGGGGGCGCCAAACATCCGGAAGGACGGGCGCTTCAGCCATCCCTTGTCGGCCCAGCGTTTGAGTTGCATCTGGCACAGGACGATGGTGGCCCAGGTGACGATGATGCCCACGGAAGCGACGTTCAGGACGATCTCGAAAGCGTCGGCCGGAACGAGGTAGTTCAGCGGAACTCCCAGGAGGGAAACGCCGGCGGTGATGGCGATGCCACCGTAGGGGACACCGGCCTTGTTCATGCGCTGGGCGAACTTCGGGGCCGAGCCGGCTACCGACATGGAACGGAGGATGCGGCCGGTGGAGTAGAGCCCGGCGTTCAGTGAAGACAGTGCAGCGGTGAGGACCACGAGGTTCATGATGACGTCCACGCCCTCCACACCGATGGAACCGAAGAACGTCACGAACGGGCTGACGCCCTTCTCGTAAGAGGTGTACGGCAAGAGGAGAGCCAGCAGAATCACGGAGCCAACGTAGAAGAGGGCGATGCGGATGACCACGGAGTTGATGGCCTTGGGCATGATCTTCTCAGGGTTGGCAGTTTCGCCGGCTGCGGTGCCGATGAGTTCAATCGATGCGTAAGCGAAGAGCACACCCTGCATGAGGATGATCATGGGGAGGACGCCGTTGGGGAAGACCCCGCCGTTGTCTGCGATGAGGCTGAAGCCGACTTCCTGGCCCTCCACCGGGGTGCCGAAGATGACGAAGTAGGTGCCCACCAGGAGGAAGGCCACCAGTGCTGCCACCTTGATCAGCGCGAACCAGAACTCCATTTCGCCGAAGACCTTCACGGAGACCAGGTTGAGGCAGAGCACTACAACCAGCGCAATGAGCGCCCACGCCCACTGCGGAACGGCACCTATCCAGGCGACGTATTTGCCGAAGAACTCCATGTAGAGCGCCGCTGCGGTGATGTCCACGATGGTGGTGGTGGCCCAGTTGATCCAGTAGAACCAGCCCGAAACGAAGGCTGCCTTTTCGCCGTAGAACTCACGGGCGTAGGAAACGAAGGATCCTGACGACGGGCGGTGCAGAACCAGTTCGCCGAGTGCGCGGAGGATCAGGAAAGCGAAGAAGCCACAGATTGCGTAGGCGATTACGAGGGAGGGGCCGGCTGCGTTGAGTCGGCCGCCGGCGCCCAGGAACAGTCCGGTGCCGATTGCGCCGCCGATCGCGATCATCTGGATCTGGCGGGGCTTGAGGTCCTTGTGGTAGCCGGAGTCCTCCTTGTGGAGGGCTTTCTCGCTGGCGTGCGCTTGGGCCGGGACCGTGTGGTCCGTGATGGGATTGGTCATTGGAATCCTTAGGGGTGTCCTGTTGGGGGTGTCCTGGGCGCGTCCGGTCGGGGATCCGGGCACGCAGAACAAAGCCTCGTGTGGGTGTGCCTCATGGGCGGGACGACTGGGTGGCGCGTTTTCAGGCCAGTTTCGGCCTATTTGCTGAGATTTGCCAGACGTTCGGGGCTAAGCAGTTCCTCAAGCTGGGCGGCGGTCAGGAGACCGTGCTCCAACACGAGTTCCGCAACGCCCTTGCCCGTTGCCAGCGCTTCCTGGGCGATGGCGGTGGCGGAGGCGTAACCGATATGGGGGTTCAATGCCGTGACGAGACCGATCGACTGCTCCACGGTAAGCCGTAGCCGTTCGGTGTTTGCAGTGATGCCCCGGACGCAGCGCGCCGTAAGGGTGCGGCACGCTGCTTCCAGGTGGGAGATGCTCTTGTGCAGGCTGTGCACAATGATCGGTTCGAAGGCGTTCAGCTGAAGCTGGCCGGCCTCCGCGGCCATGGTGACGGTGACATCGTTGCCGATGACTTCGTAAGCCACCTGGCTGACCACTTCCGGGATCACCGGATTGATCTTGCCGGGCATGATCGACGAACCGGACTGCACGGCCGGAAGGTTGATCTCGCCCAAACCCGCACGCGGTCCGGAGGACAGCAGGCGGAGGTCGTTACAAATCTTGGAGAGTTTCACTGCCACGCGCTTCAGCACCCCGGACAGGTGAACAAACGCGCCCACATCCTGCGTTGCCTCGATGAGGTCAGCGGCAGTGAGGAGGGGAAGTCCGGTGATTTCGGCCAGGTGGCGGCAGGCAGCTTCGGCGTAGCCGGCGGGGGCGTTCAAGCCGGTGCCAATAGCCGTGGCACCAAGGTTGATTTCGTGGATCAGCATGTGGGACTCGTCCAGGCGGGCCCGGTCCTCGCCGATGGTCACGGCGTAACCGCCAAACTCCTGGCCGAGGGTCATGGGAACGGCGTCCTGCAGCTGCGTGCGTCCCATCTTCACCACGGTCCGGAACTCCCGGCCCTTCTCAGCGAAGGCCAGCTCGAGTTCTTCGAGGGCTTCCAGTAGTTCCTTCACGGAGAAGATCGTGGCGAGGTTCACCGCCGTCGGGTAGACGTCGTTGGTGGACTGGCTCAGGTTCACGTGGTCATTCGGGTGCAGCTTGGAGTAGTCGCCCTTGGGGTGGCCCAGGATCTCCAGCGCACGGTTGGCGATGACCTCGTTGGCGTTCATGTTGGAACTGGTGCCGGCGCCGCCCTGGATCACGTCCACCATGAACTGCTCGTGGAGCATGCCGTCCATGATGTCCTGGCAAGCCTGCACAATGGCATCCGCCTTCTCGGCGTCCAGCAGGCCAAGCTCGTGGTTGGTGCGGGCCGCAGCCTGCTTCACAGCGGCCAGACCCCTGACGAGGTGCTTGTTGGTGGAGAGCGGCTGCCCGGTGATGGGGAAGTTCTCCATGGCGCGGAGGGTGTGGACGCCCCAGTAGGCATCCGCGGGTACATCGCGGTCGCCCAAAAGGTCGTGTTCGGAACGGAGGGGGATCGCCTGATCGACGGTGGTCATAGCTGTCCTTGGTTTAGTTGCTGAAAATTTGGGCTGCGCGGAGCTCGCCGACCGGAAGGCCGCCGCCCAGCACGGGTGGGCTCTGAAGCGTGTCCAAGCTGCCGCCGTCGACGCCCAACCGGCGGAGAACCTCAACGGTGACGGGCATGCGGGCGCGATCACCGCCGTCGGAAATCTTCACCGCTACGCCGGTGCCGTTCGGGAGGCCGACAAGCTGGAGTCCCTCAAAGCCGTCCTTCGCGAGGAGTCCCGGGACCGCCCGCATGAGCGCGGTGACGTCGCGGCCTTCGCCGGCCACCATCTGCGGGTAGCGGCGCATGGCGTGGGCAACCTTGCCCTCGTCGGTGTTTTCATCGGCGGCGGCGATGCGGCCGTAGGCACGCGCCATACCGTGAAGCGAGTGTGCGAACAGCGGAGTGCCGCAGCCATCGGTGCTGACTGCGGCAGCTTCCTCGCCGGTCAGTTCCGTGATGGTGTCGCGGACCAGGACCTGCAGCGGGTGCTCGGGATGCAAGTACCCCTCCACAGGCCAGCCGTTGATGACGCAAACTGCGGTCATGGAAGCGTGCTTGCCGGAGCAGTTCTGAGCAATTTGGGTGGGGCTGTTACCTTGGCGTAGCCACTCTTCACGTTCAGCGACGCCGTAAGGGAGGTCCGTGCTGTTACCCAGGGCCGCTTCGGTGAGGCCGTGCAGCTTCAGGATCTCGGCGGCGCCATCGCGGTGCATCTGCGCGCCGGAGTGGCTGGCAGCGGTCAGCGCCAGGAGGTCCTGGGGGATGTCCAAACCGGCCTTGAGCAGCGCGACAGCCTGCAGCGGCTTCAGGCTGGAGCGCGGATACATGGGGGCATCCGGTTCGCCGGCTTGGATTGCGGTGCTGCCATCTGCGCTGAGGGCGATCAGCGAGCCGTAATGGATGCTTTCGACCAGGCCGTCGCGGGTTACCTCTACGAGCGGGACGTGGTTCGGCGCTTTTTTCTCGTGGGCCTGGGCCGGTGCTTCGGGGGCGGGCATGGTGTCCTTTGGATGTGTCATTTACTGAGGATTGTGTCCAGCGCCACGCTGACGGCCTGCAGGTGGGCGGCCATCGCTTTGCTTGCGGCTTCGGAGTCGCCGGCTTCGATTGCGTTGAGGACGGCGACGTGTTCCTCGTCAGAGCGGTGTTGCCGGTCTGCCACGAGGTTCAAGGTTTCGGACTGGTGGGCCAGGGCTTCACGTATATCCGAGACGACGCTGGCAAATACCCTGTTTCCGCTGGCGCGGGCCACGGCTGAGTGGAAGCTGGCGTCCAGGTTCACCCAGGCTTCGGGATCATTCTCCGTGAGCATCTCCTGGACGATGTCCTTGAGGTGCTCCAGCTCTTCCTCTGTCCTTCTTTGGGCCGCGAGGCCGGCCGCCGGGATCTCGATGTGCGGGCGGGCTTCGTTAAGATCACGCGCACTGTACTGACCCAAGGTAAGGTCATTAGCAACCTTGTTGGCCACAATGAATGTGCCTTTGCCGGTCTTGGTTACGGTAAGGCCCAAGGTGTTGCAGGACCTCAACGCTTCCCTGATGACTGAGCGGCTTACGCCGTACTGACCCGCCAGCGTCGCTTCGGAGCTCAGCTTGGTGCCGATATCGAACTGGCCGCCCTCGATGGCGCGTCGCAGTGCCGCAAAGACCGCTTCAGCTGCGGAAATGCGTGAGATAGGCGTATGCCCACCCTGGGGTCCTTGCTGTCCGGCTGTCCGGCTGTCTGACAGGTTCACGTTTCGAATATGGCACGGGTCACAAGAGCCTGTCAACGCTGAAAGGTTTGCTTCAGGCTTTGGCGTCTTTGGGCCTATCAGGGGCGGCCCGCACAATGGAGCATGCTCTTCACCAAAAAGTCACTCGCTGAGGACAGGTTCACCGGATTCCGGCCGCTCGACGAACTCGATCCCATGAGGATTCCCCAGGGACCTGGGATCTTCGCAATCCTCCGTCCCGCGGATTTCGAGCCCTCATTCCTCACCAAGAGCACTGCCGGCACGTTCAAGAAGAAGGACCCCAACCTCAAACGTGAAGACCTGGAGTCCGAATGGATTCCCGATGCTTCTGTGCTGTACATCGGCAAAGCCAGCGCAGGGAGCCAAGGCAACAGGGGGCTCCGCAAGCAGCTCCAAGAGTTCATGGATTACGGCCGTGGACGACCCACCGTCGTCTGGGACGCCCGGCTCATCTGGCAACTCCGCGACGCCCTTGACCTGATCGTTGCATGGAAGGAACTCCCCGCCTCCGAAGTAAACGCCGCCGAGGCCGCCTACCACGCTGACTTTGTTGCCGCCTTTGGTCGTCTTCCGTTCGCCAACCTGGTTCAGGCCCGCTCCAAGAAGTAGTGCTTAACGTACGACGCCGGTACCCAGCTTGCGCTGTCGGCCTGCCGCTGGCCTGGATTCCGGCGCATAATGGCACCCATGACGGACCTTGTCTCCCCTGGAAGCAAACCTCATGGATCCCGCATCACCGTGGAGGTGCCCGTCGTACGCGTCGGTTCCGGATCCTCGGACTATGAGGGACTGAACCGCTTTGTCGACTCCTTGCGGAAGCCCCAAGGCTTGCACATGACGCTGCTGCATGTTGGGATTCTGGACGAGCTGGGAAGGGACGTCGTTGCATGGACCAAGGGATTGTCTCCTCCGGAGAAAGTGCTCCCCGAGATCTCCAGTTGGTTGACGGAGTTGCCTGTCATGCAGGGGTTCCTCGGGAAGTCGGACAGGCTGATTCCTTTGGGCGGTGGGCGCCTTATGGGGCTCGAAGTGGACGTGCCCCAGGAGGTTCACGACTACCAGGCACTTTTGGTGCAAGGGCTGCACGTACTTCTTGACGACCTCGGCCTCGACAACATCGACGACTTCATCTTGAGCTCACCTGCCCTTGGTTACAAGTCGCCCCGATGGTTGCCGCACATCGCAGTCGGGAAAGCCCGGACCAGGCATGAGCCTGATGTGGAGATCGCACCTGTGGCCTTGGAATTCGGCGACTCTCGGATCCGCAACCGGGAGGCGCTCCCTTCTCCAGGGTGACTGCGGTTGCACTGATTGACGTGCTGGAAGTTCTACAGCCGGTAAAATATGGCGTGTCTCCCGTTTTCTACCTGAGGACTTCCATGCAGCCCCGCACTTTGTTCCGTACCGTTGCTTTTGCCGAGGCCGTGACATGGACGATGCTATTGATCGGACTGTTCCTTAAGTACGTCACGCGAACCACAGACGTCGGTGTGAGCATCGCCGGAGGCATCCACGGGTTCGTGTTCCTTTGCTACGCCGCGACGGCCGCGTTCACGTGGATCAACCAGAAGTGGACAACCCGCACCGGCATGCTTGCCATCGCTTCAGCAGTGATCCCCTATGCCACCATCCCCATGGAGAAGTCGCTGGACCGTCGCGGCCTCCTCGCCGGTGATTGGCGCTTGGCCGCTGGGGGAGATTCGCCCCAAGGTGGCTTCGAGAAGGCCCAGGCTTGGGTCCTGCGTAACCCGCTTCTTGCTGTTGTGGTGACTTTGGTTGCCGTGGGCGCAGTGTTTAGCTTCCTGCTGTTCATGGGCCCTCCAGGTACCTGGTTCTCCTAGGCTTCAGCAGGCGAAAAGCATCAGTTCTTAGAAACTGATGCTTTTCTTCACTTAAGGCGAAGGATCCCTGACTCCATGGGCCGCAACCACCCACTTTGAATCGTGGGTGGTCTCGAGGCACCGTCTTTTTGGTGTGTCGCCAGGATGCGGCAATCAAAGTGGGTGGTTGCGGTACGTGGCGCCGTCCGTCTATCTGCTCTCCGCGCCGGGGCAGCCCCAGGAGTTGGGGTTTTCCTGGCAGGTGTCGGCGACGAGTGCTTTTTCTGTTTTCCAGACTTGGATGGTTTTGGCGGGTGTGGTGATGTCCAGGGTTCCGTCGATGGGTAGTGGTGGTCCGTTGTTGACGGAGTAGGTGCCGGTGAAGCTGGTGGTGAGGGTGGCTTGGTAGTTGCCGGTGTCTGTGTAGATGTGGCTGGTGCGTGTCTCGTTGTTGAGCCATTCGGCTTCGGGGATGGAGTAGCCGGCGGCGGGTGTTGGTCCGAGGGTGGTGCCGTCGCCGAAGGTGTAGGTGTAGTTGGCGGGTGTGGCGGTTAGGTGGACTGTTTGGCCGAGGATGGTGACGTCGAAGCTTTGTTCGCCGGTGGTGGCGTAGAAGTTGGTGGGTCCGCCTTTGAGGGTGTGGGGGAACGGCTGGGCTTCGAGGCTTCCAGGGTTCACGGGAAGTTGTCGGAAGTCGTTGAGGATCCTGGCCGCGATGTTGGCCAGGACGTTCTCGGGCTCGGGGTCATAGAGGCACGTCGGTCCACTGACGGGGATCCAGTCGGTCCAGCCCGGGTTGGTGATGGCTTTGGGCGCCTCCTTCCAGATGACCGGAGTGCCTTCCTCGCCTGCCGGTGTGGTGGCCGGGCAGTCCAGGGCATCGCAACCAGGGTCTTTGGTGTCGGGTCCGTCGGCACGGCAGTGGGTATCAGCCATGTACTGATACGGATCTTCCGCGGCGGCAAGTGCCGTCCCTGACCCACCGAGGCTTGGTAGCGATTTTCCTTTGGCCGAATCGAATTTCCAGCCTGATCCAACGTCTATTGTCCCCGTTGATCGGTTCGCGCCTGCCCAATCGGACGGGCTCTCCATCGGGCTGACGTTTACAGGCATACCGATGACCAGGCCCGCTAACGCCATACTGAAAACTAGCCCTTGCTTAGCGAAGTACACCGGTGTCCACAACCTTCCAGCCTGCTTCGAAAGTGGCCACGAGGACAAATGCATCGTTGGTAGCCGCTTCGGGGGCCCGCCCTTCAGAGCCATCGGCGTTGCGGTAGCTGATTTCATCCTGAATGACCTGAACCCGAACAACGGTGGAAGTCGTGCTGGAGTCCCATTCAACTTCCATCGCCGGTACATCCATATGTCCGCCAACCATCCATCGACCATTCTTGTAGCTATCCGTCGAGGCTTTCTGAAAGTACGCACATGCCTTGCATTCGGGAGTGCTCAGGGTACCTAGGACGGAGATGTCCCCGGTCTCATTGGCGTAGTTGCCAACAGCGTAGTAGTACCCAATAAACGCCTCCAGCCCCGCCTTCGAGTTCTCCTTCGCCAGCTCCGGCATCACCGGAACGGGTACGTTCTGGGCCTTACCCTTAGCGTCAGCGGGCTTGTAAACCCCAGGAGAAACGGGAGTAGCCCAAGCCGAGGGAACCGAAACGCTCGTGGTGGGCGACGCCGTCGTCGAACTTGTTTCTGAAGGGGGGCCGCCAGGCGCGGAGCCACCCTGACAACTGCTCAGAAGCAGCGCAGCGGTCAGAGTCAAAACCGCCGTTCGGACCCGAACGAAAGAAAAAGAAGCAAACGAATGGCGTGACATGACAGGCTCCCCAGCAGCTGTTTGGCGGTGTGCCGGTCAGTCTAGGCGGGGAGTGAAGATCCATTCATGTCAGAAAACGCGGCCTGTGGATAAGTACCAGGCGCGGCCATTCATAAAGCCACCTACCCCCGAAGCTTCTCCATATCCCGGCGGTCCTTCTTGGTGGGTCGGCCCGCGCCGCGGTCACGCTGGGGGAGACCGAGCTTTGGAGCAACGGGACGCGGGGGTGTGTGGTCGGTGAAGCAGTGTGAAGCGGCTTCGGCACCCACACGCTTGGCGATGAGTCGCCGGACTTCGAGGATCCGTTCCCAGCCGGACTCGCGGACCCGGATGGTGTCGCCGATGATCACGCTCTGCGACGCCTTGACAGGGTTTCCGTTGATGCGGATGTGCCCGGCACGGCAGGCAGCGGTGGCGGCCGAGCGGGTCTTGTAGGCGCGGATCGCCCAAAGCCAAGCGTCGACGCGGACATTTGCCGGGGATGATGACGGGATACTCATGGTTGGGAAGAGTCTAACCGGGCCTCGCAAGAGCCGCGAGACCGCCGGAAACGTGCGAGTACGGCGGGAAGCCACCGAACACGCCGGAGCGCTCCGGCGATCACGCAGCGTTCCAGCGATCTCAGCGGGCCGGGCCGGGCCGGGCGTCGCCGGAGGCCGGAACCGAAAGAACCTACCGCACCGTCACCTCGACTACCTGCGCCATGTTGTTCCCGATGCCCTGGTAGTTCCACACCTGCTCGGTGGGCTGCAGCGCACCCGACGAATCCATCGCACGGCACCTCAGCACATGCTCGCCGGGGCCCGCGACCCACACCATGGACCACGAACGCCAGGCAAAGTCACCCAGGACCGGTTCCAGGTGCGCCGGCATCCACTCGCCGTCGATTCCTACCTCAACCCGCTCGACCTCGCCGTGCCCGGACCACGCGCGCCCGTGCAGCATTACGGGACCGGCGTCCACCACGCGTCGCCGGGTGTAGAAGTCCGGGATTCCCGGTGGAATCATGAGGGAGCGGACGCGAATATGGCTCACGGGTATGCCTGGGCCGTCAGGACCTTGAAGGTAGTGGTAAGCGACGGCCTGCTGGAACCCCATGAACCGCGACTTCACGGCCTCGATCGATGCCAACCACTTCACACTCGCCATGCCATACCAGCCGGGCACCAGCAGCCTGAGCGGGAACCCGTGCTGGATGGGCAAGGGATTGCCGTTCATGGCGTAGACCAGCATGACTTCGGGATGCATCGCTTCTGCCACTGAAAGGCTGCGTGCATAAGGCTCCTCGACGCCACCTTGGATGCCGTTGTCGGCGCCGGTAAAAACAAGTTCGACGGCGTCACTCGCCAAACCTGCTTCCTCCAGCAAGGGCGCCAACGGGGTGCCGGTCCACTCGGCTGTGCCCACGGCACCCAGAACCCACGGTTGGCTGACGGGACGAGGTTGCAGAAGGGACCGGCCGTTGCCTGCGCATTCAAGGGTGACAGGCATGGTGACGGCGGGCCGGGCTTTGATGTCCTCAAGACTCAACTCAAGACTCCGATTTACGGCGCCACCCAGGCGTAGTCGCCATGTCTCCGCGGAAACGTGCGGGATATCGAAGTGGATCAGCAGGTAGTGAAGGCCGGCCGGCGTGATGTCGTCGTGCAGGGCCTCAAGTGGCATGGAGTGATTTCGCCCGGAGAGCTGCAGTTCTTCGTGGGTCAGTGGACCTTGGGTCGGCTGACCGGGGTTGGCGGCTTTCGTTGCTCTTTGCTTGAGATGGTGTTTGGACATAGGACGGCGGCGTTCTACTGGAATCTAAACGCTGCGGAGTGCCGCAGCACCTAGGTCAAGGATCACGCCGCGGGCGAACCCCGTCAATAGCTCGTTGTGAGGCCCGCTCTGCGCCCAAAAGCGAGCACATAGCGCGCAAAGCGGGCCTCACAACGCAAAGGGGGCTACCGGCGTCGCAATTCCGGGTACTCAAGGTGGGGCGCGACCGTGCCGGCATCGCGCTCCAGGAAGTTCACGGCCGGGGCAACGATGTCGTCGATTTCGTCGAGGATCGCCTCGCTGAGCACCACATCTGCGGCCTTCAAATAGTCGGTGAGGTGGTCCTCGGTTCGCGGCCCGATGACCACGCTGGTGACTGCCGGGTGGTTGAGGGCGAAGCCCACGGCAAGCTGGATAAGGGTCAACCCGTGGCGGGCTGCAAGCTGCGCGAGGGCATCTGCCGCGTGAAGTTTGCCTTGGTTAAAGGGTGCATGGACATCGAAGCGGCCCGGAACCGCAGCCGATCGCGAACTTTCCGGCTGGCCGCCGCCGACGCGATAACCGCCAGCCAGCCACCCACCGTCGAGCGGTCCATAACTCAAAACGCCGACGCCGTACTGCTGGGTGATGGGGAAAACGTCCCGTTCGTTGGCTCGCACCAGGAGCGAATACGGAACCTGGTCCACCACAGGCGGCGTCAGGTGGTTGGTGTTGGCGATCCACTGTGCCTCCACGAGCTGGGCCGGGCTGAACACGGACGTGCCGTAGTACAAGATCTTGCCCTGCCGGATGAGGTCGTTGAGGGCTGTGATGGTTTCCAACAGGTCGGTGTTGTAGTCCGGGCGGTGCGCTTGGTAAAGGTCGATCCTGTCCGTGTTCAGCCGCCGCAAGCTGTCCTCCACAGCCCGGACAATCCAACGGCGCGAGTTTCCCGCGTGCGCAGGGTTGGAGCCCATCTGGCCATGGAACTTGGTGGCGAGGAAAACGTCGTCGCGGCGGCTGTGGATGGCCTGGCCAACCACAGTCTCGGCCTCGCCCTGCGAGTAGATGTCAGCGGTGTCAACGCTGGTGATACCGGCGTCAAGGGCCGCCTTAATGATGCGGATGCTCTCCGCTGGACCCGTGGGTGCGGCACCGGTGCCGAAGTTCAAGGTGCCCAGAGTGAGGGGGCTGATCAGGGCGCCAGTGCGTCCAAGCGTTCGTAGCTCGTTGAGGCTCATGTCTGGCTTCCTGTGGTGGGACGGTGCTGGTGGGATGTTCAATCGAGGCTACACACGGCCGCCGGAGGCATAAACGCAAATGGTAGAAGTTCTTCGTTTTTCGTCTTGGGAGGTAATGGAAGCGGCCTTACTTCGCGACATTTCTTGACATGCGGCAACACAAATGTCTTTCGAATCAACAAATATTGCCGTTGCCCCAAGCAGGTGAATTATGGAAAGGAACTCAGGCTACGCACGATAGGGGACAGCGGAATGACACAGACCACAGTGGAAGAAACGGCGGCCATCAAGGCAGCATTTGCCCAGTTTCCGTCCGGAGTTGCCGCGTTCAGCGCGATGGTGGATTTCACGCCGGAAGCCCTGGTGGCGTCGTCCTTCACGGTTGGTGTTTCGCTGGAACCGCCGTTGGTGATGTTCGCAGTGCAAAACTCCTCCACCACCTGGCCGAAGCTCCGGCAGGCCCAGCGCCTGGGAGTTTCGGTACTCGCCGAAGGTCAGGAAGCGGCGGCCCTTCAACTGGCGTCCAAGACGCGCGACCGTTTCGCCGGGCTGGACACCAGCGTGAGCGACTCAGGTGCAGTGCTGATCGACGGCGCGGTGCTGGGTTTCGAATGCGAAGTCATCTCCGAGACGCCGGCCGGTGATCACGCGATCGTGGTTCTCGAGGTAAAAGCGACCACCATCAACCTCGAGTCCAAGCCCTTGATCTACCACGGTGCGACGTTCCGGCAGCTGGCAGCGTAGGCATCAGCTAGGAGTTGCGGCTGGCTCCGCTGAGCGAACCTTTTCGAATCGGGCTCGGCGACTTTCCACTCTTGGAAGTGTTCGGGCCTGGTTTCTTGGCTCCGTTGCTTGATCCAGGGCCTTTGGTATCACCGGGCTGCGCGGAGCCGTTGTCCGGCCTTTTGGGCGGGAAGTCCGGACGCTTGGGAGTCGGAGTTTTGCCATTGGGCGACGGCGTGGGGTCGTCAAGGTCGCGGACAGTCACCTTGATGGCGGGCGGCTGTTGGGCTTTGGCTCGCGCCGCAGCGCGTTCGTCTGCCTCGGCTACAGCATCCGCCCAGTCCTTTGCGAGCACAGGCGGTTCCTTGGCGGCTGCAACGACTATGGGATGGTGGGCGGCCTGGTGTTCCACCACCGATTTCATCTCGGCCGGTTTCGGCAGGTTGCGGGGGTCGACTTTTGCCTTCCACGCGCCTTCCTTGAGCGCGGAAGACGCGCCCGAGAGCCGCCGTCGAACGTCTCCCATGAGGTCGCGCTTGGGCGCGGCAGCTGTGGCGGGCACGGTAACCGGGGCATCTGCGGCGGGCTCGGAAACTGCAGCAGGTGCAGGTGTGGGCACCAAAGCAGGCTCCGGGGCGGAAAGCGCGGAATCGTCGGCAGCCACGGGATCAGGCACATGCGCCGGATGCTGGGGAAGGTGAACGATGGGAGTGTGGTCCTTCTTGGGGAAAATCCCCACCATCGCCAAGAGGATGATCGACAGGAGCCGTCCAATTCCGGCGACCACCAGAGTGATGATAATGATCAACCCGAGCCCCAGGAACATCAGGACCGCGAGTCCCAGTGTGCCCAAATACGTCAGATTGATGGCGAGTGTTGTCGGATCCTCCACGTTAGCCTCCCCTGGCCGTCGTTTTGTGATGCGCCCATTGCCCACCCAGCTTGCATATACAAGCCTAAGGTCCAGCACCGACGGAATCACGCC
Source organism: Paenarthrobacter sp. TE3676 (assembly GCF_056279165.1). Classification (NCBI taxonomy): domain Bacteria; kingdom Bacillati; phylum Actinomycetota; class Actinomycetes; order Micrococcales; family Micrococcaceae; genus Paenarthrobacter; species Paenarthrobacter sp. TE3676. The sequence goes on from NZ_JBWBQU010000009.1 coordinate 195,765, forward strand.
CCGCCCCACACTCCGGCGGGGTTGTTTCAAAGCTGTTATACGGCGTGGGAAAATATGTTGCCCAGCTCTCATTTTCAGCCCAGATTGGGACCTCGTGACCCCTGATTCATCCCGACTCCGCAATGGCGCTTGCCCGTGTCTCTCCGGTGAGCAGTACGTCGATTGCTGCGGACGTTTCCACCGCGGCGAAGCCGACGCGCCAACGGCCGGGCAACTCATGCGCTCCAGGTATGCGGCCTTCGTCGTCCTTGATGCCGACTACCTCCTCCGCACCTGGCACGCCTCCACCCGTCCAGCGTCCATGGACCTCGATCCAGACATGGAGTGGCGCAGGCTGGACATCGTTTCCGCAACGAATGGTGGCCCCTTGGAGACGTCGGGCACCGTGGAGTTCGCTGCCCATTACAGGCTCGACGGCGAACGCGGCGTCCAGCGCGAAATCAGCCGCTTCGTGCGGGAAGGGAAGCGCTGGTTCTACGTGGACGGGGACGTTCGCTAATGGCTCACCGGTAGCTGCGGTGCAGGTTCTCCTTGGTTGAGGCGCCCGGCGAGGCATCGCCGATCCAAGGGCCGGTTCCCTCGGACTGGTCCAGGACGCCGGCCTCCAACCAGGCGTAGTCGCCGGCGAGGACCTTGCGCGAAAGGTCGTGATCGCCGTCGTCAGTATTCCTCCACAGCTGATCGAAGTATTCGTCCACCCGCACGCGTGCCTGCTCGCAGAATGCCTCGGCCAGCTCGTACGCGGCAGCGCCCTGTTCGGGGTGGGTCCGGAGCAGCATCTCGGCGCGTGAACAGCATGCGGCCATGGCGAACAGCTCGGCGCCGATGTCCACGATCCTGCCCAGGAACGCCTGCTTGTGCTCAAGCTTGGCCTGCCACCTGCCCATGCCATAAAAGGTCTGCCGGGCAAGCCGACGCGAGGACCTTTCAACGAAGCGCAGTTGCTTGCCCAAACGCCCGAACTCCGCATAGGACCGCGGATCCATCCCGGCGCCCGCTACGAGTTTCGGGAGCCATTTCGCGTAGAAGCCGGAGGCCCCGACGGCGGCCCTCGCCTTGTCTTGCAGGCTCGCATCCGCAGAGGCAAGGTCGCCCGCGGCGGCAAGGTGGGCATCCACGGCTTCGCGGGCAATCAGGAGCTTCATGATTTCGCTGGAGCCCTCGAAGATCCGGTTGATGCGGAGGTCCCGGAGGAGTTGCTCGGCCGGTACTGCCCGTTCGCCGCGGGCCTCCAGGGATTCGGCTGTTTCAAAGCCCCGGCCGCCGCGGATCTGTACGAGTTCGTCAGCGATCCTGCAGCTCAGTTCCGTGGACCACAGCTTGGCCAGCGCGGCTTCGATACGAACGTCTTTTTGGCCGGCGTCAGCCATTTCGGCGGAAAGTTCGAACACGGCCTCCAACGCGAAAGTGGTGGCGGCGATGAAGGCGATCTTTTTGCCTACGGCCTCGTGTTTGCCCACCGGTCGCCCCCACTGGGTCCGTGCGTTGGACCATTCGCGGGAGATTTTCAGGCTCCACTTTCCGGCAGCGACGCACAGGCCAGGGATGGAGAGCCGTCCGGTATTAAGCGTAGTGAGGGCGATCTTCAGGCCCTGCCCTTCGCGGCCGAGCCTGTTGGCCGCAGGGACGCGAACCTGGTGGAAGCGCGTCACCCCATTCTCGATTCCGCGCAGGCCCATGAAGGCGTTGCGGTTCTCCACGGTGATGCCGGGGGAGTTCATTTCCACCACGAAAGCGGAGATACCGCCCTTATGCTCGGTGCCGTCAGCATCGGTGTGCGAAGGCACCCTGGCCATGACCACCACGAGTTCGGCGATCACGCCGTTAGTGGTCCACAGTTTCACGCCGTCCAGAAGGTAAGACTCGCCCTCGTCGGACAGCACTGCAGTGGCGCCCATGCGCGCGGGGTCGCTGCCGACGTCGGGCTCTGTCAAGAGGAACGCGGTAATGGCGCCGGCGGCACAGCGCGGCAGGTATTCCTGCTTCTGCTCAGAGGTGCCAAATTCTTTTACGGGTTCCGGAACACCAATGGATTGGTGGGCGGAAATGAGGGCGCCGAGGCTTGGATGTACCGATCCCAGCAGGGCAAGGGCGCGGCCGTAATAGACCAGAGACAAGCCCAACCCGCCATATTCACGCGGAATCTTCATGCCGAATACACCCAGGTTGGCGAGCCCTTTCAGATATTCGTCGGGAATTTTGGCGTCGTGCTCAATGACGCGGCCGGACATGGTTTTGGCGAATGTCACCAAGCGGGCCATGAACTCCTCGCCACGCTGGACATCGTCAGGTCTGGCTTGCGGCCATGGGTGTATCAGGCTGAGGTCAAAGCTGCCCAGGTACAGGCCTTTGGCGAAACTGGGCCGGTTCCATTCTGTTTCCCGGGCAGCCTCGGCAACGGCGCGGGCTTCTTCTGCGGTGGCATTGACGCTTGCAGCGGCGAGACTGTTGTCAGTGGCGGACGTCATGGGGTAACTCCTCTAGCCGGTGGTGCCGGATGGAGCCAGGGTCCGCCTTGGGTGCGAACCCTTCAGCTGTCCCTCAATGCTACCCGCGAGTAGCTACCGGTGCTAGGGGAAACCTGCGGCTGGAATTCGGCAGGAATTTCCACTTGTCCGGCGTGGTGGACCACGCGGTCCCACGCAAAGTTAATGCCGTGGACAAGGCCGCCCAGTACCGCCTTAATGGCGTACCAAGCAATGCCCGCTGCTCCGATAAGAATAATTGTTGCCATTGCTGCTGCGGCGATAAAGGCCACAAGAATTGCAGCGAAAACCAGCGTTCCAATGAATACGTAAGTGGCTGTATCAAGCGCAGTGAAGTCGAAATTCATGGTTCCCCCCGGGGCGACGATGCATGGGTTGACGCGGCGTGGCTGCGTCGATGCTCTGACACTAGGGGCGGGAGTACTTTCCGGCCAGAGCAGAAACGCGTCGTGGCGGCGTTGATATGGGATCGAAACCATACCAGGCGGTAGGTTACGGAATGGTTGCGGCAGGCAAGCTTCCACCAGGTACAAGGACGGGTTCGACGGCGGCACGGGAGGCGCGCTTTTCGGCGGCTCTTCGGCGGCTCATCCGCCGCCGGCCGCCCCCCAGTCGGCCAGCGACGGGCCCATCGGTGGCCCCGGCGACGCTCTGCGTTAACCTTGTACGGGGCAGTTTTCGCTGCCAGCCAGGTTTCGCAGCAGCTGAAGGAGAGTAATTGTCCCGGTCAGCCATGTCCTCCGCCGACGCCATTAGCGCGAGGCTCCGTGACCTCGAACAGTTGACCAAGGGCCCCGCATGGGCTCTGACGCGGTCCGCGCCGTGGGTGATCGCGGTGCTGCAAGCATCCTTTACCCGCACCCGGCCGCAGCTTCCACTCGAAGAGTTCCACGCCGACGTCGACGCTTTCCTTGAGCAGCTCCGCCGGCAGGACCCGGCGTTGGGCGGCCAGCAGAACGGCAAGCTTTTCGGCGACGAATGGACCCGTAAACAATTCCTGACGCGTCGCAACCAATCAGGTCAGATCGTCTACGAAGTTACCGAGCCCGCTGCCCGTGTGCTCGCGTTCCTGGACAGTCTCTCCAGCGAACGTTCCACACTGAACGGTTCGCGGCTTGGCACGCTCCTGGGCGACGTGGAGAAGCTCGCCAACGAGACCAACCCGGATCAGAGCGCGCGATTGGAAGCCCTGGAAGAGGAAATCCAGGAACGCCAACAGCTGGTGGAAGACATCAGCTCAGGCGAGTTTGACGGCCTCCTGGATGATGAGGAAGCCGTTGAAGCGGCCGGCAACATCCTGGATCTCGCGGCCAGCCTGCCTGCCGACTACAAGAAGATGCGTGACCGCATCGAAGAGTTGGTAGGCGAGCTCCGCAACCAGATCATCGAGGAATCCCTGAGCAAGGGCGCCACCATGGCCCAGGTTCTGGAGGCCGACAAGCGCCTGCGGCAAAGCCCCGAGGGCCGCACCTTCCGCTCGTTCACTGCTTTTCTGGAGGATCCGCAGCAGCAGTTGCGGTTCCGCTCGGCTATCGGCGAGGTGCTGAGCCGGCAGTTCGCGGACGACCTCTCCCATGAGGACCGCGAAACGCTGAAAAACCTGGTGGCCGAGCTGCGCACGCAGCACAGCCAGATCCAGCGGATCTACGGCAAGCTCTCCGAAAGCCTGAACACTTACATCCAGAGCGACGACGTCAGGCAGTCCGTCAGCCTGCGGAAGGTGCTGTCCGAGGCCGAACAAGCCATCCGATCCATGCCCTATGAACGCGACCGACCCGGCCTGGTCCGCGGACCCGCGCTCTTCAATGCCGGGTTCGAGTCGCTGGCCATGGTCAAACTCTTCGACCCCGACGAATTCGCAACACCACCACGCCTGGCCGATCCCATCGCTTTCAGCGACTCGGACCGGGTGCGGTCAGCGCGAACCGGCAAAGCGCGGCCTGAGGTTGTCCGGTCAGCCATGGCAGGTGCAGCCACGCTGGGCGACGCATGGGAAAACCTGCCCGCCGAAGAGCGGCACATCAACACCGTGCGCACCCTGCTGTCCATGGCACTGCAGACCGGCGCGGCTTTCGACCGGGCCGCCTGGGAACACATCGACTTCGAACAAATCGACGGCAGCATCCGCACCGCGTACCTGCCTGTCGTCTCGCTGAATAAGGATTCTGATGACTGAAGAAATCACGACGACGGACATCACCGAAGCGGACGAGGTCACCGAAGAGGCGACTGAAGCCGAGTCTGCTCCTGAAGTCAGCCATACTGACCCGTTCCGGGTCACGCCGCGGGATACGTTCGTGGACGGCGCCGCGCTGTTCCCCGGCGACACGGGAGTGCTGCCCATGAAAGTGCGGCATGCGCTGGTGAAACTGCTCAAGGGCCCGTACATCGACGGTGGCCGCGACGAGAAACTGTGGACCACGCTGCTGGACAACCAGTTGATCCTCCGCAGCCGCCTGTCCGAGCTCTTCCTCAGCCTCCAGCTCGACCACGACCGCAAAATCGCAGTCCTCCGACCCGTTGACCCGGAAGTCGTCGGTGCCAGTTCCCGCTCCAGCATCCTGCGCCAGCAGCGTGCCCTGAGCCGGGTGGAAACCATCGTCCTGCTGCGCCTTCGCCTGCTGCTGGACCGCCACGTCACAGCCCAGACCGACCCGACCATCACCCGCGAGGAAATCGCCGACCTCGTCGCCAACTACACACCCGCTGGCCAACAGGATGCCCTCCGGGACTCTGACGTTGTCACCCGTACCATCACAAAGCTCCTGGCCCGCCAACTCATCCTCCCCACCCCGCTGGATGACACGTACACCATCAGCAACGCCCTTCCGCTGGCACTCCCCTTCGAAAACATCGGCGACATCCCGGCCCAAATCGAGGCCCTGATAGCAGTAGCAGCCGACGAATCCGGCACAGAGCCCTTCCTGGACCTCGACTCCGACTCCAACCAACCCACGCCCTCAGGTGACTACCTGGACGAGGACTCTGAAGGTGACGGGTCCGCTGACGTGAGCGCCGACGTCGAGCGTTCTTCGGATGAGATCGGTGATGCCGATGAAGTCGGGAACGGCGCCAGCGGCGATGCCGGGGACATGCGGCAGCATGCGTCTAAGCGAGGGACGAGCGAGCATGCAGAGCATGTGTCCGGTGCCGCCGCGGACGCAACCGACGCTGAAGGGATGACCAAGTGACCATTGCAAGCATGCTCCCGCTCGGCGAGCTCACGAACCCGGGCCAGATGCGTTTGGCCCTCGTGCAGGTGGTCAACTGGGGCACCTTCCATGGGGCTCACACCATGCACGTGGACCGCAAGGGCACCCTCCTTACGGGTAACTCGGGTGTCGGCAAGTCGACTCTCTTTGATGCGATGCTCCGCGTGTTTGATGCCCGTCCGCGCTCGAACGAGGCTGCGGCCCAGCGATCCGGCGGGGCTGTGGAGGACAAGAGGACCACGTTCACTTACATGCGCGGCAAGGTGGGTGATAAGGCGGTGGGGGATAGCTCGGCGAGTGCCTTCCAGCGTCCCGGTGCCACCTGGTCCGCCGTCGCACTGACGTTTGATAATGCGGCTGGCACGAAGGTGACGGTGTCGGCTCTGTTCGACTTGCCAAAGAATGGCACGGAGTCGAGTGTCGGGCGTTTTTATGTGATTGACAGCAAGCCGTTGGACCTTGAGGCGATCGAGGGCATTGCGCAGAAGCGGTTTACCAAGGGCGCGTTGGAGTCGATCTTCCCCGAGGGCCAGGTCTTCGACGTGCACAAGGCGTTCGCCGAAAGGTTCCGCAGGCTCCTGGGCATCAACTCGGATCAGGCGCTTCCGCTGCTTCGCGTCATCCAGGCCGGTAAGGGCTTGGGCGGCAGCGTGAACACGTTCTTCCGCGACCAGGTACTCGATGCTCCTGCCACGTTGGCTGCCGCCGATGATGTGGTGGAGGAATTCAGCAACCTGATGTCCATCCGGCAGCGGTTGGAAGACGTACGGCAGCAGCGGGACCAGTTGGCACCGGTTCCGGAGCTGAACAAGGAGTACGCGCAGGCGTTGCTGGACGCGAACCGTCTCCGCGAGTTGGCCGGCGAGGAGTTCGAGGCCTACAAGCAGCAGCTTGCGGTCACGGTGCACGCCAAGACGCTGGCCCGTTTCAAGGAGCTGGCTCAGTCCAAGGCTCAGGAACTGGCTGCTGAACGCACTGTGCGGGATGCTTTGGCCAAGGAGCTCCGTGACCTTGAGCTGGATTACAACAACCGCGGCGGCAACGCGATTTCGGCGATTGAGCAGTCGTTGGAAAACGCCCGGGTTGGCCTCAAGCTGCGTCAGCAAGTTGAAGATTCCGCCAAGAAGGCGTTGACCGATGCCGGGCTGAACCTGGAGTGGACCGCCGAGGGCTGGGATCAGGCGCACGAGCAGGCAGCTGCTCGCTCGGCGGAATTGAAAGACGATTCCGAGGCGCTCAGGGAGCTTCGTTTTGAAGCCTTTGACGGACACGCGACCAAGAAGCGTGAGCTCGCCGCGGCCCAGCAGGAGCTGCTTTCGTTGCGGTCGCGCAAGTCGTTGCTGCCGCCGTCGAGCATTGAGAACCGGGCTGCTATCGCAGCAGCAACCGGGGTTCCGGAAGAACGGATGCCCTTTGGCGGTGAGCTGATCGATCTGGCAGAGGGCCAGGATCAGTGGCGTCCGGCCGCCGAACGAGCGCTGCGTAACCTCGCCACCACGTTGCTGGTTCCGGGTGAGCATTTCGCCGCTGTGACGCGGTACCTGAACGACAACACCGTCCGGGGCGCGCTTCGCGCTGTCGATGTTTCCAAGCCGCTCGCCGGTGGCGCGCTGGCTGTGGAGGACGTGTCCGATGGCGACCTCTTGACTAAGTTAAGCATTCTCACCTCGGGCGCCAACGCCGACGCCGGGGAGTGGATCCGCGAGCGGATTGCCTTGGACTTCGCGTACCCGTGCGTTGAGGACCCTGACGAGCTTGCTTCGATGGACAAGGGCCTGAGCCTTGGTGGCGTGGTCAAACGCAACAGGCACACCGTGGAGAAGGACGACCGTTTCACGAGCCGCCAGGATTACGTCCTCGGTTTCGATAACGCGTCCAAGCTCGAACTGGTGGCAGCGCGCGTGGGGGAGCTGGAAAACGAGCTCGTGAAGGCCGCGGAACTTGCCCAGAGCCGCGAGGATTCGCATCAGGGTATGGCACGTCAGCTCGAAGCGCTGCGCAGGGTCGCTGAAGATGAGCGGCCATGGGAGCAGGTCTCCGCAGCCGTGGCCGCGGATGAACTTGCCAGGATCGAACAGCGCCTAACGGACGCTCTGGCCGCCCAGGCAGACTTGGAGCCGCTGCGTGCCAATATCGAGAGTGTCCGGGAAAAGCACCAGTCCTCCACAGGTGCGGCCGCAGTCCTGCAGAGCGAATACAAGGCGCTGGACCACAAGATGACCACGGCGGACGGCCTGCTCGATGCGGCGAGGTTGAAGCTGGAGCAAGCACCGCCGTCGGCCTCTACCGTCACCGCGCTGGAGCCGTACTTCGATGGCGTCGGTGAAGTCTCCGAACTTTACGAGCTCGACAACCTTGCCAACAGCGTCCGGAATAAGTTGCTCGACGAACTGCATGCTGCGGAATCCCGCGGCCAAGCGACGGCCGAGCGGCTGACCCGCATGTTCGAGGCATTCGTGCGCGACTGGGGAAGCGCTATCAGCGCCGATCACGGCACCTCGATTGGAGCTGCAGGGGACTTCGAATCCCGGTACCATGCGATCGTGAGCGATGGCCTGCCCGCTCAAGAGGCTGAATTCCGGCTGTTCTTCAACCAACGCACGCACGAGTCCTTCAGCACGCTGTTGCATCTGCTGGACGAGGAACGGCGAAGCATCACCAGTCGGATCCTGCCCCTCAACGGCATCCTGTCGCAGGTCAACTTCCATGAGGGCAGCTTCCTGGAACTGGACATCAAGCAGACACTGCCGGCCACGGCCAAACAGTTCAAGGATGCGATCCAGAACGCCCTGAAGGCCAAGCACACGCGGCCGTCGCGCGGCACGGCTGCTTCAGCAGGTGCTGCTTCAACGGCAGAAGTCGACGACGACGCCGAGCTCACTGCGCGCTACAAGTCGTTGGAGACCTTGGTGAAGCGGCTTGGCTCGCAGACGCCGGAGGATCGGCGCTGGCGGGCTGAGGTGCTGGACGTCCGCGGGCACCTGTTTATTCAGTGCAAGGAACACCGCGAGGTTGCTTCGAAGTCAGGCAAAACCGGCACCACTGGAAAGTCCGGCAAGAAGAAGACCGAAGTCTTCATGCATGCCGACACAGGGTCCATGTCCGGCGGTGAGCGCCAGCGATTCACGGCCTTCATCATGGCCGCGGCACTGAGCTACCAGCTGGGAATCGCCGAGCAGGGCTTCACCACGTATGGCACCGTGATGATGGACGAAGCCTTCGTGCTGGCGTCCGAGGAATTCGCGGGTGCGGGTATCAAGGCGCTTCACGAATTCGGGTTCCAGTTGCTCCTGGCCGCACCGGAAAACGTGATTGACCTGTCCAGGCACCTTGGCTCCGTCACGGAAATCCTCCGGGACAAGCGCACTAACCGCTCGGGTGTGCTCACGGCTCCGGTCATCGCCGGGCCTGGGGAACCAGGAGCATGGCGTTCCGAAGCCAACCCGGTGGACATCGTCCTGCGCTGACGTCACGTCTCGTCGGGCGGGCCCAAGTAGGTAGCAGATGATGCCGTTTTGAAGGTTCTAAATGGCACCTGCTGCTACCTACTTGGGCTTGTTCCTGGACTTACTTCGTGCGGACGCGGTCAAGGAACTGTTCGGTCCTGGACTCCAGTCCTGCGATTTGTCGAACAACGACGGCGGCAGGGTCCGGGTTGATCTCGTTGGCGGGCGGTTCCTTGCGCACATTGGCGCTGCAGCCGAATTCGGCGCAAATCAGTGTCCCCACGGTGTTCCCGTCCTTACCGGATTGTCCGGCTTTCTTGGCGACCCACAAGTAAACGTCGTCCTTCGAAAACACGTCGCGGCAGAGTTCGCAGAGGACTACGCGCCTCTTCCCGGAGCCACCTTCAGGTGCGCGGAGCATGATCCCGGTGAGTTCGCCCCGGTGCGGAACCACGAGGTATCCGCGCTGGGGCATTTTTTCGTCCCGCCAACCCAGGAATTCCAGATTGTCCCAGTCGATGGTTTCGAAGTTGCGGGGGAGGTTGGCCTTGGCTGCCTCGGAGCGGCTGGCGTTGATGAAGGACGAACGGATCTGTTGGGCAGTGATTTTCTGCATGGCAAGCTTCTCTCGGAAATGGTCGACGTCCGCGCTCTGAAGATGTGCGCGGAAATGGCGGGATGCGTCGGCCATCGAGGGAAGGAAGGGCACAGTTGTCTAGCCCCTATCAAAGGGACGTGCCTTGAAACCTAGGAAGATGCCGACGTGCGGGGGAGTGCCAAGCAGGCCGAAGCGGCCACCTCGCCAACTATGGCTGCAGCAACTGAAACAGTGCGCACGCTCATCCCTTCGTCGTGATCCTTGGAAGCGGTAGTCCGCTGCCGCTAATACTTTCAAAACTCCGGGGCAGATGTCCACTGCGAGAGCGATCGGGTGAAGGGCGCGGGATGTGAGAGAGCGTGTGACCTGCATCCCATTTCGGCAACGAGTTGGATTAGGTGACGCAAACGTTTCTTAATTCTCTACAGGCTAGGCTAGCCTTACTTAGGTTCGCATCACTTACTTAAGGAGTCCCGTGGCTTCCCTTCTCCCACGCCGCGCCCTGCTGAAAACAGCAGGAACCGCGACGGCCGCTTTGGCCGCCGTCGCTCTTACCCTCACCGGCTGCTCCACTGGCCCCGCAACTTCCGCTCCGGCAACTGAGCAGGAAGCCTCCGCAACGTTCCCGGTGACCATCAAGAACGTCTTTGGTGAGACCACCATCAAGGAACAGCCCAAGCGCGTAGTTACCGTCTCGTGGGTCAACGACGACATCGCGATCGCACTGGGTGTTGTCCCGGTTGGCGTTCCCAAGAACGAGTGGGGCAACAACGACAAGGGCTCTACCCCTTGGAAGGACGCAGCGCTGGAGAAGCTCGGCGCCGGCTTTGGCACCGACAAGGCTCCGGTCCAGTTCTCCGAGGCTGACGGCATCAACTTCACCGAGATCGCCAAGCTCAGCCCGGATGTTATCCTGGCCGCGTACTCCGGCCTGGAAGAGGCTGACTACAAGAAGCTCTCCGAAATCGCCCCCGTTGTGGCGCAGCCGGAGCTCGCCTACGGCACGCCGTGGCAGGAAAGCACCTCCCTCATCGGCAAGGCACTGGGCAAGGAAGCCGAAGCCAAGAAGCTGATCGAGGACACTGAAGCCACCGTCAAGGACAAGGTTTCCAAGTTCCCGCAGATCAAGGACAAGACCTTCATCTATGGCAACCTCGAGCCTGCCAAGGGTGACGGCGCCAACGTCTACACCGCAATCGACAACCGTCCCCGCTTCCTCTCCGAAATCGGCATGAAGCTGGCTCCGGTAGTCACCGAGAACACCAAGACGTCCACGGACTTCTTTATCCCGTGGTCCGCCGAGAAGGCCAACGAGCTCGAGTCCGACATCTTCGTGACCTGGGTTCCGGACGCCACCACAGCAGAGGCCATCAAGGCTGATCCGCTGCTCGGCCAGATCCCGGCCGTGAAGAAGGGCGCGTTGGTTGCCGATTCGGACAACACCCTGACGCTGTCCATCTCCGCTTCTTCGCCGCTGAGCCTTCCCTGGGCACTGGACACGTTCCTGCCGCAGCTGGGTAAAGCAGCAGACGCAGCTGGTAAGTAACTGCAATGAAACCGAGTACGACGGCGGCAGTCCAGGGGCGGGGCAACGGCACTTTGGTGTCGGCTGGCCCGGGAGGCATCTCCCCTGAAACTGCGCGAACCGGAGGGGGAACCGGCTCCCACAGTGCCGCAGGCAAGCGTGCTGCTTGGCTGCTGGCGGCCGTCGTCGTACTCACCGCAGTGTGCGCTGCATCCTTGGCGATCGGCGCACGCGGCCTTCCCCTTGATACCGTGTGGGAAGCACTCACCAAGTTCAATTCGGCAGATGGCAACCACGCTGTGGTGATCGCCCGGATTCCACGCACGGTGCTGGGGCTCCTGGCCGGGGCCGCACTTGGTTTGGCCGGTGCAGCCATGCAAGGCGTTGCCCGCAACCCCCTGGCCGACCCCGGCATCCTGGGGCTCAACGCCGGTGCTGCCCTTGCAGTCGTCGTGGGGATCTACGTTTTCGGTATCGGCTCCCTGTCCGGTTACATCTGGTTCGCCTTCATCGGCGCCGCGGCGGCCGCCGTCGTGGTTTATGCCGTTGCTTCCCTGGGCCGCGACGGTGCCACGCCCGTCAAGCTAGCCCTCGCGGGTGCGGCCCTGAGCGCCGGCCTGTTCTCCCTGATGAACGTCATCCTGGTTTCGAGCCAGGACACGTTCGACCGCTTCCGTTTCTGGCAGGTGGGCACCATCGGTGGACGTGACTGGTCCGTCCTCCTTCCCGCGCTGCCGTTCCTCGCAGTCGGGGCCGTGATTGTCCTGGCTGGCGGTCGCATCCTGAACAGCCTTGCCTTGGGCGATGACATTGCCCGCGGGCTCGGCCAAAACGTCACGCTGGCCCGTAGCATCACAGGGCTGGGCATTGTGTTGCTGTGCGGATCCGCTACTGCCGTAGCCGGGCCGATCGCGTTCCTGGGCCTCGTCATTCCGCACGCTGTCCGCTCCCTGACTGGCCCGGATTACCGGTGGATCCTGCCGTTTTCCGCAGTTGTGGCCCCTATCCTGCTGATCAGCGCCGACATCGTTGGCCGCGTGATCCTTCTCCCCGGTGAGGTCCCCGCAGGCATCATGACCGCCATCATTGGCGCTCCCGTCTTCGTCTGGCTCATCCGCCGTGGAAAAGGGGCCGGCCTGTGACCACCGTTCACAAACTCCCCACCGAGTTGGCACTTAACACCAATGATTCCCACAAACATGGGCATCAAATGTCACTTCGGCGCGTGCTCAGCCCCACATTTTTCCTGGGCCTTGCAGTCGTCGTCATGTTCGCGGTGTACGTGCTCCTGGGCAGCTACACGGTGACCATCCCGGACTTCTTCACCATCGTCATCAACCACCTGACCGGCGGCGAGAAAATCCCCGGAGCCAGCTTCATCGTGATGGAGCACAAACTGCCCCGCGCCGTCGTTGGAACCATGATCGGCATCGCCTTCGGCCTGGCTGGCGCACTGTTCCAGACCATGCTGCGCAACCCGCTGGCCAGCCCGGACATCATTGGTATCAGCTACGGCGCCAGTGCGGCGGCCGTGACGGCCATCGTGATCTTCGGCGCTTCCGGAGCCGTGGTTTCCGGTGCTGCCCTTGCCGGAGCGCTCGGCGTTGCGGCCATCATCTACGCAATCTCCCGCGGCGGCTCCGGCGCAGGCGGAGGAAGCCGCGGCAACGCTGCAGGCAACCGGCTCATCCTGGCTGGCGTTGGCATCGCGGCTGCACTTCACGCGGTGGTCAACTTCCTCATGACCCGCGCGGACATCCGCACTGCCGCCGATGCCCTCGTCTGGCTCAATGGATCATTGAACTCGGCCACGTGGGATCGGGCCGGCGTCCTCGCAGTCTCGTTGCTGATCCTTGTTCCTGCCGTCATTGCCCTTGCCGGGCCGTTGCGCATCCTCGAACTCGGAGACGACGCCGCCGCTGGCCTCGGGATCAAGGTCAACGCCGCCCGGCTGGCACTGGTGCTGACCGCCGTCGGACTTGCCGCCGTCGCAACCGCTGCTGCCGGTCCCGTAGCGTTTGTCGCTTTCCTCGCCGGGCCGATCGCCCGACGCGTCGTCCGCAAACCCAGCCTGCCGGCGTCGGCCCTCACTGGCGCCCTGATTGTGTTGCTCGCAGACTTTTTCGCCTCCAACATCGCACCCGTCATCCTCGACGGAACCGTCCTTCCGGTCGGTGTCATCACCGGCGCCCTGGGCGCCCCCTTCCTGCTGTGGCTGCTGGTCACGTCGAACCGAAAGGAGGCCTGACATGGCCATCCTTAATGCCAAGGACCTCACGCTCCAGTACGAGGCACGCAAGGTGGTGGAGGGACTCACCACCGAGATTCCCGAAGGCAAAGTAACCATGATCGTTGGCGCCAACGCCTGCGGCAAGTCCACCCTCCTGCGCGGACTGTCCCGCCTCCTCAAGCCGGCCCGCGGTGCCGTGACGCTGGACGGCAAGGACATCCACACCCGCCCCGCCCGCGAACTCGCCCGCACCCTTGGCCTGCTCCCGCAGCACCCCACCGCTCCCGACGGCATCACCGTCCGGGACCTCGTGGGCCGCGGGCGATACCCGCACCAAGGCTTCTTCCGCAGCTGGAGCGCAGCCGACGACGCCGCGGTGCAGCGCGCGCTGAACGCCACCTCAACGCTGGAACTCGCTGAGCGAAGCATCGACGAGTTGTCCGGCGGACAACGCCAGCGCGTCTGGATCGCCATGGCCCTCGCGCAGGAAACCGAAGTCCTGCTGCTGGACGAGCCCACCACGTACTTGGACCTGGCACACCAAGTGGAAGTCCTGGACCTGATCACGGACCTCAACCGCAGCCGCGGAACCACCGTGGCGATCGTGCTCCACGACCTCAACCTTGCTGCACGCTACGCCGACCATGTCATCGCCATGAAAGGCGGGTGCATCGTGGCCGAAGGACCTGCGCCCGTCGTGGTGACAGAAGAACTGGTCTTGAACGTTTTCGGTTTGGAATCCCGAGTGGTTCCGGACCCCATCTCAGGCACACCGCTGATCGTCCCCATTGGACGCCACCACGCACGCCCCGCTTCAACCAACGAACTGGAGATCGCCTCATGAGTGCACAACCGACACAGGCAAAAGCAAGCGCCGCCGTGGAGCCCATGACCCTCGCCTTCGACGTCACCGTGACGGCCGTGCAGGAGCTCAGCCCCAACTTCCGTCGCATCACCTTCGGCGGCTACTCGCTGCGTGACTTCGGCGTTGCAGGGGACACTTTGGACCTCCGCGTGAAGTTGATGATCCCGTCCTTCGACGCCGCCGGACAGCAGATCCCGCTCCCTCCCTTCAAAATGGAAGAAGCCGGCTGGTACCAGGAATGGTTGGCCATGGACCCGTCCGTCCGCGGTGACATGCGCACTTACACGGTCCGGTCCGAGCGCCTCGACGCCGTGTACCCCGAGATCGACATCGACTTCGTCATGCACTTCGACGACGCCGGACACGGCGGACCCGCTGCCAACTGGGCACTTGCGGCGAAACCAGGAGACGCCATCACCATCATCGGCCCCAACAACCGAGCAGCCCAGTGCACCACGGCCGGCGCCTACGGCGGCATCGAATGGCGTCCGGGCCTGGCCCAGCGCGTACTCCTGGCAGGCGATGAAACCGCTGTCCCTGCCATCAGCGCCATCCTGGAAACCCTGCCAGCCGACATGACCGGCCACGCCTTCCTCGAGGTACCCGAAGCCGGCGACTTCCAAGACATCTCCACCGAAGCCGATATCGAAATCACCTGGCTCGCACGTGGCGCAGCCATCGGACGCTCACGACCCCACGGCGAACTCCTCAAGGAAGCCGTCGCCAAGGCCGTTCCCGTGCCGGGCTGGGTAGGCATCAAGGGCGCAGGCACCGCCGCCGGACCCGAGCCCGAAGACGTCAACGTGGACCAGGACATCCTCTGGGAAACCCCGCAACGCATGGACACGGCAGCCATCGAGGCCACCAAAAACCCCACCCTTCCCGCAGGCGCCCTCCCGTTCTACGCATGGATTGCCGGTGAAGCGTTCGTGATCAAGGAAATGCGGCGGTACCTGGTACGGGACGTTGGTATCGACCGCAAGCAAGTTGCCTTCATGGGTTACTGGCGACGCGGCAAGGCGGAGGGCTAAGCCTCCTCTGTTTAGTCCCCGCAGCGACTGGGTGGCAGCTCGGTGGCCATCCTCGGCGTGCTGCTCCTTCGTCGCTTTGACGCACGCTGCCGGATGCCCACCGAGCGGCCCGTCCTTGCGTCACACCTTCCCACGCTCTCGCACTTCACTCGGGTTTGGGGGGCGACGCTCTCGCACTTCCCTCGGGTTTGGGGGCGACGCTCGCTCACGTCACTCGGGTTTGGGGGCGACGCTCGCTCGATTCCCGTTGGCTTGTTCACTTTGGGTTGGCTCCGGCGTAACCGGGGGCGGGTAGCGTCGGCTGCGTGCGGGAGGAATTCGGGGACGGGAAAAAGGTTCGACGGCGGTATGTCGCCATCGGAGATTCCTTCACCGAAGGCGTGGGGGACACGAGCAAGATCCTGCCCAACGGGGTCCGCGGATGGGCCGACAGGGTTGCCGAGAAGTTAGCCAAGGCCCAGCCGGGCTGGGAGTACGCCAATTTGGCAGTGCGCAGCAAGCGGCTTCGGCACATCATCGATGAACAACTCGAGCCCGCCCTCGCCATGGAGCCAACGCTCGTCACGCTCTACGCAGGCGGAAACGACATCCTCGACTTCGGCACCGATATGGATGCGCTCCTTAATGACTACGAGTTGCTCGTCGCGCGCCTCAGCGAAACCGGTGCCACTTTGGTCCTGTTTACCGGCTTCGACGTGAAAGTGTCTGCCGTCCTGGAACCCTTCAAGAAACGCAACACCCACTACAACCAGAGAGTCCGCGACATCGCAGCCAAATATGGCGCAGTTCTGGTGGACTACTGGTGCTTCGACGCGTACAAGGACTCGCGGATGTGGGCCCCGGACCGGCTCCACATGTCCAAGGCGGGCCACAAGTATTTGGCTGCCCAGGTTCTGGACCATCTCAACGTTCCGCACAAGATCTCACCGAAAGAATGGGACCCGCCCAGCCGCATGTCCATGCGCGAATGGGAGCGCCGGCAACGCCGCTGGGTCAATGACTGGGTGGTCCCGCTGTTCGGACGCAAATTACGCGGTGTCACTCTTGGGGACTCCATCAGCCCGCGATGGCCGGAGCCCGTGAAGGTTCCACGCAAGGGCGGCTTGAAAAAGCTCATGGAAGACCGGGAGAAAGCGCAATGAAAGACCAGATCCGGTTTGTGGCCCTCGGCGACTCCTTCACTGAGGGTGTCGGCGACAACGATCTCAGGCTCCCCAACAACTGCCGGGGCTGGGCGGACCGGGTGGCCGAAGAACTGGCAAGACACGACGAAACCGTGCGATACGCCAACCTGGCTGTTCGTGGGCGGCGCCTCCATCGGATCATCGACGAACAAATCGAGCCCGCCCTCGCCATGAATCCCACGATGGTCAGCTTCTACGCCGGCGGGAACGATCTCCTCATGGCAAGGCTCAACATGGCCAGGCTCATCCGGGACTACGAAGATGCCGTCAAAAGGATCAAAGCCAGAGGAGCCATGGTGCTGCTCTTCACGGGTTACAACGTTCCTTTGTCGCCCTTGCTTGAGCCGCTCAAATTGCGCACTGCCATCTACAACCGTCACATTCGACGTATCGCCGCAAAGTACGGGACGCTCTTGGTGGACTACTGGTGCTTCGAGAAGTTTCAGGATCCGCGAATGTGGGCTCCGGATCGCCTGCACATGTCCACCCCGGGCCACGGCTACATGGCCAAGAAAGTCCTCGAAGTCCTCGGGGCCCCCCACTCGCTGACCTCACCAACGCTTGCCGCTCCCCGTCCGCGGACGTTCACCGAAAACATTGCCGACGACGCCGCCTGGCTGAGGCGCGACGTCGGGCCTTGGCTTAAGCGGCGGGTCCGCGGCATATCGAGCGGTGACCATCTGGGAGCGCGGTGGCCGGAACTGATGCCGGTGGTGTTGCCGGAACGGCTGGGAACCGCTCGGGCAAAACCTCAGCTGTCGAGCAGGTTTTCGTAACCCTCAGCCACGCTGGTGGCAGTGAATTCGATGATCTCGAACTCGGCCACTCCGTTGCTGTAGAACGGGTCCTTCGCCAGAGAAGCATCCAGCGTCGCCCTGTCCACTTTCGAGAGAAGAACACCGCCGGTGGCTGGGACGCGGCGTCCGGACGCTAGGAAGGTCCCGGCGTCGTACGCGTCCTTAAGCCAGGCCATATGGCCCGGGCGGTGGAAATCGACAATTTCGTCGGGAACTTTGTAGGTCAATGAGACGACAAACATGCCGCCAGCCTATCGCCTGAGCCCGGGCCGGGACCTAAGGAAGTAGGGAATTCTCCTAAGATGGAGGCATGACTCAACCCCGCTGGCTGAATGCCGACGAACGCCGTGCTTGGCTGGCTCTGCTGAGCATCAACACTTTGCTCCCCTCGGCGTTGGACACCCAGCTTCAGTCGGCCGGCAAACTGTCCCTGTTCGACTACAACGTACTTGCGATGCTCTCCGAAACCGAGGGCCGGTACCTTCCCATGAGTGAGCTCGCCGCACGGACAAGTGCCTCGCTGTCGCGACTCTCCCACGTGGTTACCAAGCTGCAGAAACGCGGATGGGTGGAACGGCAAGCGCACCCCGGCGACGCCCGTGTCACCGTAGCGCACCTGACCGACGCCGGTATGTCCACCATCGTGTCCCTGGCCCCGGGACACGTGGAGTCCGTGCGCACGTTGATGCTCGATTCCCTTAGTCCCGAGGACGTCTCGGACCTTGCACGCATCGGCGAGAAAATTGTTGCCCGATTGGACAACAACCACTGGATCCTGCGCGATTCCTAGCCCTCCTGCTGCAGGCTTTGTGGCCTCAAGCCTTGAAGTGGCAGACTGACGGCATGGATTTTTCTGCCCGTTATGTTGCCCTGGGGGACTCGTTCACCGAGGGTGTTGGAGACGACGATCCCGCCCGCCCCAACGGCGTTCGCGGCTGGGCCGACGTCGTTGCCGGGCAGCTCGCCTACAGCAACCCGGACTTTGGCTACGCCAACTTGGCTATCCGAGGCCGGAAGCTCCGGCAGATCATGGCGGAGCAGGTTGATGCTGCCGTCGCGATGAAACCAACTTTGGTGACGTTGTATGCGGGGGCGAACGACATCTTGCGGCCCAAGATCGATATCGACTCGCTTTTGGAGGAGTACGACGCCGGCATCGCCAAGTTGAGCGCGTCGGGAGCCACAGTGGTCCTCTTCACGGGCTTTGATGCGAAGGGCTCGAAGGTTTTCAGCGCCATGCGCGGCCGCACTGCGATCTACAACGAACTAGTGCGCGAAATCGCCGAAAACCACGGCGCCCTCCTAGTGGACTATTGGCGGTTCGACGAGTACGACGACTGGCGCCTCTGGGGTGAGGATCGCATGCACATGTCCACCGCAGGCCACGTCAACATGGCAAAGCGCGTCCTGGATGTCCTCGAGCACCAGCACGTCATCGAGGTTCCGGAACTGGCGCCGGTCCGACTTATGAATCGCGTTGAGGCATTGAAAGCAAACGCACGATGGTTCCGCGAATCCGCGGCGCCATGGGTTGCCCGCCGCGTGCGTGGAGTGTCCTCCGGCGACGGTTTGAGCCCGAAATACCCGGAGTTGATCCGGCCGCTGTAATCCGGGCTGCCGGGCGACCCGCCATGGTTGAGTCGGTGTTCCGGCAGTGGACGCCAAGGGCTTATGATGCCGGATTGGTCTTAATTTGGCCTGACCCGTAGAATAATTAGGCGCTAGGTAGTGCGGATCGTGTGCAATTGCTCCGGTTGGTGGCGACTGTCGGTTTTACTGACGTCCCGGTGGCCGGTAGTTAGGGGCTCAAGTTGCGTGCATTCCTGTATTCGCCCGGTATCCCAGGATCTATTCCAGTGATTATCACTGCCCGGTCCTGACACCAACCTTCTTCGCCGCACTTGCTGCGGAAACTACCGAAATGGTCTGGACCCGGATGCGGACGCTGCCTGTCGCACGGCAACGCAGGAACATCTGTACGCCGTTACATTCAATCTTTGGAGGAGAGTCATGGCAGCACACTGCCAAGTGACCGGAGCCGAGCCGGGCTTTGGACACAGCATTTCGCACTCGCACCGTCGCAACAAGCGTCGGTTCGACCCGAACATTCAGAAGAAGCGCTACTGGGTTCCGTCCCTGCGCCGTAACGTCACGCTGACCCTGTCAGCCCGTGGCATCAAGACAATCGACGTACGCGGCATCGACTCAGTCGTCGCCGACATCCTGGCACGAGGAGTAAAGCTCTAATGGCAAAGGACAAGGACGTACGTCCGATCATCAAGCTGAAGTCCACCGCGGGCACCGGTTACACCTACGTAACCCGCAAGAACCGTCGTAACGATCCTGACCGCCTGGTCTTGAAGAAGTACGACCCCAAGATCCGCCAGCACGTCGAATTCCGAGAGGAGCGCTAAACACATGGCAAAGAAGTCAAAGATTGCTCGCAACGAGCAGCGCAAGGTCATTGTTGAGCGTTACGCTGCCAAGCGTCTCGAACTGAAGAAGACCCTGGTTGACCCCAACGCGACTGACGAAGCACGCGAAGCTGCACGCCTCGGCCTGCAGAAGCTGCCCCGCAACGCCTCCCCGATCCGTCTGCGTAACCGTGACCAGATCGACGGCCGTCCCCGCGGCACGCTCCAGAAGTTCGGTATCTCCCGTGTTCGCTTCCGCGACATGGCTCACCGCGGTGAGCTCCCGGGCATCACCAAGTCTTCCTGGTAATCACGAAGCTCTAAAAGGGCCGGCAACCGTTATGGTTGCCGGCCCTTTTTGCGTTAAGCGCGTTTGTCAGTGGGTGCGTGGTTCCAGCAGGCGGCGGTCATCCTCGGCGCGCTCGGTCGACCCTCCCTTACACGCGCGCTGCCGGATGACCGCCGCCTTTCCGAACGCTCTCTCACCTAATCACCGCTTTCGGGAAACTGTCTCTCACTTCCCTCGGGCTTGCGCTCGTCGCTCGCTCACTTGGAATAGTCGACGGCGGTGGTGAGCGTGGGCGCGCTGCGTTGGGTTGGTGGCTGGCCGGGTGTTGTGACGGGCTTCACGTGGGCTGGTTTTGGCTGGTTTTGGTTGGTTTGGGGTCGCAATGGTGGTTTTTGGCCTGTGTTTGCGGGGTTTCGGGTGGTGTTGGTGATGATTTGTGCCCGAGCTTATGGACGTGTAATGTCTTCTGAGTCGCCGCGAGTGAGACAGCCTGGAGCTGAGAACCGCGGAGGCCGACCCCCTTGATAACAGCCTGGAAAATGGCACGCTTCTAAGTGTGCCTTGTGCCGGGTGGGGCCGGGACTTGGATCGAAAATCGCGGAAACGCTGATTTGCGAAGATCCGGTTGATCGGGTAAGTTTGAAAAGTTGCTCCGGAGCGATCCTGGCCCCTTGTGTGGGGTTTGGTGGTGCCGGGTGTGTCTGTTGTTTGAGAACTCAATAGT
>NZ_JBWBQU010000010.1:0-178157 GCF_056279165.1 Paenarthrobacter sp. TE3676
GGTAGCGCGCTTCCCTGACACGGAAGAGGTCACTGGTTCGATCCCAGTATCGCCCACCAGAACAAGGCAACTTGTTTGTTGTTGAACGCCAGGCACCAGCCCGGCAGGCAACATGTGCGGACGTAGCTCAGCTGGTAGAGCACCACCTTGCCAAGGTGGATGTCGCGAGTTCGAATCTCGTCGTCCGCTCCAAAGAGAGAAAGCAGCTCCCCGGAGCTGCTTTTTTTATGCCCGGATTCGGCCACTACTCAATTGATTAATGGAAGTAACCGATACCCCTCAGAAGAAGTCGCTTTATCTAATGTGATTCGGCTCGCATAATGTACTGCGAGCTCATCACCGTTCCACGCCTACCGGCAGGAGTACCCCCATGAACCAAATGACGGCTTCCAAGTCCGTCCTGCGGCGCAAGCCCATCGACGATATTGAGGAAGAGAACAAACACAGCGGACTTTTTAAGAGTCTTGGCCTCTGGCAACTGACAGCCATCGGCGTCGGCGGAATTATCGGCGTCGGCATCTTCTCGCTGGCCGGGCTGGTAGCCCATGGTAGCGAAAGCAACCCGGGCGTCGGCCCTGCCGTGCTCTTCTCGTTCCTGATTGCCGGTCTCGCCTCCGGTGCAGCAGCATTGTCCTACGCCGAATTCGCCGGCATGATCCCCCGCGCCGGATCGGCCTACACCTACGGCTACGTAGCCCTGGGAGAGATCATCGGCTGGTTCATCGGCTGGGATCTCCTCCTTGAGTACATCGCCATCGTGGCTGTGGTGGCCATCGGGATTTCCGGTTACTTCGACGCCTTCCTGTCCGGCATCGGAATCCATATGCCCACGTGGATGACGTCCACCGCTGATGAGGGCAAGGGCGGCATCATCAACCTGCCGGCCATCTTCGTCTGCCTCCTGGTCACGTGGATCCTGAGCCGGGGCACCAAGGCATTCGGCCGGTTTGAACTGGTAGCCGTTGCCATCAAGGTCATCCTGATCCTGTTCATCATCGGCCTGGGAATTTTCTACATCAACACCGAGAACTACAACCCGTTCATGCCCAGTGGCTTCGGCCCGGTCCTGGCCGGTGCCGCCACCGTCTTCTTCGCCGTCTTCGGCTATGACGCCATGAGCACCGCCGCAGAAGAGGCCAAGGACGGCAAGAAGCACATGCCCAAGGCCATCATCCTCTCCCTCATCGTGGCCATGCTGCTTTACGTTGCCGCGACACTCGTGCTCACGGGCATGCAGAACTACAAGGACATTGATCCCACGGCCGGCTTCGCATCGGCGTTCCAAGGCGTCGGCCTGCCGGTCATCGCCACCATCATTTCGGTGTTCGCGGTCCTGTCCATCCTCACCGTTATGCTCACCTTCCTGCTGGGCGTCACCCGAGTATGGTTCTCCATGAGCCGCGACGGCCTTCTCCCCGGCTGGTTCGCCAAGACTGACCGGCACGGCACTCCGCAGCGCGTCACGTGGATCGCAGGTGTTGCTTCGGCGTTCCTCGCCGGTGTCTTCCCCATCAAGGAAGTTGCCGACCTCACCAACATCGGCATCCTGGCTGCCTTTGTGGTGGTCTGCATTTCCGTGATCGTCTTCCGCTACACCAAGCCCAACGCTCCGCGCACGTTCCGTTTGCCGTTCATGCCGGTGGTCCCCGCGTTCGGTGTCCTGGCATCGGCATTCCTGATGTTCCAGCTCCACTGGGAAACCTGGGTGCGGTTCGGGGCATGGCTGGTCATCGGCCTGATCATCTACTTCGCCTACGGCCGCAGGCACTCCCTCATGAATCCGGACAGCCCGCGCCACAAGGTCGAAAATAAGCCGTTGGCGTAGTTCGTCCACAGGCCGCTGCCGAACCCTTGGCACCCCGGAGAACTGGTGTTAGGGTCGGACGCGGAGGAGCGAACTGGCTCCGCGAATGGAAGGGAGGTGCCCGTGGGTTTAATTGACGACCTGAAGGGCAAGGCTCAGGGTCTCATTCAAGGCAACGAAGAAGCCATCAAGAATGGCATCGACAAGGCCGGGGATTTTGTGGACCAGAAGACGGGCGGCAAGTACGCCGGTCACGTCGACAAAGTCCAGAATGCCGCTTCCGACTTCGTGGCCAAGAACGACGGCAAGCCTGGACAGGCTCCCGTCACGGATGAGCCGAAGCAGCCGTAGCTGCCTGAGCCGCCGTACCAGATACGTCAAGGGGGCACCGGTCCCGCCGAGAGGCGCCACCGGTGCCCTTGGCGTTTAACGGGCAGCCGCTAAACCGGCTGGTCGGGTACGTTGGACGTTATGCCTTCAGCTTCCACCCCTGCCGTCCAAAGCCGCGCCGCCAAGGAGACGCTGGGACCACCCATCACGGCAGGCATCGTCACCGCCCTCGTGGGTTTCACCTCGTCATTCGCTGTGGTCCTGGCGGGTTTGAAGGCTGTAGGGGCGAACCAGGCACAAGCATCCAGCGGCCTATTAGCGCTGACGCTCACCTTTGGACTGGGAATCCTGTGGCTCTCGTGGCGGTCCCGGATGCCCGTAACTTTGGCGTGGTCCACGCCCGGCGCGGCGCTGCTCGCCTCCGCTGGAATGGTCGACGGCGGCTGGCCGGCTGCTGTGGGCGCGTTCCTGATCGTCGGGGTGCTGATCGTCCTGACCGGGCTACTTCCCGTCCTGGGCAGGATCATGGCGAAGATCCCCACCGCACTGGCGCAGGCAATGCTCGCCGGCGTGCTACTCCCGCTATGCCTCGCACCCTTCAAATCGTTGGGATCGGCTCCCCTGTTCATCGCACCAGTGGTGGTGTGCTGGGTGGTCCTGATGAAATTCGCACCACGTTGGTCGGTGCCGGCATCGCTGCTCGTCGCGCTGGCGGTAGTCGGCGTCCACATCGTGTCCAACGGCGTTCAGATTCCCGGCGGCGGCCTCCTGCCAAGGCTGGAGTGGACCACACCGGCATTTACCGTGGAAGCTGCGGTGGGTTTGGCACTGCCCCTCTTCATCGTCACCATGGCGTCACAGAACATTCCCGGCGTCGCGGTACTGAAGTCGTTCGGCTACACCACCCCCTGGCGGCCGTCGATGCTTGTGACCGGAGCGGGCACCATCGCGGGAGCGCCGTTTGGAGGCCATGCGATCAACCTGGCTGCCCTGAGCGCAGCCTTGGCGGCGGGTGAGGAGGCAGGCAAAGACCATGGCAGGCGGTGGATCGCGGCGTTCGTCTCAGGCTTTGCCTACCTGATCCTGGCCGCTGCCTCAGCGGCACTTGTCACTTTGGTGGCTGCAGCACCGCCCGGACTTCTCGAGACAGTGGCCGGACTC
The DNA here is from genome assembly GCF_056279165.1 of Paenarthrobacter sp. TE3676. NCBI lineage: Bacteria > Bacillati > Actinomycetota > Actinomycetes > Micrococcales > Micrococcaceae > Paenarthrobacter > Paenarthrobacter sp. TE3676. The sequence continues at coordinate 3,296 of NZ_JBWBQU010000010.1, forward strand.
GCACTCCTGGGGACGCTGGCCTCGTCCATCTCGTCTGCACTGGCGGTTGCCGAGGAACGTATTCCCGCCTGCATCACCTTACTGCTGGCAGCATCAGGCCTGAGCTTCGCCGGCGTTGGCGCTGCTTTCTGGGCATTGGCAGGCGGCATCCTGGTGCGGTGGATGCTGAAGAGCCGCGAACCTGTTCAGAAATCCTGAAGCAGGCAGCAACCCTGGATCAGGCAGGCTCGTGGTTTTGGGCCTCACGGGCCAGAGCCGTCAGCCTGGACACAGCGCGGAAATACTTCTTCGTGTAGCCACCGGTCATCATCTCTTCGGTAAAGAGCTGATCGAAAGGTACGCCACTGGCCAGGATCGGCACGTCTTTGTCATAGAGCCGGTCCGCAAGAACCACAAAGCGTAGGGCGACGGCCTGTTCGGTGATGGTTTCGACGTCGCTCCACACCACGGCTTCCACCCCCGAGATAAGCTGCCGGTAACGGCTGGGGTGGACGGCGGCCAGATGGTTGACCAGAGTGCGGAAATCGTCCACAGCCACCGTCTTACCGTCGAACTCAGCACGCATACGGTGCTTAAGCTCTTCGGTCTTGAGCGGTGCGGGAGCCGCGGGCAAACCGCGGTGGCGGAAGTCTTCGCCGTCGATCCTGACGACGTCGAACTGGTCGGCGAGAACCTGGATTTCGCGCTGGAAGTCCACTGCCGCGAAGCGTCCTTCACCCAAGGAACCGGGAAGCGTGTTGGACGTGGCCGCGAGCTTCACACCGGCGTCGGCGAGTTCACGCATGAGCCGGGACATGAGCACGGTGTCTCCGGGATCATCAAGTTCGAATTCGTCGATGCACACCAGCTTGTAGCTGCTCAGTGCTTCCACGGTCTTGCGGAAGGACAGCGCACCCACGAGGTTGGTGTATTCCACAAACGTACCGAAGGCCTTCGGGCCCGGCGACCTGTGCCAAAGGGAAGCCAGGAGGTGGGTCTTACCCACACCAAAACCGCCGTCGAGGTAGATTCCTGCCCTCGTTGCAGGCGCCTTCTTGGCGAACAACTTCTTGAAGAGACCGCCACCGTCATCGGATCCCACGCCGTCGGCAAATGCGGAAAGCAGCTTCACTGCGTTTGCCTGGCTCGGCTGGGAAGGATCCGGCCGGTAGCTGTCGAACGATACCTCTCCGAATCGCGGAGACGGGTAGAAACCCTTGAGGAGTTCCTCCACGGAGACTGCCGGTGTGCGGGCAGCCAGTTGTTCGATCTTTACCACGGTGGTCCGTTCCTTCGGTATTAGGTCCCCAGCAAGAATACCGGCATTGGACACTCGGAAAACCGCCACGTGACCAAGCCCATGTTTCACCGTATGACCACAGGGAAGCATTCCTCGCTGCCCGTGGTTAGTGTTGGAGCACGCCCGGCCGGCACCTGCACCACCTTCCACGGCCTGGCTCCGACCGTTGTCAGTGAAAGGCCATCACCATGTCCTACCCAGTTGAACAGAACGAAAAGTTTGCATCGTATGCGAACCCCGAACGCCTTGTGTCCACTGAGTGGCTCGCGGCAGCCCTTGCAGACGGCGCCATTGCCGATGGCAAGCTTGTGGTTGTCGAGTCCGACGAAGACGTTCTTCTCTACGAAACCGGCCACATCCCGGGCGCCGTCAAGATTGACTGGCACACCGACCTGAATGACGAGGTCACCCGCGACTACGTGGACGGCGCCGCTTTTGCCGCCCTCGCGGCCTCCAAGGGCATCTCCCGCGACAGCACCGTGGTCATCTACGGTGACAAGTCCAACTGGTGGGCTGCCTACGCGCTTTGGGTCTTTACGCTGTTCGGCCATGAGGATGTCCGCCTCCTCGATGGTGGCCGCGACAAGTGGATCGCCGAAGGACGCGAGCTGACCACCGACGTCACACAGCCCTCAGTGGGTGAATACCCGGAGGTGGAGCGCAATGATGCTCCGATCCGCGCGTTCAAGGAAGACGTCCTGGCACACTTGGGCAATCCCCTCATCGATGTCCGCTCCCCTGAGGAATACACGGGACAGCGCACGCACATGCCGGCTTACCCCGAAGAGGGCGCGCTGCGCGGGGGCCACATTCCCACCGCCGCGTCCATCCCGTGGGCACGCGCTGCGGCTGAAGACGGCACTTACCGGAGCCGTGAAGAGCTCGAAGCCCTGTACCTTGGCGAGGCTGGCTTGGAACCCGGCGATGACGTGGTGGCCTACTGCCGCATCGGCGAGCGTTCCAGCCACACCTGGTTCGCGCTGAAGTACCTGCTGGGCTTCGACACTGTCCGCAACTACGACGGCTCCTGGACCGAGTGGGGCAACGCTGTGCGGGTTCCCATCGTCAAGGGCGCCGAGCGCGGTTCCGTTCCTGCGTCCCTCGTCAGCAACTAGGGACCCTTCACCAAGCAGGCCAGTCATCAAGGCATCCGTAGTGTTCGGCCACACAAGATGCATTGACCGCTGTTGTGCGTAAGCTGGAAGTGATGAGTACGAACACTTTGCCCACCGCCCTGGCGGAAATCGTCGATGACTTCCAGGCACTGACGGAGCCTGACCGCCTGCAACTCCTGCTCGAATTCTCGAGGGGCCTGCCGGAGCTTCCGGAGCGCTTGAAGGACCACCCTGAACTGCTGGAACAGGTTGTGGAGTGCCAGTCACCGTTGTTTCTCACCATTGAGTCCGAGAAAAATCCCGACGGCGGCGCCCGCGCCTACCGGCTCTTCTTCAAAGCTCCTCAGGAAGCGCCCACAACGCGCGGCTTCGCAGGGGTCCTGCACGAGGGCCTGGATGGATTGACTGCAGAGGAAATCCTTGCCGTGCCCGACGATATGCCGGAGTTGCTGGGCCTCACCCGGGCCATCACTCCCCTGCGCATGCGGGGAATGACCGCCATGCTGGGGCGTATCAAGCGGAAAGTCGCAGCCGCCAGCCGGCTGGAAAACTGACCCGCTGGAAAACTGAAGGGCACAACCACAGGTATGGCCAAGAAGATGGCTTCACAGGGAACGCCGGCTACTGCAGCACTTGCGGCGGCCGGCGTTCCCTTCGTGTTGCACCCCTATGCGCACGATCCGTCGGCGGCCAGTTACGGCATGGAGGCCTCGGAAGTCCTGGGCATTGAGCCTGAACGGGTTTTCAAGACCCTCATGGTGGAGGTTGAAGGCCGCCTGGCAGTGGCCATCGTTCCGGTGTCCGGGAACCTCGACCTAAAGTCCGTCGCAGCAGCCCTCGGAGCCAAGAAGGCAGCAATGGCCGATCCCAAGGCCGCCGAACGGCGCACCGGATATGTGCTGGGAGGCATATCGCCGCTGGGACAGCGGCAGGCCTCCCCCACAGTCCTTGACGAGTCTGCCTTGGACTTGGCTACCCTCCTTGTGTCCGGAGGCCGCCGTGGACTGGACATTGAGCTGGCTCCGGCCGATCTCGTCCGGCTTACCAAGGCCATCACGGCTCACATCGGCACTGCCTCGGGCATCAAGGGCTGACCGAAACCGAAACCGCCTGGCAACCCGCAACTCCGGGGGTTCCTCAGCCAGGCTGCCCGGTGGCGCCCGTCTGCCCGGGATTGTTTCGGGGAGCCAGTTGCCTCTGGAGCCAGGCGCGGACCAGGCGCTCCCAGCGTTCGGGGTCCACGTTCCACTCTTTGGTGTGCCGGGCGCCGTCGAACGGCTCAAAGGTGACCATCTCGGGGTTCTTCTCCGCAAGGCTCGCGGAAGGCCCGAAGGGCACGTAGTCGTCGTCCACGCTGTGGATCAGCAAGGTGGGGGTCCGCAACTCGACTGCCCGCGCTTCCCAGTCCATTGCTTTCAGGTCCACGGGCGCAGATAGTCCGGTCAGCCTGCGCCCCAAGGGATGGCTCAGCATCATCTGTCCATACCTGCCCACGTTGTAGGGGATCCTGTTCATCTCGGCGTGGTGGGCCATGACATTGACCCAATTGATGACCGGGGCATCCAGTACCAACGCGCGGATGAGGTGGCGGTGCTTGGACAGGTCCGCTGTTTGCAGGCTGATCGCTCCGCCCATGGACCAGCCAAACAAAACTATTTCCTGCGCACCCTGATCCAGTGCGTATTCGATCGCGGCCTCAACGTCGCGCCATTCCGTGGAACCGAGGCCGTATCGTCCATCCGGCGCGGCGGGGGCAAGTCCGTCATTACGGTAGGAGATCAACAGGCTGTCCATACCGAGTTCCCGTGCAGTGCGGACGGCACGAAGGCCTTCCAGGCGCGTGGCTCCGCGGCCGTGGACCATGATGGCGCAGACTGGCGCCGCGGCCGAAGCTTCGGCCCGGATCAGCCAGGCAGGTGCTTTCCCGCCGTCGATCTCTATGTCCACGTCCTCGGCCGCAAGGCCGATCGCGGCCGGGTCCGGGTACGTTGCACCGCTCCACCAAGCACGGCGCGCCTCCGGGAGGTTGCCACTGTAAACTTCCTCGACCTCGCGCAGTACGGTTTGCTCGGCGGGCGAATAGGACACAATCCGGCCGATCCGGGCATGTCCTTGGCCGCCGGAGAAGAAGAGGCTGAAGACGCCGTCGATGGTGGTATCAGGGGTGGCCGCAAGAATGACCTGAGGTCCCTTGTCACCGCGGATTACGGCAAGTACTTCCTGGTCCTCGTGCCGGGCCGCGGGCGTGATGACACGGCGGGCAAAATACACGGCGAGCGCCGAGGATCCCGCGCCTACCAGACCGGCCACAGTACCGCCGGCCAGGAATCCTGCGATGGCCCATTTGGTGCGGAGGGAGAGTTTCTTGTCTGCAGCGTCGCTCGCTGGCGGGGTAGTCGATGCCATGGTTCCATTGTTGCTGCTCAGCGGCGGTGCTTGGGGCAGGCGTGGACCGCGCGGCGCATCGGGCCGCGAATCCTGGCGCGTGAATCAGAGTCCCAAAAATCTGCGGACAGCGGTTCGCCGGGACTACGCTGTAGCCATGAGTGATCCCATCGTCATCCTGACTGAAGAGCCCCTCGGCCCCGACGACCGCGTTAATATCGCCAAATTGCTCGACGGCGGTGATGCGCCCCTTATTGTCCTGGTCCCCTCAAACACAGAGCGACATCTTCTGGTCGACTTCCTGGAAAACCTGTCGCTGCTTGATATCGCCAAGGCGTTCCGGGAGCTCACTGCACAGCATCCCGACCCTGAGGCTGAGCGTGCGGAGGCCTCTGAGACGCTGGCTGCATCGCTGGCGGCGTTGGCCGGGTTGGGCGGTGGCGTCACCGGGGAGGTGGTCGACGGCGGTGCCGTGGCCGGCTTGGTGGCGAAGGTCCGTGCGGTGGACGCCGCGCAGGCGGTTGTCATTACCCGGCCCCATGCCATTTCGGACACGTTCCACACGGACTGGGCCAATAAGGCACAGGATCAGCTGGGTCTTCCGGTCCTCCACCTGTACGCGGGTTCGGGATTTATCGGCGACTCGTGAGCGTTGCATTAGACATGAACACTCCTGACAACACCAGCAAGACAACTTCTGTGCCCGTGGAAAAGAGCGATGCCCAGTGGCGGGAGGAGCTGACGCCCGAAGAATACCGTGTTCTTCGGCAGGCGGGAACCGAGCGGCCATACACGGGCGAGTACTGGGACACCCACACGGAAGGCGAGTACCAGTGTCGCGCTTGTGGCAGTCGGTTGTTCACCAGCCGGGAGAAATTTGATTCCCACTGTGGTTGGCCGTCGTTCTGGGCACCCTTGGCCGAAGGTACGGTCCGGTATCTCCATGACCGCACCATGGGAATGGATCGTGTTGAAGTCCGGTGCGCCAACTGTGACTCTCATCTGGGGCACGTTTTCGAGGGCGAGGGCTATGGCACGCCCACGGACCAGCGGTTCTGCATTAATTCCGTGTCGCTTCGCTTGGTGACGCCGGAAGAGAGCTAGGCAGTTCCGGACGGGCTGGCGCTTTGCCGGCCCGTCCGGGAACTCAGCGTTTTTTGGGGGCTCCATGTGGCGGGACTGAATCTCAACCCGCCTTCACGCACCGGATGGCCAAGACTTTCTTATGCTCAGGCCATTCTTGAATTAGCAACGCTTTTTGCTTGCTACGCTCGGCCCAGAAGCAAACACCACTTCGAAAGGGCCGGGCTCCATGACCACTATCACCACCACTATCCTGCCGCGTGTCACCGCCGACAACGCCGAATGGATGACCCTGAAGGCTGCAGCCACAGCTCTGCAGGCACTCCAGGGGCAGGACGGTTCCATTGCCGATTCCGCAACCCACCCCGAGGCGGCGAGCCTCGTTGCCACAGTGACTGACGCCATCGCAGCCCTGGCACCGCACTTCCCCCACGATGCCCGGTACCTGGAACTCCTGGTGGAAGACTTCGGCCGATGGGTCGAGGGCGGCTTCGGGGTGCCGGACTTCCTGGACTCCCTCCAGGCGTTCCAGCCCCAGGAGCAGCGCATTGACGGCCTCCAGCACCTGGTGGTTTTCCCCATGTACACGCAGAACGGCAGCACCAACAGGTTGGTCGAAGCCGTCCTGATCGAGGTTATCTGGCCGGAGTTCATTGGCGGCCTGGAGGCCGGCGAGTACTCCAACAAGCTCTTCGTCCCCATCCGCTTCGTGGATTTCACTCCCGGGTACGACACCAACTCGGCTGTACTCTTCCCCGAGACGGTGGCCGTCCGCGAGACCCCTACCTTTACTTGGGGCGCCATCTTCGCCGACCGCGAGGCCGCTCGTTTCCGCCGCGTCCTCAAGGCAGCTGCGGCCACCACGTCGCTGGAACTCCCCGAGGATGCAGCACAGCTCATCGAGGACCAGGAACTGACTCAGCGAACCTTTGTCATGTGGGACCTGATCCACGACCGCACCCACATGCGCGGGGACCTTCCCTTCGATCCGTTCATGATCAAGCAGCGGATGCCGTTTTTCCTTTACTCGCTGGAGGAACTGCGCTGCGATCTGACCGCGTTCCGTGAGTCCGTACGCATTGAAAAAGACGAAGAAGCCGACCCCGATGCCCGCAAACATGCAAAGCTCGTCCAGTATGCAGTGATCTTCGACCGGATTTTCCGTTTCGCCATCACGGGCAGCCGCGTCCGTAACTACGACGGCCTGGGTGGCCAGCTCCTGTTCGCATGGATGCACCAGCACCACGTGCTCCACTGGACGGACAGCAAGCTCTCCATCGACTGGGACGAAGCTGCCTCGGTTGTAGTGGAACTCGGTGCCAAAATCGAGGAGCTCTACTGGCGCTCGATCGACCGCCCGAAGGCTGCCCACTGGCTGGCAGCGTACGAGCTCATTTCGAGCACCGTGACTCCCCACCCGGCGTCGGTATGGGCCAAGGGCCCGGACGCGCTGCCCTTGGACGGTCCGCCCCGCGGCCTGACGGACCAGGTGCTTGATGACGAGTTCCCCCTTTCCATGTTCTACGAAGCACTGGAGAAGAAGATGCGCCCTGTCATCGAGTCCACCACCGGAATTACTGGCTCGACGGCGGCCTGATGACCACACTGACTATCCTTGTGACCGGCGGAAGCAGCGCATCGGGCATCGCCGTGGCGCGTGCGTTGGGGGCCGCCGGTCACAGGGTGCTCACCGTGGGTTCGGACGATGCCCGGATCAAAGCGGCCGCGGCTGAGGCCGGCAATGGGGCAACTCCCCTGGTTTCCGATCTCTCCAGCCTGGATTCCGTACGCGAACTTGCTGCCAGCTTCCGTAACCTCGGGATCGAGGGCATCGATGGCGTGATCCACCTGGTAGGCGGCTGGCGGGGCGCCAAGGGCATCGAAGACCAAACGGATGAGGACTGGGACTCGATGGAACGGAGCGCTGTGACCACACTCCGCAACGTCTCCCGGGTCTTCTACGGCCAGATTGAAGCATCCCCGCACGGCCGTTTTGCCATGGTGTCGTCAACCACCGCCGCTGCTCCAACAGCTGCAGCCGCCAGCTACGCGGCGGCAAAAGCAGCTGCAGAAGCTTGGACCTTGGCCATAGCGGATGGTTTCCGGCGGGCGCAATCCGGAACAGCCGCAAACGCGGAAGCCCCCACCGGGCAGCACAGCGCGGCAGTAATTTTCGTGGTCAAAGCCCTCGTGGATCCAGCCATGCGGGAAGCCCATCCGGAAAGGCGATTCCCCGGCTTCACGGACGTTGAAGAACTGGCGGCTGCCGCCGTCGGACTCTTTGAACAACCCGCCGCCACCCTCAACGGCCAGCGCATCCTGCTGGCCACATAGAATCCTGCCGGCCAAATAGACTTGAAAGCGTGAATGAACAAGTGACGAGCACAACAGAGGCAATCCACAGCGCCAATGAAACCCCCGGCGCGGGTCAACTGCATAACCCTGCGGTTCGTGGGTTCGCATCGGACAACTACTCCGGCGTACATCCGGAGATCCTCTCAGCACTGGCAACCGCCAACGGCGGGCACCAGGTGTCCTACGGCGAGGACGTCTACACGGCACGGCTGCAGGAGGTCCTGGAGCAACAATTCGGCCCGGGCATCGAGACCTTCCCGGTCTTCAACGGAACCGGCGCCAACGTCCTTGCCCTGCAATCCCTCCTTCCCCGGTGGGGCGCGGTGATCTGCGCCTCCACAGCACACATCAACATGGACGAGAACGGTGCACCGGAACGGGTGGGCGGGATCAAGCTCCTGCAAGTGCCCACCGAAGACGGCAAGCTCACGCCCGAGCTGATTGACCGTGAAGCCTGGGGCTGGGGCGACGAGCACCGCGCCCAGCCGCTGGTGGTGTCCATCACCCAAACCACTGAGCTCGGCACGTGCTACACGCCGCAAGAAGTACGGGCAATCGCCGACCACGCTCACGCCAAAGGCATGAAGCTGCACATGGATGGCGCCCGGCTTGCGAACGCCGCAGCGCACCTGGACGTTCCCCTCCGCGCGTTCACCCGCGACGCCGGCGTGGACATCCTGTCCTTTGGCGGCACCAAGAATGGACTACTTTTTGGTGAAGTCGTGGTGGCCCTGAACCCGGAGGCGGCTGACGGCCTGAAGTTCCTGCGCAAGATGAACATGCAATTGGCATCGAAGATGCGCTTCATCTCGGCCCAGTTCATTGCCCTGCTGGAGGATGGCCTCTGGCTGCGTTCCGCCGCCCACGCCAACGCCATGGCCGCCCGCCTGCGAACGGCAGTGGAAGGACTCGACGGCGTGAAGCCAACCCAGGCAACGCAGTCCAACGGCGTCTTCGCCATCCTTCCCGAAGGCGTGGCAGACAAGTTGCGTGAATCCTTCGCCTTCTACGACTGGGATGCCGCCCGCCGCGAAGTTCGGTGGATGTGTTCGTTCGATACCACGGAGGAAGACATTGACGCTTTCGTGGCAGCAATTAAGCGCGAACTGGCCTAACGCGTAACAGGTGCAATCCGGGGCGGCGAGCCTGCACAGATTCGCTGCCCCGGACGCATAATCTGCGATGGTGAACGCCCTCGCACAGGTTCCCTCGGAATTTCTCTCCGCCTTGGGATCGCTACGAAAAGCACAATGCCGCAGCGAACTGCGGCTTGACGAGATCCCCGCTCCTGCCCGCCTGGCTCCCTACGCAGTCGCCCTGGGCGCCGAAGTTTTCAGCCCCACTGCGGCCACCCGCCAGGTTCCCGTCCATGGACCGGCCGCCAAGGCCTTCGCCGCAAACCAAGGCAGCAGTTCCTCCAGCGAAGAGGACGACGAACTGGCCACTGGCCGCTTCATCCTCCTTTATGACCCCGACGGTTCTGCTGTCTGGGAGGGAGAGTTCCGAATCGTCACTTACATTCGGGCTCAAATGGACGCAGAGATGGGGAACGACTCCATGCTCGGCTCTGTTGCCTGGACCTGGCTCGTTGACGCCTTGGAGAACCGCGCCGCACCCTATCGGGCTGCCGGCGGCACTGCCACCAGGATCCTGTCCGAAAGCTTCGGCACCTTGGCCGAACGGCCGGACACCATAGACATCGAGCTCCGGGCGTCCTGGACACCGGCCAGCCAGGATGTACAAGCCCACCTCGAAGCCTGGTCCGACATGGTATGCACCTTCGCAGGCCTGCCGCCCCTGCCGCCAGGGGTCACCGGACTACCCAACAGGAGACTCAATTGAGTGTGAGAAACGCGTCGGCGGGTACCCTCAAAGGACCTGAAACACCCCGCTGCGGCCGGAATCGGTAAGCTTAACCCACCATGACCCCTGAAAATCCGGAAAACACCACGGCCGGCGATCCGGTTGCTGATCCCACCACCCACATCAAGGTAGACGGCTTCGATAGCCACGTCCCTGAAATCATCGATCTCGATACTCCCCGCGAAGGCGTACCCCTGGTCATCGACACCCCGTCCGGGCTGGAGCGGTGCGCAACCGCAATCGCCGCCGGAACAGGACCTGCCGGAGTGGACGCAGAACGGGCTTCCGGCTTCCGCTACGGGCAGCGGGCTTTCCTGGTACAGATCCGCCGCGAGGGCGCCGGAACCTGGCTGATCGATCCCGAACCATTCGAGAACCTGGACATCATCAATGACGCCCTCCGCGGCGTCGAATGGATCCTTCACGCTGCGTCACAGGACCTCCCTTGCCTTTCGGAGCTCGGCATGTGGCCGGACAAGCTCTTCGATACCGAACTTGCCGCCCGCCTCGCGGGACTCCCCCGCGTGGGTCTTGCGGCCGTCATTGAACAACTCCTCGGATTCGGCCTCGCGAAAGAACACTCCGCTGCCGACTGGTCCACACGCCCCCTGCCGGAACCCTGGCTGCGATACGCAGCGCTCGACGTCGAAGTCCTCGCAGAACTCCGCGAGGAACTCATCGAACTGCTGGAGGCTGACGGCAAGCTTGAATACGCCGAACAGGAGTTTGCAGGCATCCTCGCGGCAGGCCTTTCCGCCCCGCGCGTGGATCCCTGGCGGAAGACGTCCGGACTCCACCAGATACGCGACCGCCGCCAATTGGCAGCTGTACGTGAGCTGTGGCTTGAGCGGGACCAACTGGCTCGCAAACGGGACGTAGCTCCCGGCCGGCTCATCCCCGACTCGGCGCTGGTGGCTGCAGCCAAAGCCATGCCCACCACCGTGCCGCAGCTCCTGGCCACCAAGGGATTCCACGGCCGGTCCGCCCAGAGGGAAGCCCCGCGCTGGCTCCGCTGCATCACCAACGCCCGGACACTCACGGATCTCCCACCCCTGCACCTACCCACCAACGCCCCGCCTCCGCCACGGGTCTGGGCGGACAGGGATCCCGAGGCCGCAGCACGCCTTGCCACCGCCAGGCCGGCCCTGCAGGCAAAGGCAGATGAGCTGAAGCTGCCAGTGGAGAACCTGCTGACACCGGATTATTTGCGACGGGTTGCCTGGCGCCCTCCGGGTGATGTTTCCCTGGAGTCCGTCGCTGCAGAGTTGCGGTCCCTGGGTGCGCGTGAGTGGCAAATCTCCTTCGCCGCTCCGATACTCACCGAAGCGTGCTTGAACCCGGCTCCGCTTCCCGGCAAGGAGTCCAAGGGGAAGGAAGTCCAAGCGTCCAAGGACGCGCTACCTTCCGGTAATGCCGGCTGAGCTCCCGCCCGCCTTGAGGCCTGTCACCCGAACTGAGGTTCGTGGGGCAGGCCTTTCGCGTCCCCGGGGACAGGTGGGTAACGCCTGGGTCGCGGGCCTTGCAAGCTAAGTTACCCACGAGTAACATTGGACCCAATGCCAGCCGAAGCACCCGCGACGCGGGATTCGGCGCCATGTCTCAACGAGGAGTTATTACATGAGTCCATCACGCAGTGCTCAGAGGAACGTCCGCGACGTCGTCTTCGTGGACGGGGTGCGCACCCCCTTCGGAAAGGCCGGCGAAAAAGGCATCTATGCGGGCACCCGCGCCGATGACCTCGTGGTGAAGTGCATCCGCGAACTGATGCGCCGGAATCCCTCACTGCCCGCGGACCGGATCGACGAAGTTGCCATCGCTGCCACCACCCAGACCGGGGATCAAGGCCTCACCATCGGCCGCACAGCGGCGTTGTTGGCCGGGCTCCCCCGCACGGTGCCCGGCTTCGCCATCGACCGCATGTGCGCTGGTGCCATGACTGCAGTAACGACGACGGCGAGCGGCATCGGTTTCGGTGCCTACGACGTCGTCATTGCAGGCGGCGTGGAGCACATGGGCAACCACCCCATGGGTGCAGGCGCCGATCCCAATCCGCGGTTCATGTCCGAAAGACTGGTGGACCCCGCGGCCCTGAACATGGGCAACACAGCAGAGAACCTGCACGACCGCTTCCCCGCGATCACCAAGGACCGCACGGACACCTATGCAGCGGCCTCCCAGGCCAAGCTCGCCGCAGCTTACTCCAACGAACAAATCCAGCATGACCTGGTGCCCGTAGCCACCATGAAGCCCGGCCAGGGCTGGGCACTGCACACCGCGGACGAGCCGCCGCGGCCCGGCACCACTGTTGCCGACCTGGCCGAATTGCGGACACCGTTCCGCGCCCATGGTCGCGTCACCGCCGGCAACGCTGCAGGATTGAACGACGGCGCCACAGCCGCGGTTCTCGCTTCGGCCGAAGCTGCTGAAGAACTTGGCCTCTCAGTCAAGATGCGCTTGGTCTCCTACGCTTTCGCCGGCGTCGAACCCGAGGTCATGGGAATCGGACCGGTTCCCGCCACGGAAAAGGCCCTGAAGAACGCGGGACTGGGTATCGAGGACATTGGACTCTTCGAAATCAACGAGGCCTTCGCCGTCCAGGTCCTCAGCTTCCTGGACCACTTCGGCATCGCCGATGACGATCCCCGGGTCAACCGCTATGGCGGTGCGATCGCCGTCGGACACCCCCTTGCTTCCTCGGGCGTCCGCCTGATGAACCAGCTCGCGCGGCAGTTCGAGGAAGACCACTCTGTCCGTTACGGCATTACCACCATGTGCATTGGACTGGGCATGGGCGCCACGGTGATCTGGGAAAACCCGCACCATGCAGCCTACGAAGTGTTCGCCAATGACCAGGGCACCACCGAAGCCACCACCGAAGGAGCCGCCGCATGAGCGCCGCCGAATTCCAGAAGCTCGCCGCACTTTTCCCTGATGAGGTTGTCACGCACTCCTATGTGCAGGACATCAAGCTGCCGGGGGGCGCCGGGACCTTCGCGCTGATCACCTTGGATAATGGCCTTGACCACTCCAAGCCCACCACACTGGGGCCCAATACGCTCGTTGAACTCGGCGGGGTCTTGGAGAAGCTCAAGGAGCGGGCCTCGCGGGGAGAAATCGTTGGCGTCGGGGTCACCGGAAAGCCGTACTTCCTGGTGGCCGGGGCCGACCTTTCGGCCGTAAAAACACTCAAGGAACGCGAGCACGGGCTCTGGATGGCGAAGCTTGGCCACGCCGTCTACAGCACGCTCGCCGACCTGGGTGTTCCGAGCTTCGCCTTCATCAATGGCCTGGCCCTGGGCGGCGGGCTGGAGATCGCCCTGCAGTCCACGTATCGGACCGTCTCCACGGGTGCCGGCGCGCTGGCCTTGCCTGAAGCGTTCATCGGCCTCGTACCGGGTTGGGGTGGCGTCTACATCCTGCCCCGCCTCATCGGTCCCGAGAATGCCGTCAAGGTGATGATCGAGAATCCCCTCAGCAACAACCGCACGCTGACCGGACCCCAGGCGTTCGAACTCGGCGTGGCTGATGCCATGTTCGAACCTGCCGACTTTGTGGAGCAGTCGCTCGCGTGGGCGGCCCAGGTCATTTCCGGCGAGGTGACGCCTGAGCGGAAGAACTCCGTTGATGCCACCGATGACGCAGTCACCGCCCGTTGGGCAGCTGCGGTAGCCGCAGGTCGGGCTTTCGTGGAGTCCAAGACCTCCAATGCCTCCCCCGCCCCGGGCAAGGTCTTGGACGTCATGGAGGCCAACCGCACCATGACCCAAGCCGAGTCGGCTGAACTCGAGTGCGAGACCCTCGCCGGGCTCATGCAAACCGACGAGTTCCGCTCTACCGTGTACGCGTTCCTGGACCTCGTCCAAAAGCGCTCCAAGCGTCCCGCGGGCGCCCCCGATCGCAAGCTTGCCCGCCCCGTCACCAAGATCGGCGTTGTGGGTGCAGGGCTCATGGCAAGCCAGCTGGCATTGTTGTTCGCCCGGCAGCTGAAAGTCCCGGTGGTCATGACCGATATCGATCAGGCACGGGTAGACAAGGGCGTCGCCTACGTCCACGCCGAAGTCGACAAAATGCTTGCCAAGAAGCGGATCAAGCAGGACGCCGCCAACAGGACCAAAGCGCTCATTACGGGTTCCGTCTCCAAGGAAGCCTTCGCCGATGCCGACTTCGTCATCGAAGCCGTCTTCGAAGAACTGCACATCAAGAAGCAGGTCTTCGCCGAGGTGGAAGCGATCGTTTCTCCCGAGTGCATTTTGGCCACGAACACGTCCTCACTGTCCGTCACTGCCATGGCCGAAGATTTGAAGCACCCCGAACGCCTGGTGGGCTTCCACTTCTTCAACCCGGTGGCTGTCATGCCGTTGTTGGAGATCGTTCGGGCACCAAAGACCGACGACGCCGTCCTGGCCACCGCGTTCGAGCTCGCCAAGGGACTCAAGAAGACTGCCGTCCTGGTCAAGGATGCCGCCGCCTTCGTGGTCAACCGCATCCTGCTTCGCCTCATGGGCGAGGTTATCGCGGCGTTCGACGAAGGAACCCCGGCGGAGGTGGCAGACAGCGCGCTGCGTCCCATGGGGCTGCCAATGTCGCCGTTCACCTTGAGTGCAATGGTTGGCCTGCCGGTCGCCCAGCATGTCCAGGAGTCCCTGCACGCCGCGTTCGGCCACCGGTTCCCGGTCTCGCAAAACCTGCAGAAACTCATCGACAACGGAGTGAAGAGCCTCTGGGTCCCCGGGCCTGACGGAACTCCCGTCATCCCGGCGGAGACGCTGGCCATCATGTCCTTCGGCAACACCCCGTCCACTGGCGAAGAAGTCCTCCGGCGCACCCAGGATGCACTGGCCGAGGAGATAGGACTGATGCTCGAAGAAGGTGTCGTGGCCGGACCCGAAGACATCGACCTTTGCGTCATCATGGGCGCAGGGTGGCCGATGTTCCTGGGCGGCATTACGCCGTACCTGGACCGGGTGGGCGCATCGGAGCGTGTCAACGGCAAGAGGTTTCTCGCCCCTGGCGTTGCATCAGCGCCTGCCTAACCCATCCCTCTGTCAGATCCCGCGGCCAAAACCGGAACGCTCTCTCACATCCGCCGCTTAAACCTCAACGCTCTCTCACCTTGGTGGGAGAGCGTTCCGGTTTAAGGGCTGTTATGTGAGAGAGGGACGCCTGTAAGTGGGTGGGATGTGAGAGAGGGTTAGAAGAGTGCCACCTTCGGCGCCCGCGGGAAGATCTCGTCCAATTCCTCGCGATCCTCCTGCGTGGGGACCCAGCACACGGCTTCGGCGTTCTCACGGATCTGCTCCGGACGGGTGGCACCCGCGATGACGCTGCTGACCCCGGGCTGCGCGGCCAACCAGGAGAAAGCCAACTGAAGCTCGCTGATGTCCCGTTCCTTGGCGAACTGGCCGAAGCGGCCAAGCTGCTCCCAGTCGGCGTCGTGTACGAGGTTGGTGCGGGTGTGGCTCAATCGTGAGCCTTCCGGGGCTTTCCCTGCGGAGTACTTTCCGGTGAGCAGCCCGTTGGCCAAGGGGAAGTACGGCAGGACACCCAAGGAGAAGGCCCCGGCTGCGGGAAGCACTTCGAGTTCGGCGCGCCGATCCAGGAGGTTGTAATGGTTCTGCGTCGAGATGAAGCGGACGCCACCTGATGGTGATTGTCGTGCTACATACTCAGCCTCGGCTATCTGCCAGCCGGCAAAGTTGGAATGGCCGATGTACCGCACCTTGCCGCTGGACACCAGGTCATCCAAGGCTGCCAGGGTCTCCTCGATGGGAGTCCGCGGATCCGGGGTGTGGAACTGGTAGAGGTCGATCCAGTCGGTGTCCAAGCGGCGGAGGGAAGCTTCGACGGCTTTGACAATGTATTGACGCGAACCCCGGGCGTCGAAGTCCCTGCCGTTGGCTCCGCGCATGTCCATACCGAACTTGGTTCCGATGACCACGTCATCACGGCGGCCTTTCAGCGCCTTGCCCAGCATGACCTCACTCAGGCCAGGCTCACGACCGTAAACATCGGCGACGTCGAAGAACGTTACCCCGGCATCAATCGCGGCGTGGACAACAGCGTCCGTGCCTTCCTGGGACTCAGTGGGAGTATTGGCGCGGCCCAGGTTGTTGCAGCCCAGCCCCACAGCTGAGACAGTCAGTCCGGAATGGCCAAGGCGTCGGTATTCAGTCATGAATTCAGCCTATACGGGGCGCGGGGACCAGTTAGTCACCCGAGGCAACAAAAGCACTCCAAGCTAACGGGCGCCGTAGGAGATCCCTGATTCCTCCATGGCATCCTCAAGCTGCGCTATGGCTACCGGGCCCATGCCGTGGAGCTTGGAAAGTTTCAGCTCGCCGAACTCGGCCAGCTGCTCCAGCGTCTCTATCCCTTCGTGGGCCAGGGCCCGTTTCGCCGGCGCAGCGAGACCTTTGGGCAGCGGCGTATGTCCGGGCCAGTTGCTCTTGGACGACATGGAGATCCCTCCTGATGCGTTGGGTGCTACTTAGAGAGTAAAGCCCACACCCTGCTTGGGCGAGTGCTTCACCCGGAATGCCGTGGGGTCGCTGTGTGGCGCTGCTGCGACCGTGAGCTTGGTGAAGTCCAGATCCTCACCGCGGACGCAGATCTTGATGGCGTTCACAGCCTTATTGACGTCCGGGCAGAGGCAGAAGATGTTCAGATGGCCGTTGCCGATTTCCGAACGGACCACCACGCCCAGCCCACGCCACGCCAGCTCACCGGTGAGGGCGGCTTTGGCTTTCCGCTCAAGATGCCGGTCACGTTCGGTGCCGTCCTTGGTTTTCAAGGCAATTTGGGCAACTACCCAGAACTGTTCGGACTCGGGAATCTCGGCGTAGCCGTCTTCCTCGCATTGCGCGGCAAAAGCGGCCATCAGGCCTTCCACGGCAGATTCGTCGTCAACGTTGGCTTCGTCGGTCTTGCTCTGGTGGCCCACTACACCGTGATTGACCACGAACTGCTGGTCTTCGTCGTCGTACCAGGCCTCCCGGAAGTGAAGCACTCCTTCGTCGTCGCGCTTGTACGCGCGGATGATGCCGCTCATGCTCGTCCTTTCCTGAACCACTCGGCGCTGGTGCTGGTGGCTCCATTGACGTCGAAAGGTGCTTTCATGGTGTCCACTGCCTCGAAGAGGGCTGCGCATTCTGCGCGCATTGCGTCCACCGTCTGTTGCGGATAGCCCATGGCCATCCGATGCTGCTCAAACTCGTCTTCATCGTCCACGAACACCCCGTGCCTGGTGGAACGGATAACGTCCAGATCCATGTCGATCATGTGGAACTCTGTCACACCCGGTTTGAGGGGGTTCCAAGCGTGGGCTGTGGCGAGGTCGACGTAGATCCTGAAGTCGCCCGGATAGCTGTCGTCATAGAACGTCGCAACAAACTCACCGGTCCGCGGGACCAGCAAGACAGCATCAGACGCCGTATAGAAAGCCGCGCCGGGGCGTGCGCAAAACTCCCCCGCTCCCTGAAATATCCACCAACCGTGAATGTCCTCACCAAGGTAGCGGCCAGGCACCACCCAGTGGGCTTTGCCGTCCCACTTCCTGTTCCTCGACACCACAAGGTCGCCGGGCTGCAATGCGCCCGGCACGCGCTCGTCCGTCACAGGGTTGGCAGGCTGCCGGTGGTGGGGTGTTCCTGGCCCGGGAGAGGCCTGGCAAACGGGACCTTCGTCCCCAAAACCTGCGCTACGACGTCGTGGGTTATTTTCTGGGCGGTGAGGCCCACGCGTTCCAGTACCTGGCTGCGGGAGCCGTGTACCAGGAATTCAACGGGCAAGCCCACCTCGTTCAGTGCGGTGTCTACACCGGCAGCCCGCATTTCCTGCCGTATACGCGAGCCCACGCCACCTGCCCGGACGCCGTCTTCGATGCAGATCACCAAGCGGTGACGGGCGGCAAGGGCGATGATCGATTTCCGGACAGGAAGGACCCACCGGGGATCCACCACAGTGGAGCTGATGCCCTGGGCACCCAAGCGGGTAGCAACATCGAGTGCGAGTTCGGACATGGCGCCGACGCTGACAATCAACACATCGTTCTCGGTGGAGCCCTCCGGGCGCCGCGCGAGAATGTCAACGCCGTCATGAAGCCTCTCGATAGCTTCAACCTCGGAACCGACGCTGCCCTTGGAGAACCGCACCACAGTGGGGGCATCGTTGATCGCCACCGCCTCACGCAGTTCTTCGCGGAGCCGGGTGGCATCGCGGGGAGCAGCCAGATGCAGCCCGGGCACGATCTGGACCATCGCCATATCCCACATCCCGTGATGGCTGGGTCCGTCCGGGCCCGTCACACCGGCACGGTCCAGGACTATAGTGACACCGGCTTTGTGCAGCGCGACATCCATGAGGAGCTGGTCAAAGGCGCGGTTCAAGAAGGTTGCGTAAACGGCCACCACCGGGTGGAGGCCACCGAACGCCATTCCTGCGGCGGACGTCAGCGCATGCTGCTCCGCAATGCCGACGTCGATCACCCGCTCCGGATGGCGCTCAGCGAACTTGTGCAATCCCACAGGGATGAGCATGGCGCCGGTGATGCCCACGATGTCGGGGCGCTCATCAGCAATATCCGCGATTTCTTCAGCGAATACCGAGGTCCAGGACCGCGCTCCAGGCATTTCGGTGGGCTCGCCCGTTTCAGGGTCGATGATTCCTACGGCGTGGAATTGGTCTGCTTCATTGGCGAGAGCGGGAGCATAGCCGTGGCCCTTTTCCGTCATGGCGTGCACAATGACGGGTCCGCCGTAAGCCTTGGCCGTGTTGAGGGCATGCTCCATGGCTTGGAGGTTATGCCCGTCAACCGGGCCGATGTACTTCATGCCAAGGTCCTCGAACATGCCCTGCGGGGCCCACCAGTCCTTGATGCCCTTCTTCATGGCATGCAGGCTCTTATAGGTGAACTGGCCAGCGGGGCCGCCGTCCTGGAGCTTCTTCTTCCACCAGTCCAGCATCCGCTCGTAGGCCGGGGTGGTGCGGAGGGAGTCGATGGTGGGACGCAGTGAGGCAAGGTAGTCAGCAAAACCGCCCACAGTGGGAGCATAGGAGCGTCCATTGTCGTTGACAACGATCACGACGCGACGCCGCTTATCCGCGGCAATGTTGTTGATGGCTTCCCATGCCATTCCACCGGTCAGCGCGCCATCGCCAACAACGGCGACGACGAACCTGTCGCCCTCGCCGGTCAACTGCCGGGCACGCGAAATGCCATCTGCCCAGGACAAGGAGGAGGACGCATGTGAACTTTCCACGATGTCGTGCTCGGACTCCGCGCGGTCCGGATAACCGGACAGGCCTCCTTGCTGGCGAAGCGTGGTGAAGTCCTGACGTCCTGTCAGCAGCTTGTGGACATAGGACTGGTGCCCGGTATCGAACACCACGCTGTCCCGCGGGGATTCGAAATTCCGGTGGACAGCGAGCGTGAGTTCAACAACGCCCAGGTTGGGACCAAGGTGTCCACCCGTTGCGGCTACGTTGGTGATCAGGAATTCCCTGATTTCGCCGGCCAGTTGTTCCAGCTCCGTGCCGGACAGTTTGGCCAGGTCCCGTGGATCCTTGACGGTTTCCAAAAGTCCCAACGGCCCTCCTTAGGGTGAATGACGTGCTTGTTAACTCTAGCGCGTGCCCGGGCCCACGCGTTGCGCTCTGGATCCGAGCCCCGGCATCGTTCTTCCTGGCAGGGCCCCGGGACGCCAACAGCCCCGGCTGGTCAGGCGACCAGCCGGGGCTGTCCGGCTTCTGGATCAGCTGGAAACCAGCCGGTCCGTTATGCCGAGATCTGGCGCAGAACGTACTGCAGGATGCCGCCGTTGCGGTAGTAGTCCGCTTCACCCGGTGTATCGATGCGCAGAACGGCATCGAAGGACTTGGCGGTACCGTCTTCAGCCGTGGCCGTTACCTTGAGCGTCTTCGGCGTGGTGCCGTTGTTGAGCTCGGTGACGCCTTCCACCGCGAAGGTCTCCGTACCCGTCAGCCCCAGCGTTGCTGCGGACTCTCCGGCAGGGTACTGCAACGGAAGGACGCCCATGCCAATGAGGTTGGAGCGGTGGATGCGCTCGTAGCTTTCAGCGACGACGGCCTTGACGCCCAGGAGCGCGGTGCCCTTGGCCGCCCAGTCACGGGACGAACCAGAACCGTATTCCTTGCCTGCCAGGACAACCAGGGGCGTCCCCGCTGCCTGGTAGTTCTGGGCTGCATCGTAGACGTAGGCCTGGGGCGCACCTTCCTGGCTGAAGTCGCGGGTGAAGCCACCCTCGACGTTGTCCAGGAGCTGGTTCTTGATGCGGATGTTGGCAAACGTACCGCGGATCATGACTTCGTGGTTGCCACGGCGTGAACCGTAGGAGTTGAAATCCTTGCGCTCCACACCGTTGGCCAGGAGGTACTGGCCCGCCGGGGTGTCCGACTTGAAGGAACCGGCCGGGGAGATGTGGTCCGTGGTGACGGAATCGCCGAGCTTCAAGAGCACGCGGGCGCCCGAGATGTCCTTGACGGGATCCGGCTGGGCCTTCATGCCCTCGAAGTATGGGGGCTTCCGCACGTACGTGGAATCTTCGGCCCACGCGAAGGTGTCACCGGCAGGGGTGTCGAGTGCCTTCCAGCGCTCGTCGCCGTCGAAGACGCCCTCGTAACCCTTGGCGAACATAGCCTCGTCGATGGAGGAGTCGATGACTTCCTGCACCTCGATGGGGTTCGGCCAGATGTCCTTCAGGAAGACTTCGTTGCCTTCGGAGTCGGTGCCCAGGGCATCGGTATCGAAGTCGAAGTCCATGGTGCCGGCCAGTGCGTAGGCGATGACCAGTGGCGGCGAGGCCAGGTAGTTCATCTTCACGTCCGGGTTGATGCGGCCTTCGAAGTTGCGGTTACCCGACAGGACAGCGGTGACGGAGAGGTCGTTGGCCTGGATGGCCTCGGAGATTTCCGGCTCCAGCGGTCCGGAGTTACCGATGCAGGTGGCGCAGCCGTAACCCACGATGTAGAAGCCAAGCTTCTCCAGGTACGGGGTCAGACCGGACTTTTCGTAGTAGTCCGTGACGACCTTCGAACCCGGGGCAACAGAGGTCTTGACCCACGGCTTGGAGGTCAGGCCCTTGTCCACGGCGTTGCGTGCAAGGAGGGCCGCAGCCAGCATGACGGACGGGTTGGACGTGTTGGTGCAGGACGTGATCGAAGCGATCGACACTGCTCCGTGGTCCAGCTCGAACTCGCGGCCGTCGGCAGTGGTGACCTTGACCGGCGAAGAGGGGCGGCCATGCGCACCGTTGGCGGCGGATGCAACGCGTGCCGTCTCCGTGGTGTGCGAATCAGCATGTGTGAAGGACGGAGAATCGGAAGCCGGGAACGACTCATCCAGGGCCTCGTCCACGCTGCCGTCTTCGATGGCGACGTAGTTGTGGATGTCCTTGCGGAACTGTTCCTTGGCATCCGTGAGCTCAATGCGGTCCTGGGGACGCTTGGGGCCTGAGATGGAGGGAACAACGGTGGACAGGTCCAGTTCGAGGAACTCGGAGAACCGCAGTTCGCGGGAGGGATCGTGCCAGAGGCCCTGTTCCTTGCTGTATGCCTCCACGAGGGCGACATTTGCTTCGGAGCGGCCGGTCAGGCGCAAGTAGTCCAGGGTGACGTCGTCGATCGGGAACATGGCAGCCGTGGAACCGAACTCCGGGCTCATGTTGCCGATGGTTGCACGGTTGGCCAGCGGCACAGCGGCGACGCCCTCACCGTAGAACTCAACGAACTTGCCAACAACACCGTGCTTGCGCAGCATTTCGGTGATGGTCAGCACCACGTCAGTCGCGGTAGCGCCTGCGGGGATGCTGCCCTTGAGCTTGAATCCGACAACGCGGGGAATCAGCATGGAGACGGGCTGGCCGAGCATTGCAGCTTCGGCTTCGATACCGCCAACGCCCCAACCCAGGATGCCCAGGCCGTTGACCATGGTGGTGTGCGAGTCGGTGCCAACACAAGTGTCGGGGTAGGCGCGGACAACACCGTCTACCTCGCGGGTCATGACCGTGCGTGCCAGGTACTCGATGTTGACCTGGTGTACGATGCCGGTTCCCGGGGGAACAACCTTGAAGTCATCGAATGCGGTCTGGCCCCAGCGAAGGAACTGGTAGCGCTCACCGTTGCGCTGGTATTCGATCTCCATGTTGCGCTCCAGTGCGCCGGAGTTTCCGAAGGCATCGATCTGGACGGAGTGGTCGATGACCATTTCCGCAGGCGCCAACGGGTTGACGCGCTTGGGGTCACCGCCGAGCTCCTTGACGGCTTCACGCATGGTAGCCAGGTCCACGACGCAGGGAACGCCGGTGAAGTCCTGCATGATGACGCGGGCGGGGGTGAACTGGATTTCCGTGTCGGGCTCCGCATTGGGATCCCAACCGGCCAGGGCGCGGACATGGTCAGCCGTAATATTGGCGCCATCCTCAGTCCGCAGGAGGTTTTCAAGCAATACCTTAAGGCTGAACGGAAGGCTGTCTGCGCCCTCTACGGAGTTCAACCGGAAAATTTCATAGTCGGTGCCGGCTACATTCAGTACGCCTTTGGAACCGAAGCTGTCCACAGTGCTCATGGCAGGACTCCTCTCGCAACAGTTTCATCTTTGTCGCGTGGTTGGCCGCTAGCCAGTTAGGCGCACCTTACTTAGCCGGGCGGCATCTCTCGTGGTCACCCCGGTCCGCGGCGTTGAATACTGCGGACCGGGGCTACTACAGCCATCGTAGTGGCATACTCCGGCGTTGCGTCACTGATCAGGCATCGCGACGGAAACAGGCCGTTCCTCCTTCTGCACCATGGCAGTCGGGCGGTCCGTCGGCTAAGCGGCGGGGACGATCAGCCCTACCGTTTCCAAATGATGGGTGTTCGGGTACAAATCGAAGGCGCGCAGCGACTCGAGTCGCCAACCACCTTGATGGAAGTAACCCAGATCACGTGCGAAGGATGCCGGATCACACGACACATAGGCGATTGCGCGGGGCCCGGTGGCCATCAGTTGCTTGACCACAGCCTTGCCGGCTCCGGCGCGGGGTGGATCCAGCACCAGCGAGTCGAAGCTGCGGGAGCGTTGGTGCAGGACCCGCTCAACACGTCCCTGAACGATTTCCACCTGGGCTTCACCGTGCAGGTTTTTGCGGGCGTCGCGGCTGGTGCCCGGAGCGCCCTCCACGGAAAGTACCGAACCGGTCACTCCGACGGCGTCCGCCAGAGGTGCCGTAAACAGGCCCGCACCGGCGTAGAGGTCGGCAACTGCGGCGCCGGGCTGCAAGTACCCGCCGTGGGAAAGATAGCCCGTTACAGCGTCCACCAGCGTGTCCGGGGCGTCCTTGTGGATCTGCCAAAAACCCTCACCGGTCACACGGTATTCATGCCCTGCCGCACTCTCCTGCACCCAGGTTCTCCCCCGCAGCTGCAGGACCTCGCCCTTGCTGGGATCGAAGCTCGCGACCGAGACGTCGTGCGGCAACTGCGACAGGATGCTGTGCAATCTCTTGGGGCTCGTGGATTCTTCCGGAGCCAGCAGGATCAGGGGCCGCGAACCGTTGGCGGGCACCGCGACCTCCACGCGGGCAATACCGGACAAGTCAAGGTCCCACAGCTTCAGCTCGTTGACTCCTGCAAGCGCCAACGGCATCTCCTTGATGGGAAGCACAACGTCGGAACGGTGCGCATGCATCCCCAACCGACCCTTGGGGGTCACCGCGAAGCTGGCGCGCGTACGCCAGCCGAGTCCGCCGTCGTGATTGTCTCCCACAGCTTCCACCTCTGTGGCCAGGTCCAAACCGGCAAGCCGCTTGAGCTGTTCGGCAAGCACCTCGGCTTTCAGGGCCCGTTGGCGCTGCAGGGAAATGTGTCCGAGCTCGGCGCCGCCCACCGGCGGAGCCCCGCGGCTCCATGAGCCCAGCGAATCGGCCTGCTTCCAGAAGTGCGGAACGCGGTCAGGTGAGGCCTCCAGGACCTCGACGACGTCGGCACGCCAGAAGCGCGACGAGTCGCCGGAGTCAGTCAACCGGATACGGACCTTCTCCCCCGGGATCGCATGCCGGACGAAGATGACGCGCCCTTCGTGCCTGGCGACGAAGTGCCCTCCATGGGCTATGGGGCCGACATCGACCACCAGTTCAGTGGGGGCTGCGCCCTGGCATCCGGTGCGTTGGGGTTGGGGGGTATTGCTGTGGGAAGTCATTAAGTATCCTGCAGTGCCTTTGCTTCTTCGGAGGACTTCAGCTGCCAAGGAACACTGGCAACCATGACTCCGGATTCGAAATGGAGCCTTGTCTTTATTCTGAGTGCTGTTTGGTTGTGGACGAGTTGTTCCCACCATTTACCCACCACATATTCGGGGATGTACACCACGATCAGGTCCCGCGGTGAGTCGCGGCGCACGTTCTTGATGTAGTCCATGATGGGGGTTACGGTTTCGCGGTACGGGCTGGCCAGTACGGTCAAGGGGACGGGAATTTCAAGCTTTTCCCAATCCCGGACAGTTTGCTCGGTCTCTTCCGTGTTGATGTCCACCGTCACTGCATCCAGGCGCGATGGCCGGGACGCCCGGGCATAAGCCAGCGCACGAAGCACCGGTTTGCGGACGTGCGAGACAAGAAGTACCGCGTGCACCCGCGTGGGAAGTGCCCGCGGTGACGAATCCTCGTCCACGGCCAATTCCTTGGCCACATTGTCATAGTGGGCGCGGATGCTCCACATGATGAGGAAGAGGACAAACATGGCCAGCAACGCTATCCAGGCGCCCTGCTCAAATTTGGTGATGAGGACGATGACGAGGACCAGCGCCGTCATGCCAAAACCCACCATGTTGATAGTGCGCGACTTGAAGATCCGGCGACGGACAGCTTTATCCCTGGCCAGTTTCAGCTCTCGCCCCCAGTGCCGGACCATGCCGAGCTGGCTGGCCGTGAAAGAGATGAAGACGCCCACAATGTACAGCTGGATCAACTTGGTGACATCTGCGTTGAACGCGAGAATCAGGACCAGCGCCCCGGCTGCCAACGCAAGGACGCCGTTGCTGAACGCAAGCCTGTCACCGCGAGTGCGGAGCTGGCGTGGAAGGTAGCCGTCCTGGGCAAGGATCGAGCCCAGCACGGGGAAACCGTTGAAAGCTGTGTTGGAAGCGAACACCAGGATGATGCCGGTGGCCGCAACCACGATATAGAAAAGGATGGAGCCGGAACCGAAAATGGTGTCTGCTATCTGGCTGATGGCAGGGGTCTGGATGTAGTCCTCCGGAAGCGGCTTGCCGTCCACCAGGAATTCCCGGGCCGGATCGAGGACGATGTGGACCTTTGTAGCGTTAGCCAGATAAATGATGCCCGCAAGCATGGCCGAGGCAATAACGCCCAGAAGCAGCAGCGTGGTGGCGGCGTTCTTGCTCTTCGGCTTCTTGAAATTCGGCACCCCGTTGCTGATGGCTTCGACGCCGGTCAGCGCCGCCGCCCCCGATGAAAAGGCACGCAGAAGCAGGAAGGCCCCGGCCAGCCCCACCAGGCCCTCATCGAATCCGGGCTCAGGAACGATGGTGAAGTTGGCGGAAGGCGCCTCCCCCAAGGTGCCGGTGGCAGCCTGGAAGATGCCCACCGCGGTCATTCCAAGGATGGACGCCATGAAGATGTACGTAGGGACAGCGAAGAGCGTCCCGGCTTCCTTGACCCCGCGAAGATTGACCAGGGCCAGGATGATCACGCCAATAGTGGCGATCATTGCCTGCTGGCCATGCAGCGCCGGGATGGCGGTAGTCAGGTATGTAGCTGCCGAAGACATGGACACTGCAACAGTGAGGACGTAGTCCACCAGCAGCGCAGAAGCGACCGTGAGACCGGCGTACTTGCCGAGGTTGACGTTGGCAATCTCGTAGTCGCCGCCGCCGGAGGGATAGGCGTGCACGTTCTGGCGGTAGGAAGCCACTACTGTGAGCAAAACCACCATGACGGCGAGGCCCACCAGCGGGGAGAACGCCACTGCGCTCACGCCCGCAAGGGCAAGCGTCAGGAGGATTTCATCCGGGGCGTATGCCACCGAGGACAAAGCGTCCGAGGCGAAGACGGGCAAAGCGATGCGTTTGGGCAATAAGGTGTGGGACAGGCGGTCATTCCGGACTGGCCGGCCCACCAGCACCCGCTTCGCGGCATTCAAAATTGTCAGCACTCCGCAAAGCTACTCTGAATCCACAGGGATGTCATGACGGTTGTCGCCGGCTTACCCGCGCTGCACCGGTAAAGTCATACCGAGCGGGATGGACAACACACATAAGGAGACACGGTGGCTCACTTCGTGATCATGGGTTGCGGCCGTGTTGGCGCAACCCTGGCACACACTTTGGAGGATGCAGGCCACTCAGTGGCCATCATCGACCAGGACGAGCGGGCCTTCCGCCGGCTCCGCAACACCTTCACGGGTCGCAAAGTCACCGGGGTCGGCTTCGACCGGGACACCCTGAAGCAAGCAGGAGTGGAAGAGGCCTACGCCTTCGCCGCCGTTTCCAGCGGCGACAACTCCAACATCCTCGCCACACGCGTAGCCCGCGAAACGTTCCATGTTGCCCATGTGGTGGCACGCATCTATGATCCCGGCCGCGCCGAAATCTACCAGCGGCTCGGCATCCCCACCGTCGCAGCCGTCCGCTGGAGTGCCGATCAGGTCCTGCGCCGAATACTCCCCGAGCAGCACCTCGCCGGTGACTATCGCGAGCCCTCAGGCCGCCTGGTACTGGCCGAAGTGGATCTGCACGAGGATTGGATCGGACACAGCATGGAGTCCATCGAGTCCGCCGCCGGAATCCGTATCGCGTACCTCACCAGGTTTGGTGAAGGCCTGTTGCCGCAAGCCGGCACCGCCTACCAGGAGGGCGATACCGTCCACGCGATGGTGAGCCTGGACAGAACCTCCGAGATCAGCCGGATTCTCGCCAAAGCACCCGCCAAGGAGTCTTAGTGAAAGTTGTCATTGTTGGCGCAGGCAGCGTCGGCTCGTCCATCGCGCGTGAATTGCTCGCCCACAAACACGAGATTCTCCTCATTGACCTGAAGCCCGAAGTCATCGGGCGCAGCGGGCTTCGAGGTGCCCGCTGGCTGGTGGGCGACGCCTGCGAACTCAGCACCCTGCAGGACGCCAAGCTCGAGGATGCCGACGTCGTGGTTTCTGCCACAGGTGACGACAAAGTGAATCTGGTGGTATCCCTGCTTGCCAAAACCGAATTCGGCGTGGGGCGGACCGTGGGGCGCGTCAACAACCCCAAGAACGACTGGATGTTCAATGACTCCTGGGGCGTAGACGTGGCCGTCAACACCCCGCAGCTCATGACGGCCCTCGTGGAAGAGGCTGTTGAGATTGGCGACATCGTGCGCCTGTTGACCCTGCAGACAGGGGTGGCCTCAATCGTTGAGTTCACTGTTCCGCATGATTCCCACGTCATTGGCAGCACGGTAGGCGGCATCGACTGGCCGGAAGATGCGACGTTGGTGGCAATCCTGCGCGACCACGCCCCCATCACGCCTACGCGTGATGACGTCCTGGATGGCGGCGACGAACTCTTCTTCGTCACCACCATCGCGGCCGAGGACGGCCTGAGGGCGCTGTTGTCACCCGGTTCCGACGACGGCCGGGAACCCCGTGACGATGCTGCCGAGGCAGCCGATCAATCAGCTGAGGACGACGGTTTCGACGGCTGAGGTGCCGGCTCGCCAACAGCAGGCTTAGTGACAAGCCACGCCACCCAGAGGCCCAGGATGTACAGCGGAGCTCCCATCAACAACCTGGTGGTTGCCAACGCCGTCAGTCCTGGCTCTCCCATGAAGTACAACGGCACCTGAACCACCAGGCGGAGGGCAAGCACCGCCACTACGATCCACGTACCCAGGCTGTAGGCGCGGAGCCTTTCGGGGTCCTTTCGCCACTCAAGTCCCTCGTTGCGCACGAAACCGAACAAAAGCCCCGCAACCGGCCACTTGAGCACGATGGAAAGCACCATGCCCGCGATATAAGCGATGTTGGTGAAGAATCCGAGGACGTAGAAGTCCTCTGCCTTACCTGTGGTGTTGGCCAGCCAAGCGGAAATGCCCACGCCCACTACGCCTGCCAGCGCCTGCGTCAAAGGACGCCGCTGGATCAGGCGCACCACGGTGAACACGGCGGCGGTAGCCAGCGCTGCGATGAGGGACAGTGTGAGATCGCGGGTAATGGTGAAGGCGACCAGGAAGACAAGTCCGGGGAGGATGCTCTCGGCGATACCCTGGACCCCGCCCGCTGACTTCAGCATGTCCACGTGCCCCGCACTGTTCCGGTGCAGACCGGCTTTTTCGGCATAACCCGCAGCGAGTTCAGACACACTCGGTGAGTCAGCACCGGGGCTGGCAGCACCTGGCTTGGCCGCCCCTGGGTTGGCCTCTCCGGGCAGCGAAACTTCGTCCTGCGGGGGCGTCGGGCGCCCTGTGTCCTTCGGTTCTGATCCGTTGGCCACGGTCATAGGTGCTCCTGACGGGAGAGTATTTCGTATCGGGGATTGAACATGGCCGGAAGGCCATCAACCTGGGTCACCATGCCGTTCAAGCGAAGTTCCACACCGGCTTCAATGCCGGGGACCCGCGTCCTGCCCAGCCAGATCACGCGGAGACGGTCATAGGGCTTTTTTCCCCCGGAAGCGCGCTGGTCTCCCTGCCTGAGGGTATCCACCACCACAGCAGAGAAGAACGGCTGTTCGCTGGGCGGCTGATGAGTCACGGATTCGATGAAACCGGTACAAACGGCCCTGCCCCGCGCAGGAAGATCCCGAACTCCCTGCTCAGGGGGCCTCTGACCGGATGTTCCGCTGTGCCCGGAGGAATCAACCAATCTGGGTAATCTCCGGCCCTCGCTCCGGCTGCTGCATTGCGGGCTCTTCCGGGGGAACGGCGCCTTGGGGAGCGCCGGCCTGGCCCGGTACCGCAGCATCCTTGGGCAGGCGCAGCTGCAGCAATTCGCGGGGAGGCATCGGATTATCGCCACGGACCACCACGACCTTGCGGAACAGATCTTCCAGACCTGCTGCGGCATCGCGTTCCAAGGCAGCCTGCCCGCCAAGGACACCACGGAGGAACCATCGTGGCCCGTCCACGCCCATGAAGCGGGCAGCACGGAAGCCACGGCTGCCGTCAGTAGCTTCAGCAGGCAGTTTGGCTACCAGTTCCGTGCCGAAAGCTCCGGAAACCTCTTCGGTTTCTCCGCCTTGGCTCGCTACAGACTGATTAATCTGTTCACGGATCTCGTCCCAAAGGCCTTCGGAACGCGGTGCCGCAAAAGCCTGGAGCTGCAAGCTGGAGCCGTTGAGGTCCATGGTCACAGCGACCACGCGTTGGGTGGCTTCTTCCACCTCAAGCCGCAACTGGAGACCTTCGGCCGGTGCGATCAGCAGTGCACCGAGGTCAACGTAGCCATCGCGGCTTTCGATCTCGTCTATGTCCAAGGGACCTTTGCCGAGCCGGAAGTCACCGGGTGTGCCGGACCCGCCTGATACGGAGTCTTGTGCCTCGGCACCCGACTCATCGACGGTGCCGGCGGTTTCCGACCGCTCGTCCTTGGACTTCTTGCCGCGCCCAAAAAGCATTGGGTTTTCTCCTTAGTAGTGGTCTATCCCCAAGTAAACCGCAACCACGTTAAACCGCGCTAAACCGCGCCAATGCGTCAGGCGTTGGTCTGCGGCACACGCCGGGTCCAGTAGTTTCTTAGGCCTTCGGTGCGTTGAAGCCGCCCGTGGACCCGAAGCCGCCGGTTCCCCGAACGGAATCGGACAGTTGGTCAACAGATACGAACCGCGCGTACTCGACGCGCTGAATCACCATTTGTGCAATTCTATCGCCGCGTTTGAGGTCAATCGCATTTTTTTGGTCGGTGTTCAGGAGCGTGACCGCGATCTCGCCGCGGTAACCGGCGTCCACAGTGCCAGGAGCATTGACCACCGTGAGGCCATGCTTGGTTGCCAGTCCGGACCGGGGATGGATCAGGGCCACGAATCCGTCCGGCAGCGCTATGGACACACCGGTTGGAACCAGTTTTCTTTCGCCGGGGGCAAGGTGCACGTCCTCGCGGGCACGGAGATCGGCACCCGCATCGCCAGGGTGCGCGTAGGACGGTGCTTCCAACCCGGCGTCGAGCATTTTCAGCTGCACCTCCAAAGTGGGGGCGCCGTACGCTGCCGTGCTTTCGCCATTATCCGCGACTGCGGAGGTTGCCTCTGTACTGAATACTGCGGTCTCGTTGCTCACAGTGATTCATTCTACGGGGACCTTCCGGTACAAGGCCCGGTCGGTCCGGGGCGAAGCCCGTTGCCGATGCCCGATAAGCTGGACCCATGCCTACGCCTGACCAGTCTTCCCCTGTGCCTGCCCGGAACACCCCTTCGGCCTCAGAGGTCCTGTACACCGAGAAGCTGTGGCCGTCCGTTTGGATCTGGGTTGTGGTTGTGGGCCTCTCCGGCGCAGGGGTCCTGATGTTTGGTCCCATCAGCGCGGCAGCCGGCATCACCGCCGCCTTGGTGCTGCTGGCCATCATGACCATCATGTTGGTGCTCTCTACGCCAACCATCACGGTCACCGCTGACGCCGTCAGGGTGGGTCGTGCGAGCATCGACCGGAAGTACGTAGGTTCCGTCCAGGCGTTCAAAAAAGGCGAAGCCACCGCTGAGCGGGGTCCACGCCTGAATGGACTCGCCTACATGTGCTTCCGCGGCTGGATCGATCCGGTCGTCAAGATTGAAATCACGGACCCTGCAGACCGGACCCCCTACTGGCTGGCATCCACGCGCCGGCCCGATGAGCTCGTTTCGGCACTCACCACGCCACGGGTCTGACACCGGGACGCTGCGCCTAGCTTTCGCACTCGGTGCAGTACTGGTGCCCGTCCCGTTCAGCGGCTATCTGGGACCTGTGCTTCACCAGGAAACAGTTGAAACACGTAAATTCGTCAGGCTGGGGTGGCATGACCTGAATGAGTAGCTCTTCACCGGAAAGATCCGCGCCCGGCAACTCGAAGCCATCGGCAAGGTCGGTCTCATCGACGTCCACCGCGGAGGACTGCTTCCCCGACTGGCGCGTCTTGAGCTCTTCCAGCGAATCCTCGCTGACGTCTTCCTCGGTCTTTCGAGGGGCATCGTAGTCCGTGGCCATGGTCCTTCTTCGTCCTCCGTACCTTTTCCGGGATGGAAACCCGGCCGCAGGAACTTCCCTGTCGCCGGCTTATGGGTGCAAACGCCGGACGCCCCGGATTTGTGCCCGATCTCGGCCAGATTGTCCTCCCGCAGGTCCGAAAAGTCCATAGATGCACTTTTGCAGTGGAATCGGTTGAAAAGCCTTCCGGAATGAACCGGGTTTCAGCGGAATATCACGGCACGCCCTTTGCCCTAGTAGGAAAAGCCCCCCGCGAGTGGCAGAGTTTCGAATGTCAGTTATGCCATGTGGTGGAGGGTGTTATGCAGGATCTACGACTGGTAGGCGTCCACGACGACGGCGGGCATCTGCTCTTGAGCGGCCCCGGTGGTGCGATGTTCCAGCTTCCGATCGACGAGGCCTTGAGGGCCGCGGCGAGCCGTACCCCTGCCCAGGTGGCCGCTCGCGCC
Organism: Paenarthrobacter sp. TE3676; assembly: GCF_056279165.1. Taxonomy (NCBI): domain Bacteria; kingdom Bacillati; phylum Actinomycetota; class Actinomycetes; order Micrococcales; family Micrococcaceae; genus Paenarthrobacter; species Paenarthrobacter sp. TE3676. The sequence continues at coordinate 34,980 of NZ_JBWBQU010000010.1, forward strand.
TCCAACACGCCGATTTCCATGTCGCCCCGCGATATTCAGGCCCGGATCCGCAGCGGAGCCACGGCCATGGAAGTTGCAGAGCTTTCCGGCCTCCCCCTTGCCAACGTCCAACGTTACGAAGGGCCTGTGCTTGCAGAGCGTGAGTACGTAGTGCGACAGGCCCGAAACATCGAAGTTGCCGCCCCTGCTCCCGGGCATGACATCTACCGCTCCGCTTTCGGCGACAACCCGGCCACACTTGGCGAGATGGTTGATTACCGGCTTTCAGCGCACGGTATCGATTCCTCCTCCGTGGATTGGGATTCCTGGCGCCGCCCGGATGGTACCTGGACCGTCGTCGCTCGCTTCGAAGCTGTCCCCGGCGCTCACGGAAGCATTGGCGAAGAACCGCCTGCCATGTGGACCTTCAGTCCCCAGCGCAAGTCGCTGCAGAATGCCAACCGTTGGGCCCAGCAGCTCAGCGAACTTGAGCCGATGGACGGCCCGGTCCCGGCCCGGCGGCTTGCTGCCGTCTCGGACAGGCCGTTCGATTTCGAGAACGACGCCGAAACGGCAGCACGCGCGTCCGCGAAAGAATCCGACAGCCTGCTGGAAATGCTCCGTTCGCGGCGCGGACAGCGCCTTGGCGTGGATGAAGACGGCGACGACGCCTTGGCAGTCCTCTTGAGCAACGTTCCCGCAGCACACCCGCGACCCGGTGAGGAAATAGACGAGGCCGAGGCACCTGGTGTTACGGATGTCGAGCCGGTGGCTCCTGCTGCGGAAGAGCCCACACGTAAAGACGGGCGTCCTTCGATGATGTCCAGGCTAAGCCTCGCTCCGCGGCACTTCGAGTCGCCCGACGACGGCGACGACTCACTGAAGCTCCACAACGGAGTCAGCACAGACACGCGTGAAATAACGGTGGTAGCCAGCCCGCTTCGACCTGTGACTTCACTGGCAGGACGCAAGCCTGCAGGACTTGACGAACTCCTCGGCGGCAGCGGTAACCCGCAACCCCGCGCAGAAGACGAAGCCGACCGTGCGCAATCTTCCCAGGACGCCCATCAGGACGAAATGCCTGCAGAGGACCAGAAAGACGCTGACGTGCGTAAGGATGTGGATGCCCCTGCGGAACGCCAGCCGTCCCGCCCCAAGCGGTCCAGCATCCCGAGCTGGGACGAGATAGTTTTTGGGGCCCGCGGCGACTAGCCGCGCCTAAGGGCCCCTGCACCGGGCCAGAGGCACGCATCGACGTCGAACGGCAGCGGCTGGTCTGCGCCGGCCATCAGGTTGGCGCCATGAGCCGTGACACGCCTCATGTAGTGCCGGCGGCACAACGTCTCGTAGCCCACTGCGTCAGCAGGACCTGCTTCTGCGGGCGGACTCCCAGCGGATGCACCCTCCGCGGGCCCGGCTTCGTCGCCGCTGTTTTGCGGGGCAACGTCGCCCACCATCACCTGGTCGCCCTCCACCACCATGATGCCGTTTACGGTGCGGGCGTTCTGCGTTGCCCGGCGGCCGCACCAGCACAAGGCTTCGACCTGCAGGACCTGCACTTTGTCGGCGAGTTCGATGAGCCGCTGCGAGCCAGGGAACAGTCTGGTCCGGAAGTCGGAAGTGATGCCGAACGCAAAGACGTCCACCTCCATCTCATCCACAACCCGCGCCAATTGCTCCACTTGGGTGGGCGAGTAGAACTGGGCCTCATCACAAATGAGGTAGTCCACCCGCAGTCCGTTGGTTCGCCGGGCCACCACTTCGTCCCAGAAATCGGTGTCGCCCACAACCTCCACGGCGTCGGTTTGCAGGCCCAGCCTGCTGGAGATCCTTGAATCACCTGCGCGGTCGTTGCAGCTGAACCGAACACCTCCGCGACCGCGTGCACGGTGGTTATGGTCCATTTGGAGGGCCAGGGTGGACTTGCCACAGTCCATGGTGCCTGAGAAGAAGACCAGCTCAGCCACGTTTGCCCTTCTTGCCGGCAGCGGCGAAGCACAGCAGTGGTACTTCGCGTTCGGCCTTGGTCAGTGAACCGTGCTGCCCTACAACCTCCAGGGCTGCCGGGCGGGCCCTCCGCGTGTCATAGAGGGCCAACGTGTCACGTGCTGCAATCATGACGTCGCCAATGCGCGGAGCCACCTCAGGGCGAACTGTGCCGAACAGCCCTGCATCCACGGCTTGCTCCCGCGTAAAGGCCCAGATCCTTTCACCAAAGCGGTGACGCCATGCCTCAATCAGGGATTCCCGGTGGGCCGGAGTGGCATCCGGTTCAAGATAGAGGTGGACCATGCGCGGCTCCCCGGCAGTGTGGCGGACTCCTGCTACCAGCTTTTCATCAGCGGAGTAGTCGATTCTCTGGGATTCCGGGACGTCCAACATGCCGTGATCGCCGGTCACCAGAATGGTGGTGCCGGCGGGCAGCGTGGCAGACAGCCTCTTGACCGTAGAGTCGAGCTCTTCGAGTTGGTGCTCCCAACGATCCGACTGGCAGCCGTAGCGGTGGCCTGCTTTGTCCAACTCGTTGGCGTAGAAGTACATCAGGGAACGTCCACCACCGGACATAGCCTCAGCGGCGGCGGCGGTGCGGGCATGCAGCGTGGTGCCGCCGACGAAGCGGCTTCCCCGGAGGGCAGCCTGTGTCATCGGGGAATTTCCGAACTGAGGCAGGCTGACGGTCACGACGTCCAGCTCTCCGGCAAGCCGCTCAAAGACCGTCGGGTGAGGCTGCCACTGTGCAGGGTCCACTTGGGAATCCCAATTGCCCAGGAGGTTCACTACTTTGTCCTGATCGGGATCGAGGACGTCATAGCCCACCATTCCGTGCTGGCCGGCCGGCAAACCGGTGCCGAGGCTCGCGAGGGATGCCGCAGTGGTGCTGGGGAAGGCGGCGTCTAACCACGTGGGAACGTTGCGTTGTCCCCCGGCCATGACTGTCCGGAGGAAAGGCGTGTGGGAGGACTTCTGCTTCAAGAGGGTACGGCCAAGGCCGTCGGCAAGGACCACGCAGACACGCTGCGCTGGCGGCAGCTGCAGGTGGTTGGTGAAGCCCGGCATGCCCAGGGATGCGGCAGCGCTGGTCAGGACTTCTGCTATGGACTTGCTTCCGAAAAGCGGGGGCGATGGGAGGTCAGTGGCCGGGTTGGTCCCCGAAGACGTGCTCACCGGGTTCTGTGCGGTTTCCCTCAACGCTGGTGTCCGCGGCTGAGGCGGTTGCTGAAGACGCCCGAACGCGGCCTCGGTGCAGGGATGCTGGCGTGTTGGGCCGGGGAAGGATTGCCCGTGTTGACCGCACGCAGCGCACGGGCAAAAATCTTGGCGTCCTGGACCGCCTGGAGTCCGTCCGCCTCAGCGCTGATCCGCAGGACGATATCTTCCTGGGCGATGGTTCCGCTGTAGCCATGATCGGCCTCGCACTGGGGATCCCCGCAGCTCGCCGGCCCCATGTCCAGGCGCTGCCCGCCGGACCACGCGATGGACAAGGTCATCTCCCGGACAGGATCGGACGGCTTGTAGTCCTGGGGTTGCGAATACATGTAGCTGAGGACCACCGAGCGGATCTGGGCCACGGGTACAGACTCAGTGGAGACTTGGGCAACGATCTGCTCTCCGGCCTCATCCAGCTGCTGGTCATCAACGTGCGTGATCACCAGCATGTCCTCCGTGAGCACCAGCACAGTGATGTGCCTGCGGACCTCGGCACGGTCGAAATGGGTCTCCAAGTGGACCAGGTGGGAGAGGCACTCCCTGCCATCCAGGGCGTCGTCGACGACGTCGGCCACCAGCCGTGGGTAGAAACCTGCCTGCTGCAGTGCCTGGTCCAGGCTCTGTCCCTGCGAGCTGTGATGATGGGAGGTGTGGTGCCCGGCGTTGGACGGACGGGATTGAGGCGTCGGAGACTGGGTGCTCATTCCCCCATTTTCACAGATCGCTTGGTGACTACCTAACCGCGAGGTCCAGTCCTGTGGCTAACCCCGCATCGCGCGCCGGGCACTGTCCGTGCGCTGTGCCGCATTGCCGATCCATACATCCGCGCCAAGGATGGTGGCACCCGAGGGCCCCGCCAGGACGGGGTTGAATTCCACCAACGCGATTCCTGGATGGTCATCTTTTAGCTTGGCGAGCCGGGCAGCAATGTCCTCAAGAGCTTCCACATCCACGGCGGGCAGGCCTTGGTAGCCGAACAGTTTTCGGGACGCCCGTGGCGAGCGGATGACATCGTGCAGGTCCGCAGCTGATAGCGGCGGGACCCGATGCGCCCAGTCGTCCAGCAGGTTCACGGCATCCCCGGCCAAGCCGAACGACAGGACCGGCCCCAGCAAGGGGTCCTCCATGGCACGGAAGGTGCAGGCCTGCCCCACCGGCGCCATGGCCTGCACCTCAAGCGAGGGCGATCCATAAGGTTCCAAAGCACGGCGCATTTGGGCGATGTTTTGACGAAGGGATTCGGCGTCCTGAATATCCAGCCGAACGCCTCCGAGGTCCAGCCGGTGCCGCAATGCGGGATCCGTGGTCTTGAGGACCACGGGCCATCCCACAGTCTCCGCGGCCTGCACCGCCTCGTCAGGGGTACCAAATCCGAAAGTCGGCACCACATCAATCCCGTAGCCCGACAGCAGTGCGGCGGCTGCACCGGCGTCGAGCTTCCTGATCTTTTCGCCCGTGACGCCGGCCAGCATCGCGTTCAGCGTTTCCCTGGTGCCGTCGACATCGCAGCCGTCGGGCTCCACGAAAAGCCCTTGGTCACGGTCGCGCCACTGCGCGTAACGGACGATCGCCGCCAGGGCCGCCACGGCGGCACCGGCATTGGAGTAGCACGGCAGCACAGGCTTGCCCGCTCCGCCCACCATGCCCTCGACTTGCACGGAGGGATCCAGGATTCCGGTGAAGGCCGCCACCACAGGCTTTCCAGCCTCGGCAGCGCATTCGGCCAGGACGCCCGCGAGTGATTCCACGGTAAGCCCGCGGGCCGGGAGGAGGGCCGCCACAACGGCGTGCACGGAGTCGTCCGCGAGGCTTTCCTGCAGACTTGCCCGAAGTGCAGGAAGCGCCAATGACATACCGGCGTCCAGATCAATGTCCGTCACAAGGCGGCCCACATCCAACCCGAGGGGTCCGGCACTGTCGGCCACCACTTTGGCCAGCGCGACGGAATTTGAGTAGACGGCTACGCCCGGTCCTTTGGGCAGCTCCTGGGAGGACGCGATCTGGGCAATGTCCATGAGTTGTTCGATGGTCTCAACCCGGATCACGCCTGCCTGCCGCATCATCGCGTCCACTGCCGCGGATGGCGCCTGGGTGGTGCGAACCTCGTGCCCGGGCGGCAGGCTGAGGCCGGTGACATCGGACTTGGCAACGATCACGGGTTTGTTGCGGGACAATCTGCGCGCCAAGCGGGAGAACTTGCGGGGGTTGCCGATGGACTCAAGGTAGAGGCCCACGGCGGAGGTATCGGCGTCGTCCTCCCAGTACTGCATGACGTCGTTGCCGGAAACGTCGGCGCGGTTTCCTGCGGAGAGGAACGATGACAACCCGAGCCGGCGGCGGCTGGCGGCTGCATACACCGCAACACCCACGGCAGCCGATTGGCTGAACAAGCCCAAGCTGCCCCGCGGGGGCATCGCGGGGGCCATCGAAGCGTTCAAGGAGACCGCCGGGTGCGTATTCAGGATTCCGAGGGATTCCGGGCCAATGACGCGCATTCCGTTCGCCCTGGCCCGCCGCACCAACTCGTGCTGGCGGGCGAGTCCCCGCTCGCCGTCGTCGGCAAATCCGGCGGTGGCCACCACGATGCCTTTGACGCCTGCAGCGGCACAGTCGTCCACTACCTTGGGCACTTCCTCGTAGGGAACAGCGACGATGGCCAGCTGCACCGGCCCCGGGATCTCGGACAAGTTTCCGAACGAGATCATCCCGGCGAGTTCGAATGCCTCCGGGTTGACGGCGTAGACCGGACCTTTGAAGCCGCCTTCAATAATGTGCTCCAGGAGCTGGTAGCCCACCGTCCCCCACTTGCGGCTGGCACCGATGACAGCCACCGACGACGGCGACAACAGGTCCCGCACGCTGCGCGCCTCCGCGCGGTGCTCGCGGGACTCCATGACGGCCCGCGATTTCTCCGTGGGATCGATGTTGAATTCAACGCTCACAACGCCGTCGTCGAATTGTCGTTTGACGTCGTAGCCGGCGTCGGCAAAGACCATCAGCATCTTCCGGTTGTCCGGCAGGACCTCGGCCGTGAAGCGGCGGATGCCGTTTTCCCGGGCGGCAACCGCCAAATGCTCCAAGAGGATGGAGCCGATTCCACGTCCCTGGTGTGCATCGGAAATGTTGAAGGCAACCTCGGCCTCGGTGGGATCTTCAAGCCTGTCGTAGCGGCCAATCCCCATGATTTCGCCGCCGATGGTGATGACGAACGCCACGCGGTTGATGTGGTCCACTTCCGTGAAGCGCCGAACCTCCTTGCCGGAGAGCTTTGGCTTGAAAGAGAAGAACCTCATGTAGATGGAGGCCTGCGACTGACCCGCATGGAACGCCTGCAAAGCATCGGCATCTTCGGGTCGTATTGGCCGAAGGTGGGCTGTCCCGCCGTCGCGCAGCACGACATCAGCTTCCCAATATTCCGGATAAATGCCGACGCCGGGCTGATCCACCATAGGCTTAGCCTAGCTAAAACATCCGCAGTACATCTTTAAGGATCCACCGACCCCATGGCCCGCAGCCAAAAATCCGCACGCACAGCCGAGCCCCTCGGCGATTTCACCGAGAACATCGTCGACATCGACGTTACGTCCGAGATGGAAGGCTCCTTCCTGGAGTACGCCTACTCGGTGATTTACTCGCGTGCCCTCCCGGACGCCCGCGACGGACTGAAGCCCGTTCAACGGCGCATCCTGTACATGATGTCCGACATGGGCCTCCGCCCGGATCGAGGACACGTCAAGAGCGCCCGCGTGGTGGGCGAAGTCATGGGTAGGCTCCACCCGCACGGCGACACCGCCATATACGACGCCATGGTGCGCATGGCGCAGGATTTTTCCCTGCGCCTGCCCCTCATCGATGGTCACGGCAACTTCGGATCGCTCGACGACGGCCCGGCAGCACCGCGTTACACAGAGGCACGCTTGGCGGCCGCCGCGTTGACCATGACGGACCACCTGGACGAAGACGTGGTGGACTTTGTCCCCAACTACGACAACCAGCTGACGCAGCCGGATGTGCTCCCCGCCGCTTTCCCCAACCTGCTGGTCAACGGCACCACGGGCATCGCTGTTGGTATGGCCACGAATATGCCTCCGCACAACCTGGTGGAGGTCATCGCCGCTGCTCGTCACCTGATCGCCAACCCCGGTGCCACGTTGGACGAGATCATGCGGTTCATCCCGGGGCCCGACCTCCCCACAGGTGGCCGCATCGTGGGATTGGACGGAATCCGTGACGCTTACGCCACGGGGCGTGGATCCTTCAAGACCCGCGCCAAGGTTGAAGTGGAACAGCTGTCCGCCCGCCGCACCGGCCTGGTGGTCACTGAGCTCCCCTACATGGTGGGCCCGGAAAAGGTCATCGAGAAGATCAAGGATGCCGTCAACTCCAAGAAGCTGACCGGCATCAGCGACGTCGTTGACCTCACGGACCGCAATCACGGCCTCCGCCTGGTCATCGAGTTGAAGAACGGCTTCAATCCCAACGCCGTCCTCCAGCAGCTGTACCGCTACTCGCCCATGGAAGATTCCTTCGGCATCAACAACGTCACCCTGGTGGACGGCCAGCCGCAGACGCTGGGCCTCCTGCAGCTGCTGCAGGTGTACGTTGAACACCGCCTCAACGTGGTGCGCCGCCGCACGTCCTTCCGCCTGGGCAAGAAGAAGGACCGCCTCCACTTGGTGGAGGGCTTGTTGATCGCGATTGTGGACATCGACGAAGTCATCCAGATCATCCGTTCTTCGGACGAGGCTTCGGCCGCGCGTGAACGCCTCATGTCCATCTACGACCTCACAGAAATCCAGGCCAACTACATCCTGGAACTGCGCCTGAGGCAGTTGACCAAGTACTCCCGCCTTGAGCTGGAGAAGGAACAGGACGAACTCCGCCGCGAGATCGAGGCCCTGGAGGCCATCCTGGCTTCGGATGAACTGCTCCGCGATCTTGTCTCCGGTGAGTTGGCAGTGGTCGCCGAAAAGTACGGCACCTCCCGCCGCACGGTCCTCTTGGAATCAGAAGCCGTCTCCCCCACGGTGGCTGCGGCCTTGGCAGCGTCAGTACCCGGGCCGAAGGGCAAAGCCGCAGCGCTACCCTTGGAAATTCCGGACGACCCCTGCTGGGCCCTGCTGAGTGTCTCCGGACAGATCGCCCGGACGTCCAACCAGGAACCGCTGGCCGAATCGGGCCCCCGGACCAAGCACGATGTCTTCCGCTCAGTGGTCAAGACCACCGCCAGGGGAGAAATCGGTGCGGTCACATCCCAAGGCCGCATGCTGCGGCTCCAAGTGATGGACATGCCCGTGCTGCCTCCGGTCTCCGGTCTCCCCAACTTGGCCGGCGGCGTCCCCGCCAAGGACTTCATCACTTTGCTCAAGGGTGAAACCTTGGTTGCCTTCGTCCCCCTGGACTCCGTCCTCGCCATCGGTACGGTCCAGGGCGTGGTCAAGCGTGTTCAACCGGACTACCCGCTGAACCGTGAAGACTGGGAGATCATCGCCCTGAAGGACAAGGACTCGGTGCTCGCGGTGGAACCGGCGCAGGAGGACAACGTCGACCTTGTCTTCGTGACACGGCAGGCCCAATTGCTTCGATTCAGTGCCTCCAATGTCCGCCCCCAAGGACGTACGGCCGGTGGCATGGCCGGCATCAAGCTTGCGGCCGGCGACGAAGTGATCCACTTCGGTACCGTTCGCGCGGACGACCCTGCCGCCGTCGTGGTGACCATTGCCGGAACGAACGGCGCCTTGCCGGGGACGGCACCGGGAACTGCGAAGGTGACCGCTTTCGAGGAGTATCCCGTGAAGGGCCGGGCCACCGGCGGGGTGCGGGTCCACCGTTTCCTCAAGGGCGAGGACACACTGCTCCTGGCTTGGGCAGGTCATGGTCCGGCGAAGGCTTCCTCGACGGCGGGCGTCGCAAGGGCACTTCCCCACGAACATGGCCGCAGGGATGGATCCGGCGTTCCGTTGTCCCAGCCCGTGGAAGCCATCGGTCCGAGCATGGCATGGGCTGACGCCGCGGAATAACGCGGAATAATCACGGGGTACCCGAACTGCACGGCAAAGGCCGGGGGTTACAGACCTCCGGCCTTTGTGCTGCCGTGGCTGTCAAGCCACGGCACGGGCTAGCCGGTTTGGTTGATGCTCAGTATGTTTCCCTCACTGTCGAGGAACCATGCTGCGGCGCTCCCATCAGGCATCGTAGCGATGCCGTCTTCAGTCTTCAGGCCCGGGAAGTCGTAGTCTTCGAAAGTGACTCCCTTGCCGCGCAGCTCCTGCACTGTGGCCCGGACATCGCTGACCGTCCAGCCCATCTGGGTATTCTTGGCAGTCCCTGCATTGGACGTTTGATAGACAAAGAATCCGGTTCCGTCGCCGCACCTGTACTGGAGGTTGTCGTCGTCGTCCGGATTTTCGGGTTCCAGTCCGAGTTTTTCGCTGTAGTACGCGCGTGCCCGGGCTATGTCCTGTGCCGGTAGGACGGCACCAACCTGCTGATCCTTGAGCATTGTTTTCTCTTTCCGGCTCTCCCCCCGGAACGAACTTTACTCTTGGCAGGGTCCGTAAGTAATTGGAAAACGACACCATATTTCGTGGGCTGTAGAGGGGCCCGCGCAGGTTCAGCTTAGACTGGCCGCATGCCGATCATCCCCGATGAAAAAGACTGGACCTGGGTGCTCTCACAGCCCTGCCCCGAGTGCGGTTTCGACCCCGCAACGGTGACCCCTTCCACGGTGCCCGGCACCGTCCTGAACATGCTTCCCCGGTGGCGGGCCGTGCTGCGCCGGGAGGATGTAGCAACACGTCCCAACGACCACACATGGTCCAACCTGGAGTACGCCTGCCACGTCCGGGACGTCTTCAGCCTCTTCGATCAGCGCCTGAACCTGATGCTCTCCGAGGATGACGCCCGGTTTGCCAATTGGGACCAGGACCAGGCCGCGATCGACGGTGAGTACGGTTCCGCTGATCCGCGCACGGTGGCCGACGAACTGGAGGCAGAGGGCAACGAGATTGCCGAGTCCTTCGCCCGCGTCACCGAGGATGATTGGCAACGCACCGGAACGCGCAGCAACGGATCCTCATTCACCGTGCTGACGTTCTCCCAGTACTTCCTCCACGACGTTGTTCATCACCTTCATGATGTGGACGGCTAAAAACTAGAGCATCTTCTCCCACGTCATACTGCGGTTCACTGGCGCATAACCCATGCCCAAGTAGAGTTCCAACGCCCCCGTGGGGTTGGCCGAGTCCACGTCCAGTGAGGCCACGTCCATTCCCGCTGAGGCGTAGCGCTGCATGGCATCGGCGAGCAGTGCTTGGGCTATGCCCCGACCGCGATAGGCCCGCCGCACACCAAGGAGCTCTGTGTAGCCTTCCTTGAAACCGCGCTCGGCGGCAGAGTCGGGATCAAAGCTGGTTAGCTGGTATCCGGCCACCTCCCCCGTGCCGGAATCAATAACCACAGCACTGAGATCGTGCCGGGCCGTCGGTTCCTCAATAGTGAAGCGCCACGATTCTTCATCCCGTGGCTCGCTCCCCCAGTGGTCCCTGAACGCATCGTTATGGGCTTGGCGCACGGGTTCGAAGAGCGATGGATCCAGCGTCCTGAGCTCGAGTCCTGCACTCAGGGGCGCTTCGGGCAGTTGCTGGGACAGGGGCCGGTGCATTTCGTTGAACCAACGCACGGCGCCGTAGCCGTGACCCATCAGGAGTGTTGCCTGGTGCTCGTGCTGTTCCTCCGTCTGGATGCGGAGACGTGGCGGTGCTGTGGTGTGTCCGGCAGCTTGATCGGACTCGAACCGGGAGCGTACTTGTCCTTCCTGCCACAACAGCACTGCAGAGCCGATGCCCCGCTGTTGCCATTCCGGGTCAACGCACGCCATTCCGGTGGCTTTGTCGCCCTCGGGATTCTTGGCGATTCGACCGTAGGCACGCGCCACACCGTCGGAGTCGACGCCCAGCAGCGTGCTCGTTTCCGCCGGGTTCTTGGTCGACTCCAGGATGTGGACCAGGTCGCCGCGCTTTTCGTACCAGACGGGATGTTCGACGGCGGCCGTCCGGGCAATCAGGCCCGCCCAGTTCCCGAGGTCTTCCATGGTGGCTGGTCGCCAGCTCAGGCCGGTTGCAACGGAGTTGGGCATGACTTGGCGTACGGCTTCGAAAGGCATGCCAACAGGCTACTGAGGAGTAGGCCTTCCCACCAGTTCCGCCGCGCCCGGGCTTCGCTTCCCGGCACCCTGGGTTGCAGGCAATTCCAGCCGCCCATCTGCCGGATCAATATCATCCGGATTATGCGTAACCAGGACAACGGTGACGTCCTTGAGTCCATTGCGCAGAATGGCCATCATTTCCCGCGCCGAGCCCGCATCCAAGTGGGCCGTAGGTTCGTCAAGCAACAAGACGGTGGCTCCGGTCAGGAGCGTCCTGGCCATGGCAAGCCGCTGACGTTCGCCGCCGCTCAGGAAAGAACCGCCGGGGCCGATACGGGCATCGAGCCCTTCCGGCAGTGCCGCCACGACTGAATCAAGCCCGACGTCGGCCAGCGCCTTGCGCATCTCGGACTCGCTGGGCTTCGCTGCAGCCGGGCGGCTCAGCAGGAGGTTGCCGCGGATAGTGGAGTCGAACAGGTGTGCCTCCTGGGGGCACCACGCAGCTTTGCCGGAGAGCTTCACAGTTCCTTCTGTCAGGGGCAGGAATCCGAGAAGTACCGAGAGGAACGTGGACTTCCCTGCGCCGGAGGGGCCGGTCACGGCAAGCCAGCGGCCGGGCTCGGCAACAGCAATCACACCGGAAAAGACGTTCGGGCCACCCGGCCAGGACGCTGACGCACCCCGCATCTCCAGTCCCGCCCGGCCGGGCCGATCAGGCAGGCGACGCGTGCCGCCGTCGTGCTCTTCCGCTTGGCTCCCTGGGGTGGGGGTGTCCAAAGCGCCGGATGCTGCCACGCGGCCGAGCACGGCTGCGAGCGCCGGGGCTTGGCGCACAGCGGACACGATGCCACCAAAGGGTTCAACCAGGGCTAGTTGCATGAGGACAATGACAGCTGCCAGTTCCGGTGCGACAGTGCCGTTCAGTACGGCGGGTGCACTCAGGACGCCCGCCCACAAGGCGGCCATCGAGCAAGCCAGGACAATCACTGCCTGGCCGAGCCCTTCAGCCCATGCCGACCGTTGTGCAGAGAGGGTGGCGGTGCGGTCTTTGTCGCGCAGTGCACCGAGGACAGGCTCCCCCACCCCGTTGGCGCTCAGTTCCGCACGGGCATCGAGGGCTGCGGCCACTCCCCGAAGCACCACTGAACGCATCTGCTGTTCAGCCTTGGCGGCGTTCCTGTCAGCCAGGACCGCAAGGGTCGGGGCAAGGACCAGGCCGACGACGGCGGCTGCCACCACCGCCGGCAGGGCCGCCGGCAAAACGATGGCTGTAGCGAGGATCGCCGCCGCCCCGACTCCAAGGGCAGTTACGGGAGGGAGGACAACCCTGGGCAGAAGATCGCGGAGGGTGTCCACGTCGTCCACGATGGAGCCCAACACGTTGCCGCCTCGGAGGAGGCGCCGGAGGGACAACGCCCTGCGGCTCAGCGATGCCCACAGAGCACCGCGGAGCCGGGTCATCGCAGCGAAGACAGCATCATGGGTCAAGAGCCGCTCGCAATAACGCAGAACGGCCCTTCCTATACCGAAGAACCTGACTCCGACGATCGCGCCGAGCAGGTAGAGAATGGGCGGTTGTTCGCTGGCGCGGATGATCAGCCACCCGGACAGACCTGACAGTGCCACTGCGAAGAGGGCGGCCAGGACGGCCACGACACCTGCGGCAAGGAACTTCCAACGTACGGGTCGCAGAGCCCGCAGGAGACCATGCAGGCTGCTGGTCGTGGGAGCGGGCGGGAGGCCGCGTTGGGGACTGGCTTCCTTCGCTGGGACTGTAACAACCCCGCCACGGGTACCGCGCGGACTGCTCGCCCCGGCCACTATGGGCACCGAGGTCCCCTGGCGGTGCTGGTGCTGCTGCCCTACGGGTACCAGGTGGTCGGCGAGCGCCCGGGTGGCGGCGTCGTGGGCCACCAGGATCACGGTGACGTTGCCACGAAGCGACTCTATGGCGCGACGGACCACGCTGGCGGAGTATTGGTCCAGATGGGCGGTGGGCTCGTCGAGCAACAGGACCGTAGCGCCTGCTTCGACGCGGGCCAGTCCACGGGCGAGGGCGATCCGCCGCAGCTCTCCGGGGCTTAGTTCCGCTGGGTTCCTGGCAGCGAGGTGCTCTGCAGACGCCTTCCGAAGGACACGGGTGACGGCCTCGGAGGCGTTCCCCTTGTACCCGTCAAGATAGAGTTCAATCTCTTTCTGCACAGTTTCGGTGGCCATGACAGGGTGTTGCGGAACCCACGCCACTGTCCCCGGGTCCGCACCGGTGATGGTCCCTGTGACCGAGGCTCCCGGTCCTTGCCCGATGAGCCCGGCGAGGACACCCAGGACTGTGCTCTTCCCGGAGCCGCTGTCGCCGTCGAGGGCCGTAACGCGCCCGGGCGCGGCAGTGAAGCTGAGGGGCCCGACGGCGGCTGCTGACCTTCCGTGGTACGCCACGGACAATCCACTCACAACTACCCCGGCCTGTGCAGTGCCGGACGGTTCTGTGCAGGCCTGTTCTCTGCAGGCCTGCTCAGTGTTGGAAGGCCCATGATCCTGCAGGCGCTCGTGTGCGGGGGCATCCAGTACGGCGTTGGTGGTTTCGAGGGCTGCCCTGCCGTCATCGCTTGCGTGGTGGGCGGTGCCGAGTTCCCGTAGCGCAAGGTAGCAATCCGGGGCCAGGATCAGTGCCAGGAGACCGGCTTCAAGGGCCATGTCGCCATGCACCAGCCGTACGCCGATGAACACAGCCACTACGGCCACGGAGATCGTCGCTATGAGTTCCAGGGCCAGCGCGGAAAGGAACGCCGTGCGGAGCGTGCCCATGGTCCGGGTCCGGTATTGCTCGGAGATATCTTCCAAGGCTGCGCGCTGTTCGGTGGCACGTCCCAGGCCCACCAGGACGGGAAGGCCTTTGGCGAGTTCAAGGATGTGGCCGGACAGTTTCCGGAGCGTGCTATGCGCCTCCCGGACGGTGTCTTCGGTGTGCCTGCCGATGAGGACCATGAACAGCGGCACCAGTGGAACCGTCAGGACGATCACCACAGCACTTACCCAGTCGGCGAAGAGGATCCGGGCTCCGATCAGGAGCGGGACCGTAGCGCAGTTCACGATCGCAGGCAGGTATTGGGTGTAGTAGTCGTCCAGTGCGTCCAGGCCCCGCGTGGCGAGGATCGCCAGGCCGCCGTCGTTCATTCCCGCTACGGGCGACGAGACGCCGTCGGACAGCGAGCGCCTCAACAGCCGTGCCCGCAGTTCCTCTTTGACGCCCAGCGCAGCCCGCCTGGAGGCAATGCCTTGGCCCCACACCGTCAGCGACCTGAGGACCGCTCCCACCGCGCCCCAGATCAGCCCGTTGTTCCAGTCCGCCGGGCCGGAGTTCCCTGCCCCGGACGTTAGTCCGGCCAGCATCCCCGCCACAGCCTGCGCCATGAGCACCAGGGACAGTGCTTTGAGGGTGGACATCAGGCCAAGGGCGTAGAGCGCCGATCGTGTGGCGGGGCCGGTAGGGAACACGGGTTTCATGGGGCGGCTATTCTCCCGACTTGCGTGGTGTGGCCGGCGAGCTGTCCTTGGGGATCATCACCTTGGCGGCGATGGCTGGCAGGAACCCGTGGGCTTCGGGGATGTGGGCCGCGCTTACGCGCCGACGGAACACCCAGTACGTCCATGACTGGTAGGCAATCACGAGTGGCAGGCCAACGGCTGCAACGATGCTCATGAGGCCCAGCGTGTAGTCCGAGGACGATGCATTGGAGATGGTCAAGTTGAAGGCGGGATCGATCGTGGAGGGGATGACCACCGGGAAGGCAGCTCCGAAGATCGAGGCAGTGGCGCACACAATGAACGCGCCGAGGGCACTGAAGGCGCGTCCTTCAGACCCGGCTCGGGCCAGCCGCCACGCCAGGACCACTGCGACGATAGCTGCTGCCACCAGGGCCCAGGTCCAGGGCTTACCGCTCAGGAACTGGACGGCCACCATCCAGCCGAACATCGGCAACACCGCGAACGGCACCAGTCGAATGAACCAGCGGCGGGCGCGATGCCGCACGTCGCCGTCGGTCTTAAGGGCAAGGAACGCCAGTGCGTGTACCAGGGCAAACGCCACCACACCGAAACCGCCAAGGAGTGCGTAGCCGCTGAACCAGGACATTGGGCCACCGACGCGGTCCCCATTGGCATTCAAGGGCAGGCCCGTGGTGGTGAGCGCCAAGGCTGCGCCGATGCCGAACGCGGCCACGAAGGACCCGATCGCGATCGCCCAGTCCCAGCGGTTGCGCCACTGCTCGGAGTCCACCTTGCCCCTGTATTCGAAAGCGACTGCCCGGAAGATCAAGGCGGCCAGGACTGCCAGTAGCGGGAGGTAGAGGCTGGAGAACAGCGAGGCGTACCAGAGAGGGAAGGCTGCGAAGGTGGCACCGGCTGCGGTGAGCAGCCACACCTCATTGCCGTCCCATACCGGGCCTATGGTGTTCAGCAGCACGCGGCGGTCGGTGTTGTGGCGGGCAAACAGCTTCATGAGCATGCCGACGCCGAGGTCGAAACCCTCCAGGAAGAGATAACCGGTCCACAACACGGCGATGGCTACGAACCAGATGGTTGGCAACAGTTCCATTGTCAGTACCCCTTGGCCTTAGTAGGCGAATGCCAGGACGTCGTCGCCGGACTTGTCCGGTCCGGTGCCGTCGTCGTTCTTGTCACGTTGGTCGTCGGAGTCCTGCGCGTGACCCAGTTCGGGCATCGCCGAGGCCACGCCACCGCGGATGTACTTGACCAAGAGCTTCACCTCCACCACCAGCAGCACGGCATAGATGGCGGTGAGGACTACCAGCGAGGTCATGAGCTCTCCTGCGCTGACCCCCGGAGATACCGCGGCAGCGGTGAACATGAAGACCTGGTCGATTCCGTTCATGTCAGGGTTGGGGGCCACCACGAACGGCTGCCTGCCCATTTCGGTGAAGATCCAGCCTGCGGCGTTGGCGCCGAACGGTGCGAGGATCCCCAGGACGGCAAGACGCATGAGCCATTTTGACTCGGGAACCACGCCCTTGCGGGTGACCCAGAGGGCCAACAGTGCGGCGAATGCGGCGAGGCCACCGAAGCCGATCATCATGCGGAAGCCCCAGTAGGTCACTTCCATGACAGGCACGTATTGAATTTCCTGTCCGGCGCGCTCACCGTACAGGGGGTTGTCCGGCAGGTGGGTGCCGTACTTCTCCTTGTACTCACCCAGCAGGCTGTTCACGCCCTTGACCTCGGTGGTGAAGTCGCCCTTGGCCAGGAAGGAGAGGATGCCGGGTACTTCGATGACAGCCACGATGTCGTCGCAGTTGGTGGCACCGAGGTTGCCGACGCTCAGGACCGAGAAGCCCGTGCCGTCATGGCAGGCAGCTTCCGCTGCGGCCATCTTCATGGGCTGCTGCTCGAACATCAGTTTGCCCTGGAGGTCACCTGTGATGGCCGTTCCTGCGAAGGAGATCATGGCCACCACTGCACCAATTCGCAAGGATGTCATCCATACGGTGTAGTCGGCTTTGTCACGGCCCGGGATTGCGGCCTCGCCGGGAACCAGCTTGCCGTCCTTGCCCACCACATCAATGCCATCGTGGCGGCGGCGCCAGAGGTGGTACCAGGCGATACCCAACAGGAAGGCGCCCGCGACAGCCAGTGCACCGAACAGTGTGTGGGGCACCGCAACCAGCGCCGTGTTGTTGGTGAACACAGCCCAGGCATCGGTCATCACGGGCCGGCCATCCACGATCTCAACGCCTACAGGGTGCTGCATCCAGGAGTTGGCCACGATGATGAAGTATGCGGAGAAGACTGAACCAATCACGGCGATCCACAAGCACGCCAGGTGGACGCCGCGCTTGAGTTGCTTCCAGCCAAAGATCCACAGTCCCAGGAAGGTGGATTCAACGAAGAAGGCCAACAGTGCTTCGAGGGCCAGGGGCGCACCAAAAACATCCCCGACGAAACGGCTGTACTCACTCCACGCCATGCCGAACTGGAATTCCTGGACGATGCCTGTGGCTACGCCCATGATGAAGTTGATGAGGAAGAGCTTTCCCCAGAACTTGGTCATCCGCAGGTACTGGGGCTTGCCGGTGCGGTACCAAATGGTCTGGATGATGGCCACTACCAGGCCGAGGCCAATGGTGAGCGGCACCATCATGAAGTGGTAGACGGTAGTGATACCAAACTGCCAGCGTGCGATTTCCAAGGCGTCCATGGCTGTCCTTTGTGCGGTGGACCGAAGTACGATGACCTTACTTCTACGTCACGTAGAAAACTTCTCTTCTACACAGTGTAGAACAAATAGAGGGAGACGAAACCCATTCTTCAAGTGGCGTAACCCACGCGCAAGGGATCGCTCAGGGGCGCGGCGCGCCGATAGTTCTACCTCACGTAGAATGAAGCTCTGAAAAGCGGTAGATTTATTGTGGAATGTTGGATCATCGCTCCCGGCAGCAGCCACCCTGCACCGGGAAGCGGAAGGTAGGGACGTATAAATGGCAAGTCTTGGGGAACTGGAACGGGCAGTGATGGATCTGCTCTGGGCAGGCCAGGAGGCTGCAACCGCCAACACACTGCGCGATCTCCTGGCGCAGGATTCCGAGGCCGGTGACGGCACCGCGGGTCATCAAGGCAAGGATCTGGCCGTAACCACGGTCCTCACTGTGCTCTCACGCCTGGAAAAGAAGGGCCTGGTGGAGCGCGAACGCGGAACGCGGCCACACCGCTACCAAGCCGTCTCCAGCCGCGCCGATCACACCGCCGAACTCATGCACGAAGTCCTGGGCTCGGCTCCGGACCGCGAGGCCGTCCTGGCACGCTTCATTGGTTCCGTCACCGAAAGTGAAGCCGCTACCCTGCGCAAACTGCTCGGCTACAATTAGCCACTATGTTCTGGACCTCATACCTGCTTGCGGTCCTGGCAATCATTCTGGCGTGGCCAGTACCCGTACTCCTGTCGCGCGCACAGTGGCCGGCACGATCCCCCTTCACCGCCATGGTGCTGTGGCAAGCGATCGCCCTCGCTGGTGGCTTGTCCATGATCGGGGCCATGCTCGTTTACGGACTCGAGCCCATCGGGGACAACCTCATTGCGGGACTCAAGAGCCTGGCCGGGATGGTCTTCAACAACGAACCCACCACGGCGCTGGGCTTTTGGCACCTTTTTGCGCTCTCCGCAGCGGCACTGTTGACCGCCCACCTGGTCTTCACCCTGCTGCTGACCTATTACAAGATTGAACGCCAGCGGCGACGCCACCGCGAGCTGCTGGCCCTTCTGGCGTCACCGTCGGACGACGGCCCCGGCACCGTGGTGATCAACCACGACTCCCCCGTCGCCTACTGCCTCCCTGGCGGCGCCCGATCCGTAACGGTACTCTCCGACGGCCTGATGGCAGCACTGGAACCAGCTGAACTCCGGGCTGTGCTGATTCACGAGAACGCGCACCTGTCCCAGCGCCACGATCTCCTCCTTTGGGCCTTTGCTGCCTGGCGTCAGGCCCTGCCATGGTTCCCCACCACCCGGCTGGCCCAGACCGCGGTGAACTCCCTGATCGAAATGCTGGCCGACGACGTCGCCCTCCGCACCGAAAGCAAGGGCACCCTGATCAAGGCCATCGCCATTGTTGCCAGCGGCACCACACAGCCCGCCCTGGACGGGCAGTCCGTCAGCGGGCGTCACGCACTGGCCGGCGGCCAGGCACTCAGCGCAGGGGGCGCCGTCGTCGAGGGCAATGCAGTCAGCGCCACCGGCGGTGCCGACTCCCCACGCACGACGGCGTCACGCGTCAGCCGCCTGCTCTCACCCAAGCCTCCACTCACCAGGGCTGCGCGGGCACTGGTCCTGGCCGCCTCGGCCTTGCTGCTTGCGGTGCCCACTGCACTGTTGATCGTTCCGGGACTACTGGGCTGACGGATTGCCTGGCTTGACCGGCTACTGGGGCAGCGTCGCCTCGTACACCAAGGACGCGTAGCCTTCCAAGGCCTCGGCACAGCGAGCCAGGTGCTCTGAGGCGACAGTCGCCTGCGGCAAATGAAGCACATCGCGCGACTTCAACTCCCTGTACCAGCGTCTCAAACGCTCCAGGCTTTGTTCTTCTTCCTCCAGTTCGGCGAAAGTGAACTTCTCCCTCGAGATCTCTTTGGCTATCTCCTGCTCAAATTTGCCGCAATCGGCCGTGAACTCGTTCCACTCTTCCAGCCGGGCAGCTTCGAATGCGCTACGGAACGTGTCCGCGCCTGCGTCCCGGGGCGCAGCGTCCACCAACGTCCAGGAACCATCGCCCTTTGCCACCAGCGCCGAAGCTCGCGCGAGGCCTTCATCGAAGGCCGGATGGGCAGGCAGAACCCAAGTACCCGGCGACAAAGGAACAGCCCCGATCCGGCGCAGTTCGCGCCACACCGCCACCCTGTGCCGGGATGGCTGCGCAGGAACCTGCACCAAAATCAACAACCACTGTTCATCAATCACACTTATGAATGTAGCAGCTGTTACATTCGTACCGTGAAAGCCACGAACACTCTTACACCATCCGTTGCAGCCAGCCAGCGTTGGCCCCTCTACGCCGCGGGATTTACCACCGCCTTTGGCGCCCATGCTGTCGCAGCGGGCCTCGGGGCAGAAAGCGCGGACATCGGTTTGAGTTTGCTTGCCCTGGGCGTTCTGCTGGCTTTGTACGACATCGCGGAAGTGTTCCTCAAACCCGTTTTCGGCGCCCTCAGCGATCGCATCGGACCCAAGCCGGTCATCGTGGGTGGGCTGGTGGCTTTCTCCGCGGCCTCCCTGATTGGATTATGGGCGGATCAGCCCGCCATGCTCGCCGCCGCGCGACTTGGCCAAGGGATGGCAGCTTCAGCCTTCTCCCCGGCTTCGTCCGCTAGCGTTGCCCGGCTGGCAGGCGGCAAGACCGGGCACTACTTTGGCCGCTATGGCTCCTGGAAAGGACTCGGCTACGCTATCGGACCGCTGCTCGGAGCCCTGGCCATCATCACCGGCGGATTCAGCCTGCTGTTCGGGATCCTGGCGGCCCTGGGCCTGGCAGTGGCTGTGTGGGCCCTTGCTTCAGTGCCCCGCCTGCAGCCGCTTCCCCGCCCCCGGTACACCATCGTCGATGTTTGGCGACAAAGCACCCAACGGTCGTTTCTTGGACCAACCCTGGTGTTGGCCGCTGCCACGGGAGCACTGGGTGCCGCCGTCGGCTTCCTCCCTGCGCTGGCAGCACGGGAAGGGCTTGGCACGGCCGGCAGCGTTGCCGTAGTCACAGTGCTCGCCGTAGCTTCCGCGCTGATACAGCCCCGCGTCGGCCAGCTGCGGGACCAAGGAAGAATCGCCGACAGGCCCGGCATGGTGGCCGGCCTGCTCGCCATCTCCATTGGCACCCTGATAGCCGGCTTGTTGCCGGGAGCAGCGGGGATCTACGTCGCGGCCGTGCTCATCGGTACGGGAATCGGCGTGTCCACACCTCTTGCATTCGCCCACCTGGCCGATGCAACACCGGCCGAACGCCTCGGTAGAACCATGGGCTCAGCCGAGCTGGGCCGTGAACTTGGCGACGCCGGTGGGCCGCTGCTGGTGGGAGGCGTTGCCGTAGCGGCCGGGCTGCCCTGGGGTTTGGGCGCCTTGGCCTTGGTGGTGGGAGCGGCTACGTTCGCCGCCCCGGGCGCCCCCACGCCACAAACCGCTGATGGTGCCCCGGTTCCGTCAAAGCCGAGCTAGGCGTCGATGCGCTCCCGGTCCAGGGTGGCCGCGCCCGCAATAATGAACTCCTTACGCGGCGCCACGTCCGAGCCCATCAAAAGATCGAAGACTTCCTCGGCACGTTGGGCGCTATCGATGCCCACCTTCCGGAGGGTCCGGTGTCGTGGATCCATAGTGGTCTCGGCCAGTTGCTGAGCGTCCATTTCGCCCAAACCCTTATACCGCTGGATAGGTTCCTTGTAGCGTTTGCCTTCCTTGGCAAGGTTGGAGAGAAGCACGTGAAGCTCAGCCTCTGAGTAGGTGTAGATCATCTCATTGGCCTTCTGGCCGGGGTTGATCACTTCCACGCGGTGCAGGGGCGGGACAGCGGCAAACACGCGGCCGGCCTCGACCATGGGACGCATGTATCGGAAGAACAGGGTGAGCAGCAGTGTTCGGATGTGCGCACCGTCAACGTCGGCGTCAGTCATGAGGATGACCTTGCCGTAACGGGCAGCGTCAATATCGAAGCTTCGACCCGAGCCGGCGCCCACAACCTGGATCAACGCCGCGCACTCAGCGTTGGACAACATGTCGCCTACGGATGCTTTCTGGACGTTCAGGATCTTGCCGCGGATGGGCAGCAGTGCCTGAAAGTCGGATGAGCGGGCAAGTTTGGCAGTACCGAGCGCCGAGTCACCCTCCACGATGAACAGTTCAGAGCGCGCGATGTCATCAGTACGGCAGTCTGCAAGCTTGGTGGGCATTGACGAAGTTTCCAGGGCGTTCTTGCGGCGCTGGGTTTCCTTGTGCACGCGGGCAGAGATGCGCGACTTCATCTCGGCGACCATCTTCTCCAGGAGGAGCGCCGACTGGGCTTTGTCGTTGCGGTTGGCCGAGTTCAGCCTTGTAGTTATTTCCTTCTCAACCACTTTGGCCACGATTGCCCGTACCGCCGAGGTACCAAGGATCTCCTTGGTCTGTCCCTCGAACTGCGGCTCCGCAAGCCGGACAGTCAGAACGGCAGTCAGCCCGGCGAGAATGTCGTCTTTCTCAATCTTGTCGTTGCCGGCCTTGAGCTTGCGCGCGTTCGTCTCCACGGCCTTGCGGAAGGTCTTCAGCAGGGCGGCCTCAAAACCGGACTGGTGCGTTCCGCCCTTGGGCGTTGCGATGATGTTGACGAAGCTGCGCATAGTGGTCTCGTAACCGATGCCCCAACGCAGGGCGATGTCCACCTCGCAGTCACGTTCAACTTCCGCGATCTTGCTGTGCCCGTTCTCATCGAGGACCGGAACGGTTTCCTTGAATTTTCCAGAACCGTGAAGGCGCCAGACATCCGTCACTCCGGAATCGGCAGCGAGGAACTCGACAAACTCGGAGATGCCGCCATCGTGATGGAACACTTCCTCATGGACACCGGCCTCTCCAGGTGTTCCGGCCAGCTTGCGCTCGTCGCGCACGGTGATTTTCAGGCCGGGCACAAGGAACGATGTTTGGCGGGCCCGTGCTGCCAGGTCGTCGTAGGAGAACTTGGCGTCAGGGGTGAAAATTTGACGGTCTGCCCAATAACGCACGCGAGTTCCCGTGACGCCACGCTTTGCCTTGCCCACAACATCCAGCACCGAGTTCTCAACGAACGGCTCGAAGGGTGCATTGGGGCTTGGTTTTGCACCGGAATCCACGAAGCGTCCCGGCTCGCCGCGGCGGAACGACATCTGGTAGGTCTTGCTGCCCCGGTCCACCTGGACATCAAGGCGGCTGGACAAAGCGTTCACCACCGAAGCTCCGACGCCATGCAAACCGCCCGAGGCTGTGTAGGAACCGCCGCCGAACTTGCCGCCCGCGTGCAGTTTGGTGAACACGACTTCGACGCCGGAGAGGCCTGTCTTGGGCTCTACGTCCACAGGGATACCGCGGCCGTCGTCGTGGATTTCCACGGAGTTGTCGGCATGCAGGATGACTTTAATGTCATGTCCAAAGCCTGCAAGAGCCTCATCCACGGCGTTGTCGATGATTTCCCATAGGCAGTGCATGAGGCCGCGAGAGTCAGTGGAGCCGATGTACATGCCCGGGCGCTTGCGAACGGCTTCCAGGCCCTCAAGGACAGACAGATGCCGGGCGTTGTATTCAGAACTCGGTGCCACTCGCGGTGTGCTCCTTCGGGGTATATCTCCGGGTGCTTCCCAGCCGTGTGTTGACTGGTAATTCAAGGCAAACACTGCCCGTACAAGCGTAGCCGGGGAAGTCATCAGGCGCCGTTTGCCACTCCAGCGCGGGCGCTGCCTGCCTGGTTACGTTACGCACATGTGATACGCGGACAGCGAAAGTGACCCATCCTTGCCATGGATCTGCCTCGAACGCTGGTTATATGGATGTACAGAACTACTAAGGAGGCCGACATGACAACAGCAGTTGCAGACCGCACGCTGAACGCAGCTGACCGCTGTGACCGTTGCGGAGCCCAGGCGTACGTCCGCGTTGTACTCGAGTCCTCCGGTGGTGAGCTGCTCTTCTGCGGCCACCACGCACGTGCAGTTGAAGCTACGCTTCGGCCAATGACTTCCGGCTGGCACGATGAGACCGAGCGCCTCAACGAGAAGGCTCCCGTCCCCGTCGACTAGGCAGTCCGGTTATCCGGAAACCCTTTTTGATTACATGACAAGGCTCCTCCCACACGGGAGGGGCCTTGTTGCGTTGAACTTGTTGCGTTGAGCTTGTTGCGTTGAGCTTGTTGCGTCCAGCTTGTTGTGGCCAACAAGAAAAGGCGGCCCAGCCGGAATTCCGACTGGGCCGCTCTCAACACCGGTTCTGGGATGTTATTAGTCCAGGTAGTCCCGCAGGACCTGCGAGCGGGACGGGTGCCGCAGCTTGGACATGGTCTTGGATTCGATCTGGCGGATACGCTCGCGTGTGACGCCGTAGACCTTGCCGATTTCGTCTAAAGTCTTCGGCTGGCCGTCGGTCAGGCCGAAACGCATTGCCACAACTCCGGCTTCGCGCTCGGACAGGGTGTCCAAAACCGAGTGCAGCTGCTCCTGCAGGAGCGTGAAGCTCACGGCGTCGGCAGGGACCACAGCCTCGGAGTCCTCAATCAGGTCACCGAACTCCGAGTCACCGTCCTCACCCAGCGGGGTGTGGAGCGAAATCGGCTCGCGGCCGTACTTCTGGACCTCGACAACCTTCTCAGGCGTCATGTCCAGCTCGAGTGCCAGCTCTTCAGGCGTCGGTTCGCGGCCGAGGTCCTGAAGCATTTGGCGCTGTACGCGGGCCAGCTTGTTGATGACTTCCACCATGTGCACCGGAATGCGGATGGTGCGGGCCTGGTCTGCCATGGCGCGGGTAATCGCCTGACGGATCCACCAGGTTGCGTAGGTGGAGAACTTGAAGCCCTTGGTGTAGTCGAACTTCTCAACTGCACGGATAAGGCCCAGGTTGCCTTCCTGGATCAGGTCCAGGAAGAGCATGCCGCGGCCGGTGTAGCGCTTGGCCAAGGAAACGACCAGGCGAAGGTTGGCTTCGAGCAGGTGGTTCTTGGCACGCTTGCCATCGTGAATGACGAATTCAAGCTCACGCTTGAGCTTGGGATCCATGGATCCGTCGTCAGCGTTGATCTTTTCCTCGGCAAAGAGGCCGGCCTCGATCCGAAGGGCGAGGTCAACTTCCTGCTCTGCGTTCAGCAGTGCGACCTTGCCGATCTGCTTCAGGTAATCCTTGACGGGGTCGGCAGTAGCACCGGCCGACATGACCTGCTGGACAGGAGCGTCGTCGTCGTCGGCATCGGAGTAGACGAATCCCGTACCTGAGGGAGCAGCCTTGTCCTTGGTAGCCGTGGCGCCGTCCTCGACGTCATCTTCTCCGACTTCGACTTCCTCGGCAGCTGCGGGATCAAAGTCTTCATCCTCGCCGCTGGAATCCTCAGCGTCGGATCCTGAGGACTTGTTCGCGGCCTCAGCGGCGGCCTTCGCGCCGGGCTTGGGTCCACGCTTCTTGGGTGCCGGCTTGTCAGAGTCGCCCTCTGAGGCCTTGTTGGCAGCACGTGTCGCTGCGCGCTTTGCCGATGTTGCCGCCTTCTTTTCCTCAGCGGACAATTCGGCCTGGGCGGCGGGTTCCTTCTCGACGGAAGACGGGGTCACAGAAAACCTTTCTAGCGGCGGTCTGTGGAATCACCATACGGGCAACACCACTATGACCCTGTCAAGTCCGCGATCAATTTCAAATGCGATCGCCGCCTGCAGAGTCTCTATAGAGAACTCCCGACGACACTGTTTTGTTCCCGATGAAGGGGCCAATTCAGGCATTCGAACGCGGACCCAACCGGGTCTCGGAGTCCATTGTCTCACGGTTTTGCGAAACGCATGCCTAGGGAATTTTCAAGCCCCTTAGGCCACCGTGTCCTTGAACCCGCGCCATGCGGTCTCGGAGCTCCGCGCCCAGGTGCAGATGGTCCCCTGTCCCAGAAGGTCCATGAGCAGTTCGGCCAGTCGGTATCCCGGTTGCGCAGCCTCCGCCCGGCTAAGGCAGGCGTGCGCAACGGATCCACGCCCCTTGCACCAGGAAATCCAGCCCTGAAGGGTCAATGCCGCTGCAGGCACTACGCCGGATTCGTCGTCGATACATAGCCCGGCAAGAACCTGTTGCAATGCGTCAAGGGTGTTCCAACAAGGCATGTGCGGTTGCATGCCCAGTAGGACATCTCCGTAGGTGA
This sequence comes from Paenarthrobacter sp. TE3676, assembly GCF_056279165.1. Lineage (NCBI taxonomy): Bacteria > Bacillati > Actinomycetota > Actinomycetes > Micrococcales > Micrococcaceae > Paenarthrobacter > Paenarthrobacter sp. TE3676. Next base: position 60,687 of record NZ_JBWBQU010000010.1, read on the forward strand.
AGACGTCCCCGGACGTATCGGGCTCATGATGAACTTTGGCAGCCGGAACGGGCGGGGCCGGTACGCCGAGTTCTTGTGGGTCGAAAGGCGTGCCTGCGTCGTCTTCGATGAAAAGTCCGAACGCCGCAGCACCCGACTTTGCGGGCTCCATGCCTGCTGCCGCCATGACAGCCACAGCGTCCCGCCACGCAGGCACTCTCAGGGTGGTTCTGAGGAAGCCCAGGATTTCCGCGTCAACCCCGGGCTGAAGTGGGTCATCCGCTTCACATCTCCTAAGCACGTGGTGCCACACGGCAAGGACGGCGTCCAGACACCGCTCGCTCCGCCACCCACCGAGAATCTGCTTTCCGTAGCGTGTCTCTGCTGCCAGCACCAGAGGGTCCAACGTCCCCGGACTTGAAAGCCGGGGCTGTCCGGGCCCTCTCCTCGGCGACGGCCCGATGGAGCTCCCCCGGTACACGAGTTCTGCACTAAGCCTGCTGTTCTTGATGCGATCAACAGGCAATCCCGGCACCGGGCAACATTGAAGATCTGTGCAGTAGGCGCTGCGCCAGTACTCGGAGCCAACCAGCCACGCGTCCCGGACCGATAAATCAACCTCGTCCAGACTCCGCTGGAGGGCTTCGAGCAGTGGAATTGCCTGCCGGACCACATCGCCGTCCTCCCATCCGGAGTCGGTGTAGACGGCAAGCACCACCCCGTTAGCGTCCTCATCGGCGATCAGGAAATTGCGGATCTGGTCCGCGAAACCCGAGCGGGCTCGTGGTGAATCAAGGTTCGGCAGGTCCACCCGCAGTGTGGCGCCAAGGACCTTCCCTTGCATGGTGATGGCCACAAGGCTGTCCTCGGGCCAGTAACCCAGCATGTGGGGAATGTAGCCAAGAATGTCTTCGGGTTGGTGGATGCTAAGCGTTCTGTTGGAAGTCATGGTTCCACCCTGCTCAAGTCCTGCCGGAGGAGACAGTAGCCATCACGCCTATGTGGAAAAGCTGCCGCAGCAGCGCGGACCGCCTAGTGCTCGTCCGGAGAAACGGTTCGTGCGGCACGTCGCCGCTCGATCCGTTCCCGACGCTGCCTGGCAAGGGCGGCCAGCAGCGGCTGCACGTGAATCCCCTGGGATGCCATCTGGCGTCGCACCTTCCGCCGTGTTACCAGGATGAGCACCGTACCAAGGCCAAGAAGAACGAACTGAACACTGAGGGCAATACGGAACGGCGCAAGCCCGTACAAATCACCGCCGGAGAAGCCACTGGCGTACAGGAGGTCGAGTACCAGACCGATGAGGTAAATGGCGACGAGCGCCGCTATAAAACCGCCAACGTTGACGATGCCGGTTGCCGTGCCTATTCGATGCGAAGGATTGAATGTCCTGGCGAAGTCGAATCCGATCATGGAGCCGGGCCCACCCACAGCCAGTACCACCACCAAGACGGCCAGGAGCCACAGCGGGGCGCGCTCAGGAAGAACCAGCACGGCGGCCCAAGCCAAGGCTGTAGCCAACGCAATCAGCAGGACCATGGCGGATCTTCGCATGGGATGTTTAGAGACGAACCGGCCAAAACCAGGGCCGGCAACGATCGCCGTCGCAACAAATAGTGCCATGAGCCCGGAGACGGTCCCGGCATCGAGTCCCTGCGCCGATAACAGGAAGGGATATCCCCATGTCATGGCAAACAGGTTCCCGCTGAACTGCACTGTGAAGTGGCTCCAGAGGCCCAGCCGGGTGCCGGGCTGTTTCCACGCGCGGGACAGCGAGATACCGGTGGCACGGAGGCCCTGGCCGGTGTCCCGGGCCGGGTGCCCGGGTGGTGCGTCCCGAAGCACTGCGAGCACGAGGACTACTGCCAGTACGGACATGGCTGCCAGGGTGAGGAACGCGGGCGTCCATCCGGCCGAGTGAAGAAGCAGCGCGAACGGAACCACACTGAAGAGTTGGCCGAGCTGGCCGCACATGCCAGTCAGTTGAGTGACCAGCGGGACCTTGGCAGGAGCGAACCACAACGGGACCAGGCGGATCACCGAAATGAAGGTCATCGCATCGCCGGCTCCCACCAGGACGCGGCCCAGGACGCCACCGGGAACACTGTCCGCAAAGGCCAACTGCAACTGCCCCAGTCCCATGAGCACGGCACCACCTGCCACCATGGCCCGCGAACCGAACCTGTCCACCAGAACACCGACGGGGATCTGCAGCCCTGCATAAACCAGGAGTTGAAGCACCGTGAAGAAGGAGATGGCAGCGGCGCTGGCATGGAACCGCTCAGTAGCTTCCAGCCCTGCGACGCCAAACGAGGTTCTCTGCGCCACCGCCACCAGGTAGGCGAACACGCCGATCGTCCAGATGAGCCAGGCGCGGGGAGCATTCACCCAACAATTATGCCTGCCGGCAACTCAAAGCTGATTTATTGAGGCGAGTCTTTACGCGCCAAATAGGCCTCTACGGCAGCTCCAATATCCTCGGCGTTAGGCAGCTCATCATTCTCATCTGCCAGCAGCGAGCGGCGGACGATGCCCTCGGATTTCTCGTCGTAGCGCGTCTCGAGATTTGTGACTACTGCCTGGACTTCTTCAGAAGCCTCGATCTGCTCCGCGATCTGGCGGCCCACTTCACGCCCCGCTTCCCGGAGCCTGTCCGTTGGCAGCATGAGGGAGGTTGCCGCCCCCAGGTATTCCAATCCGGCGACGGCGGCCGGCGGGTACTCCGCTTCAGACAGGTAATGCGGGACATGGATGACGTAGCCGGCCACATTGCGTTCCGCTTCGGTGAGCCGGAGTTCCAGGATGTGTCCAATGGCAGCAGGAACATCTACCGTGGGTTTCCAACTTGAAATTCCCTCAATGAGTTCAGGCATGTTGCCATGAACCGTCACTCCAACGGGCCGCGTGTGCGGGACGGGCATAGGGATGGAATGGATCCAGGTCACCAGGTTGACGTCCAGCTCTTCAACGATTCCGACGACGGCCCTCGAGAAGCGCTCCCACTGCAGGTCTGGTTCGAAGCCGGCAAGCAGCAGGAACGGCTGGCCAAGGCCGTCATTCAGCTTGTAAAGGCCGAGCTTTGGCGCTTGGTAGTCCTGCAGGTGGTCTTCCACGAAGCTGATGTGGGGCCGCCTCGAACGGTAGTCGATGAGTTGGTCGGCATCGAACATGGCCACCACCTCCGCACCCAGTTCGTCCAACAGTTCCGCGTTGATCTGCCGGACCACGTGACCGGCATCGGCAAAGCCCGTGAACCCCATGACCATGTTCAGGCCGCGAAGCTCGGGGCTGTGGAAGGTCTCAATGTTTCGCGCGTACAGCGATTCGGGGTCCAGGAGGGAGCCGGATATCCGTTCAAACACGGCGTGTTCCTTTCGCAATGACAAAGTTAGGGGAAGTCCCGGGCGCCAACCACATGGCACCTGGCCCATGACACCCAGCGATATGGGCACGCCGGGCACCATTGTTAGGCTGCGGGACTCTATTAATCCATACAACGCTCCACGCCATGACGGCATTCCTGCCCCCGATGTGCCGCAGCTCTCATTTAATTGCCGTCCGCAGCGTTCAAGAGACTACGATCGAAGCGGGCCGACGTCCTTTTGCGACGCTGGACCTGAAGACCAAGGCCGCCGTAGCAGAAAGACGTCGGGCGCGTACCGGGGCAGGCCGCCAAACATGCGGGCCCGCCATGCAATGCAGAGAGAAGTGAGGACACATCCTCGTGGTCAAGACTACTGACATCATCCTGGGCATCATCGCCAAGGACCTGAAAAAGTCCCCCAGCGACGCACTTGTGATTGGCGTTGCCCAAGGCGCGGACGGGCCGGTACTGCTGTCCAACCCGTTGAGTGCGAAAGCCGCCGAATCCGTTGCGGGCTCCCTGCAGCTTCTGGGGATCACCGGGGCCGCCGACCAGGTTCACCGGCTTCCGGGCCTGCCGGAAACAGGCTCGGGGATTCTTGTCCTTGCAGGCGTAGGAAAGCTGTCCGATGCGGGCAGCCTCAGCGAAGAAGCGCTCCGGCGTGCTGCAGGATCCGCTGTTCGCCAGCTTGCCGGAGCCTCTTCAGTCACTTTGGCCTTCCCGACGGCGACCCTCACCGACGTCGCCGCGGTCGCCGAAGGAGCCGCCCTGGGCGCTTACTCCTACACGGAGCACCGATCCAGCAAGGATGGGCTGAAGGCCCCAGTGGCCAAGGCCTTCATTTTCTCGGATGTCGATGCCAAGTCCGCCCAGCCCGCACTGGACCGGGCAATTGTGCTCGCCCGCGCGGTCAACGCGACCCGCACCTTGGTCAACCAGCCCCCGAGCCACCTGTACCCCGAGTCGTTCGCCGAGTCCGCCAAGGAACTCGCCAAGGGCCTTCCGGTCAAGATCACGGTCTGGGATGAAAAGCGTCTGGAAAAGGAAGGCTTCGGAGGCATCCTCGGCGTCGGCAAGGGCTCTACCCGCCAGCCCCGCCTCGTCAAGGTGGAATACGCTCCCGCGAAAGCCACGCAGAAGATCGCCCTCGTCGGCAAAGGCATTACGTTCGACACCGGAGGCATCTCCATTAAGCCGGCCCTCGGCATGGGTGACATGAAGAGCGACATGGCGGGCGCCGCCGTCGTGCTTAATACCGTCCTGGCCATCGCCTCACTCGGCCTGCCGCTCAAGGCCACCGCCTGGCTCTGCATCGCGGAGAACATGCCCTCGGGCGCCGCAGCGCGGCCCGCGGACGTCTTCACTATCTACGGGGGCAAGACTGTTGAGGTTCTGAACACGGACGCTGAAGGGCGTTTGGTGATGGCCGATGGCATCGTCGCTGCGAGCATGGAGAAGCCCGACGCCATCATTGACGTGGCAACACTGACCGGCGCACAGCTGATCGCCCTGGGCCTGCGTACTGCCGGCGTCATGGGATCGGATTCAGTCACGGCAGCGCTGAAATCCGCGGCCGACAGGGCCGGCGAGCTGGTCTGGCCGATGCCGCTGCCGGAGGAACTCCGGCCGAGCCTGGACTCGCAGGTGGCAGACCTCGCCAACATCGGTGAACGCAACGGTGGCATGATGACCGCAGCAGTCTTCCTTCGTGAGTTCGTGGGCAAGAACGGCGACGGCCAGCAGATCCCGTGGGCACACGTGGACATCGCCGGTCCCTCGTTCAACAACGGCGCCCCGTATGGTTACACGCCCAAGCAGGGAACCGGATGCACCGTCCGCACCCTGGTTGCCTACGCCGAGGATCTCTTGGCGGTCTCCGCCTAGCACCACTCCCCCACGCCCTTCCGGGTTGCGCAGGTCCCTGACGAACGTCGTCCAGGGCCTGCGCAACCCCGGAATTATGCGGGGTGTAGCGCTGTGTCACAAGTGAACGTGAGTCTCGACACAAGCGCTCCACAAACGCCCGCAGAGGGTGGAGCATGGGTAGGTGGTTCGCTAAGGTGAACTCGATAGTCACAAATGCAAGAGAACTTAGGTGCTGGCATAATCACGGCAGAACAAGTTCCAAAGACCAGATGGCACGCAGTCCCGTGTCATCATTCACGCGAGGGAGCGTTTTAGTGGCCGATCAGGCAACTGCGCAAGAATTCGACATCCTGGTACTCGGTGGCGGCAGCGGCGGCTACGCCACTGCCCTGCGGGCGGTACAGCTTGGGTTCACCGTTGGCCTTGTGGAAAAGGCAAAGCTCGGCGGAACCTGCCTGCACAACGGCTGTATCCCCACCAAGGCACTCCTGCACTCCGCCGAACTGGCCGACCATGCACGCGATTCCGCCAAGTATGGCGTGAACGTCACGCTCGACAGCATCGACATGTCTGCCGTGAACGCGTACAAGGACGGCATCATCGCCGGTAAGTTCAAGGGCCTCCAGGGACTCATCAAGTCCAAGGGCATCACCGTCATCGAGGGTGAAGGCAAGCTCCAGGGCAACAACACCGTCGTCGTGAACGGCACCTCTTACACGGGCAAGAACATTGTCCTGGCCACGGGTTCCTACTCCCGTTCACTCCCCGGCCTGGAAATCGGCGGCAAGGTCATCACCTCGGACCAGGCCCTCACCATGGACTACATCCCCAAGAGCGCCATCGTCTTGGGCGGGGGCGTCATCGGTGTCGAGTTTGCGTCCGTCTGGAAGTCCTTCGGCGTGGATGTCACCATCATCGAAGGCCTCCCCTCCCTGGTTCCGAACGAGGACGCCTCGATCGTCAAGAACCTTGAGCGCGCCTTCAAGAAGCGCGGCATCAAGTTCACCACCGGCATCTTCTTCCAGGGCGTTGAGCAGAACGACGACGGCGTCAAGGTCACCTTGGTTGATGGCCAGACGTTCGAAGCCGACCTCCTGCTCGTAGCCGTTGGCCGCGGTCCGGTGACCGCCAACCTTGGCTACGAAGAAGCAGGCATCACCATCGACCGTGGCTTCGTCATCACCAACGAACGCCTCCACACCGGCGTTGGCAACATCTACGCCGTCGGCGACATCGTCCCCGGCGTCCAGCTCGCGCACCGCGGCTACCAGCAGGGCATCTTCGTCGCCGAGGAAATCGCCGGCCTGAACCCGGCAATCGTCGAGGACATCAACATCCCCAAGGTCACCTACTGCGAACCTGAAATCGCCACGGTGGGCTACACAGAAAAAGCCGCCAAGGAAAAGTTCGGCGACGACCAGGTGCAGACCCAGGAATACAACCTTGCCGGCAACGGCAAGAGCTCAATCCTCGGCACCGGTGGCATCGTCAAGCTTGTTCGCCAAAAGGATGGCCCCGTGGTGGGCATCCACATGATCGGCTCCCGCATGGGCGAGCAGATCGGTGAGGCCCAGCTGATCGTGAACTGGGAAGCCTACCCTGAGGACGTGGCCCAGCTGGTCCATGCCCACCCCACCCAGAACGAAAGCCTGGGCGAAGCCCACCTTGCCCTCGCGGGCAAGGCCCTCCACGGCTAAGTCTTACCAAGACCCACGGATCGGGTGCATGCAGCGGAATATGCCGTGTGCACCCGATCCGAACCAGCAGAATTCATCCGCACAAAGATCAATAAGGAGAACGGGGACGACATGTCTGAATCCGTTAACTTGCCCGCCCTCGGTGAGAGTGTCACCGAAGGAACCGTCACCCGCTGGCTCAAGCAGGTTGGTGACCGGGTGGAGATCGACGAGCCGTTGCTCGAGGTTTCAACCGACAAAGTAGACACCGAAATCCCTTCTCCGATCTCAGGCGTCATCGAAGAAATCCTCGTCGCTGAAGACGAGACGGCCGAAGTAGGCGCCCCCTTGGTCCGAATCGGCGACGGTTCCGGCTCCGCCGCTCCGGCGGCTGAGTCCGCACCGGCTGAGGAAGCTCCTGCCGCGCCCGCAGAGCAGGCAGCACCGGCCGAAGAGGCTCCTGCCGCACCCGCCGCTGAAGAAGCACCGGCGGCTGAAGCACCCGCTGCTTCAGGCGAGGGCCATGAAGTAACCCTCCCCGCATTGGGCGAGAGCGTCACCGAGGGTACTGTCACCCGCTGGCTCAAGGCTGTTGGCGATACCGTTGAGGTGGACGAACCCCTCCTCGAGGTTTCCACCGACAAAGTAGACACCGAAATTCCTTCCCCGGTTGCCGGCACCCTGCAGGAAATCCGCGTCAGCGAGGACGAAACAGCAGAGGTAGGCTCCGTGCTTGCCATCATCGGTTCCGGCGCAGCTGCTCCTGCATCGGCTCCCGCTCCGGCTGCAGCGCCTGCCGCCGAGGCTCCGGCTGCTCCCGCTGCTGCACCGGCACCCGCCGCCGCACCCGCGGCTCCTGCAGCTGCACCCGCCGCCGCACCCGCGGCTCCGGCAGCTGCACCCGCACCCGCCGAGGCTCCAGCTGCGCCTGCGGCTGAAGGGTCCTCGGAGTCCGGATACGTCACTCCCCTGGTCCGTAAGCTTGCCAACCAGCACGGTGTAGACATCTCATCGGTCTCCGGCACCGGTGTCGGTGGCCGCATCCGCAAGCAGGATGTTCTGGCTGCTGCGGAAGCAAAGCAGGCAGCCGCAGCCCCCGCTGCAGCTGCTCCGGCCGCAGCTCCCGCAGCCAAGGCCGCCGCCCCCGTGGTCGCATCCTCCCTGCGGGGAACCACCGAGAAGGCCCCTCGCATCCGGCAGGTCATTGCACGCCGCATGCGCGAGTCCCTGGAGGTCTCCACTCAGCTGACCCAGGTGCACGAGGTCGACATGACCAAGATCGCCAAGCTCCGCCTCAAGGCCAAGAACTCGTTCCAGGCCCAGAACGGCGTCAAGCTGACCTTCCTCCCGTTCATCGCCAAGGCTGTAGCCGAAGCCTTGAAGCAGCACCCCAAGCTGAATGCTGCTTACGACGAAGCCAAGCAGGAAATCACGTACCACAACGCCGAGCACCTGGCGATCGCAGTGGATACTGACAAGGGCCTTCTGGTACCTGTCATTTCCGACGCCGGCAACCTGAACCTCGCCGGCTTGGCCAGCAAAATCGCCGATGTCGCAGGCCGTACCCGCGACGGCAAGATCGGCCCGGACGAGCTTTCCGGCGGCACGTTCAGCATCACCAACATCGGTTCCGTTGGTGCACTGTTTGATACCCCGATCATCAACCAGCCCCAGGTGGGCATCCTCGGAACCGGTGCCATCGTCAAGCGCGCCGTCGTGGTTGCCGACGAAAACGGCGACGACTCGATCGCTATCCGCTCCATGATGTACCTGTCCCTCACGTACGACCACCGCCTGGTGGACGGCGCGGATGCCGGCCGCTTCCTGCAGACCCTCAAGGCTCGCCTTGAAGAAGGCGCTTTCGAAGCAGACCTCGGTCTCTAAGAGCCTGCGTCTCTAAGCACGCCTTCAAAAGCAGAAGGGCAGGTTACCGGGAAACCGGTAACCTGCCCTTCTGCTTTGCCTGCCCGCTGGCATCCACGCACGTCATGGTGTCAGCGTGGCTTTGCTACGAGACGTAGAACCAACTGGATAAGCTTGGGCCATGAGTATCCTCTTCAACATTTTGGTGTTGTTGCACATCGTCGGCGCAGCCATGATCGCGGGCTACTGGATCGCCACCCTCAAGGAGCCAACCGTCCACCCGCGCCAGCGTGACGGCGCCTTCCTCCAGCTCCTCACGGGCATTGCCATGATGGGTGTGTTCCCCTTGCTGCCCAACGCCGATCCCAACTATTTCAAGCTCGGCGTGAAGTTCGCCATCGGTATGGCAGTAGCCGTTCTGGCAGTTATCGGCACACGTAAGGTGAAGAAAGGCGAGCCGGTCTCTACCGGCCTGGCCCACGGCGTTGGTGGCCTGGCTTTGATCAACATCGCCATCGCGACCCTCTGGAACTAATCCGGGCAGGCGATCACTCCTGGGCTATGCAAAACTCGTTCCCCTCGGGATCCTGCATGACGTCCCAATGGAAGTCGCCGACATCTTGCCCCTCGACGAAAGTAGCCCCCAGCGTCTCAGCCTTGCGCCGCAGCGCTGAGGGGTCGGCGTCGTGAAGGTCCAAATGCAGGCGGCGCCTCCCTTCAGTGGGTCCGGCGACCTGTTGAAAGGCCAACTGGGGAAGGCCCGCCTCAGCTGGCCGAAGCCAGATGAAACCTTCATGTTCCGCTGCAACGGGCATGTCCAGCAGCTCGGACCAGAAAGCTGACAGGCGGGCGGCGTCAGTGGCGTTTACCATGATGGACGCGATTCTGGGTCCCTGGTTGCGCTTGGCAGGCACAAGTTCTTCAGTATCAATTTCGCCAGTCTAGGGTCACAATCCACTGTCAGCGGAATGGCCGTGCGGTCCGGCAGGCAAATCCATAGGATTGATCCCGATGGCACCTGCCGACGGCTGGTTGCCGACTCACAACGACCCCAAGGAGTGGACATGGCAGCAACACGCACCGCACACACGGTTTGGAACGGCAACCTGATTGAAGGCGCCGGCAACACTACGCTGGACAGTTCGGGACTGGGCACGTTCGATGTCACCTGGAAGGCCCGCACGGAGCAGTCCGGCGGCAAAACCAGCCCCGAAGAGCTGATTGCCGCTGCCCACTCCGCTTGCTTCTCCATGGCTTTCAGCCACGCTCTTGCCGGCGAAGGATTCACGGCTGAAGAAGTTCAGACCAAAGCTGACGTTACCTTCGTTCCCGGCACAGGCATCACTGGCAGCCACCTGACCATGACCGCGAAGGTTCCGGGCCTGTCCGAAGAGGACTTCCGCCGTATCTCGGAAGATGCAAAAACGGGCTGCCCCGTTTCCGGCGCTCTGGCCAGCATCGAGATCACCCTGGATGCCACCCTCGCGCAGTAATACCAGCTTCAAAGCGCAGAAGAGCCCCGCCACTCCTCCTAAGGAAGTGGCGGGGCTCTTCTGTACTTTCCTGCGTATTTAGCCTTTTTGGGGACGCGAGGGTAATGGGGCCGGCCGGACCTTGCGGTAGCCCTCGCGCATTGGAGGCCGATCGGTGGGCAGCTCCTGGATCATTTCCTTGAGCGCACCAATTCCGTACTCCAGCTGCGGGTCAGTCCCGGCTGCGTAGGCGTGCGGCGGGAACAGCACCTCGATGTCCGGCTCCACGCCACGGTTTTCCACGTCCCAGCCGATCCCGCCACTGAACCATGTGGCGTATCGCGGCTGGGTGACCCCGGTGCCGTCAGCAAGCGAAAAGCGATTGTCGATGCCCACCACACCACCCCAGGTGCGCGTCCCGATGACGGGGCCAATGCCCCTCAGCTTGGACACTTGGGTAATGATGTCGCCATCGGATCCCGCGAATTCATCCGCGAGGATGATCACGGGTCCACGTGGTGCGTGGTGCGGGTATGTCCTCGGCTTTTCACCGCGCGGCATGCTCCAACCTGTGACCTTGCGCCCGATCAGTTCGGCAACCAACTGGGATGTGTGTCCGCCGCGGTTGCGCCGCACATCCACAATAAGGCCGTCCAAAGCAGTCTCTGTATCCAAGTCGCGGTGAAGCTGCGCCCAGCCGTTGGCCATCATGTCCGGGACGTGCAGGTAACCGAATTTGCCGTCCGAGGCCTCACGGACTGTACGCCGGTTGGCCCGGACCCAGTCTTGGTACCGCAGCCGCTCCTCATCGCGGACAGGAACCACGGCAACGCGCCGCTGGACACCCGCAGCGTCGCCATGACCGTCACCGTTCAAGAGGGTGAGCTCCACGGTCCTGCCTGCAGAACCCACCAGGTGCATTGCCGGCGTCAAGACCGCGGAAAGCTCGACGCCGTCGATCGCCAGGAGCACGTCACCCACCTTGGCGTCCGCGCCTGGGCGGGTCAAGGGTGAAGTTGCCAGCGGATCGGAAGACTCACCTGCAAGGATCCGGGTAATTTCCCAACCGTTGGTGCGGAGCTGGAACTCAGCTCCAAGCCTGCCCTGGCCGTTTCGTCCGGGCTCCGTTACAGCGGCCGGCTTGACGTAGGCATGCGACGTTCCCAGCTCGCCGTGGATTTCCCACAGCAGGTCAACCAGGTCATCGTGGGAACCAAGCCGGTCCACGATGGGACGGTAGCGCTTGTAGACGGAGTCCCAATCCTGGCCTGCCATGTCGGCGGTCCAGAAGAAGTCCCGCTGCAGCCTCCAGGCCTCGTCGAATGCCTGGCCCCAAGCGGCCACGGGGTCCAAGATGACCCGGACCCTGTTGAGCTCCACCTTCACGAGGTCCGCGGAGTCCTCCTCCACCTTGTTGTCAGCGGGAACGGACGTGATTTGCTTGTCGTGCACGTAGATGATGCGGCTAAGGTCACCCGACAAGCGGTAGCTGTCCACTGCCTTGACGAGCGTGGCCTGCTTGCGCTTGGCAAGGTCATACCGGACCAAGGACGGCGCCGTTTTCTTGTCCTGAAGGGTGCCTCGCCCATCGCCCATGACACCGGAAAGCTCAGTATCGAGCCACAACAGTGCACCGTCACCAACAACCAGGTCTGAGTAGTTCCCCTGAGGTACGGGGACAGCGATAACCCTGTGGGCAAGCCCCTCCGGGTCAACGCGCACGGCTGGCGCTTCGCCGTCGTCGGACTTTGTCGCGGCGGGTGACGCGTCCTCCAGCGCGTCTACGGAAGGGCCAAACGGCGAGGGCGTGTCCGCTGCCAAAGCAACCAGGTACGGCTTGATGGGGCTCGGGAAGGACAGGTCGAACGAGTGACCGTCGTAGACGGGGTCGAAGCTCCTGTTGGACAGGAACGCCAGAAATTTTCCGTCAGGGGTAAACTTCGGGGACTCGTCGCAGAAGCGGCCGTCGGTCACATCGATGATTCCTGACTCAGGCTCTGCCGGGCGGGCGATCCTCAGCTTGCTACGCGAACCGAAGGACGTTACCGGCTCGGACCAGACGAGCCACTGGGAGTCGCTGGACCACGCCAGTTCGTCGATGCTGCCTTCACCGACGCTGACAAGCCGCGTCAGCTTGCCGGCCGTGGTGTCCGCAACGAAGACATCGCCGAAAGACGTGCCGACGGCAAGCCAGCGGCCATCCGGGCTGGCTTCCAAAGCACTCGTCCGGGTAGGGGCGGGAAATTCAAGGCGGAGATCCGCTGATTCTTCCGCCGATGCGGAAACCGCGGTTGTCTTTGTGCCTCCCGCGGTGTCTGCGGATGGCTCACCGTTGACCGGCTCCACCGATGTTGTCCGGGTTTGGTCTTCGGACGCCCGTGTGACACTGGTGCCCGCCTGCGCGGAAGCGGTTCCCTGTCCCAGCACGTTCGACGCCGAGACCGGCTTGGGAAGCGGAGCTGATTCTTCGGTAGCTGCGGCGGGTTGTTCAACAGCGATTTTGGGAATCTCCACCACGGCCGAAAGGCGGGCGGCGATGCGCTTGATATACAGCGCTTCCACTCCCCCATGATCGGCGACGTAAGCTATGCGGCCGTCAGTAAGTGGCCGGGGCAGGCGGGCGCGGACGCCCGGTGTTGCCTCAACCACACGGGAAGGTCCGTCCTTGTGCCGGAGCCAGTGGATGGTGCCATGCGATTCCACTGCACTGGCCGTGCCGGTGACGTTGGGGAAGACATCCCCCAAGTGGGCGGAAGCCTTGAGCGGTGCGGGGCGACGGCCCGGTGATGCCGACCCAAGCGTGATGTTCAATTTGACGGGCTCAGCATCCGCGTCCAGTGACGGGAGCATCCAGATCTCGCCTGCCGATTCAAAGACCACCCGGGTGCCGTCCGTGCTTGCGTGCCGGACGTAGAAGTCCTCGTGGTCCGTATGCCGGCGCAGTCCGGAACCATCAGGAAGCACGGAATAAAGGTTTCCGTAGCCCTCGTGGTCCGACAGGAAGGCAATTCGTCCTTGAATCCACAATGGGTCGGTGAGGTTTCCGTCGATCTCCGCCACCAGCCGCTCGAACTCCCCGTTGCCGTCGGCATCGATCCAGAGCTTCCCGGCGGTGCCTCCGCGGTAGCGCTTCCACCAGGCGGGCTCACGTGAGAGGACGCTTGCCAGGACTACCGGCTTCTCGTCACCGATTTCTGGACCAAAAGCAACAGCCTCAACCGGGCCGAACGGAAGTTCGACGGCGGCGCCGCCGTCCAGCGGGAGGCTGTAAGCGTGCGTGTGACGGCTTTCGGCTTGTTGGAACGCGCTCGTTACCACCACGTTCCCTGATGGCGTGAAGCCTTTGACCTTAGTGGTGCTGTGCCCGAAGTAACTCAGCTGCCTGTACCCGCCGCCGTCGACGTTGGCTGTGACCACCTCCGGTGACGTGCCCACCACAGTAGTCCACACCAGCGCCTTGCCGTCCGGAGTGAACCGTGGGTTCCTTGCCGGCAGTTGCTGGGAGGATACCCGCCAGGCGCGGCCTCCTGAAAGGGGGGCGATCCAGATGTCGTCTTCGGCCACAAAGGTGACCAGATCGCCGTGCACATGCGGGAAACGGAGGTAGCTGGAGGAGGTCATTGTTCGATCATAGTCAAGAGGCACCCTTCAGTTGCGGCATCCGCTGTCGTTTCCACCACAAGCGTTGGCCATGGTGAGATGGGTCATGAGAATCGTGATGTCCGGAGCTTCGGGAATGATCGGGACGGCCCTGTCCGAGCAGCTGGTTGCTGACGGTAATGAGGTCATCCGGCTGGTGCGGCGCCCAGCCGCGTCAGCGCTTGAATGGACGTGGGACCCAGCCAAGGGTGAGCTGGATGAGGCTGTCCTGGACGGTGCAGACGCCGTGGTTAACCTCTCGGGTGCAGGCATAGGCGATCGTCCATGGACAAAACGCCGGATCCAGGTCCTCACGGAATCCCGTCTCCGGACCACTCAAACCCTGACCGCCGCCATGCGACGACTTGGCAAACCGCCCGCAACATTCATCAGCCAATCCGCTTCCGGCTACTACGGCGCCTCACGCGATGGGGCGCTGAGGGAGGATTCCGGGCCCGGCGACGGCGTGTTAGGCCGCCTGTCCATTGAGTGGGAGCGCATGGCACGGACTGCTCCGGCCGGCGTTCGGGTGGTGACGCCCCGGACAGGCGTCGTGCTCAGCACCTCCGGTGGTGCGCTCGGGCCGCTGTTCCCCTTGTTGAAGCTCGGTCTGGGTGGACCTTTTGGGAACGGCCGCCAGTATTGGCCGTGGATCACTTTGGCCGACGAAGCCAGGGCCCTCGCGTACCTCCTTAAAGCACAAATTGACGGTCCGGTGAATGTCTGCGCCCCGGAGAGTGCGGATGTGAACACGATAGTCGCAGGCCTCGCCAAAGCATTCAACCGGCCGGCCTTCTTCCGTGTACCCCGACCCGCCCTGCGACTGGTTCTCGGCGGCCTTGCCGATGAACTCGTGATGGCCAACCAGCGAATGGTGCCCGCGCGGTTACAGGACGCCGGCTTCCATTGGCTGCACCCGTCCCTCCCCGATGCCATGGCATGGCTGCGCCAGGAAAAGGCCCGCTGAAGATGTGCTTGGCTTCAGCGGCCCCCTCACCCGGCCGGACCGGCGTCGAGAATTCCGGAAATCCGCCAGCGCCCGTCCGAACGAACCAGGTCCAGCCGAAGCTGCTGCGGTGTCCCGACGGCCCCGGTCCTGACAACTGCCCCTGACACCAGGCGTTCCTCATAGCCGGAAGTGGTGGCAGTAACCTCCACCAGCACATGATCGGACTGCGCGGGTCCTTCCACGGTCAGGGCTGTCAACGCGGTATGGAGTCCAACAAACGCTGTTCCAGCGTCCCGCAGGTAATCGCTCACCTGTTTGTCGGTCGCTTCGGCCTGCGAACCAGGCGCGTTGACCAAATCCAAAAGGTCAAGGCGCCGATCTCCCAAGGCGATGTCACGCACGGCGGACAGTGCGGACACGGCTACTAAGGGATCCTCTGATTGGAGCCCGGTGGCGAGTGCAGCCGGCAGATCCCGCGCGTCCGTTTGATCCAAACCGTGTGGGGCTTTCGCCGCCTCACCGGGGTCGGCAACGCCGCTTTCCATCGCCGCTTGCTGCACCATCGCCGTCGTCGTGCTGTTCTGCTGCCAAAGAATCCATGATGCAGCGCCAATCAGTACGCCCATCACAGCCAAAGGAACTAACCGGCGGCCAAGCCCACCGCCGGGCCTGCGGCTCCGGCGATGCCCAGGCTCTGCTGTTGGCAGCGCCCGCCCGCGCGTGAACGGCAGCAATCTCCACCAGATCTTCAACCAACGGGTAGACCTGCTTAAGGAACGGGTTGCGCGCCGCGGTGAACGTCCCAATATCTCGCGCCGGGTCAGCAATTCAGGAATAACGGAGGAATGCACGGCACCTGATAAATCCACGGCTTCGGGAGCAGCACTCCTGAAGATCGCAGTGCCTAGCTCCTTGGCCGACGGACGCTTCCGAGGATCTGCGCTGAGAGCAGCTTCCAAGGCTGCGGCCAAGGCTTTGGGAACCTCGGGGACCAGCAGTGACAGGGGCGGACGATCCTGTTCCTGCTCCGGCGTGGTCCCGGTCAGGCAGTACCAGCCGACCGCGCCGAGGGCATAGACGTCCCGCTGCGGTTGGATGGTGTCCCGGGAAATCTCGCCGTTCACTGGCGATTCAGATCCTGGCTCCATGAATCCGGGCGTTCCGACGCCCAGGTCGTGTGGTTTGTCGCCTACCTTGGCGGCGACGCCAAAGTCCGCCAGCAATGGCATCCCGACGGCTGTAAACAAGACGTTTCCGGGTGACACATCTCCGTGTTCCGTGCCGTTGGCGTGCAGATAGTCCAATGCCTGGGCAATGGGAGTCAGGATCGTCACGGCTTCCCCGACCGTGAGCTTCCCCCTCGCGGACATCAGGTTGGCCAGCGAACCTCCCGCTGCATAATCCATGACGATCCCCAGTGTTCCCTTAGCCGCGCCTTCCATGTGGAGGATTTCGTGAACACGTATGAGGTGCTTGTGCTTGAGTTGGGAGAGGATCCTCATCTCACGGTTTGCGTCCGCAAGAACTTCGGCTCGTGACGTTGCCAGGCCGCCAGCGGCACCGGCTTTGGCACATTTGACCGCGAACCGGGCACCGTCCTTATCCCTCGTGGCAAGCCAAACGGTAGAACTACTGCCCTGGCCCAGTGGGCGGGATATTACGTAGCCCGGAAGGTGGGGAGCCACGGCTGCGGGAGTGTCCAGAGTTTCCATAAACAAGGTGTACCCGACTGCCGGATTTTCCGCAGAAGTTATCCACAGGCAGTGTCATGACCATTCCCCGCTTCAACGGGTCGGGATGCGACTGAGAGCTTCACCACAAAACCATGGCCAGTCTCCTGCTGGGTCTAAGCTTGAACCCATGACTCTTGAGTTTTCACAACTGGGTCTTGCCCCGGATTTCGTAGATTACATGCAGGGCTGGGACCTGCAGCGCGAAATCCACAACAAAGTTGTTGCGGGCGAGAAGAACAGCACCGTCTTGGTCCTTGAGCACGCCGCCGTCTACACGGCCGGCAAACTCACGGAGGACCACGAGCGACCCTTTGACGGCACTCCCGTTGTTCCCGTGGACCGCGGCGGGAAACTGACGTGGCATGGCCCAGGGCAGCTCATCGCCTATCCGATCCTCAAACTCAAGAACCGTGCCGGTATCCGCGACTACGTGGAACGGCTTGAGGCCATCATGATCGCCGTCATGCAGGACTACGGCATCAAGGCCGTCACCGTGAAGGGCCGGGCCGGAGTCTGGATCCTTGCCGATGACAAAGGACCCGACCGTAAGATTGCCGCGATCGGCATTCGTGTCCTGGACGGCGTAACCATGCACGGCGTGGCCATCAACTGCAGCAACGACCTCGCGCCCTATGCGCAGATCATCGCCTGTGGCATCACCGACGCCAGCGTCACCACCATGTCGCTGGAAACCGGCCGGACCATCAACCCCGCCGACATCGTTGACCGCTTCGTTGAAGAATTCAGCAAGCACGAAGAAGCACTCGTTTCCACACCCGAAGGAGCACTCCAGTGACCTTGGCACCTGAAGGCCGTAAGTTGCTGCGCGTTGAGCAGCGTAACTCGGCGGTCCCGGTTGAACGTAAGCCTGAGTGGATCAAGGCCAAGGTCCAGATGGGGCCGGAGTTCGTCCAGCTCAAGAACCTGGTGAAGAAGGAAGGGCTGCACACGGTGTGTGAAGAGGCCGGCTGCCCGAACATTTTTGAGTGCTGGGAAGACAAGGAAGCGACGTTCCTGATCGGCGGGTCCGAGTGCACCCGGCGCTGTGATTTCTGCCAGATCGATACCGGCAAACCCTCCCCGGTGGACATGTTCGAACCCACCAAGGTGGCCCGGAGCGTGCAGGCGATGCAGCTGCGCTACGCGACCGTGACCGGGGTGGCCCGTGATGACCTCGCCGATGAGGGTGTGTGGTTGTACGCCGAAACGGTCCGCAAGATCCATGAACTGAACCCGGGCACCGGGGTGGAGTTGCTGATCCCTGATTTCTCCGGCAAGCCCGAGCACATCGCGGCGATCTGTGATTCCAAGCCCGAGGTGTTCGCGCACAACGTCGAGACCGTGCCGAGGATTTTCAAGCGGATCCGTCCGGCGTTCCGGTATGAGCGGTCCCTCGATGTCATCACCCAGGGCCGGGATTTGGGCATGGTGACCAAGTCCAACCTGATTCTGGGCATGGGTGAGACCCGCGAGGAAATTTCCGAAGCGCTGCGTGACCTGCACGAGGCCGGGTGTGACCTGATCACGATTACCCAGTACCTGCGCCCGTCCGAGCGGCACTTGCCGGTGGACCGGTGGGTCAAGCCGCAGGAGTTCGTGGACCTCCAGCACGAGGCCGAAGAGATCGGGTTCCTCGGCGTCATGTCGGGTCCCTTGGTGCGCTCCTCGTACCGGGCAGGGCGTTTGTGGGCCACCGCGATGCGGAAGAAGGGCTGGGAAATCCCGGCCGCCCTGGCCCACATCGAGTCCTCCGGCACCACCCGCCAGGAAGCCTCCACCATCCTCGCCGCCCACGGCTAAGCACCACGCACAGCATCACCAAGAAGCACTACCCATCAGTACTGAAGGACCGGATGCCACCTGCGTAACGGCGTCCGGTCCTTCTGCGTACATCACGTAGAATTAAGGCACTATGGCGAACTCCTCTGATTCCAGCAATTCGACCCCCTCGGCCGACGCACCCAAGCGTGGGCTGTTCCAGCGCAAGCCCAAGGAAGCCAAGGCCAAGAAGCCGAGCCAGCTGAAGCAGATCGCTGAAGTCTTCAAGATGACCCGGCGAAATGATCCACAGGTTGTCTGGATCATGGTGCTGGCATTCCTTGCAGTGGTTGCTGTGGCCTTCCTCATCGGCTTCTTGCTGGAGAACTGGGTTACCGGCCTGATCATTGGTATTCCGCTTGGCCTGCTAGCCGCCGTCTTTATTCTTTCCCGCAGAGCTGAGAAAGCCGCCTTCGCGCAAATCGAGAACCAGCCCGGCGCTTCCGGCGCAGCGCTTGGTACGCTCCGCCGCGGTTGGGTGACCCAGGATCAGCCTGTTGCCGTCAACCCCCGCACCCAGGACGCTGTGTTCATGGCCATTGGCCGCCCCGGCGTCGTTCTGGTCAGTGAAGGTCCCACTCACCGCGTCAAGCCTTTGGTGGACGCCGAGCGCAAGCGCCTCGCGCGCATCCTGCCCAACGTAACCATCCACGTTCTGGAATCCGGTCGCGGCGAGGGTCAGGTGCCCCTGAATAAATTGGCCAAGACCATGGGCAAGCTGAAGAATGAACTCACCAAGGTGGAGGTCAATGCGGTTTCCAAGCGCATCAACTCCCTTGGAAACCGTCTGCCGATCCCCAAGGGCATCGATCCCTACAAGGCCCGCCCGGACCGCAAGGCCGCACGCGGACGCTGATCCCGATAGAGAAAACCGCCCCTGTCGCTTGTTGGAGACAGGGGCGGTTTTTCGTTTGATGGCGCGAAGGCAGAGAAAGTTCTCAGTGTGAAGGCAACTACATCCTGATGAGGATGGTGTTCATCGCCTTGTCGTGCAGGCCTCGCTGGTCGGGATCGAAGACGACCGCAGGGATGACAAGGCACAGTAGGAGGGTCCGCACTACGGCGGCCAACGGACCAGCGGGTCCGCCACCCAGCCGAACCACGTGGATTCCGGCAATCCTGTGACCGATGCTGTAACCCAACGTGCCGATCAGCAGAATCTGTTCCACGGCAAAAATGGCCAACGTTGCCCAAGGGTTGCCACCGAAGGCAAAATTGCTGATCACGAGGGCGATGGTCCAGTCCACCATGATGCCCAGGATGCGCCTTCCGGCGCGTGCCATGGAACCTGGCCCGGATTCGGGCAACCCGAGCCGTTCACCAGGATATTTGGAGATTCCGGATGTGTCCGGCCCGCTCAGCCAAGAGCCAATGTCTTTACGATCTACCACCCTCCAAGCCTAACGGCTGGCATGCCTGGCGACCGACCGCAGGCGGATCGATCTTGCCGCTTAGCGCCCGGATCTTCGCTCCGGTGTTCGCCCACCGGACCGACATGGACCGGACACCGGGAAGCCGACTACCGTTTACACAACAGATGATTCTGTAACTTGCCGGAAACAATACCGACACCCCCGGGAAATCCCATCTCCCTATGGTGGTATGAGTTGCCAGCCACCATGGCACGGGGAACTTTTTGTGTCTCCGGACCCTTGGAATGGGCTGCACCACGCGGCCTTCCGGGCCTGTTACTTGATATGCATAAGGAGCATAGATGTTCAAGACTGCGGACGAAGTCCTCAAGTTCATCAAAGACGAAGACGTCAAATTCGTCGATATCCGCTTCACCGACCTCCCTGGTGTCCAGCAGCACTTCAACGTGCCGGCCAAGAGTGTCGACCTCGATTTCTTCGTCCACGGCCAGCTCTTCGACGGATCTTCCATCCGCGGCTTCCAGGGCATCGCCGAGTCCGACATGCAGCTCATCCCGGATGTGACCTCGGCCTTCATCGACACGTTCCGCATCGAGAAGACGCTTGCGCTGAACTTCTCCATCGTGAACCCCCGCACGGGTGACCCCTACCACCGCGACCCCCGCGGCGTGGCAGAGAAGGCTGAAGCGTACCTGGCATCCACCGGCATCGCAGACACCGCATTCTTCGCTCCCGAAGCCGAGTTCTTCGTCTTCGACAACGTCCAGTACGAGTCCTCCCCGCAGGGCAGCTTCTACAAGATCGACTCCGAGGAAGCACACTGGAACACCGGCCGCAAGGAAGAGGGCGGAAACCTCGGTTACAAGACCCCCGTCAAGGGCGGTTACTTCCCGGTCTCCCCCACCGACAAGCAGGCCGACCTGCGCGATGCCATGTGCATCGAACTGGACAAGGCCGGCCTTGAGGTCGAGCGCTCCCACCACGAAGTTGGGTCCGCCGGCCAGGCTGAGATCAACTACAAGTTCACCACGCTGACCGCGGCTGCTGATGACCTGCAGAAGTTCAAGTACATCATCAAGAACACCGCAGACGCCTGGGGCAAGTCCGTTACCTTCATGCCGAAGCCTGTCTTCGGTGACAACGGCTCGGGCATGCACTGCCACCAGTCGCTGTGGAGCAACGGCGACCCCCTGTTCTATGACGAGAAGGGCTATGCAGGCCTCTCCGATACCGCTCGCTGGTACATCGGCGGCCTGCTGAAGCACTCTTCAGCAGTCCTGGCCTTCACCAACCCGACGGTCAACTCCTACCGCCGCCTGGTCAAGGGCTTCGAAGCTCCCGTGAACATGGTCTACTCGCAGGGCAACCGCTCCGCCGGTATCCGTATCCCGATCACGGGCACCAACCCGAAGGCCAAGCGCATCGAGTTCCGCGCTCCGGACCCCTCGTCCAACCCGTACCTGGCGTTCGCCGCCCAGCTGATGGCCGGCATCGACGGCATCCGTAACCGCATTGAACCCCCGGCTCCCATCGACAAGGACCTCTACGAGCTCCCGGCCGAGGAAGCCAAGGACATCCCCAAGGCTCCGGGCTCCCTGGAAGAAGCTCTTGAGGCCCTGCGCGAGGACAACGAGTTCCTGCAGGCCGGCGGCGTCTTCACCCAGGACCTCATCGACACTTGGATCGACTACAAGTACGAGAATGAGATCCGTCCGCTGTCGCTGCGCCCGAACCCGTACGAGTTCGAGCTCTACTACGGCGTCTAATACCGACACGTAACAAAGAGGCCAGCCTCAGTCCGTTCAGACTGAGGCTGGCCTCTTTCGTGCGGGTGCGAACTACTCAGACTTGCTTTGGTCGCGGTCCCGGAGATTCTTGGTAATCTCATCCAGCTTGTCCTTGACGAAGCTGGCGGCCTCCGAAATACCCTTTTCCGCGCTGCCCAACGGGTCCAGCTGAAGGTACACGTCCTTATCGATGGGCATGTCGTATTCGTCCTTCAGATGAGTGCCACCGGCAACCCCGTCGAGGGACAGGTATACAAGTGCCTCGGTCCTTGCTATGCCCGCGATTGTACCGAAGACGACCGTGAAGTCATTGGGCTGAAAGCTCACAGAATGGCCCACGTGACGCCGGTCCAGTTCTCCGGCAGGAATGGCCTTCTCGGACGGATTTCCGTTGTATTCCATGTACTTCCCCTATGCGTTGAGATCAGATACATAAGAAGTCTATAAGGATACTTAGAGTATTGGGTTGGCAGATGCCGCCAAGGCCTCACCGAACGGGCGGCCCGCTACTGCTTTCCGTATTTTTTGTGCACTGCCTGCTTGCTCACGCCCAGGCACAGCGCAATCGCTTCCCACGACAAGCCGGATTGCCGGGCAGCCCGTACCAGAGATGCCTCCGTTCGGCCTACTTCCTTCTGCAACTCCGCAACTGCGTAAAGCGCCTCGGCCGGGCCCATGCCGTCCATAGATCCCACCAGTGTTTTCATCCGATCCACCTCCATTGCGTCAACAATAGTTGACGCAATGGAGGCCGTCAACCTTAATTGACGTCAGGGTCCTGATGGGCGCTGGTGCGGCGGTCGATCGAACGCCTTGTACATGGTCCGCTGCGGACCCGCATTCCCGCCCAGATAGCGCCCCGAGTCTACGAATCCCGCTTTCGAGTAGGCCGCAAGCCCTGCCGGATTGCGTTCGTTAACGGAAAGCACGACGCCGGCCTGCCCGCCACCCAGCCTGGCCGTCAACTTGCGCGCTTCCTCCACTGCGGCCCGCGCCGCCAAGGTACCGAGGCCGCGCCCTTGGCTTCCCGAGTCGATAAGGAACCCTCTCAATAACCACACCGACTCGTCATCCGGCCAGCCCGCGAGCTTGGCAGCGCCGGACTGAAGGGTCAACACACCAACAGCAACTCCCCCTGACTCAATGACGTAAGGGAGCCGTGATTCTTCTTCCAAGGAAATCAGCATCATGCGTAAGGGATCCCCAACGAAATCCCGCTGTTTGGCTTCAACGGCCAACTCCGCTACCGCGCCAAGCTGAATGGCGCGGGCGTCGTCGTCGAGCATTTTGAGGGGGATGAGCCAGATATCACCTCGCTCATGACGATCACGGTCGATCAATAGCTCTTCTTCTGATTCATATTCAAGCATTTTCGGAATCTCCCACGCCTCAGTTGCCGTAGAACTCTTTCTCAAAAACGCCCCTGGCACGACGACTAAGCCGCAGGTAGTCCTCTTCGAAGTGCCCCGCGTTCCCGGGTTCATATCCACACCAGCGGGCCACAGCCTCAAGGTCTTTCCTCGATGACGGAAGAAGATCCGAGGCACGTCCGGTAACGATGACGTTTGCGGAGCGGATGCGGCTGGCGAGTCGCCAGGCCTCCCTCAGGAGGCCAGCGTCGTCTTCGGCGATTAATTCCAACTTCTCCGCAGCGGCCAGGGCATCCAGAGTTGACGTGGTCCGCAGCTCGGGATGCTCTCCGGCATGCTGGAGTTGAATGAGCTGAACCAACCATTCAACGTCACTCAAGCCGCCCCGGCCAAGCTTGACGTGCCGGGCCGGGTCCGCACCACGAGGCAGGCGCTCCGACTCCACCCGGGCCTTAACACGGCGAATCTCCCGGACATCCTGCTCCGCAAGTTGCTCCGGGTAGCGGATGGGATCAATGAGACGTACAAAATCTGCGGCAAGCTCGTCTGAGCCGGCCATCGGGCGGGCTCGCAGAAGCGCCTGCGCCTCCCAAATCAGCGACCATCGTCGGTAGTACTCCGCATACGATTCCAGGGACCGCACCATGGCACCGTTTTTGCCCTCCGGCCGGAGGTCGGCGTCCACCATTAGCACTCGTTCGGCCATGATCGCAGGCTTGAGCGGCTGGGTGAGGAAGCTGGACACCTTGGCGACTATCGCCGTCGCCTGCTCTTGCGCCTCAGCATCGGTGAACCCGGGGCGGGCGCGGTGCACATAGATGACGTCCGCGTCCGAGCCGTAGCCGATCTCGCGACCACCCTGCCGTCCCATTGCCACCACCAGCACATCAGTTTTCAATGGGCCCGCCGAGGCCACCACGGACTCCGCTACGTGCAGCGCCCCGAGAACCGCGGCCCGGTCCGTCTCGGCCAGAGCCAGTCCGACGGCATCCTGGTCCAGCAATCCAGCGCTATCCGCGATCGCGGTGCGCAGGATCTCACGACGCCGGATCAGCCGGATCAGCCTCATGGCACTCTCGGGATCCGCGTGGCGGGAAAGCTTGGACCGGATTTCCTGCCACTGGGCTTCGAAGGGAACCGGCGCCAGTTCCTTGTCGCTGCCCAACCAGGCAACGGACTCCGGAGACACTTCCAACAAGTCCGAAATCAGCCGCGAATTAGCCAGGACCTGGCAGAGTCGCTCCGCTGCCGCTTGGGAGTCCCGGAGCAGCCCCAAATACCAGTGGGTGGTTCCCAGGGCTTCGCTGACCCTACGGAAGGCCAGCAGTCCGGCGTCGGGATCCACGCCCTCGGCGAGCCACCCCAAGAGGATCGGCAGGAGCTGCCTCTGCAGTGCGGCTCGCCGGCTGACACCCGCGGTGAGCGCTTCGATATGCCGCATGGCGCCTTGGGGATCAAGATAGCCAAGTGCGGCGAGGCGACCCTGGGCGGCCTCCGGGCTGAGCTTCGCGTCTTCGCTGCTCAGCTTCGCTGCGGTATTGAGCAGCGGCCGGTAGAAGATCCGCTCGTGCAGCTCACGGACGGATTTCTTGGTCTTTTGCCAGGTGGCCATCAGTTGGTCAGGGTGTGGCCGCTCCAGTGCGAACGGACCGAGGACGGCCTTGGCGAGAAAGCGCTGGGCATCCTCAGTGACAGGCATAAGGTGGGTCCTACGCAACTGGAAAAGCTGAATTCTGTGTTCCAACAGGCGCAGGTAGCGGTAGGCGTTGTCGAAGGCCGCTGCGTCCGTGCGACCGATATAGCCGCCGGCAGACAATGCCGCAATGGCAGAAGTGGTGTCCCGGCACCTGAGTGACTCGTCAGACTTTCCATGCACCAGTTGCAACAACTGGACCGTGAATTCAACGTCACGGAGCCCGCCGCGACCCAGCTTGATTTGGCGCTGTTCCTCGGCGGCCGGGATGTAGTCGGTCACCCTGCGGCGCATGGCTTGGACCGACTCCACGAAACCCTCGCGTCCCGCGGATGCCCAGACAAGTGGTTCCACGGCCTTCTCGTAGCGTTGGCCCAGTTCCCGGTCGCCGGCAATGGTCCTTGCCTTCAGCAGCGCCTGGAATTCCCAGCTTTCGGCCCATCGGGCGTAGTAGCTCAAATGTGAGGGAAGGGTACGAACCAGGGGCCCGGATTTACCCTCCGGACGGAGATTGGCATCAACTTCCCACAACCCGGGTTCGGGCGCCGAGGAAGAGATCGCCCTGGAAATGCCGGAGGCGAGGGCCGTGCCGATGGTGGACGCGCGGGCGTCGTCCAACTCCCCTGCTTCGATGACATAGATGACGTCGACATCGGAAATGTAGTTCAGCTCCCGGGCGCCACACTTACCCATGCCAATGACGGCAAGCCCAACATCGGAAATTTCCGCAGCGTCGAACTGGGCTGCCGCTTCGGCCCGGGAGACCGCCAGGGCGGCCTCAATGGCAGCACCGGCGAGATCGGCCAGCTCGGCACCGACCGCGGGCATGAAGTCTGTTGGTGATGCCGCGCAGATGTCCTTGATGGCGAGCTCGGTTAAACCTCGGCGGTAGGCGCTCCGCAAGGCCGCGTAGGCCGGCAGGCCGGTGATTCCGGCCACCGGGCGTTGAGCGCCCGGTTCGGCTTTCACGGAGCGAAGCAGCAATGCCCGCAGCTCTTCGTTGGAAGCTTGGACCGGCTCCGGGCTGACCCGGATATTGAAGACATCCAGATGCTCCGGTCGTCGCACGAGAAACTCCCCCAAGGCCTCCGATGCACCCAGAAGCCGGTACATGGGCTCGCTGGTGTCCGGGTCAGCCGCGGCCAGCTTCTTCAGCCCCGGGTTCTTCTCAATGAGCCGGACCAGTGACTGGAGAGCCGTGTCCGGGCTCGCCGACAAGGACAGCCCGGCGAACAGTGCGTCCTCGTCGATCCCCTCAAGTTCCCGAGCAGCAAGAAACCGTTCGCCCTTTTCGAGGTCACTGAATCCGGCTGAGATGAGCCGACGCGCAAGGCTCATTGGCCCGGCCTAGAGAATGCCGAGATTGCGCTGCAACTCATACGGGGTGACCTGGAGGCGGTAGTCCTGCCACTCTGCACGCTTGTTGCGCAGGAAGTGCTCGAACACCTGCTCCCCCAGGATCTGGGCCACCAGCTCGGATTCCTCCATGGCCCGGATGGCATCGTGGAGGCTTGCCGGCAACGGCGCATGTCCCATTGCCCTGCGCTCCGCAGTGGTCAATGACCACACGTCGTCTTCGGCGGCGGCCGGAAGTTCGTAGCCTTCCTCGATGCCCTTCAAGCCGGCACCGAGCAGCACGGCGTAGGCCAGGTAGGGATTGGTTGCGCTGTCGATGCCGCGGTACTCGATGCGTGCCGACTGGCCCTTACCGGGCTTGTACAGCGGGACTCGTACCAATGCTGAGCGGTTGTTGTGGCCCCAGCTCAAGTAGCTCGGGGCCTCTCCGCCGCCCCAGAGGCGCTTGTATGAGTTGACAAACTGGTTGGTGACGGCCGTGAACTCAGGAGCGTGCTTGAGGATTCCGGCAATGAACTGCCGCGCCGTCTTGGACAGCTGGAACTCCGCTCCGGCTTCGAAGAACGCGTTAGTGTCGCCTTCGAAGAGCGAGAAGTGGGTATGCATGCCCGAACCGGGGTGGTCCGTGAACGGCTTGGGCATGAACGTGGCGTAGGTGCCCTGCTGGAGGGCGACTTCCTTGATGACCGTGCGGAACGTCATGATGTTATCCGCGGTCTGGAGGGCATCGGCGTAACGGAGGTCAATCTCGTTTTGGCCCGGACCGCCCTCGTGATGGCTGAACTCCACCGAGATACCGACCGATTCGAGCATGGTCACGGCGGTGCGGCGGAAGTCCTGCGCTACTCCGCCCGGTACGTGGTCAAAGTAGCCACCTTCGTCCACAGGAACCGGAGCCCCGTCCGGGCCAAGTTCCTTCGACTTCAACAGGTAGAACTCGATCTCGGGATGGGTGTAGCAGGTGAAGCCCATGTCCGCGGCCTTCGCGAGGGTCCTCTTGAGGACGTTGCGGGGGTCCGCGGCAGACGGTTCACCATCCGGAGTGAGGACGTCACAGAACATGCGGGACGTCTGCTCGGTCTCGCCACGCCACGGCAGGATCTGGAACGTGGAGGGGTCCGGTTGCGCGAGCATGTCCGACTCGAACACACGGGCAAGGCCCTCGATGGCCGAACCGTCAAAGCCAAGGCCCTCTTCAAAGGCGCCCTCAACTTCGGCCGGCGCCAGCGCCACCGATTTCAGGGAACCCACGACGTCGGTGAACCACAAGCGTACGAAGCGCACGTCACGCTCTTCGATCGTCCGCAGAACGAACTCTTGCTGGCGGTCCATAGGGCCTCTTTTCCGATTCAGTGTCCATGCCGCTGGTTTCAATGGATAGAAGCCACGACAGCTCAGCCTTCACTCTACTAAGAGTTCCGTGCTAATGCCGCAGCAGTAGCTGCGTGTAACGCAGCGTTTACATAAGGTGACGCCGGGCACACTGGTGGCAGCCGCCGTCGGCACCGCTTAGGCTCTATCCATGGCCCCGAGCAACCTTCCTGAGTCCACCACGCCCGCCGAAGTTCCCGCACCTTACGGCAGCGGCCCCACACCAGCGGCGCAAGCGCAAGCGACGGCTGGCAGGAAGCCCATCAGCCGGGTCCGCATACATCACCTGCAGCAGGCCAAGGACAACGGCGAGCACTTCGCCATGCTGACGGCATACGAGCAGTACACCGCCGAAATCTTTGACCAGGCGGGAATCGAAGTCCTCCTGGTGGGTGACTCCGCTTCCAACAACGTGTTCGGCAACGAGACGAGCCTCCCTGTCACAGTGGATGAGCTCCTTCCCCTCACACGGGCAGTCAGCAGGGCGGCCAAGCGGGCGCTGATCGTAGCGGACCTGCCTTTCGGGAGCTATGAAGTTTCTCCCGGTCAGGCGGTGGCCACCGGCGTCCGGTTCCTCAAGGAGGGACTGGCGCACGCCGTCAAGATCGAAGGAACGGCATATTACGCGGACACCGTCAAAGCCATGGTCCAGGCAGGCATCCCCGTCATGGCCCACATCGGATTCACGCCGCAAAGCGAACATTCCCTCGGCGGCTACCGCGTGCAAGGCCGGGGAGACGACGCCCAGCGCCTCGTGGACGACGCCGTAGCCCTGCAGGATGCGGGCGCCTTCAGTGTCCTCATGGAAATGGTGCCTGCAGGGACCGCGGCCGTCATCGATGCCGCATTGCGGGTCCCGACCGTCGGTATCGGCGCCGGCAAGAGCACCACTGGGCAGGTCCTTGTGTGGCAGGACATGGCTGGATTGCGTGGCGGCAAAATGGCCAAGTTCGTCAAGCAATATGCGGATCTTCGCACCACGCTGAGTGATGCCGCCGCCGCTTACGGGGAGGACGTCCGGTCCGGTCAGTTCCCCGGACCGGAGCACTCCTTCTAAGCAACGTCCCGGCTAATCGTCGTCCTGGGCATCCCAGGCGTCATTGCGTGCTTTGACCTTTTCCAAGGCGTGCTCGGCTTCTTCCCTGGTCTTATAGGGGCCAATGAGCTGGGTCCAATCGGACAAGGCGTCCTCTTCGATCTCGTGCGTCTTGACGTTGTACCAGTACTCCGTCACGTCTCCTCCTCAGTCTTCGCGGCCCTTCGACGCGTAACCTTGGCGGGGTCACAGGAACCCGGCCACACTTTGTTACTTACGTCTCTTGTGTGCCTTATATGATCAATCTATGCCTTCTCTTGCTTCGACCGCACCCATTGGCGCCCTCACCCCGGGAACCATCAGCCCTGAACGACCCGTCCCGGCGTCAATTCCCAGGCCGGAGTATGTCGGCAAGAAGGCACCCGCCAAGTTCACGGGCTCCGAGGTGAAGTCAGCGGAGACCATCGAGAAGATCCGGATTGCCGGAAAGATCGCTGCGCAAGCGATCGTCGAGGTCGGCAAGCATACCCAGCCGGGCGTCACCACCGACCATCTGGACAAGGTGGGGCACGAGTTCCTCCTGGACCACAACGCGTACCCGTCCACCCTCGGCTACCGGGGCTTTCCCAAGTCCCTGTGTTCCTCGCTCAATGAGGTCATTTGCCACGGGATCCCGGACTCAACCGTGGTGCAGGATGGCGACATCCTGAACATTGACATCACTGCCTTCATCAACGGCGTGCATGGGGATACCAACTACACTTTCCTGGTTGGCGACGTGGACGAAGAATCCCGTCTGCTGGTTGAGCGTACGCAGGAGTCGCTCAACCGGGCCATCAAGGCCGTGGCCCCTGGCCGCGAAATCAACGTAATCGGCCGTGCCATCCAGTCCTACGCAAAACGCTTCGGCTATGGCGTAGTTCGGGATTTCACCGGCCACGGCGTGGGCGAGGCCTTTCACACCGGCCTCATCATTCCGCATTACGACGCAGCCCCGGCGTACAACACCGTGATCGAGGCAGGCATGGTCTTCACCATCGAACCCATGCTGACCCTTGGCACCATCGAATGGGATATGTGGGCCGACGACTGGACGGTCGTCACCAAGGACCACAAACGCACTGCCCAATTCGAACACACCCTGCTGGTCACCGAGACCGGCGCGGAAATCCTTACCCTTCCCTGAGCTCTCCGGAAGGTCCACGCAGCCCGGGCGGCTGCGCCATGCCCATCCCCTCCTGCCATGATCGGAAATGCATTGTCCAAGAAGGATGAGAAGACCCACAAGAACGCCCCGTTGATCGGTATCGACATCGGTGGCACCGGCATCAAGGGCGGCATCGTCGACCTGAAGAAGGGCAAGTTGATTGGCGACCGCTTCCGCGTTCCCACTCCGCAGCCCGCCACTCCGGAGGCTGTAGCTGAGGTTGTCGCCCAAATCGTCGAGGAACTCTCCAGCCGTCCCGACGCGCCGGCAGCGGATTCCCCCGTGGGTGTGACATTCCCCGGCATCATCCAGCACGGCGTGGTCAACTCGGCGGCCAACGTGGACAAAACCTGGCTTGGCACCAACATCGACGCCACCTTCACCAAACGCCTCGGCCGTCCCGTAGAGGTCATCAATGATGCCGACGCCGCTGGCCTCGCCGAAGCCCGTTACGGTGCTGGCGAGGGCGTGGACGGCACCGTCCTGGTGATCACCCTGGGAACCGGCATCGGATCGGCATTCATCTTCAATGGACAGCTGGTCCCCAACGCCGAGCTCGGGCATCTTGAGGTGGACGGGCACGACGCCGAGACCAAAGCCTCCGCGGTGGCTCGCGAACGCGATGGCCTGAGCTGGGACGAGTACGGTGTCCTGCTCAACCGCTACCTCCAGCACGTGGAGTTCCTGTTCTCCCCCGAGCTGTTCATTGTGGGTGGCGGCATTTCCAAACGCTCCGACGAGTACTTCCCGCACCTTGAGCTGCGGACCAAAATCGTCACGGCAAAGTTGAAGAACGACGCCGGCATTGTGGGCGCGGCACTCGAGGTCGCTTTGCACCACAAGCTCGCGAAGTAGCCGCGGCATGACAGAGGCCGAAACCGCCGACCAGCATGGTGAACGCGGAGTCGCGATCGTCACCGGCGCCAGCCGGGGAATCGGAGCCGCCGTAGCACTCGCCGCGGCGGCTGCCCGGTATCACGTGGTGGTCAATTACTCCGCAGACGCTGAAGGTGCACGGACCGTGGTCAACGACATCCTGGCCCAAGGCGGCAAGGCACGCGCCGTGCAGGCGGATGTCAGCCAACCGGCCGACGTCGGACGCCTGTTCGACGAAGCCGCCGGTTGGGGTCCCGTGACCGCCGTGATCAACAACGCCGCCATCACGGGAAACCTGATCGGCGCCCTCATGGAAGTACCGGCGGAAACGGTCCAACGGGTTGTTGATGTCAACGTGGCCGGAATGATTTTCATGTGCCAGGAAGCAGTTCGGCGACTTTCGACGGACAACGGCGGCAGCGGCGGCTCCATCGTCAACGTCTCCTCCACAGCCACCAAGGCGGGCTCGCCCGGAACCTGGGTCCACTACGCGGCCACCAAGGGGGCAGTGGATGTTTTGACTGTGGGCCTTGCCGCCGAAGTGGCCAAGCAGGGCATCCGTGTCAACGCCGTTGCCCCGGGCAGCACCAATACCGGCCTCCACGCAGCGGCTGGAATGCCGGACCGCGTGGAGAGGCTGAACCCAACCATCCCGATGGGCCGCGGCGCGGAGCCGGAGGAGGTGGCTGCGGCGGTGATGTGGCTGATGTCGGACGAGGCCGGGTACATTACCGGAGCCGTGCTCCCTGTGTCCGGCGGGCGCTGATCCCGGTCAGGATTGATGCCGGTGGCGGCTGCGGCTTCCCCTCCGCTGCCGCCACCGGAGCTATAGCTGGCTCTTTTCCGAACCCTTGACTTGCTTGGCGCCTGCCTTGGCCGCTTCTGCCTCATGGCGTAGCAGCGAGATGGCTGATTCGAAGTCCTCCAGGGACTCAAACGCCTGATACACGCTGGCAAAACGAAGGTATGCCACTTCATCAAGCTTCCGGAGCGGGCCCAGAATAGCCAGGCCCACCTCATGGGCATCGATCTCCGCTGCGCCCGAGGAACGAATATTCTCCTCGACTTCCTGGGCGAGCATTGCAAGATCGTCCTCCGTGACCGGACGTCCCTGGCATGCCTTGCGGACCCCACTGATGACCTTGATGCGGCTGAATGGTTCGCCGACGCCGGACCTCTTGATCACGGACAGGCTGGTGGTTTCCACTGTGGTGAAGCGACGTCCGCATTCCGGGCACTGGCGTCGGCGGCGGATGGATGAACCGTCGTCAGCCATTCGGCTGTCGACGACGCGGGAGTCGGGATTCCGGCAGAACGGACAATACACGCTGGGCCTCCCCTGACGGCTCCGGCACGGAATCGCATGCGGCAGGACGCCGGATACGCAAAGGTGCCGGAAGATTCACTTCCGGCACCAGTTTACGGTCCGCCATGCACTAATGACAAGCGTGTAATTACTACATGTAGTGGTAGCCACCCACATATGTAGTGGTTGAGGCCCTACGCGAAGCGAATTCGAACAGCATCTCCGTGGCCCGGAAGGTCCTCTGCACCCGACAGGCTCACGATGTGCCCGCTGACTTGCTCCAAGGCGGCGCGGTCATAGTTGATGACCTGGACCGCGCGGAGGAACGTGGTGACGTTGAGACCGGACGAGAAAGCGGCCGTTCCGCTGGTGGGCAGCACGTGGTTGGAACCTGCGCAGTAGTCCCCCAGGCTGACCGGGCTGAAGTCGCCCACGAAGATCGCTCCCGCGTTACGAATCCGCGCTGCAACCGTGGCCGCGTTGGCCGTCATGATTTCCAGGTGTTCAGCGGCGTATGCGTTGCAGACCGCGATCCCCTGCTCAAGATCATCCACCAGCACCACACCGGACTGCGGTCCGGACAGCGCCTCAAGAACGCGGGCACGGTGCTTTGTTCCAGCGGCCTGCTGCGCCAGTTCATGCACGACGGCGTCAGCCAGTTCCGCGGAGTCAGTCACCAGGACGGAGGCTGCTTTGGGATCATGCTCCGCCTGGCTGATGAGGTCGGCGGCCACCAACGGGGCCTGCGCGGTGGCGTCGGCAAGGATGGCGATCTCCGTGGTTCCGGCCTCGGAATCGATGCCCACCACACCCTTGACGAGGCGCTTGGCTGTGGCCACAAAAATGTTGCCCGGGCCCGTGACAACGTCAACGGGCTCAATAGACAGTTCATCACCTGTGCCAGGGATGCCGTAAGCAAACGAAACAATGGCCTGTGCGCCGCCGATGGCGTACACCTCGTCAATGCCCAGGAGCTTCGCCGCGGCCAGGATGGTGGGGTGCGGGAGGCCGCCAAAGTCTTTCTGCGGCGGGGAGGCAAGCGCAATGGACTCCACGCCAGCGGCAACCGCGGGGACCACGTTCATGATGACTGAAGATGCCAGCGGAGCGAGTCCACCGGGAACGTAGAGCCCAACGCGTCCCACAGGAATCCAGTTTTGGCTGACAACGGCACCGTCGCCAAGTTGTACATCCACATTGGCAGGGCGCTGCTGGTCAGCAAATTGCCGGGCGCGGTTGATGGACTCCTCCAAGGCAGCGCGGACCTTTGGGTCAAGTTCCGTCAGCGCCTGGGTAAGTGCCTCCGCCGGGACCCTGGGGTGTGACTGCTCCACGCCGTCGAATTTCCTGGCCAGTTCGGCCAAGGCGGCAAAGCCGCGGCTACGGACGTCGGAAATGATGTCCAGGACCTTCTGTTCGGCCTCT
This sequence comes from Paenarthrobacter sp. TE3676, assembly GCF_056279165.1. Classification (NCBI taxonomy): domain Bacteria; kingdom Bacillati; phylum Actinomycetota; class Actinomycetes; order Micrococcales; family Micrococcaceae; genus Paenarthrobacter; species Paenarthrobacter sp. TE3676. Next base: position 93,846 of record NZ_JBWBQU010000010.1, read on the forward strand.
GCCATCGTCTGATGCTGCGCCCTTGGCACAGCTGCGCGCAGCTCCGCCAAGGTAAGGCGGCGGCCACGGAAATCGATGCTCCGGAAATTTAGGGCGTCAGTGGAGAGGGCGGAAGTATCCGAGGAAGTGGTCACCCGGCTATTTTACGGGTTTCTTCGACAGAACCCCGAACAGCGCCAGGACAAACGTGATAAAAGCGATGGCAGCAGGCCACAGAACCAGTACAGCGTAGGAGCGCAGCGTGAAGCCAAACCCGGGGCCAAGGGCAGGATCCGGGGCGGGCCCCAGCAACTGGGCGGCAAGCAGCCCAACCAGCCATGCGAAGACCGCACCCAAAGCACCCCCAAGGAGAGCAAAGGCTAAGCGCCGCGCGGCACCATCTCCGTTTAACTTTCCGTCCAGCATCACGCCGGTGAGGCACCCTGCCAGCAGCATCAGGGCTGCGAGGACCAAGTCCCGCGGAAGCCAGGAATCAGGGTTGGCCGCATTCGCCAGATCCGGATTGCCCGAAACCAGGTTCAGTCCACCCGGAGCGAGAAGCCACCAGATGAATCCGGCAACCACACCCAAAGCCGCCGGAAGGACCAACCAAAGGACGTCCTTCGAGCGCCGGGGTTTGGAGGCAGAGATCTGTTCTGCGACGGCAGGGACGTGCACGGTGGAATCGGTCATGCACCTCACATTAACAAAGGTTCACGCCGACCCGACAAAATGTGGGGCTCGCACTCCCGGAGGAATACCCTGAAGAAGAAGACATGCAAGGCCCCAATTCAGGAGAAAACCGACGTGCCCAGCGAACCATCCGGCTTCGAGCAGACTTTCAGGGAGATGTTCCGTCGGCATGCCGCTGGAGTAGCCATCATCACGGCGAACCTCAACGGAAGCCCCTTCGGCTTCACCGCCACGTCTGTGGCCTCGCTATCTGCCGAGCCGCCCCGCTTCACCTTCAACATGGCCAGGAGTTCCAGTTCCTGGCCTGCCGTGGCCAACGCGGAGTACATCGGAGTCCACATGCTGGGGCTGGAAAACCAAGCCCTCGCCAATCGCTTCGCACGGACACGCGACCGGTTCGACGGCGATCATTGGGAGCCGGGCCCCCATGACGTGCCTATTCTCAAGGATGTCAGCGGTTGGCTCGTGGGCAGAATCCAGATGCGCCTGTCTTTCGAGAACAACGCTGTGGTGGTAGTCGAGGTCATAGACGGCCAGGTGGGCGAGGACGGCACTCCCCTGCTGTACCACAGCGGCGGTTACAGCAAGCCCGAGCCGCTCGACTACGAAATCTGACCGAGCGGCCGCGAGCCTGCTAGTTATCCAGGCAGGCAGGACCCAGCAGGACCTTCAAGTCACCAAAAAGTGAAGGACTGGGGTTGACCCGCATATGGACGGGCAAGCCCATGACCTCCACCTTCGTGTCCCCCATCAGCTTGAGCCGGACTTCCGAATTTCCGCGGTGGGTTCGCAGCACGTCACGCAGGTCAGTCACAACTGCCTCGGTGGCCTTGAACGTAGGAATGGTGATCACCACGGGACCGTTCACGCTTTCACTGAGGTCCGGGACGGATAGCTCCATGCAGTTCAAAGTGACCGCTCCGTCATCGCGGCGCTGCAGGCGGCCCTTGACCACAACGATCAAGTCCTCAGCCAGGACCGAGGCGATAGGACCGTAAACCTGGCCGAAAAACATGACCTCCATGGAAGCGCCCAGGTCTTCGATTTCTGCTCGGGCATAGGCGTTTCCGCTGGCCTTGGCAATCCTGCGGCTCAGCGAGGTGATCATGCCCGCAATGGTGACTATCGCGCCGTCGTGCGGTCCGTCCTCGGCGATGATCGACGTAATGGACTGTTCAGCGTGCTGGCTGAGGACGCCCTCCAGCCCCTGCAAGGGATGGTCTGAAACGTAAAGGCCCAACATGTCCCGTTCGAAGGACAGCTTGTCCTTCTTCTCCCACTCGGGCAGATCCGGGATTTCGGTGGTCAGCGACGCCTCGGGCTCTTGGTCTTCAAAGCCCGCGAAGAGATCGAACTGGCCAATTGCCTCGTTGCGCTTGAGCGTGATCACAGAGTCGATGGCTTCTTCGTGGATCATCGCCAAAGCACGCCGATGGTGACCGAGTGAATCGAACGCTCCGGCTTTGATCAGTGATTCGATGGTGCGCTTGTTGCACACAACGGCGGGGACCTTGAGGAGAAAATCCTTGAAGGACGTGTACTTGCCCTCGGAAGTGCGCGCAGCCACCATTGCATCCACCACATTGACGCCGACATTGCGGATGGCGCCCATGCCGAAGCGGATGTCCGTTCCCACCGGGGTGAAGTTCAGCGAGGATTCGTTGACGTCCGGCGGGAGGACAGTAATGCCCATTCGACGGCACTCGTTGAGGTAGATGGCGGATTTGTCCTTGTCATCACCCACGGACGTCAGCAAGGCAGCCATGTACTCCGGCGCGTAGTGCGCCTTCAAGTAGGCCGTCCAGTACGAGATAACGCCATATGCTGCCGAGTGGGCCTTGTTGAAGGCGTAGTCGGAGAACGGGAGCAGAATGTCCCACAGCGTCTTGACGGCGGCCATGGAGTAGCCGTTGTCCTGCATGCCTTGGGAGAAGCCGGCGAACTGCTTGTCCAGCTCGGACTTCTTCTTCTTACCCATGGCGCGGCGAAGGATGTCGGCCTGTCCAAGCGAGTAGCCGGCCAGCTTCTGGGCCACGGCCATGACCTGCTCCTGATACACGATCAGGCCAAAGGTGCCGCCCAGGATTTCCTTCAGCGGTTCTTCCAGCTCCGGGTGGATGGGAATGACTTCCTGGATCCCGTTTTTGCGCAGGGCATAGTCGGTGTGGGCGTTGGCGCCCATGGGTCCAGGCCGGTACAGGGCAAGAACAGCGGAGATGTCTTCGAAGTTGTCAGGCTTCATGAGCTTGAGCAGGGACCGCATGGGCCCGCCGTCGAGCTGGAACACGCCCAAGGTGTCACCGCGCGCCAGGAGCTCGTAGGACGCAGCGTCGTCGAGTTCCAGGTTTTCCAGATCCAGGTCGACGCCGCGGTTCATCTTGATGTTTTCCAGGGCATCCGAAATGATCGTCAGGTTTCGGAGACCCAGGAAGTCCATCTTGATCAGGCCGAGGCCTTCGGACGTCGGGTAATCGAACTGGGTGATGACCTGGCCGTCCTGGAAACGGCGCATGATGGGAATGACATCGATGATGGGGTCCGAGGACATGATCACACCGGCGGCGTGCACACCCCACTGGCGCTTCAGTCCCTCGATGCCCAGGGCCGTCTCGAAGACCTTGGCGGCCTCCGGATCCGTGGCGATCAGCTGGCGGAAATCCCCGGCTTCGCTGTAACGCTTGGATTCCGGGTTCTGAATGTCCGCCAAGGGAATGTCCTTGGCCATAACGGCAGGAGGAAGTGCCTTGGTCAGCGTCTCACCCATGCTGAACGGGTAGCCCAGCACGCGCGAGGAGTCCTTGAGCGCCTGCTTGGTCTTGATGGTGCCGTACGTGACGATCATGGCCACACGCTCGTCGCCGTACTTCTTGGTGACGTAGTCAATCACCTCGGAGCGGCGGCGATCATCGAAGTCGACGTCGAAGTCGGGCATGGAAACGCGGTCCGGGTTAAGGAAGCGCTCAAAGATCAGGCCGTGCTGCAGGGGGTCGAGGTCGGTGATGCGCATGGCGTACGCCACCATGGAGCCTGCACCGGATCCGCGGCCGGGACCTACACGGATGCCATTGTTCTTGGCCCAGTTGATGAAGTCGGCAACCACCAGGAAGTACCCCGGGAATCCCATGGACGTGATGACGCCCAGCTCGTAGTCCGCCTGCTTCCGGACGTTGTCAGGAATGCCTTGGGGGTAGCGGTACTTCAGGCCGGTATCCACTTCCTTGACCAGCCAGGAGGTCTCGTCTTCCCCGGGAGGGCAAGGGAAGCGCGGCATGTAGTTGGCGCCGGTGTTGAAAGAAACTTCGCAGCGCTCGGCGATGAGCAGCGTGTTGTCGCAGGCTTCAGGGTGATCCCGGAACAGCTCCCGCATCTCCTGCGGCGACTTCAGGTAGTAGCCGCTGCCGGAGAACGCGAAGCGCGAACCGCCGTTGTCATACGTGGGCTCCAGGAGCGTGGAACCGGATTGGATGGCCAACAAGGCCTCGTGGGCCTTGGCATCATGTTCATGCGTGTAATGGAGGTCATTGGTGGCCACCAGCGGGAGGTTGAGCTCCTTGGCAAGGCGCAGGAGATCGCCCGTGACGCGCCGTTCAATGTCCAGCCCGTGATCCATCAGTTCACAGAAGTAGTTCTCCGCGCCAAAAATATCGCGGAATTCAGCTGCGGCTTCCACAGCCTCACGGTAAAGACCGAGCCGCAACTTGGTCTGGACTTCCCCGGAAGGGCAACCTGTGGTGGCGATCAAGCCTTCGGAGTAGGTGTTGAGTAGTTCCCGGTCCAACCGCGGCCATTTACCAAAGACGGAGTCCAAGGAGGCGATGGATGAAGCCCTGAACAGGTTCCTCATGCCCACGTTGTTGTAACTCAGGAGGGTCATATGGGTATACGAGCCACCACCCGAGACGTCGTCCTTGCGCTGGCTTTCATCGCCCCAGCGCACGCGCTCCTTGTCCCCGCGGGCGGTACCAGGGGTTACGTAGGCTTCGACACCGATGATCGGTTTGATGCCCTTGTCCGTGGCCTTGCGCCAAAAGTCGAAAGCTCCGAACAAATATCCATGGTCCGTGGTGGCCAGGGCGGGCATCCCCAGGCGTTCGGTTTCATCGAACAACTCACCGAGCCGGGCAGCTCCATCCAGCATGGAGTATTCGGTGTGGGTGTGCAGATGGACGAACGAATCATTGCTGGAAGTCACCACGACAGTCTACCGTCCCGGGTCCGACAGAAGTCGGACCCGGGCAGTGAATCCTGTCTATGCGGAGCCTGTCGCGAGCAAATCCAGGGCGTACTGAAGGTCCGCCGGGTAGTCGCTGCTGACTTCAACCCAATCGCCCGTGCGGGGGTGGGTGAAGCCAAGCTGGCGGGCGTGCAACCATTGCCGGGTGAGGCCGAGGTTCGCAGCGAGACGAGGGTCTGCCCCATAGGTGAGATCTCCGGCACACGGATGCCGAAGCGCCGAGAAGTGGACTCGGATCTGATGCGTCCGGCCGGTCTCCAAATGGACTTCCACCAAGGTCGCCTTGCCAAAAGCTTCCAGGACCTCGTAATGGGTCACTGACGGCCGGCCGTCCTCGATGACGGCGAATCGCCAGTCATGGCCGGGGTGACGACCGATCGGCGCGTCAATAGTGCCCTCCAGCGGATCAGGCAGTCCCTGAACGACTGCGTGATAAACCTTCTCCACGGTACGTTCCTTGAACGCCCGCTTCAGGACCGTGTAGGCGTGCTCGGTCTTGGCCACGACCATCACGCCGGAAGTACCGACGTCGAGCCTGTGAACGATTCCCGCCCGCTCAGGCGCTCCTGAGGTTGAAATCCGGTATCCGGCACCGGCGAGACCCCCCACTACAGTAGGGCCCACCCAGCCGGGCGAGGGATGGGCAGCAACCCCCACAGGCTTGTCGATGACAACGAATTCCTCGTCGTCCAGCAGGATCTTCAGGCCTTCCACAACTTCCTCCACGACTTCCAAGGGATCCGGACGCTCGGGAACCGTGACATCAATCAACGCGCCGGCAACGAGCTTTGCCGACTTACCCATTGCCACTCCGCCGCTTGTGACGTTTCCCTCGGAAATCAGGAGCGCAGCCGCGGAGCGCGAAATGTCCAGAAGCTGCGCCAGGCCTGCGTCAACGCGAACGCCGGCCAGCTCTTCTGGGACCACCACAGATTCACTCACCAGCAGGCTCCCCGCTAGTGCCGCCCGCAGGCTTCGCATCTTTGGCGGGCTTGGGTACTGCGACATGCCGCGTTCCATCCATGCCGATGCCTCGCAGCGTCAGGAGGCAAATAATAACGACGCCCGACACCACCGCCGAGTCGGCGATGTTGAAGATGGCGAAGTTCGGCAATTGGATAAAGTCCACCACATGCCCCATGGCGAAGGATGGCTCACGGAACAAACGGTCGGTTAAGTTGCCGAGAGCCCCTCCCAGCAACAGCCCCAGGGAAAGCGCCCACCAAGCTGAACCCAACTTTCGCAATTGGAAGAGGATCGCCACGGAAACAGCTGCCATGACGATCGTGAAGATCCATGTCACGTTCTCGCCGATGGAAAACGCCGCCCCGGAATTACGGATGTAGTACCAGTGCAGCAACGGAGGCAGCACAGGAATGCGCTCACCCTCTGTCATGGTGCTGGTCACCCAGAGCTTGGTGAGCTGATCAAAAACGTAGGCGAACACGGCGAAGCCGGCAAAGAGCCATAGCATGGCAGGACGCCACTTACGGCGCTCAGCAGGCGCCGGTTGTGCGGCGTCAGCGGTGAAGTCGTCGGTCATAGTGCTTTCATTCGGGAAGCGTGGCGGGCTGCTGTCAGCTTTTGGCCGCTGTCAGTCTTTAACAGCGAAAGCCGGCGACCGAGGAGTCCTCAGCCACCGGCTTTCAGAATACTTGCTAAACGTCTGCGGTTGCTTCGCCAACCTCAGGGGCAGCAACGGAACCACGGGCGTCGAGGTCGCGGAGCTGACCCTCGATGTAAGCCTTCAGGCGTGAACGGTAGTCGCGCTCGAAGCCGCGGAGCTGCTCAACCTTGCGCTCAAGAACGGAGCGCTGCTGCTCGAGGGCACCAAGGATCTTGCGGGACTTCTCCTGGGCGTCGTTGACGAGGCTGGAAGCCTCGATCTGAGCCTCGGCAATGATCTTTTCCTTCTGCTGCGCACCGTCTGAAACGTGCTTGTCGTGCATCTGCTGTGCCATGGCAAGCAGGCCTGCAGCAGACTCAGCGGAAGAGGTGACGCCGTTGCCGGCAGCGGGTGCCTTCGGAGCTGCGGCAGCGGCTGCAGCTTGCTCGGCTTCCTTCTTCTTGGCAGCTTCGGCAGCCTTGGCTTCGGCTTCCGCCTTCGCCTCTGCTTCCTTGTCGACCTTGACCGGGGCCGGAACCTTCTCGACGACCGGGGCTGCAGCAGTTGCAGCGGGAACAGCCGATCCGGCCTCGCCGAGCTTCTTGCGAAGTTCGTCGTTCTCCTGGTTCAAGCGGCGAAGTTCCACCACGATCTCGTCGAGGAAGTCATCGACCTCATCCTGGTCGTAGCCTTCGCGGAACTTGGTCGGCTGAAAGCGCTTGTTGACAACGTCTTCTGGCGTCAAAGCCATCTGGTCACCTCGTTGGTCTAGTTAGTCAGTAGGCCTTCCGGCCGTTCAAAACTACGGTACCTAAATATCATCTTGTTCCTCTAATTCAACACCATCGTGTTGATTTGGAGAATTTGCGGCCTATGGACCATCGGTGGCCCGGGTTCCGCGGAGCAGCTACGCCAGGCTGCTGGTCACTGCCATGGCAATGCTGACGGCAATAATCAGGATCAGGAAGCCCAAATCCAGCGATATTCCGCCCAGTTGAAGGGGTGGTATGAGTTTTCGGAGCCTGCCTAACGGAGGATCCGTTACGGAGTACACCACATGGGCTGTAACCAACGCCACACCCCTTGGCCGCCACTGGCGGGCGAACATCTGGACCCATTCGAAGATGAGTCGGATGATCAGGGCAATGAAGAACAGCAACAACACAATATAGATAAGGCCGAAAACAATGCCCACGAGTTAGCTCAGATCTCCCACTTGTTCCGGAATGCGGATCGGTCCCTACTATTGCAACACAGATGCCAGGCGGGTTGACCCGCCTGGCATCCGCAAAAAACTGTTGTCAGCTCTGGTTGAAGAAACTGGCCTGCGTTTCGCTGGCCTTCTTGTCATCTCCGATGACCTCAACGTATGACGGCGACAACAGGAAGACTTTGTTGGTCACCCTCTCGATGCTGCCGTGCAGGCCAAAAACAAGGCCGGCAGAGAAGTCCACGAGTCGCTTGGCGTCTGCTTCGCCCATGTCAGTGACATTCATGATCACAGGAATGCCATCCCTGAAACTCTCACCGATGACCTTGGCATCGTTGTATGAACGCGGGTGAACGGTGGTGATCTGCCTCAGGCCCGAGGCATCTTCGCGGCTGGACGCCGCACGCTTGATGGGTGTCACGGGTGCGCGGTATTCCTCTTCGGCATCAACAGTGGGCATTTCACGGACAACTTCCCGGACGGGAGCAGGCGCACGGCGCTCTTCCCGTTCCTGTGCCTGGGGGCGTTCTTCATCGTGGTGCGTGGCGACGGACTGCTCAGATTCGTAGTGTTCATCGCCGTCGGCGAGCCCAAGATAGATCATTGTCTTGCGCAGAGCGCCAGCCATGGTGCACTCCTATCATTTCTGCAGTAGGCGGGCCGCCATGACTTGACATATTGGAACCCCGGCCCGTCATTCCAATACTTTGACGCTACCCCACGGCCGGACGGGAACCGAGAATATCGGAGCCAATTCTCAGGTGTGTCGCCCCGAACTTCACCGCTGCTTCCAGGTCCTGGCTCATCCCCGCAGAAATACCTGTTGCGGCGGGATGAACGGCGCAGAGCGTCTGGGAAATCCCGGCGAGCTTCTCAAACGCGGCATTCGGATCAGCCCCCAGCGGCGCCACTGCCATCAGCCCGGCCAGCCGCAGCCCTTCAGCTGATTCTATTTTCCCTGCGAGGACCTCGACGTCGGAGGGGTTGGCACCGCCGCGGTGAGCGCCGGCGTCGTCGTCCAAGCTGACCTGGATGAAGCAATCGAGGTCGCTCCGCCCCGTGGCATCCTTTTCACGGGCGATGGCCTTGGCCAAAGCGTCAACAACCGCCACGCGGTCGATGGACTGGACCGACGAGGCATACTTGGCCACGGACTTCGCCTTATTGCTCTGAAGCTGGCCAATGAAGTGCCACTTGACGTCAACATGTGTGAGCTCAGCACTCTTGGCGGCAGCTTCTTGGTCGCGGTTTTCACCGACGTCCGTAACGCCGAGGGCGACCAAGCGACGGACGTCGGCCGCGGGATGGAACTTGGTGACCACAATCAGCCGCGGTGAATCAGTCCGCCCGGCAACGTGGACGGCAGATTCCATCCGTTGGCGGACGAGGCCGAGCCGATGAGCAAGCTCAGCGGTCCGGGCGTCGCCGCCCGAATCCTGCCCTTGTTCATTGTCATATCCAACGCTAGTCATGAGTCCACACCAAACCTGCGAATCGACCGGTTCGGGAGTCCCGCCGGTAGGAAAATAGGGAGTCGTTTTCGAGGGTGCATGCTCCGGAATACTCCACGGTGACGTGGAGGGCAGCCAACTGGGCCCGGACACCCGCCGGCAGGTCCAAGGCCGGCGTTCCCCACGAGGTGGAAGACCATGTTTCGGGAACTTTTGCTGCGACGTCGGCCCGCAGCTGTTCCGGGACCTCATAACAGGATCCGCAGATGGACGGACCGAGCCATGCGCTGATGTTAGCGGCTCCCCGGCGGCGCATTTCTTCGACGGTGGCAGGTACAACGGCAGAAGCGACACCGGGACGCCCGGCGTGGGCGGCAGCTATGACGGGGTTGTCGTCGGCGTCACTCCCAACGAGCAGGACCGGGACGCAATCAGCCACCATGACAGCCAGAGGCTGTGGTGGACGCGGGAATGTTGTGGGCGCTTGCGGGCTGGACGATCCCCCGGCGGCGGAGACCATAGCGTCAGCAGTGGGTCCCGGACCGTGTGCTGCAATGAACTCAACGTGGTTGCCGTGGACCTGATCCATATATTGGAACTGCCCTGCAACCGGACCATTGGCGCTCAGGCCAATAGCCTGTTCCAACCGGACACGACGGGCCATCACGTCCGAGGGATCGTCCCCCACATGGAGAGCCAGGTTCCCGGCGTCTGCATCCGTGAAGGCTACAGAAACGCCGGGCCGTACTTCATCTCGCCACCAAAACACCTGATACTGACTCTCCGAACGTGGCTTACTTCAGGAAGTCGGGAACGTCGAGGTCATCGGAGCGGCTGCCCGAAAGATCGGGTTCGACCACTGCCGGAAGGTCGACGTCGAAGCCGGAGTCCGCGGGCAGGGCGGAGGGACGCTGCTGGCCCCAGTTGCTCAACCCTGCTGCGCCGATACCAGCCGTAGCGTGCTGCGGTGCGGCAGCGCTGGAAGGCGCGCTGCTCGGAGCAGCCGGGCGGTCCGAGGGCACAGGGTTCTGGGCCGGACGTGACTGGTCCATGGAGGGCGAAGTTGCCTTGACGTCGTCGAAGCCTGCAGCAATGACAGTCACGCGTGCTTCGTCACCCAGGGCGTCGTCAATGACGGCGCCGAAGATGATGTTCGCCTCGGGGTGGGCCACTTCCTGCACAAGGCGGGCAGCCTCGTTGATCTCGAACAGCCCGAGATCGGAGCCGCCCTGGATGGAAAGAAGGACTCCGTGGGCACCGTCGATGGATGCTTCCAGGAGCGGGGAGGCGATGGCCAGTTCGGCAGCCTTGACAGCGCGGTCTTCGCCACGGGCGGAACCGATGCCCATGAGGGCCGAGCCTGCGCCCTGCATGACGGATTTGACGTCAGCGAAGTCAAGGTTGATCAGGCCCGGGGTGGTAATGAGGTCCGTGATGCCCTGGACACCGGAAAGGAGCACCTGGTCCGCGGAGCGGAAGGCGTCCAGGACGGAGACGTTGCGATCACTGATGGACAGGAGGCGATCGTTGGGGATGACGATCAGGGTGTCGACTTCGTCGCGGAGGGCGTCAATGCCGGCCTCGGCAGAGCCTGCGCGGCGTCGGCCTTCGAAGGTGAACGGACGGGTTACGACGCCAATGGTCAGCGCACCGAGGGAGCGGGCGATGCGCGCGACCACGGGGGCGCCACCGGTTCCGGTGCCACCACCCTCGCCTGCAGTAACGAAGACCATGTCAGCACCACGGAGAACTTCTTCGATCTCGTCGGCGTGGTCTTCTGCTGCCTGCTTGCCGACCTCCGGGTTTGCCCCGGCACCGAGGCCGCGGGTGAGTTCACGTCCGACGTCGAGCTTGACGTCGGCGTCGCTCATGAGCAGCGCCTGCGCGTCGGTGTTGATGGCGATGAACTCCACGCCCCGAAGGCCGACCTCGATCATGCGGTTGACTGCGTTCACGCCACCGCCGCCGATGCCGACGACCTTGATGACGGCCAAGTAATTCTGCGGTGCTGCCACGTTTCGTGCCCCTTGCTTGTGTCCTATAGCGAAACTGATCGAGTCCAACTTGAATCCTTGGACCTTAACCCTCTAGTTGAAGGTTATAGTTATGTCAAGTAACTCTACTGCGACGGTATTTCCTCTGGTTGCCACATGCAATCTCCGCTTGCGCGTGTCGTGTGATTGTCGCGAAATAAGGCCACCGCCGGCCGCAGGTTACGTTCTCATTTGCTGCTTATTTTGTGAATGGATGCCGGGGAACACTGACGTCGTAGATACTGACGGGAACCTTGGGGTCCGCCGGCATCCGCAGGAGCGCTTCAAGTGCCTTCGACTTCAGTTCCCTGTCCTCGGCATTGCCCCACACTACCGTCTTTCCGTCCACCAGTTTCAGCTCAACAGCATCGGCTGATGCTGCAGAGGCCGTGGACATCCTGGCCAGGATATCGGCGGGCAAGGTGTCCAGCACGGCAGCAATAGCCTTGAACAACTCCGTGTTGGTTGTGCCAACTCCAGCGTCGATCAACGGAAGTGCAACCGCCGACAAGTCCTTCGTTGCACCGAGCTGCACCCCGTCCACGTCCACCATGACGTAGGAGTCCCCCTGCTTCAGCAGTGCCACCGGGACGCGTTCGTCCACGTGCACCAGCAACTCCGACGGCGGCCGCGCTTCCATGGTGGCCGAACGGACCTGGACCAACGGTTTCAGGAGCTCGTTGATTTCCCGCTCGCTGAGCTGCGGGAGGGGCTTTCCTTCGAGGCCGGACAGTGCTTTCTGCACCGCGTCCGGCGTCAGCAACGTCGTGCCATCCACGGTGATGGTCCGGACTGCGAGCACGGGCGAAAATATTGCCCCTGCAATCAAAGCACCGACCACAACGGCCACAATCGAAAGCGTCCAGAGCACGAGTCGCCGCTGGCGGCGCTTCTTCGGCTCAGGAAAGGCAATGACGTTGTCCGCCGGCAAGGTCTTGCCGTCTTTGGCGGGGCCGCCAGCGGCCTTGGAGCCACCGCCTGCGGATTTTGCAGTGGTTGCCGGCTTCTCCGGGGCCTTCACTTCCGGTTCAACGGAACGCTGTGCACTGATGACCTCCGCGGAGTCACCCCGGGGTCGGCCAGTCTTGCTTTGGCGAGGGGGCGTAGCCGGTTTGAAGGTCGGCTTGCGGGTGCTAGCCACCCAACGCCTCCACAATCAACGGCCCGTAGGCAGTGACGTCTCCCGCGCCCACCGTTAGGACCACATCGCCTTCGCTTGCAACGGCTGCCACCGCGTCAACGGCTTCATCGGCGGAAACCAGCCGTCCGCTCACCAGATGCTCGGTGATCAGCGTGCTTGTCACACCAGGAATGGGGTCCTCGCGGGCTGGATAGATGTCCAGGACCATGGCGGTGTCTGCCAGGTCCAGGGCGGCCGCGAACTCCTGGGAGAACTCACGGGTGCGGGAAAACAGATGCGGCTGGAAGAGGACGTGCACTTTGTTTCCGGCGGCCACGGAACGGGCTGCAGACAAAGCTGCGCGGACCTCAGTGGGGTGGTGGGCGTAGTCGTCATACACGCGCACTCCCCTGCCAATGCCCTTGAGCTCAAAGCGCCGGGACGCGCCCGTGAAGTGGCCCAGTGCCGCCGCTGCAGCACCCGGTTCCACACCGAGTTCGACGGCGACGGCGAACGCAGCTGCCGCGTTCAGGGCATTGTGCCGCCCCGGTACCTGAAGTTCGAGTTTGTTGACGTCACCGTTATAGGCCACCGACACGTTGCCCGGGCCGTCATCGTGAAGCCGGACGTTAGCGTCGTCGGATGTGCCGTACGTCAGCACCCGTGTGGTCCCCTGGGCCGCTGTGCGCTCCGCCAGGGCACGGGCGCCGGGGTCGTCGGCACATGCCAGTAGGACGCCATCGGCAGGGAGCAGGGCCGCAAAGGCATCGAAGGAAGCGAAGACGGCTTCCGGCGTCCCATAGTGGTCCAAATGGTCGGCCTCGACGTTGGTGACCACGGCAATCAAGGGCCGGTAGTTGAGGAATGAACCATCCGATTCGTCGGCCTCTGCCACAAAAATGTCGGATGCCCCATGTGCCGCATTAACGCCTAGTGCCGGCACGTTCGCGCCGATGGCGAAGGAGGGATCCAAACCGGCTTCCTTGAGCAGGACGGCAACCATGGAGGTGGTAGTGGATTTGCCGTGGGTACCCGCCACGGTTACCACCCGGTGGCCGGCCATGGTGGCGGCCAGCGCTTCGGAACGGTGCAACACGGGCAGCCCGGCATCACGCGCCGCCACCAGCTCCGGATTATCCGCACGGATGGCTGAGCCGGCCACGATTGTCTGGGCGTCACCCAGGTTTCCGGCGTCATAGCCCACGGCGATGCGCGCACCAGCCAGGGAAAGGTCCCGCATGACCGGCAAATCCTTGACATCCGTACCGCTGACCGGGACACCCCGTGACACCATGATGCGTGCGACGGCGGACATCCCCACTCCCCCGATGCCGATGAAGTGAACGCGTCCGAGGGACTCTAGGCGGGCGATAGTGGTGGTCATTCGGATACCGCTTCCAAGACAAGATCAGCCATGCGCTGATCGGCGTTTCTGATACCGAGGGCCTCGGATTTACGGGCCATGTCGTTGAGTCTGCTGCTATCTGTCAGAAGCGGAATCAATTCGCTTCGCAGCCATTCCGGACTGAGGTCCTTGTCATCCACCATCATGGCGCCGCCGGCGGAAACCAAGGGAGCAGCATTGAGTGCCTGCTCTCCGTTGCCGATGGGCAAGGGCACGAATACTGCGGGAACTCCCACCGCCGCTACTTCGCTGACTGTTCCGGCGCCGGCACGGGCCAGAAGGACATCCGCAGCGGCATAAACGTTCTCCATGCCGTCCACGTACTCAACCTGCCGATAGCCGTCGGCGGCGAGAAGTCCGCCGTCGTCATTCTTGACGGCTTTGCCGACGCCTGTGATGTGGAGTGTCTGCACACCGGCAGCCGCCAGCGCCGGGAGGGCGGCCGTGATGGCACGGTTGATGCTTAACGCCCCTGACGAGCCGCCGGTGACGATCAGCGCAGGGCGGTGGGCATCCAATCCAAGCGCCGCCCTTGCGGCAGGAGCAGCAACAGTCCTGTGAAGTTGCGAGATGGCCCGGCGCATCGGCATGCCTACGTGGCGTGCACCCCTCAGCCGGGTACCGGCAAATGCCACGGCAACATGGTTGCTGAACCGGGCGCCGACCCGGTTGGCCCAGCCGGCCTTCATATTGGCCTCATGGATGACGATGGGAATCCCTAGCTTCCTGGCAGCAAGGTACATCGGTGTGCAGACGTACCCGCCCACACCCACCAGAACGTCCGCGCGGGATTCCTCCAGGATGCGCCGGGCCTGCCGAACCGCCCCGCTCAAACGGGCGGGCAGCTTCACGAGGTCCGCTGAGGGCCTGCGCGGAAACGGGACCCGGTCGATGGTGGCAAGTTCGTACCCGGCGGCGGGGACGAGGCGGGTTTCCATGCCCGACGGCGTGCCAACAGCAAGGATGGCGGCCTCCGGACGCTTGTCCCTGATGGCATCGGCAATGGCCAGCAACGGGCTGACGTGACCGGCAGTTCCGCCGCCGGCCAGGACGACGGACAAGGGCTTGGATGCGTTGGCGGAATCAAAAGTCATGAAGTGCTAGGTACGCTTTCGTGCGGTCTTGGACATGAGTCGCGGCAGGAATCCTGAACGCTGCTGCGCTGGCAGTTGGCCGCGGGCCAAAGACAACACTACGCCCACGCCACAGAGGGACATGATCAGCGCGGAGCCGCCGTATGAGATGAAAGGAAGCGGCACACCCACCACGGGAAGGAGTTGGGTCACTACGGCCATGTTCATGCTTGCCTGGCCGAGCAGCCACACCATGATTCCACCCGCAAGGGTGCGCTGGAACGGATCGGTCTGCCTGACCACCACACGGAAGATGGCAATACCCAGAATCGCAAACAGGACCAGGACCACAATGGTCCCCACGAGGCCGAGTTCCTCGCCGATAATGGCGAAAATGAAGTCGTTGTGGGCTTCCGGCAACCAGTTGTATTTCTGACGGCTTTGTCCAAGGCCCAACCCGGTCCAGCTCCCCTGCGCAAGGCCGTACATGCCGTTGGTGGATTGGAAATCGAAGTCGAACTGCTCGGTGCACTGTTGGGACGCCGTTCCCAACCACGACGTGATGCGGCAGATCCTGTTGGAGCTGCTGATGGTGCCCAGGACGGCGCCGACTGCACCCACTGCGCCGGCGATGGCCAGCATGCGGCCCGGTACCCCGGCGAAGTAGAGCCCGGCAGCGGTGATCGCCGCAATGACGATGACAGTTCCGAGGTCGTTCCCCAACATCACCAACGCAATCACCAAGCCTGCGCCCGGAACGACTGGAATGATGACGTGCATCCAGCGGTGGAGGAGCTTCTGCTTGCGTGCGAGAACAGCTGCGATCCAGACGCAGAGGATCAGCTTGGCCATCTCGGAAGGCTGGAGGGTGA
Organism: Paenarthrobacter sp. TE3676; assembly: GCF_056279165.1. Lineage (NCBI taxonomy): Bacteria > Bacillati > Actinomycetota > Actinomycetes > Micrococcales > Micrococcaceae > Paenarthrobacter > Paenarthrobacter sp. TE3676. The sequence goes on from NZ_JBWBQU010000010.1 coordinate 109,522, forward strand.
CTCCGCCGATGTCGATCCAGTTCTTGTTGCCGTTAACGGTGTTGCCCATGACCTGCACCAAGGCCAGCAGAACAATGACTGCCCCCAGCGCCCACCACGACAATTTCTTCATCCAGTTCACGTTGGTCCGTGAGATGACATACATCGCAATGAGTCCAACGACGCCGAAGACCGCCTGCTTGAGGGCATCGGCGTAAGGCGACTTGCCCTCGGAAATGGCTTCGACGCTGGACGCGGACAGCACCATCATGATGCCTATCGCCGTCAACGCCAGAGCACAGCCGAGGATCAGGTAATACGTGGAGCTGTTGGGGGCTTTGCCCTTGCCTTCAAGGCTCTCCCAGAAGCTGCGCATGTGTCCGCGGAGCCCCTTGGGCCGGCTGTCGTCAACAGACGCGGCCTTGGACTTCCCGTCCCGGGGTTCGTTGCCGCGGGTGCGGGTGGGCGTGCTGACCATTGTTACTCCTCGGTGGTCGGTGCCTGCCCTTCCACAAGCTCGCGAACTGCCAGGACGAAAGCGTCGCCACGGTGAGCGTAGGAAGAGAACTGATCCATGGATGCAGCCGCCGGTGCCATCAGGACGGTATCGCCGGGCGTTGCCACTCCGGCCGCCGATGCCACGGCCTGGGCCATGATGGTCTCACCGTAGATTGGCGAAGCGGCGTCTGAGGCTGCGGTCTGCACTCCTTCAGTGTCGCCCTTGGGGGGCGCTATCACGGGGACATCCGGCGCGTGTCGTTGGAGGGCCCCCTCCAACGCCTCCGTGTCGGTTCCGATGAGTACAACGGCTTTCAACCGGGGTGCGTGCTCTTTGACGAGGTCGTCATAGTTGACGCCCTTGGAGAGGCCGCCGGCAATCCAGACAACCTGCTGGAAAGCCGAGAGGGCTGCGGATGCTGCGTGCGGATTGGTTGCCTTGGAGTCGTTGATCCACAGGACGTCGTTGTGGTTGGCCACCAGCTGGATGCGGTGGGCACCCGGAAGATAGTTGACCAGGCCCTGTTTCACCGCTGCCGGATCAATTCCGTAGGCCCGGACGAGGGCAGCCGCTGCGAGGGCGTTGGCCACCATGTGGCGGGGCGCCACCGGACCAAGATCGGACATCGCAGCAAGTTCCGCCGCGGAGTCCTTGCGCTCAGCTATGAAGGCCCGGTCAACAAGCAGGCCGTCCACCACACCCAGCATGCTCACAGCCGGTGTATTGGTGGTGAAGCCGATGGCGCGGCATCCTTCCACGACGTCGGCGTTCTCTACCATTCGTTCGGTTTCGATTTGATCCGCGTTGTAGATGGCGGCCTTCTGCGTGTTCTCGTACACCTTTGCTTTGTCCGCGAGGTACGAGGCGTACGAGCCGTGCCAATCGACGTGGTCCTCGGCAACGTTCAGGCAAACACTGGCCACTGGAGACAACGAGTGGCTCCAGTGCAGCTGGAAGCTGGAGAGCTCAACGGCGAAAGCGTCGTAGTCCACGGGATCCCGGAGCGCGTCAAGAATAGGAGTGCCGACGTTTCCCACTGCAATCGCCTTAAGTCCGGCTGCCTGCAGCATGGATTCAGCCATGCCCACCGTGGTGGTCTTGCCGTTGGTGCCGGTGATCGTCAGCCAGTCCGCCGTCTTGCGTCCTGCCCGCTCCCTAAGACGCCACGCGAGCTCCACGTCGCCCCAGACAGCGATGTGCTTCCGCTTCGCCGCGGCAAGCAGGGCTTGGTCCGGGCGCCACCCCGGCGAGGTCACCACAAGATCGGGCAATCGTCCGTCGATCAGTGGGAGCGCCGTAACGGCTTCCTCCCCCAACAGCACATCAACGGCCCCAACAATTTTCAGGGTGTCGGCTTGGGCTTCGGCCTTTGCACTGGTGGCGGCGTCAACCACCACTACTTCTGCGCCAAGTTCGATCAGGGTGTCGGCAGCTGAGAAGCCGGAGACGCCAATGCCTGTCACCACGACGCGCAGACCGGCCCAGTCAGCATCCCAACTAGTGAGTTCGTTGAGCCTGTCGGCGTTCGACGGCGTCGTATCCGGGTTATCGTTCACAGCAGCACCACCCATTCAGCATAGAAAATTCCAAGGCCGGCAGCCACGAAGAGCCCTGCGAGGATCCAGAACCGGACCACGACGGTAACTTCATCCCAGCCCTTCAATTCAAAGTGGTGCTGTAGCGGTGCCATCTTGAAAACGCGCTTTCCGCCGCTGAGCTTGAAGAAGCCCACTTGGATGATGACGGAGAGCGTGATCAGCACAAAGAGGCCACCGATGAAGGCGAGCAGGAGTTCAGTGCGTGACAGGATGGCGAACGCCGCAACGGCACCACCAATGGCCAGGGAACCTGTGTCACCCATGAAGATCTTGGCGGGTGAAGTATTCCACCACAGGAATCCCACCAGGGCAGCACTGAGAATTGCCGCCAGCAGGGCAAGGTCCATGGGGTCGCGTACCTGGTAGCAACCGCTGCCGGCTTCCCGTGGTGAGCCGCAGGCCTGGTTGTTCTGCCAGATCCCCATGATGGTGTAGGCGCCAAAGACCATGATGGATGCTCCGGCAGCCAATCCGTCCAGGCCATCAGTCAGGTTCACGCCGTTGGTAGCCGCGGTGATGATCAAGTTGGACCAGAGCACGAACAGGATGGCACCTACCACCGTGCCGCCGAAGGCAAGGTCCAACCAGGGGATATCCCGCACCAGGGAAATCTGGGTAGATGCAGGACGCAGGCCGTCCTCGTTGGGGAACTGGAGAACCAGGACCGCGAAGATGATGCCAACGGCAGCTTGGAGGATCAGCTTGGCGCGTGCATTGAGGCCTAGGCTGCGCTTGTTGGAGATCTTGATGAAGTCATCGAGGAAGCCTACAAAGCCCATGCCCACCATGAGGAACAGCAGAAGCAGCCCGGATGCGGATGGCCCCGCAGAGTCCGGATTCATCATCCACATGATCAGGTGTGTCACGAAGTAGCTGATGAGCACCGCGGCCACCACCACGGTTCCGCCCATGGTGGGGGTGCCGCGCTTCGTGTGGTGGGAAGTGGGTCCGTCGTCACGGATGAATTGTCCGTAGCTCTTGGCCACCAGGAACCTGATGAAAAGGGGCGTCCCTATCAGGGCCACCAGAAGGGCGACGCCGGCGCCGATCAAAAGTGCAATCACAGCAGCTCGTTCCCTTCGCTTGCGGCAGCTTCGGCCGCGTTGTCTCCGGTGGGCTCGGCCCGTGGAGGTAATGCTATCCGATCACCCAAATGCCGTAGTCCCACGCCGTTGGAGGACTTGAAGAGCACCAGGTCTCCGGGTTTCAGCTCATTTTGAAGCAGCTCATAGGCTTCTTCCACAGTCTCCGTGAACGAACACTCGTCACCCCAGGAACCTTCCTGGATGGCGGAGATGTAGAGGGCACGGGCTTCGCGTCCCACTACCACCAGCCTGGAAATGTTCAGCCGCACCACTTGGGTACCTACGGCGGTGTGCTCGCGGATGGAGTCTTCCCCCAGCTCGAGCATCGCGCCAAGAACGGCCCAGGTCCTTCTGCCTTGTCCAAGGTCCGCCAGCGTTCGCAGGGCAGCCCGCATCGATTCCGGGTTGGCGTTGTAAGCGTCGTTGATGATGGTGACGCCGTCTTCACGTTCAGTTCGCTCCATCCGCCAGCGGCTGGCCGCCGATTGGGAGCTGAGCGAGGAGGCAATGTCAGTGGCCGGGATGCCAGCGGCGAACGCGGTTGCTGCCGCTGCCAACAGATTGGTGACGTGGTGGCCACCGATCAGGCGGCTTCGCACCTCAACGGACGGGCCGCCGTCGGGCAGCACCAGATTAAACTCAGGAAAGCCTTGCTCGTTGACCACAACATTGCGGGCTTCCACCTCTTCGGTGGTAGCGGGCGAAGCCGTGAAGCCCAGAACCTTTGCTTGGGTCCGGGTGCGCATGGCAGCAACCCGGCCATCATCGAGGTTGATCACGGCTGTACCATTCTCGCCAAGGGCTTCCACGAGTTCGCCTTTGGTCCTGGCGATGTTCTCCACACCACCGAACTCGCCGGCGTGAGCCGTACCGACCACCAGGACCACGCCGATGTCCGGTTTGACCATCTCTGCGAGGTATTTGATGTGGCCCAGACCGGTAGCACCCATCTCGATCACCAGGAAACGGGTGTTGGCGTCAGCGGCAAATACCGTCAGCGGGACGCCCACCTCGCCGTTGTAGGAACCCTGGGGAGCCACAGTGGCTCCGGCGGTGGACAGCACACCGGCAAGGAGATCTTTGGTGGTGGTTTTGCCAGCTGATCCTGTGATGCCAATGACCGTAAAGTCCTCGCCGCGGCTCTGCCGCTCAGCACGGATGCGGCGGACGGCTTCCGCGGCCAACACGCCCATGGCCAGGACAGCATCCTCAACTACGACGGCGGGATAGGGGCGGCCGTCGGCATCGGTCACTTCGCGTTCGCCGAGAACCAGAACGGCGCCTCGTTCGAAAGCGGCGTCAACGAAGTCGTGACCATCGGCGTGTTCGCCGGGCTTGGCCACGTACAGCGATCCGGGCGTCGCTTCCCGTGAATCAGTGACGACGGAAGTGGGCACGATGTCCGGAGCTCCGGTCAATCGGCCATGGGTGAGGTCGGCGATCTCCGCCGCAGTAAGTGCAATCATCTCGGTTTAGGACTCTATCCGCTGGTCCGCTGAAACGCTGAATCCCTTGGATGTCAAGGCGGCCCGCAACTCCACCCTGTCGTCCAGGGCAAGATTCACTCCCTTGACCTCTTGCCACACCTCGTGGCCGCGCCCGGCGATGAGAATAGTGTCCTTGCTGGTTGCCATGTCCACGGCCAGTTTGATGGCTGCATCCCTCGGGTAGGACTCGATGATTTCGCTGTTCAGGTTTTCCGAGTCCCGGGCGGCGTGGGCACCCTGCAGGACCTCGGCCCGGATCGCTGCTGCGTCCTCGTCGTGGGGATCGTCATCGCTGATGATCACGATGTCGGCAAGGCGGGCAGCGATGGCCCCCATTGTGGGCCGCTTACCCTGGTCGCGCTGACCCGTTGCCCCGAAGACCACGATCACACGGGATCCCTCGAGGGGTGAACGGACGGCTTCCAGGGCACGGGACAAAGCGTCCGGATTGTGGGCAAAATCAACAACGGAGGCCGGCTCTGCAGAGACCAGCTGCATGCGTCCGGGCACTGCCACAGTGAACGGATCGTGCGAATCCAAGGCAGCCTGGAGGGCGTTTTCATCCACACCGGATGTCAGGACCATGATCGTGGCCAGGGCTGCATTTGCCACGTTGAAACCTCCCGGCAGGCCGGTGTGGACGCGCAGGGTTCGTCCGTCGACGTGCCTGAGTTCGAATTCCGAGCCCAGGCCGCGCGCCGTGATGGACGCAACGTTCCAGTCGGCGTTGCCGCTGCCGCCGTCCAGGGGCTTGGTCGCGAGGGTGGTGACCGGAATGTCGGCCATATCCGCCAGCTTGCGCCCCCAGTCGTCGTCCACCGTGACCACAGCGTGCCTGGCCCTGCCTGCAGTGAAAAGTTCAGCCTTGGTACGGAAGTACTCGTCCATGCTGCCGTGCAGGTCCAGGTGGTCCTGGGTGAGATTGGTAAAACCTGCGACGTCGAACATCACCCCGTCCACGCGGTGGTAGGAGATTGCGTGGGACGAAACCTCCATGGATGCCGCGTCCAGGCCCCGTTCCCGCATCAGGGCCAGCAGTGCGTGGACATCGGTGGATTCGGGCGTCGTCAGGAGGCTGGGGATCGGCTCCCCGCCTGCAACGATTTCAATGGTTCCAATGAGGCCGGGCTTCTTACCCAAGGCGCGCAACAAAGAGTTGATGAAGTAGGTGGTGGTGGTCTTCCCATTGGTGCCTGTGACACCGAACAGCGTCGGGAAGCCGCTATCCGCAGGCTGGCTGCGGTAGATCAGTGCTGCCAAGCGCCCGACGGCGGTCCGCGGCTCCTGGACGATAAGTACCGGCACGGGCTGCTCGCCCGCAAGCGCAAGCTGGCGCGCTCCGGCGTCGTCCGTGACCACCGCAACCGCCCCGGCCTCGACTGCCTGCGGTACGAAGTCGGCACCGTGGCGGGAAGCTCCGGGCAGGGCCATGTAGAGGTCGCCTGCTTCGACGGCCCTGGAGTTGAGGGTTATGCCTGTCACTCCCCTGTCCCGGCTGGCATCCGGAGCGGCGACGCCCAATGCGTCCGCGATGACTGCCAACGGCACTGCCGCCACGGATGCGGGACGAAAGCCGGTCTGGCCGGCATCCGGCGTAGTGGCGCTGATAGCTGCCTCATTGTGCTCTGACACGTGGTTCTCCGTTGGTGCTCGTGGAACGACCGGCTTGGGGCCAGCGGCGCCCGGGCCGTTAGTGGTGGATCGATTTTTGGCCGAAACAGACGCCCAAAAAGCTTACTTGACGAACTGGGGCAACCGCGCGGGCGTTCCGGTGGACGGGGCCACGTTGTAGGTCCGGAGGACTTGCGCCATCACGGAGCGGAAAACGGGTCCGTTCGTGACTCCATAGATGTTTCCCTTGGGGCGCTGAAGGACTACTTCAACGATGAACCTGGGGTCATCCATGGGTGCCATGCCCACCATCGAGGCTGTGAAGCCGTCGAATCCCGGCAGTCCGTCCTCGCGGGGAGCTTGGGACGTTCCTGTTTTGGCGCCGACGCGGTAGCCGTCAATGGCTGCATCCTTGATCTGCCCCTCGGTTACGGCGCTTTCCAGGATGTCCCGTACCTGCTGGGCTGTTTCCTTGGACACCACTTGGCGGGAGTCCTTGGCAGGAACCTTTTGCTCCTCGCCCTCCGGGGTGATGTAGCTGTCAATGAGCCTGGGCTGCAGCATCACGCCATCGTTGGCAATGCTTTGGAAGGCGCGAACGGTCTGGAGTGTCGATTGGGACACGCCTTGCCCGAACAGCACGGTGTATTGCTGACGGTCGTCCCACTGCTCGGGCTTGGCCAGGATGCCTGTTGCTTCCGCGGGAAGGCCGATGTCCGTCTGTTCGCCGATGCCGAATTTCTTCAACCAGTCGTACCGTTGCTCCTTGGTGAGCCGGCTGCCCGCCATCACCGTTCCGGTGTTCATGGACCAGCCGAGGATACCGGCCAGGGTGCGCTCTTCAGTGCCGTGCTCGAAGGCGTCGGTGAACGTCTGCCCATCGATGGTGTAGGCCGCGGGGGTAGTGAAGTGGTCCAGGGGAAATGACTTCCCCTCCTCAATTACGGCTGCGGCAGTGATCATCTTCTGCACGGAACCGGGCTCGTAGGCGGCCGTCACCGACCTGACGCCGCGATCCTTGGCATCAACCTTCCCGGGGTCATTGGGGTCCGGCGAATTGGTATCAGCCAAGGCAATGAGATTGCCCGTCTTGGTATCGATCACAATGATGGAACCCCACTCGGCGTTCATCTTGTTGACTTGGCTTTGGATTGCCTGCTGCGCAAAATACTGGATGTCCGTGTTGATGGTCAGCTTGACGTCGCTACCATCAACAGCCGGGGTGAGTTCATCTGTTGCCACCGGAATCCTGAGTCCATCAGCACCGATCTCAAAGACGCGTTTACCCTCAACACCACGAAGAATCTCGTCCTGGGTTTGTTCGATGCCCGCCTGCCCGTTGGTTCCATCCTTGAGGAAACCAACCACGCCGCCGGCAACGCTGCCGTTCGGATAAACGCGCTTGCTGACACCCTCCGCACTAAGGCCCGGGATGTAGAGCTTGGAAATCCGGTCTTCCAGTTCCGGCTTGACGTCCTTTGCCACCATGAAGTACTGCTTATCCCCGGTCAAAGACTCACGGATAGTACTTTCATCCGCTCCCAGAAGCCCGGCCAGGTCAGAGATCCCCTGATCACGGGTGATCTCGTCCAGTTTCTCGGTCTTCTCATTGAAGCGGTGGAAAGTTTCCGTGCTCGTATTCACCGTCTGGTCCACCACGATGTTGTACCGGATCACGCTGCTGGCCAGCACCGTCCCGTTTGCATCCACAATCTGCCCCCGCTCGGCGGGGAGCACTTGCGGAGTGAGGCGGCTCGCCAAGGCAGCTTCAGCCATCCCGCCCATATCCAGGCCTTGAACCATGAACAGCTTGCCACCCACCACCAGGAGCAAGGTCAGCATGATGCCGAGGCCAACGCGCAACCGCTTTCTTGCCGCCGGCGTCTTCGTTTTTTTCGATGTGCCGGGGTTCTTCGCCACGTTGATTCCTTGCTGCTGGCCTTGCTTCGGTGGACTGACGGTCTACTGCCCTGGTGCCTTCTGCTGGGGGGCCGGTACCGATCCCCCGTGGAGCTCTACCGGCGGTGTCGCTGCCGGAGACGCCGGGGTAGCCGCCGGCGTCGGGGGCGTTGCAGCCGGGGTCGTCGGAGTTGCATCCGGCTTGCGGTTTTCCAGCGGGTCCTTGGTAGTTACCGATGGAACCACGTCAATCAAACCCTCAACAGCCGGAGCAGCAAGCAGGGCTCCGGGATTATCTCCCTTAACCGCCGGTGATGCCTTACCGGTCACAGACATGGTGTTCAGATCGATTTGGCCTTTAACTGTGGAAGCAACCATTCCCAATTCTGCAGCCTTGGCAGCGAGGTTCTGTGGAGCTTCGAAGTTCTGCTTCTTCTGCGTCAGGTCCTGGTTCTCTTTGTTCAGCGTGGCAGCTTCGGCTTTCAACTGCACCAACTGGTACTGCGCTGTGGACACGGAGATGTTCAGCACCAGGACAGTCAGGAGCGCGGCTGCCATCGCCACGAAGCACAGGACCACAAATGGCGTCCTTCGCTTTCCCGGTGCACTGCGTACCACTGATAGAGGAGTGCGTGCCTTGCGGGCAGTGTCGGGCTTCCCCGCCGGGACCGGAAGCGCACGTGCAGTGCTGCCCACCGTGGAGGGCAAGGTCTTCGCTGCGGCGTTGCTCATGCGTCTCTCCTCTGTTTGATACGCTCCACTGCCCTCAACCGGGCAGACGCCGCGCGGGGGTTTTCAGCAATTTCTGCTGCTGTAGGCACTTCCGTGCCCTTGGTAATGGTCTTCAATTCGGGTTTGTGTTCTTCTAGCTCAACCGGGAAGCCGAGTGGTGCCGACGACTTGGAACCTGACTGGAAAACGGATTTCACGATCTTGTCCTCAAGGGAGTGATAGGACATGACCACAATCCGACCACCCATGGACGTCGCGGCAACCGCTGCCGGAACTGCACGTTCCAAGACATCGAGTTCCTCGTTGACCTCAATCCTTAGGGCCTGGAACGTGCGCTTGGCCGGATGACCGCCGCTCTTCGCTGCAGCAGCGGGGACAACGCTGCGGATCTGCTCCACAAGTTCCCCTGTGGTGGCAAAAGGCTTCTCCGCGCGAGCGTTGACGATCCGGTTGGCTATCCGCCCGGCGAACTTCTCCTCGCCCCATTTCCTGATGATGCGCACCAGTTCGTCTTCGCTGTAGTTGTTGACCACATCAGCGGCCGTTTGGCCGCGGCTGGTATCCATCCGCATGTCCAAGGGAGCGTCGTAGGAGTACGCGAATCCACGCTCACGCTCATCCAACTGCAGGGACGAGACCCCAAGGTCCATGAGGATGCCATGAACTTCCGGTATGCCCAGGTCCAGCAGGACGTCCTCAATCTCGTCGTACACCGCGTGAACAAGATCGGTACGGTCAGAAAAGGGCTCCAAGCGGGCTCCGGCCAAGGCCAGGGCTTCCTCGTCGCGGTCGATGCCAACCAAGTGGAGGTCAGGGAAGCGCTGCAGCATGGCCTCTGAGTGGCCCCCCATGCCAAGGGTTGCATCGATGGCGACAGGTCGTTCCCCGCGTTTCCTGGCGGCCTCAAACCCCGGAGCAAGCAAGTTGATGCAGCGGTCTTTCAGGACGGGCACGTGGCGCTCCGATGTGGGCTTTGCCGCGTCCTGCTCTTCCACGCTGCCTCCTCTTTCCTCAATCGCTTGCATGCTGATTCTTGAATCGGATCCCCATCCGCGCCTATCGCTCGGCCGGCCTGGCTCAGGGGAAGGTGAGCCAGGAAGACAGTTCGATGGGCGGCTGGAGATCCCATTCAAGAAGCTGGACTGCGGCTTCCTCCAACCGGGTCAGATGAACCCGGGCAGATTGTCGTCATCCGTTTCCGAGAAGGCTGCTTCCTTCTCGTTGAGGTACTCGTTCCAAGCGTCGGCATCCCAGATCTCCGCCCGGGTACCGGCGCCGATGACGGCCAGTTCCCGACCAAGCCCTGCGTATGTCCGGAGCGCCGGCGGAATCGTCACGCGCCCCTGCTTGTCAGGTACCTCATCAGAGGCTCCAGACAGGAAAACCCGAATGTAGTCACGCGCCTGTTTGGAAGACAGTGGCGCCTCCCGCATTGACTCGTGAATGCGCTCGAATTCTTTCTGGCTGAAGACGTAGATGCAGCGTTCCTGGCCCCTGGTGAGAACCAATCCGTCGGCAAGTTCCTCACGAAACTTAGCGGGGAGGATGATCCGGCCCTTTTCATCAAGACGCGGCGAGTGAGTGCCCAGAAACACTGGCCCACCGCCCCTCAATCAAGGTGCCCGCACATACCCAACACTGCCACTACCCTCTTATGCACTCCACTTTACTCCACAACGCACCACAGTCAACGCAATCCATGGCGTTTCTCCACCACTTTGAGAATCGTCGGGCCCGAAGTCACGCGGATTTTAAGGCAGTGGAAGAAAGTGGAGGGCCCAATGCAGAGGGCAGGGCCGGCCGCTTTAAGATCCCGGATTTCGTGCCCAGGATCGGGCGATGCCAGGCCATGTTCAGGGCAGAGGGGTGAAAAGTGGAGAAAAGGGTGGGAAGTGGAGCGCCGCTCCTCCACCAGAGGACGAGCCCTTAAACGCGAAAAGACCCGCAGTGCGGGTCTTTCGTTATCCCCTGTGGAAAATTAGGGGCGTGTTTGATTCAGGAGTGGCCGCGGGTGACGGCTGAGAGCCCGGAAGGGTCAGTCAGTTGTCGTCGCGACGCCGTTCGTCCCAACGTTCTTCCAAGCTGCTCATGAACGAACTCTTGGGCTTGGTCTTGCCGGGTTTTCCTTTGTTGGCTTTGCCGAAGGCCGCGCCACGTAACGTGGCAAAGTAGACGCCAGCACCCATGACGATGAAACCAAGGACACCCACAGGTATCGCCTGCATTGATACGCCAACCAGCAGGAGAAGGATACCGGCAATGGCACCAAGCACACCGATGATGACATGCCGGGTAGACCAGCTGCGGATGGGATCCGAACCCATGGTGTTGGCGAACTTCGGATCGTCCTCATGAAGTTGCTTCTCAAGTTGCTCAAGCAGCTTCTGTTCATGCTCCGAGAGGGGCATCGCGACCTCCTTTAGTCAGCCAGCGTCTGGACATAACGCGTCCTGTGCGTCTGTTTCCATAACGATCGGACCAAGAAAATCGTTCCCAAAATTCCCTCTTGGTTCAGCGGGCATCCCGGGGCCGACTGTTCAGGAAACAGTTTGTCCAGACGATCTAAATCTCTGTAATAAATAGGATAGTTTGTCCGACGCCGTTCTGAAAGACGCGAGGAGTCCTGCCGGGTACCCGTGCTGGCCTCAGGAGTCCGCAGGCGGCTTTCCAGGTTCCAGGAGCCGTGCCGGAAGAAGCGTTTTGGACCCAAAGCGCTCGGAGACGCGGTCAAGCGCCTGTTCGGCCGCCCGCCAGTTATCGTCCCGCCGATCAAGGCTCAACTGCAGGGATGTTTGGCCTGCCGGTTCCAATTGCTCAGCCCGCACTCCAACGAGTCGAACGCTCATGGATCGCGTCCCCAGAGATTCAAGGAGCTGCACGGCCACTTGATAGATCAGTTGCGCGCTGTCCACGGGGGTGTGCACGGTGCGGCTGCGTGTGACCGTGGAGAAGTCCGAGTACCGCAGCTTCAATGCCACAGTCCTTGCCAGCATGCCTGAGCTCCTGAGCCGGATGGCGGTGCGGTGCGAAAGACGCAGCAATTCCCTGTGCAGTAGAGCATCGTCGGCCGTGTCCACGGAGAACGTCTCCTCCGCGCCGATGCTTTTTTCAAGCCTGGCCGGAGTTACGGGTCGCGGGTCGATACCCATGGACAGGCGATGAACATGTTCGCCGCTGGCTCCCAACACCTTTTTGAGCGATGGCAAGGGCGTTGCCGCGACATCCGCTACCGTGCGAATGCCCATACGCGAGAGCACTTCGGCAGTCTTCCCACCTACACCCCACAAGGCGCCGACAGGAAGACTATGGAGATAAGGGATGGAGTCCTCCGCGTCAATCTGGAGGATACCGTCGGGCTTGCACCGCGTGGAGGCGATCTTGGCCACAAACTTGGTGCTGGCAATCCCTACGGATGCCGTGATGCCAAGTTCTGCATGAACCTTGCGGCGGATGAGATGGCCGATGTCCATCGGGGACCCAAGACGACGAATCGCGCCTCCCACGTCCAGGAAGGCTTCGTCTACGCTAAGCGGCTCCACCAGGTCGGTAATGGAGGCGAAAATCTCCATGAGTTGGGCGGAAACCTCGTAGTACTCCGTGTGCCGGGGGTTGATGATCACCGCGGATGGACACCGCCTCATGGCAATGGACATTGGCATGGCAGACTTCACACCTGTGGCCCGGGCCTCGTAAGAAGCAGAAAGCACCACGGACCGTTCTGCAGGAAATCCAACAATGACCGGCTTTCCCCGAAGATCGGGGCGGCTGCGCAATTCCACGGAGACGAAGAAAGCGTCCATATCCACGTGAAGTATGCTGGTTCGCCGCATTTCCCGCAGTGCATCTCCGGCGCTGCGGGCGGGCTTGCTGCCGGCACTTTGAGCGCCACCGAATGCTTCCTGCCTCACAACGGCAATACTATGCCCGGCCACTGACTAAACTGGAGGCACAGTCCGGCTCAGCCCCAGGAAGGATACCCTGTGAAGCTCTTTGGAACTCCTCAATCGCGAGGGTTTGCCCTGCTCGCAGTCAGTGTCGCTTTGGCGGCCTCAGCATGCACCCCATCACCCGGCGGTTCGGCAGCGCCGTCCACGACAAGCGCTTCCTCGCCATCGTCGGCGACGCCGACTCCGTCATCATCTGCTTCCGGATCAACGGCGTCGCCTGAAACCACCTCCTTTACGGAAACCCCCGCAGCTGCTCCCGACACCACGGCAACGGTGAACGCGCTTGTTCCTGGTTTCCCTGAGCAACTCATCCCGGTCATGCCCAAGACTTCTGTTCGTTCAAGCAGCGTGGACAAGAGCGCTGCAGTAGCCACAGTGGCCCTCGTTGGAACAATCAAGGCTCCGCCGGAGGGCGTTGTGGACTACTACAAGACCTCCATGGAGGCACAGGGCTTTAAACTTGTCCCCGGCCCGTCCGCTGTCGGCAATGTCACCTCCCTGGACTTCATCCGTGGTGACGGCGAGACGGTGAACGTTTCGGTCAGGCAAAAAGAAGGCGTCTCAACGTTCACTATCGGTGCCAACGTGGCGGCCGGGTCCGTCAAGTGACGGTAACTTCCCACGTCACCTCGGAGCAGGCAAAGTTCATTAGCGGTGTTGCCGGCAAACTGAGCGGGTTCATGTCTGAGCAGCGGGACCTTATGGCCTCGGTTTCTCCCGATGTGGAACCGCTTATTGGATCGATTTCGAATCTGGTCACCGGTGGAAAACGTCTCCGTGCCCTGATGTGTTACTGGGGCTGGAGGGGCGCAGGCGGCGCCGCCGACGATCCGGGCATCGTCACGGCCGGGTGCGCCCTGGAGCTTTTCCAAGCGGCAGCCCTGATCCACGACGACATCATTGATCGATCCGACACCCGCCGCGGCGGACCAAGCGTGCACAAGCGGTTCAGCCAGCTCCATGAAATGAATGGCTGGGCGCTGGACAGCGGGCGTTTCGGCGACGCGGCGGCGATCCTGACCGGCGACCTTTGCCTTTCCTTCAGCGAGGAGTCCTTTACGGAGATCGGCCCCCGGGCAGCAGCGGGAACTCCTGCACGCCGAATCTTCAACATGATGCGGGCAGAAGTGATGGCAGGTCAGTACCTCGACATCCTGGAAGAAGTGGCCGGCCCCGTCCGCGACAGAGCCGGTTCCGTAGAGCGGGCAAAATCCATCATTCGGTATAAGTCCGCCAAATACTCCACCGAACATCCGCTGGCGTTGGGCGGCGCGCTGGCCGGTGCTCCGTCCGGCTTGCTCAACGGCTACTCGGAGTTTTCCCTACCACTGGGTGAGGCTTTCCAAATGCGGGACGACGTCCTGGGCGTCTTTGGCGATCCCGAAACGACCGGCAAGCCCGCCGGGGATGACCTCCGGGAAGGCAAACGCACCGTGCTGGTTGGTTTTGCCATCAACCAGGCACCGCCGAGCGAAGCAGACCTCCTTGACCGCATGCTCGGCAAGCCTGACCTTGGCGAGGACGAGGTAGCTGAAATACGGCGCGTCATGATTGAGTGCGGCGCCTTGGAGGCCACGGAGTCGCTGATCGCAGAGCTAAGCGATAGGGCCTTCGAAGCCCTGGAACGCCTGCCCCTCGAGGACGTGCCACTGGTGGCGTTACGCCAACTGGCCGAAGCCGCTGTCAGTCGGGCAGCCTGACCCGCAGGCAGCGCCAGCACAAACACGACATGCAGCGACGACGGCGGTGAATCACCGCCGTCGTCCGCGTTATGTCCGGCCCGCTCAGGAGGCGCTGTTACCAGGCCAGTGACTGGGCGCGGCGCCTGATCTCTGTCTTACGCCCCTCGCGCAGGGCGTCAATGGGGCGCCCCCGCAAAGATTCGTCCGGAGTGAACAGCCAGATGATCAGTTCTTCGTCGTTGTACCCAGCGTCGCTGAGAACCGCAATGGTTCCCTTAAGGCTGTCTACAACATGCCCGTCCTGGATAAAGAGGGCAGGGATTGAGCGGATATTCCGTTCTCCCCGCCGGATGGCGACAAGCGCACGCTCATCCAGAAGTCCGTGGACTTTGGTGATGGAAACTTCCAACAGTTCGGCAACATCCGGCAGCGGCAGCCAGTCGGAAACAAGGCTTTCTACATTACTCACGGATCAAGGTTGCCACGCCGCCCCTCCCGGCGCATAGCCGGAGTCCGACGCCGATACCTCCGGACCGCTTTGCAGTCGCAATTTCGTCCGTCGGAATTGTGGCTATTTGTCCGGTTTGACAGGAATTGTTGTGCTCATCGACTAAGTGTGAGAGATTCACACTGATCACATTTGCATCATTGATAACATCAGCAACATTGGTAACACTGACAACAGCGCCAAACAATCCCCCCACCGCTGTTTGAGATGAGGACACATTTCATGACGACGCCCCGCTCGCCGAAACGAACCATGAGCATGCCGGTCATCGCGGCAACCACGGCTGCGCTTCCCGCCGTGGTTTTGTCCTCGCTGGCCCTGGCACAACCGTCCATGGCAACACCGGCGCCTCAGCCTCGAAAGATTCCGGCTACGCTCGCTGCGGCCATGAAAGCGCAAGCAGTCAACGTGGGCTCTGTTATTCCCGCGCAGGCCGTTGCCAGCACCATCCCTACAGCCCTGCGCCCGATGGCTCCGTCAGTACCGGACTCTTACACGATCGTGCGCGGCGATACGATTAGCGCCATCGCACGCCGCTTCAATGTGGACACGACGGCCGTTCTTCAGCTGAACAAGCTCTCTGCAACCACGCTGATCTACCCGGGACAGACCATTAAGCTCAAGGGCACAGCCACAGCAGCGCCCGCGCAGCCTGCCCCGACCGCCCCCAGTGCGCCCAGCACCCAGGGCAGCGCAACCGTCTATACCGTGGTCGCCGGAGACACCTTGGGCGCCATCGCAGCCAAACATGGCGTTCCGCTCTCCAGCATCTTCAGCTGGAACGGGCTCAACGGAAGCTCCATCATTTATCCCGGTCAGAAAATCAAGGTCAGTGGCGGATCCGCCCCATCAGCGCCCGCAGCCCCGGCACCGGCACCTGCGCCCGCCCCTCTGGCCGGCACAGGTTCCTACACCATCAAGGCGGGCGACACCCTCAGTTCCATCGCTTCCCGCCACGGGGTTTCCCTGGCCGCTTTGATGGCTGCCAACAACAACGTGACAGCCACCACCGTCATCTATCCGGGCCAGAAGCTCACCATCCCCGGCGCGGGCTTGCAGCCTGCCGGTGACACCAAGCCCTTGGTCCCCAGCACGTTCCTGGGCTTCACCTACCCGCCGGCAGTTGTCAGCTCGGCTAACGAGAACAAGGCCTTGCTCAACGCCTCACCTGTGCCCAGCCGGGCTGAAATGAAGAGCATCGTAGCTGACACGGCCCGGCGCATGGGCGTCAGCCCCTCACTGGCTTTGGCCTTCGCCGAACAGGAATCAGGCTTTGACCAGCGGGCTGTCTCGCCCGCCAATGCGATCGGCACGATGCAGGTTATTCCTTCTTCCGGCCAATGGGCGTCCGACCTCGTGGGCCGCAAGCTCAATCTCCTGGACCCGTACGATAATGCCACGGCAGGTGTCGCTATCATCCGGACCCTTATTGCTACCAGCAAGGACTTGGACACGGCGATTGCCGGCTACTACCAAGGTCAGTACTCGGTCAGTAAGTACGGCATGTATGACGACACCAAGCGTTACGTCGAATCGATCAAGGCCCGACAGCGCACTTTTGGCTAGGCCATCAACTGCACCTTTGAAGGGGCCCGAAACCCACGTGGATTCGGGCCCCTTCCCTGCCTCGTTTAGGATCATATGGTGCAAGAACCAACGCAGGACCACCTCATCGGGACAACCGTAGACGGCCGATACACGGTCCGTTCCCGCCTGGCGAGGGGCGGTATGTCCACTGTTTACCTGGCCACGGACCAGCGCTTGGAGCGGGACGTGGCCCTCAAAGTCCTGCACCCGCATCTGGCCAACGATCCCACATTCCTTGAGCGGCTAAGCCGCGAAGCAAAGGCGGCCGCCAGCCTCTCGCACCCGCACATCGTAGGGGTGCTCGACCAAGGTGAGGACGGCCATATCGCCTACCTGGTCATGGAGTACGTCAAGGGGCACACCCTTCGTGACACCCTTAACGAACAGGGTGCCTTGCCGCCGCGCCTTGCCCTGGCGCTGATCGATCCTGTCATTGAGGGCCTGGCTGCCGCCCACCGCTCAGGCCTGATCCACCGGGACGTCAAGCCTGAAAACGTCCTCATTGCAGACGACGGACGCATCAAGGTTGGAGATTTTGGACTGGCCAGGGCGATCTCGGCCAACACCAGTACCGGTGCCCTGATAGGCACTGTGGCTTACTTGGCTCCCGAGCTGGTGCTCGGCCAGCCAGCCGATGCCCGCAGCGACATCTACTCGGCAGGCATCATGCTCTATGAGATGTTGACGGGCAATCAACCTTACTCGGGAGACTCCCCTATCCAGGTTGCCTACCAGCACGTCAATGCTGTGGTGGGACGTCCTTCGGAGTCCGCTCCCGGCCTCGCCGAGGACCTCGATGAACTGGTGCAGTGGTGCACGGCGGCAGATGCGGAGAACAGGCCGGTGGACGCCGCTGCGTTGCTGACCGAGCTCCGCCACATCCGCACTACGCTCACAGACGAAGAACTGGACCACAGGCAAGCGTCGTCCCGATTGCCCGGCTCCCCCACGCCCTCGGCGGCCGCCGCTGCCTTCGGCGGGTCCGGTGCAGCAGGTGTTACCAATGGGAACCCCACAGAAGCCATTGCCTCCACTGCCTCGCCCACGGAGTTGATCTCGCACCAGAGCAACCCCACCACCATCATGGCTGCGGGCGTTTCAGGCAGGCCGCAGGCCTCAGCTGTTGATCCGGGCAACGATCCAGACGTGCGCCGGCCCGGCAAACGGGAGCTGAAGAGACTCGAACGGCAAGAGAACAAAGATCGCGCACGAGCCGCTGCCACTCCTGTTCGCCCGCTACGCGAGGGCAACCCCCGCCGCCGCGGCGTTATCTGGACCATCGTGATCGTCATCCTTGCAACGCTTGCCGCGTCGGCCGGTTGGTTCTTCGGGATGGGACCGGGATCCCCGGGAACCGTCCCGGACGTTAAGAATAAAACCGTGGCCGAGGCACAGCAGCTCCTCCGAACTGCCGGCTTTCAATCAGAACCGAAGGATGTTTTCGACGACGACATCCTTGCAGGGCTGGCCGTTGGGACGGAACCGAAGTCCGGCACCGAGGTCCGGAAGTTCCAACCCATCACGCTCTTCGTCTCCAAGGGGGCCCAGCTGTTCGCCCTGCCCGGTCTGACCGGTGGCACGTTGGACGAGGCCAAGGTTTCCTTGAATTCCGCCGAAATGGCCCTTGGCAACGTCACGCAGGCCTTTGACGAGAAGATTCCCGCCGGCGTCGTGATTTCGCAGGACCCGGCCGAAGGCACCGAGGTGAGGCATGGCACCCCCGTGTCGCTGGTGGTCTCCAAGGGGCCCCAACCCATCCCCGTTCCCGATGTGCGCGGACTGACTCAGGACGCAGCCGTCAAAGCCCTGCAGGATGCCGGGCTCAAAGCAGTTATCGCTCCGGAGATGGTGAATGACAAGGCGGTCCCCAAGGGCGCCGTTGTTTCCCAGATACCGGCGACTGGAACCCTTGTCCGGGGCGAAGCGGTGACGCTCACAGTATCCAAGGGACCAAAGTTGGTGAAGGTGCCCAGTTTCATCGGCAAGCAGGCCGATGAAGCCGAAAGGGAACTGAAAAGGCTCGGTTTCAAGGTAGAGGTCAACAAGATCCTGGGTGGCTTCTTCGGCACCGTCCGGGACCAGAACCCCGTCAATGCCGAGATACCGGAAGACTCTGTGGTCACCCTGACTGTCGTCTAGGGTTCGAGCCCTGCAATTCCAAGCGCAAAATGGCGCGGTCCGGGAATCCGGACCGCGCCATGTTGTATCTCTACCTCTTGGAGAGGGCGCCTGCCACAAGGAAGGCCATCTCAAGGGACTGCATGTGGTTCAGGCGGGGATCGCACACCGACTCATAACGGTCCAGGAATGCGTCCTGGTCGATCGGGTCGGCGCCACCCAAGCACTCGGCGACGTCATCGCCGGTCATTTCAACGTGGAGTCCACCCGGGACCGTGCCCAGGGCGTGATGCACCTCGAAGAATCCACGCACTTCGTCAATAACATCATCGAAGTTGCGCGTCTTGTAGCCGTTGGGCGACGTGACCGTGTTGCCGTGCATCGGGTCGGTCACCCACAGCACCTGCGCGCCGGAAGCAGTGACGCGTTCGACGACGGCCGGCAGCTTCTCCCGAATGTTGCCGGCGCCCATGCGGGTGATGAATGTGAGGCGGCCGGGTTCGCGGTTGGGATCCAGTTTGTCGATGAGACGCAAGGCATCGTCGCCGCTGGTGGTTGGGCCAAGCTTGACGCCGATGGGGTTCCGCACGCGGGACAGGAAGTCAACGTGGGCGTGGTCCAGCTCGCGGGTCCGCTCACCGATCCACAGGAAGTGCGCGGACGTGTCGTAGGGCAGGCCGGTGCGCGAATCGATGCGTGTGAGTGCGCGCTCGTAGTCGAGCAGCAGTGCTTCGTGGCTGGCAAAGAACTCCACGCGCTTGAGTGCCTCAAAGTCGGCGCCGCAGGAGTCCATGAAGCTGATGGCACGGTCGATGTCGCGCGCCAGCGATTCGTAGCGCGCGTGTGCCGGGTTCTCGGTGAACCCCTTGTTCCACTGGTGAACCAGGCGGAGATCCGCGAAACCGCCTTGGGTGAAGGCGCGGATGAGGTTCAGCGTGGATGCGGACGTGTGGTACGCCTGAAGCATCCGGCCGGCGTCGTGTGCGCGTGATTCCGGCGTGAAATCATAACCGTTGACAATGTCACCGCGGTACGCGGGAAGCGTCACGCCGTCGCGCGTCTCGTCATTGGATGAGCGCGGCTTCGCGAACTGGCCGGCCATGCGCCCCATCTTGATGACGGGCATGGCAGCGCCGTATGTAAGGACCACAGCCATCTGGAGGATCGTTTTAACCCGGGCGCTGATCTTGTCGGCGGTAGCTGCCTCAAAGGTTTCAGCGCAGTCACCACCCTGCAGGAGGAAGGCTTTGCCCTGGGCAGCAGCGGCCAGGCGCTCCCTCAGGACGTCCACTTCACCGGCGAACACCAAGGGCGGCACCACCGAGAGTTCCTTGACGGAAGCCTTGAAGACTTCAGTGTTGGACCAGGTGGGCTGCTGGGAAATCGGCAGGTCCCGCCAAGCGTCGAGCCCGGGATAGTTCGCTGCTCCGCTCTGGGCGGTGCTTGCGAGAGGATCTGCTGCGGAGGGTGCGGTGTTCGCGGTTAGCTCAGTCACCCTTCAAGAGTAGTAGCCCACGGCAAGGTTGCGGGACTGCGTCCGTAACCGATGCCACCGCCTACGTCACAGTTTCTCCGCTGATCCGCTTCCGTCACCACGGGGTTCATCCCTGTCCTCTGCGATGTCTGACGTGGCGTCTTCGGCAACCTCGATCTTATGGACAGGTTCGGGGCCTTTGCCGGCCAACTGGGCCTTGACCACTGCTGCGTACTCGTCCACATACTCCTGGCCGGAAAGCCGCATCAATTCGTACATGATTTCGTCGGTCACAGCCCTCTGGATCAGTCGGTCGTCTTCCAGGCCGTAGTAGCGGCTGAAGTCCAGGGGCTGCCCGAAAATGAGGCCGATCCGGCGGATGTTGGGCAGGCGTTTGCCAATGGGCTGGACCTTCTCCGTCCCGATCATTGCCACAGGCACCACGGGAACACGTGTTTGCAGTGCGAGCTTGGCCACGCCCACTTTGCCACGGTAGAGCCGGGCATCCGGGCTGCGGGTTCCCTCCGGATAGATCCCCAGCAGGCCTCCGGAGTTCAGGACGTCTTTGCCTGCCTGCAGTGACATTTCCGACGCCGCGCCGCCGGAACGGTCCATCGGCAGTTGGTTGCTCAGCCTGAAGAACAGCGCAGTCAGCCGGCCTTTGAGCCCTTTTCCTGTGAAGTACTCGGACTTGGCCAGGAAAATCACCGGACGACGAACCATCAGGGGCAGGAAGATGGAGTCCGAGAAGGACAAGTGGTTGGAGGCCAGGATGGCAGCTCCGCTTTCAGGAACGTTATCCAGTCCCTTCACCCAGGGACGGAACAGGAGTTTGAGGATGGGACCGAGAAAGATCCTCTTCATGACCCAATAGAACACATTTGTCCTCTCACGGCCGATTGGTTGGCATGCACCCGGGCAACCCGGCCGGCACTCAACAGCAACCCTACTCCAGTGAGAAATGTCAGGAACAGTGACACGATGGACGCATGACGGAACGCAACAAACCCGCCGCGCCGCTCGCTTTCCACCATGCCGGACATGGAGCCAACGCATCCATCGGCGTGGCTATCTGCCACGGCTTCACCGGAAGTCCCCTCAGCGTCCTCCCTTGGGCCGAATACCTCGCCGAGCAGGGCTTCGCAGTGTCCGTGCCACTCCTTCCCGGTCATGGCACCAGTTGGCGTGACCTCGCCACCACGAGGTGGCAGGACTGGTACCGGACCTTCGAGCAGAGTTACCTGGACCTTGCAGCGACGACGGAGACGTGTTTCGTGGCAGGGCTCTCCATGGGCGGAGCCTTGGCTCTGCGGGTGGCCTCCCGCCATGAAGTTCCCGGGCTGGTCCTGGTGAACCCGGGGCTGAGCTTTTACGACCGCCGGGTGCGGTACGTCGGAGCGTTGAAGTACGTCATGCCCACTACCACCCCCATAGTGGAGGACAGGCCGGCGCCCATAACGGTCGAGGAAGGCGACTACTCCAAGACGCCGCTGAAGGCCGTCCATGAACTCAAGAAGCTCTTCCGCGCGGCTACCCGGGGCCTACCGCATGTGGAGGCTCCCGCGCTGGTGTTCAAATCCTCGGTTGACGACGTCGTCCCGCCGAGCTCAGTGGCCACCATCAGCAAGTACATCGACTCCTCGCGCCTCAAAGTGGTCACGCTTCCACACAGCGGGCATGTGGCCACACTGGATGTTGATGCACCCACCATTTTTGAAGAATCAGCCGGCTTTTTCCGCCAGCGTGCCGGGGACAGAGTAGCCTCGGAGTCATCATGAAAATGCTCCCCGACTTTTCGCCGTTCCACAGTAGCTGGAAGGGTGCCGGCCCCCGCGTTGGCGTGGTCATGTCCCACGGGTTCACTGGAAGCCCGCACAGCGTCAGGCCGTGGGCCGAACACCTCGCTGCGTCCGGCTACGCCGTAAGGCTGCCGTTGCTGCCCGGCCACGGCACCACGTGGCAGGACATGGCCACCCGCTCGTGGCGGGAGTGGCACCGTGCCGTGGATGATGCGTACCTTGAGCTGGCTTCGGAGTGCGATTACGTTTTCTCTGCCGGTTTGTCCATGGGCGGCACCCTGGCCTTGCGGATAGCAGCCACGCGTCCCATTGCAGGGACAGTGGTGGTGAACCCTGGACTGGTCCTGGACGATCCGCGGGCTGTCATTGTCGCTGCCCTCAAGTATGTGGTGAAGACAACTCCGGCCATCGCCAATGACATTCTCAAGCCGGACCAGGACGAAGGTGCCTACGCCCGGACGCCAGTTGCGGCCGCTCACCAACTCAAGAAGATGTACAAGGACACGGCCACCATCCTGCCGCGGATCAGCTCACCCGTCAGGGTCTACAAGTCAACGGTGGACAACGTCATCTCGAACGCGAGCCTGGAGTTCCTCCGTTCCCGGGTTCAGGCACCGGTGGATGTCACTTACCTCCACAACAGCCGCCATGTTGCCACCCTTGATAATGACGCTCCGGAGATTTTTTCCGGAACTGTCGACTTTATCCAGAAGACCGTAGCGGCCCTGGCCGGGCACGGGCTTTCCCCCGAAAAGGACACAGCCCATGAACAGGCCTGATCCCAATTCTGCTGATCAAAGCGCCAACAAGGACGACGACGCCGTATGGCAGGATCTGGTCGCCCGGCTGGAGGCCACGCAGTCAGGCCCGGAAGGGGAATCGCCAAAGCACGGAAAGCCGCAGGACATCAACCAGGCCCCGGGCCCTGAAGCCGGGCTTCAGCAAGAGTCCGGCAGGACTTTCAGGGACTTCGATCCGCTCGGGTTGTCCGCACCTGCCCCGGAACCGTTACCTGATCCGGCGGCAGTACGTCCCGATGCCGATGCCGGAATCCGGCCGTCCGGGCCTCGTGACTTCGAAGTCGAGGACGAGGACCACACCTTCGTTCCTGAGGATCCGCCCAGCCTGGCGGGAACTGAGCCGCTGGTCATGCTGGCGTGGGTGGGTGCCGTGGGCGGACCCATCGCCCTGCTTTTCACAGCCATGTTTTGGCGGTCCGCGCCGTTGACGGCAGTTCTGGGCATTGTCGCCATTTTCGTGGCGTCAGTGCTCTACCTCATCATGCGGCTTCCGCAGGAAAAAAACGAGGACGACGACGGCGCCCGCCTCTAGGGGCACACAGCCGTTCCCAGCATGGCAAGCCTAGCTGCGCGCCCGTCCGCTGACACGCGACAAGTCTGCTGCGCCGATCATGCCGGCACGCGGCCCGAGGGCCGCGAGCTCGATTCTTGCCATAGGACGGAAACCCCGCCCTGTGAGGTTCTTCGCGAATGACTCCCGGGCGGGTGCGGCGAGCAACTCCCCCGCATCACACAATCCTCCGCCTATAACGAACATCCCGGGGTCAAGTGCTGCTGCAAGGTTGGCCAACCCCAGGCCCAACCATTCGCCTTGGTCGGCGAGGAGTTCGCGGGACGTGGCATCGCCCGCAAGTGCCAGCGAGGTCACGGCTGCGCCCGACAGGTTCTCTGCGGTCCCGCCTGCCTTCTCCAAGAGCGCACGGCCTGCGGGGGAATTGGTCCGCACCAACTGCCGGGCTTCGCGGCCCAGCGCGTTACCGGAGGCATACTGCTCCCAGCAGCCGCGGTTACCGCATTCGCAGCGGTGGCCCCCGGGGAAAATGATCTGGTGCCCGAATTCCCCGGCCACGCCGTAGCGTCCCCGTTCCACCCGGCCATCCATGACCATGGCACCACCAATGCCTGTGCCCAGCGTGATGCAGACCAGGCGGCTTTCGCCCTGGCCTGAGCCAAAGCGCCACTCCGCCCACGCCGCAGCATCTGCGTCATTTGTGAGCAGTACGGGACGCCTCAGCAACTTCTGGAGGCTCTCCCTCAGGGGCTCGTTACGCCACGCCAGATGGGGGCTGAACAGCACCGTGCCGCCGTCGAGGTCCATCCATCCTGCGGCACCGATGCCCACCGAAGCGATCCGGTGTCCTGCGCTGAGTTCGTCCACCAACTCCACAATGGTCTGCTCGACGGCTCGGGGGTCCGCGCCTGGCGTGGACCTGCGTGCCTCGGCGAGGACCCTGCCCTCGGCGTCCACAACGCCGGCGGCTACCTTGGTGCCTCCGATGTCGATCCCGATCGCCAGTCCGCGGCGGCCCAAATGGCTTCGTCGGGCAGCCCAGGGCACGTCCCTCCATGCCGAGGCCGGTGGCTTGGGTCTGACCAGGGAACTGGACCGTAGTGCGGGCATCCCCTCATCCTATTCCGCAGGGCGGGGCAGCACCGGCATCGTAGGGGCATGGATGGCATCGAGTTGCTTGAAATGACGGCTCATCCGTAAAGTTACTCGCCAGTAGGTGAAATAGAACACACCTCCGCGAGCGGGCATACTAGAGTGGAAGCAGCCCCTCGTGGCCCGTGGATATCAAAGGAGCTACCGTGCGTGAAATCAGTGTTCCTCCCCTCGTGAACATCGCCCCGGAAACCAACATCACGGACCTCGTGATCCGAGAGGCAGAAAAAGCATCCAACCCTGCGCTGTTTTCCAAGTTGGACGGCAATGGGCAGTGGCAGGACATCCGTGCCAAGGACTTCCTACAAGACGTGAGGGCCTTGGCAAAGGGCCTCATCGCCAGTGGAGTCGGCGTAGGCGATCGTGTGGGCATCATGTCCCGCACGCGGTACGAATGGTCCCTCGTGGACTTCGCCATCTGGTTTGCCGGAGCCGTCTCTGTCCCGATCTACGAAACGTCGTCGCCTTCACAAGTGGCATGGAACCTGGGCGACTCAGGCGCTGTTGCAGCCTTTGGCGAAGCCGCGCACCATGAGGACGTCATCCGCCAGGCTGTTGCCGCAGAAGACATCACGTCGGTGGCAAACGTCTGGCAGCTTGAGGGCGCCGGACTCGATGCGCTGCGCACTGCAGGTGCAGGCGTCCCCGACGACGAACTCGAGTCCCGCCGCTCCTCAGCCGGGCTCAAGGATCTCGCTACGATTATCTACACCTCCGGTACCACCGGCAGGCCCAAGGGCTGCGAACTGACCCACGGCAACTTCGTGGAGCTCTCCGAGAATGCCCGCGCTTCATTGCCGGAAATCATCAACGAGTCTGCCAAGACCATCATGTTCCTCCCCTTGGCCCACGTCTTCGCGCGTTTCATCTCCGTGCTTGCAGTGGCCGGCGGGGTGAAGGTGGCGCACACCCCGGACATCAAGAACCTCTTGGCTGACCTCCAGAGCTTCCAGCCGACGTTCATCCTGGCTGTTCCGCGGGTCTTCGAGAAGGTCTACAACTCGGCGCTGACCAAGGCAGAGGACGGCGGCAAGGGAGCCATCTTCCACCGCGCAGTGGATACTGCAATCGCCTATTCCAAAGCACGCGAGTCCGGTTCGCTGGGACTTGGCCTGAAGCTCAAGCACGCCTTGTTCGACAAACTCGTATACGGCAAACTCCGTGCGGCGATGGGCGGCCATGTTGCCCACGCAGTCTCGGGAGGCGGTCCGTTGGGTGAAAGGCTGGGGCACTTCTTCCAGGGCATCGGCCTGCAGATCCTGGAGGGCTACGGCCTGACCGAGACCACGGCGCCGATCTCCGTGAACACACCGTCCATGATCAAGATCGGCACGGTAGGTGCCCCCTTGCCGGGCAACTCGGTCAGGATCGCCGACGACGGGGAAATCCTCGCCAAGGGTGTCTGCGTCATGCGCGGCTACTACAAGCGTGAAGACCTGACTGACGAAACGTTTGCTGACGGCTGGTTCCGCACCGGAGACATCGGCGAACTGGACAACAACGGCTTCCTCAAGATCACTGGCCGCAAGAAGGAAATCATCGTTACTGCCGGCGGAAAGAACGTGGTTCCTGCCCTGCTCGAGGACCAGATCCGCGCGGATGCGTTGGTTTCCCAGGTTCTTGTGGTGGGCGACAACCGTCCGTTCATCGGCGCCCTGGTCACCCTGGACGAAGAAGCGCTCCCGGGCTGGCTGGACCGCCACGGGCTCCCCGCCGGCACCACAGTCGCCGAGGCCACCGACCACCCGGTGGTTAAGGCAGCAGTCCAGGAACTCATTAGCAAAGCCAACCAGTCGGTGTCCCAGGCTGAGGCCATCAAGTCCTTCAGGATCGTTCCGGCGGACTTCACCGAAGCCTCGGGTCACCTGACGCCATCCCTCAAGGTCAAGCGGGCCCAGGTCATGAAGGACTTCGACACCGTCATTGAGGAAATGTACACAGCACCCCGCGCGTCCTAGCCAGGGCTTTTCAGCCAGGAGCAGCAAAAAAGTACCCCGTCCGGATTCTTTCGGACGGGGTACTTTTTTGCGTGGATGGCTAGCCGATCACCAGCAGCAAGTCGCCGCCCTGGACCTGCTCAACCGAGGAAATGGCGAGGCGGGAGACCGTGCCGGCCACCGGCGTCGTGATGGATGCTTCCATCTTCATCGCCTCAATGGTGGCAACGGTGTCGCCGGCGTTGACGACATCGCCCACCTTGACCGTTACGGTGACTGCGCCGGCAAACGGTGCGGCAACCTGGCCTGGCTGTGCCGGATCTGCCTTTTCCGCGGCCTTGACATTGCTGACCACGGATCGGTCACGCACAACGACGGGCCTGGACTGGCCGTTGAG
This sequence comes from Paenarthrobacter sp. TE3676, assembly GCF_056279165.1. NCBI lineage: Bacteria > Bacillati > Actinomycetota > Actinomycetes > Micrococcales > Micrococcaceae > Paenarthrobacter > Paenarthrobacter sp. TE3676. The sequence goes on from NZ_JBWBQU010000010.1 coordinate 136,324, forward strand.
CGTGCACATCACAGTGCGCATGCCCTTCTCGTCGGCTTCTGAGACGGCCTCAAGCTGGGCAATGAGGCGTACGCCCTTCTCGAGCTCGATAACGTGCTCTGCGCCCTGCTGGAGACCGTACAGGTAGTCACGGGTGTCCAGCACGGAGATGTTGCCGTAAGTGTCAACACTCTTCAGGTAGTCCTTGGTGGGTCCCGCGAAGAGCAAACGGTTCAGCGTGTGCTGCCGCGTCTTGGAATCACCCTTCAGCGCGGCGCTGTCCTCGGCGCTGATGTCGACGTCGCGCACCTTGACGCTGCGGCCTTGAAGGGCCTTGGTGCGGAACGGCTCCGGCCAGCCTCCGGGAGGATCACCGAGCTCCCCGGAGAGGAAGCCGATGACGGAGTCCGGGATGTCGTAGTTCTGCGGGTTCTCGTTGAAGTCCGCGGGATCGGCGTTGAGTCCTACAAGGTGCAACGCAAGGTCGCCTACCACCTTGGAGGATGGGGTGACCTTCACCAAACGGCCCAGGATCCGGTCAGCCGCCGTGTACATGTCCTCGATGGCCTCGAACTGCTCCCCCAGGCCCAAAGCGATGGCCTGCTGGCGAAGGTTTGACAGCTGGCCGCCGGGGATTTCGTGCTGGTAGACGCGGCCGGTGGGGCCCGGAAGACCGGACTCGAAGGGGGCATAGACGCGACGAACGGCTTCCCAGTAGGGCTCAAGGGAACCGACGTTGGCCAGGCTGAGCCCGGTATCGCGGGGTGTGTTGGCCAATGCAGCGACCAGTGCCGACGCGGCGGGCTGACTTGTGGTGCCGGCCAGGGATGCAGATGCCACGTCAACGGCATCCACGCCAGCGTCAACAGCAGCCAGCAAAGTGGCAAGCTGGCCACCCGCAGTGTCGTGTGTGTGCAGGTGGACGGGCAGGTCGAAGCGCTCACGCAGGGCAGATACCAGTTTCGCGGCAGCGGCCGGACGCAGGAGGCCTGCCATGTCCTTGATGGCGAGGATGTGTGCACCGGCGTCGACGATCTTCTGGGCGAGGTCCAGGTAGTAGTCGAGGGTATAGAGGTCCTCGTTCGGGTCCAGGAGGTTGCCTGTGTAGCAAAGAGCCACTTCAGCCACGGCCGTCCCCGTTGCACGCACGGCCCGAATCGCGGGGGCCATCTGGTTGACGTCGTTGAGGGCGTCAAAGATACGGAAGATGTCGATGCCCGTAGCGGCAGCCTCGTTAACGAAGGCCTCCGTCACTTCTTCCGGGTACGGGGTGTAGCCCACGGTGTTGCGTCCGCGGAGCAGCATCTGGATACAGGTGTTCGGCAATGCCTTGCGCAATGCAGCCAGACGGTCCCACGGGTCCTCACCCAGGAAGCGGAGTGCGACGTCGTAAGTTGCGCCGCCCCAGGCCTCCACGGAAAGCAGCTCGGGCATGAGTGCCGTCACTGCCGGACCAGCGGCCACGAGGTCGCGGGTGCGCACCCGTGTTGCCAGCAGGGACTGGTGGGCGTCGCGGAACGTGGTGTCCGTAACAGCCAGCGCCTGCTGCTCGCGGAGGGCCTTGGCAAAGCCCTCCGGCCCAAGTTCGATCAACTTCTGGCGCGAACCCGACGTGGGAACCGGTCCATCGATCGTCGGCAGCTTGCTGGCAGGGTCCGAATGGACAGCGAGCTCGCCGTTGGGCTTGTTCACGGTGACCTCAGCCAACCAGGTGAGCAACTTGGTTCCACGGTCTGCGGAGATGTGCGACTTCAGCAGCTCAGGGCGCTTGTCGATGAAGTCCGTGGCCACGTTTCCGGCGTTGAAGTCCGGATCCGCGAGAACAGCCTGCAGGAATGGAATGTTGGTGGACACGCCACGGATACGGAACTCAGCCAAACCACGACGGGCGCGGGCTACAGCCGCAGGGTAGTCGCGGCCACGGCACGTCAGCTTCACCAGCATTGAGTCGAAGTGCGGGCTGATCTCGGCACCGGAGTAAACAGTGCCGCCGTCGAGCCTGACACCGGCGCCACCGGCAGAACGGTAGCCGGTGATCTTTCCAACGTCCGGACGGAAACCGTTGGACGGGTCTTCGGTGGTGATGCGGCACTGCAGCGCAGCACCCTTGATGGACACCGTATCCTGGCTCAGCCCAAGGTCCGCAAGGGTTTCCCCCGAGGCGATCCGCATCTGAGCCTGCACGAGGTCAACATCGGTGATTTCCTCGGTGACGGTGTGCTCCACCTGGATGCGGGGGTTCATCTCAATAAAGACGTGCTGGCCGGCCCGCTCACCTTCCGTGTCCACCAGGAACTCCACAGTTCCGGCATTGACATAGTTCAAGGCCTTCGCGAACGCCACGGCGTCGCGGTAAAGGGCCTGGCGAATGTTCTCGTCCAGGTTAGGCGCGGGCGCAATCTCCACCACTTTCTGGTGTCGACGCTGAAGCGAACAGTCACGCTCGAAGAGGTGCATGACGTTACCTTCGGCGTCGGCCAGGATCTGCACTTCGATGTGGCGGGGACGCAGAACTGCCTGCTCAAGGAACATGGTGGGGTCGCCGAAAGCCGCATCGGCTTCGCGCATGGCGGACTGCAAAGCTTCGGGAAGGGCTTCGCGCGTCTCCACACGCCGCATGCCACGGCCACCACCGCCGGCAACGGCCTTGGCGAAGATCGGGAAGCCGATCTCGTCGGCGGCAGCGATGAGCTCATCAAGGTCCTTGGAAGGCTTGCTCGACTTCAGGACCGGGACGCCGGCCTTGCGGGCGGCTTCCAGGGCAGCAACCTTGTTGCCAGCGAGCTCCAGGACCTCCGCGGGCGGCCCCACGAAGGTAATGCCTGCTGCCTTGGCAGCGCGGGCGAGGTCCGGGTTCTCGGAGAGGAAGCCATAGCCGGGGTAAATTGCGTCAGCGCCGGCTTCTTTGGCGACGCGGACAACCTCCTCTACGTCCAGGTAGGCGCGGACGGGATGGCCCACCTCGCCGATCAGGTAAGCTTCGTCGGCCTTCTGCCGGTGGATCGAGTTACGGTCCTCATGCGGAAAGACGGCTACGGTCTTGGCGCCCAGTTCATAACCAGCGCGAAACGCCCTGATCGCGATTTCGCCGCGATTGGCCACCAGAATTTTCGAAAACATACTTCTCCTGCATCATTGCGGGTGGATCGGTCGGTGGTCACAGTGTGTAGTGCCGCCAGCATCAAACACAAATCTTTGTGGCAACCATCACAAAGGAATCGTCATCTGGGCTGTATATGCGTGCGCGCGATCCGGCCGCATGCTATTGCTGCCGCTTATCCCCAGCGGTCTGGCGCGTAGAAAGCGGGAATCGACCGCGATGCACCATATGATGTTCAGGGGGCTTCGGCAAGCCCCGGCTCCGGTGCTTCCGGAGCGAATCAGCGCGATACGGCAACCGGCGTTAGGTTTTGGGTTTTCAAGTGCAAGTAGTCAGCATCAGCAGCCTCAAGGGTGGAGTGGGAAAGACGTCCGTGACCACCGGTCTGGCGTCCGCGGCCCTCGCAGCCGGTATTCCCACATTGGTGGTGGACCTCGACCCACACGCCGACGCCACCACGGCACTTGGCGTCCAGCCGGGCGGGCAACTCGACATCGGCCGAATGCTGAAAAGCCCCCGAAAAGCCAATCTCGCCGGCAATGTGGCCGGCAGCTCCTGGGTGTCCAATGGATCCAGCAACGGCACCTTGGACGTCGCAGTGGGATCGGCCTTCACCGGAATCTATGATCGGCCGGATCTGGGCCGACGCGACCTTCGCAGGCTTTCAGCCGTACTGGCAGGCACCACTAACTACGAACTTGTCCTGGTGGACTGCCCCCCGTCCCTCAACGGCCTGACGCGCATGGCTTGGAGTGCAAGCGATCGCGTAGTCCTCGTCGCAGAGCCCGGGCTCTTCTCGGTGGCCGGCACGGAACGCACCATGCGTGCTATCCAGTTGTTCCGGCAGGAGTTCGCGCCCAACCTGGCCCCGGCAGGGATTGTGGCCAACCGGGTGCGCACCGGATCCGCGGAGCACACCTTCCGCTTGGCTGAAATGGAATCCATGTTCGGCGAGCTGCTCCTGACGCCCCATATTCCGGAGCAGGCCAATTGGCAGCAGATCCAGGGTGCAGCACACTCGGTCCACCACTGGCCCGGAGACTCTGCCAAGAACGCTGCCAAACTCTTTGATGACCTCCTCGGGAGCCTCCTGGCGGGACAGTCCTCGACGCGGGACCGCCGACAGCGCTGAGCGCCTCCGCCTCAGCACGTTAGACACGAAGAAGGCCTCGTCCCCCTAGGGACGCGGCCTTCTTTTGGCTCGAGTTCAGTGGACCGGTGTTTAGCCGATGCGGCGCGCTACGCGCCTCTTGCTCAATTCATCGTCGGGAAAGGACTGCTCCGCGGCATGCTCGCTCGGAAGCGCGGCCAAGCTTCCCTCAACTTCCCGCCATACGCGCCCAACGGCGATGCCGAAGACGCCCTGCCCGCCCTGCACGAGGTCGATGACCTCATCAGCGGAAGTACATTCGTAGACACTCGCACCGTCGCTCATCAGCGTGATCTGCGCCAGGTCCTCGACGCCCCGTTCGCGAAGGTGTTCCACGGCACTGCGGATCTGCTGGAGGGATACGCCAGTATCGAGGAGACGCTTGACTACCTTCAGGACAAGAATGTCCCGGAAGCCGTACAGACGCTGGGAACCGGAGCCCGCAGCGCCACGGACAGCAGGCTCAACCAAGCCTGTACGTGCCCAGTAGTCGAGCTGGCGGTACGTGATGCCTGCAGCTTTGCATGCGGTAGGACCGCGGTAACCCGCGTCCTCGTCCAGCACGGGAAGGTCCTCCGTGAAGAGCAAACCTTGGGCGCCGGATGCGGGCGCAGCAATACCGGCAGAGGACTGCTTCAGCTCGCCTGCTTCGCCTTTCGGACTCACGTGACCTCCTTGTTCTCAGTTCCCTTGGGGACGGTGCATACTCTGATACAACGGCGAAATGCAGCAGTGTAATTCCCGCAAGTCCGCACCTTCCAGTGTGACTTGCGCCGGCAGTGTATGCAACGGGAACTTGATAACTTCGACGTTAGGCCCGTGAGGCGTCGAGGTCAAAGACCTTGGCTCCAAAATCCCGTCGTGTCGAAAGTTTCACCCTCAACTTTAGGCTTAGGCTGAGTCAGCCTTCGAAATCTTCCGGTTCCACGTCGTCCAGGAACTCGCGGAATCGACGCATCTCGCGCTCTTCGTCCACTGCAGGATCCGGCTCCGAGTCTTCGCCTTCATCATGCTCGGTGATGCGGACACCGGCTTCTTCCATGACCGCATCGGCGCACCAGATGCGGCATTTGGCTCGCAGCGCCAGGGCCAATGCATCCGAAGCCCTCGAACTTACTACCGTACCGTCGTCGAACTGCAGCTGCCCGTAGAAGATGTTGTCCTCAACAGCCACAATGTTCACGCTGATGATGGAATGGCCCAAGGATTCGACAACATCAACCAGGAGATCGTGCGTCATAGGCCGGGGCGGGACAACGCCCTGCTGTGCCAACGCGATCGCGCTGGCTTCAGGAGTGCCGATCCAGATCGGAACATGCCTCTCACCGTTGATCTCCCGAAGGAGTACCAGCGGCTGATTGGACGGCAGTTCGATCCGGACGCCGACGATTTCGACTTCGATCATCAGCTATCCATCCGGGAGATACGGTCATGCACCAGGGCCCTGTGTAGGGTGAGGCAAAGATCGCTGATCTCACGGGCAGCCTCGGCGGCACGAGCCTGCGAAGCAGCGTCCCTCCGCGACGTCAACGGGGCAACGGCGCGTTCCACCAGGCCGAACTCCCGCTCAGCTGCAGCTTGGAAGGGACGAAGGTGGCGGGGCTCGAGGCCGTGACCTTCCAATTGGACACAAGCCCGGGCCACCTGGAGTGCATGCTCGTCGAACTTGCCGCCCACGTGGGTGATTAGTCCAAAACTCAGGAGGGATTCAAGCAAGGGGACGCTGGCGCCCGACTCGGCGCGTAATTGCTCTTCGGTGAGAGCGCGGGCCCGCCCTTGCACTTCGGCTGCCATTTCCGCCGAGACCACCCTGGGCGACACGGTGACACCCGGAGGGAGGTTCTCCGGCCTCTCACCGCGGTCGATGGCATCGAGATAATCCTTGATGACCTTCAGTGGCAGGTACTGATCACGCTGAAGGGCGAGGACGAAACGGAGCCGCTCAACATCACTGTCCGAATACTGCCGGTAACCCGCAGGAGTCCTCTTCGGGTTAATGAGGCCTTTTTCCTCCAGGAAACGGATCTTGGACGCTGTCATACCGGGAAAGTCATCGCTCAGCTGGGCCAGGACTTCCCCGATATTCAGGACCTGCGGTCCGCGACGGTCCTGCTGGGCCATAGCCACAGGCAAATACCCCGTCAGACTTGGCCTGCTGCGCGAACAGGGCTCAGGTAGTAGGTCAACCGGAACTTGCCGATCTGCACCTCATTGCCGCTCTTCAGCTGCACGCGGTCCACGCGGTCGTGGTTGACGTACGTACCGTTGAGGCTTCCCATGTCCACCAGCTCGAAGCCGGACGCCGTCCGGATGAACTGAACATGCTTGCGGGAAACCGTGACGTCATCCAGGAAGATGTCCGCATCCGGGTGCCGGCCCGCCGTGGTGGTGTCCGCGTCCAGCAGGAAACGAGCGCCTGCGTTGGGACCACTGTGCGCAATGAGCAATGCCGAGTTCGGCGGAAGTGCGTCTACGGATGCACGCTCTTCAGGAGCCAACTTGGGCGCAATGCTCGGCTCGTCCCACGTTGGCGTGATGCTGATCGAGGTGGTCTCCGACGTCGGCTGTTCCTCCGCGCCGTTCCCGACATTGGCTTGATTCTGTTCGCCGCCAACCATGGAATTTCCTCCTCATCCGCCGGCAGTTCCAAACCCTGCCGGCCACTTCCGCCTCCCGGTACCGCCGGGCAAATCGGTTGCTGGCCCGCCGTCCCGCTTTCCCGGTTATGGGAATGCGGCCTGACGGGCCAGATAACTTTAGCCTACCTGTTGTTCGTACTCCGATGCACTGAGCAGGGAATCCACTGCATCAGCTTCTGCAAGCTTTACTTCAATTAACCATCCCTCGCCGTACGGGTCCGAGTTAATGAGGGCCGGATCAGTGTCCAGGGCGTCATTTCGATTGGTGACTTCGCCAGTCACCGGGGCGTAGATATCACTGACACTTTTCGTGGACTCCACTTCGCCAACAACTTCATTGCCGGTGACTTTCGTGCCCGGCTCAGGCATCTGGGCGTAGACAACGTCACCCAAGGCGTCCTGCGCGAAGTCGGTGATGCCAATGCGCACTACGCCATCGGCATCCGGAGCGGTAACCCATTCGTGTTCTGCGGTGTAGGAAAGTTCTTCCGGAATATTGCTCACTGGTGGCCTTTCATCGGGACATTTACGAACCTCGACGGCGGCCTTGCTGATGGCCACCGCTGAAAGTATAGGCACATTTCCCCTGCACCTCATGGGGTCTCTGCCATGATTGACCCATGACCGAACAAGCACAAGTACCAGCTCAGAAAAAGCGCAATTGGGGCGTAAAAATAATCCTGATCCTGGTGGCAGTACTTGTCGCTGTGGCCGCCTACTTCATCCTCGGGGCCATCCTTCCCCGCTGGTGGTCCGACGTCATCGCCGGACAGATCCGGCGAGACCTTGGAGCCAGCGTGCTGGTGGGAATGTTCTACGGTTTCGTTTTCACTTTCATTCCGCTCCTCGTAGCGTGGCAGGCCACCCGTAAAGCGGTGTCCTGGCCCTGGAAAATTGCTATTGTCCTGGTGGCCGTCGCCATCGCCACGCCTAACCTGCTTACGGCCGGCATCGTCTTCGGCAGCACGGAGTCAGCCCACGCCGGCCAGCGGACCTTGAGCGTGGATGCAGGATTCTTCACAACCTGGACAGCCATTTCCGCTGTTGCCGCCGTGGTGGTCTTCGCTGCAGTCACAATTCTCTGGGCGGTGTGGCGCCGTAGGGGCAAGCAAATGCAAGTGCTCAAGCAAGCAGAGAACCACCGCATCCGGGCTGCGAAAAATGCCGAAGCACAAGCGCAGGACACCACACCCAGCCCTTAGGGCGCAGGAAGCCCGCCATGGGATATCCATGGCGGGCTTCTTCGTGTTGCGGCCTTGCTTTGTAGTCCAGCGTCAGGCGACGGGGGCCTCACGTGGTTCGCGTTCGACGTCGGGAGTTACAGCAGGCGCCGCCACTCCCCTGCGCTTTGCTGCTGCCGCTGCCGCCAGCATGACCAGCAGCGCGGCAACGGTAATTCCGGCTCCAGCCCAGATGGGCGAGGTGTAGCCGAGGCCGGCGGTGATGGTAACGCCACCGAGCCAGGCCCCGAGTGCGTTGCCGAGGTTGAACGCGCCGATGTTCGCGCCGGATGCGAGCGTTGGTGCCGTGGAGGCAAAGTGCATCACGCGCATCTGGAGGCCCGGTACGGTGGCGAATCCGAAGCCGCCCAAGAGCGCCAGTGACACCAAGGTGGCGATGCTATTGGACGCGGTGAGGGCGAAGAAGACCAGCACCGCCACCAGTCCGGCAAGGATGACAATGAGGGACTTGTCCAGGGCTCTGTCGGCCGCCCTGCCACCCAGGAAGTTCCCAACAAACAGGCCGGCACCGAAGAGCACCAGGAGCCACGGCACGGCGCCGGACTCGAATCCGGACACCTCGGTGAGAGTGAAGGCGATATAGGTGAAGGCGCCGAACATGCCGCCGAACCCAAGGATGGTCACCATGATGGAAAGCCATACCTGACCGGACTTGAACGCGCCCAGCTCGCTGCGGAGGCCCTTGGTTGGTTCCGTGCTGGCTTTAGGGACCATCAGGGCAATGCCGATCAGCGCCACGACGCCGATGGCGGTGATCGCCCAGAAAGTAGAACGCCAACCGAAGTTCTGGCCCAGCAGCGTTCCAAAGGGAACACCCAGGACGTTGGCCGCAGTGAGGCCGGTGAACATGATGGCGATGGCACCGGCTTTCTTGTGTGCCGGCACCAGGCTCGCGGCAACTACGGAACCGATGCCGAAGAATGCGCCATGGCAAAGCGCTGCGATGATGCGGCCGATCATCATGGCCGCGTAGCTGTCGGCTATCGCGGAAAGGAAGTTGCCGGCGATGAACAGGACGAGCAAACCAATAAGGACCGGTTTTCGCGGGAGCCTTGTGACTGCGGCCGTCACCAGTAGTGCGCCGACGGCAACGCTAAGGGCATAGCCGGAGATGAACCAACCGGCCGAAGCCTCACTGACCTGGAAGTCGGCGGCAACTTCGGGCAAGAGGCCCATGATCACGAATTCGGTCAGTCCGATGCCGAATCCGCCGAGGGCAAGGGCAATCAACCCTGCGGGCATGTGGAGCTCCTTAAAGTTCGGTTCCGATCAGAAGTGGAAGTGCGTCGTCGGGAACCGTAGAATAATAGTTGCAGACGCTCTATATATAGTTGCACACGCTAGATAGTTGCGCAAACAACTACTTTTTGATGCGTCGCGATCACTACATCGAGGCAGGAGCACAGCAGGCATGGGCATCAAGGACGACGCCGTAGAAGTACGGGCGCAGGGCTGGCGAACCCTGGCCGCCCTTCACGGAAGCATCGAAGCCGAACTGGAGAAGGCGCTCCAGGCCTCGAGTGACCTGTCGGTAGTGGAGTACACGGTGCTGGATGCGCTCAGTCGCCAGGACGGCTGGCACATGCGGATGCAGCAGCTGGCCCGCGCAACTGCCCTATCCAGCAGCGCTACCACCCGCCTGGTCAACCGCCTCGAGGACCGCGGCCTGCTCACGCGCATCCTGTGCGCCGATGACCGTCGAGGCATTTACACCGAACTCACAGTGGACGGCCAGAAGCTTCTGGAGGAGGCCAAGCCCGTACATGACGAGACCCTGGCCTCCGCTCTGGAGGCCGCCGAGTCCATGCCGGAGCTGGAACCGCTGGTGAGGGCGCTCGGCGCGTTGCAGAAGGTCTAGCTCGATCCCGGTCTTGTTTGTTTCCCCCGGCGTTCAACGCAGGGGGATACAAACAAGACCGGGACTAAACGAAGCATTAACGACCAAAGGCCGGAATCACCGTGTTTCCACGTGATTCCGGCCTTTATGGTCGGGCTGACAGGATTTGAACCTGCGACCCCTTGACCCCCAGTCAAGTGCGCTACCAAGCTGCGCTACAGCCCGCTGGTTCCACCGTTCTCCGCCTAAGTTTTCCTCCGAAGAGTCCCACCTAAGCAGTCCGGCCGAACCACCTCCAAAAGCTTACACGAAGTTGGAGGTCGGAGACGCCATCACAGCCAAAGTGGGCTGTGATGCCCGTCTCACTTAGCGCTTCTTGCCACGCTTCTCGCGTACGCGCATGTTGACCTCGATGGGTGTGCCCTCGAAGCCGAACGTTTCGCGGAGGCGACGCGTGATGAAGCGACGGTATCCGGGGTCCAGGAAGCCGGTGGTGAACAGCACGAACTTCGGCGGGCGGCTGGATGCCTGGGTGCCAAAGAGGATGCGTGGCTGCTTTCCGCCACGAACCGGGTGCGGGTGGGCTGCCACGAGTTCGCCAAGGAACGCGTTGAGGCGTCCGGTGGGGATGCGGCGGTCCCAGCTCTCCAGCGCGATGTCCAGCGCGGGGACCAGGCGGTCCTTATGCCAGCCGGTCTTGGCCGAGATGTTCACGCGGGGTGCCCATTCCACGTGGGCCAGGTCCTGCTCGATTTCACGCTCCAGGTAACGGCGGCGTTCGTCGTCCAGGAGGTCCCACTTGTTGAACGCGAGCACCAGCGCACGGCCGGACTCAATGGCCAGCTGCAGGATACGGACGTCCTGCTCGCTGAGGACCTCGTCGACGGCAAGAAGCACGACGGCGACCTCCGCCTTTTCGAGGGCGGCCTGCGTACGCAGGGAAGCGTAGAAGTCGGCGCCCTGTGCCATGTGCTGGCGGCGGCGGATACCTGCGGTGTCCACGAAGCGCCACGTGCGGTCGCCAAGTTCGATGAATTCGTCAACAGGGTCGCGGGTGGTGCCGGCCAGCGGATCCACCACAACGCGCTCGGAGCCTGCGAGCTTGTTCAGCAGTGAGGACTTACCCACGTTCGGGCGACCGATCAGGGCGATACGGCGGGGACCGCCGGAACGCTCAACGCCGTCCACCAGCGAGTACTCGGGCAAGGTGTCCATGACGTGGTCGAGGAGGTCGGCAACGCCACGGCCGTGCAGAGCCGAAACCGGGTACGGCTGGCCGAAGCCCAAGCCCCACAGGGCGGCGGAATCGGCCTCCTGTGCGAAGTCGTCCACCTTGTTGGCCACCATGATGACCGGCTTCTTGCTCTTGCGGAGCATCTTCATGACGCCCTCGTCAGTCGCGGTCGCGCCAACGGCGGAGTCAACGACGAAAAGCACGGCGTCGGCAAGCTCAACGGCCATTTCGGCCTGCTCGGCTACGCGGGCGTGGATGCCCTTGGCGTCGTGCTCCCAACCACCGGTATCCACCAGGGTGAAGTTGCGGCCGTTCCAGCGCGCCGAGTACATGACGCGGTCGCGGGTAACGCCCGGGGTGTCCTCCACAACAGCTTCGCGGCGCCCGAGGATGCGGTTGACCAAGGTGGACTTGCCCACGTTGGGGCGTCCGATGATGGCCAGAACCGGGTCCAGCTTGAGGGGACCTTCGTCGCCTTCATCGCCGTATTCACCGCTGAGCAGCGCGGCATCTTCTTCGTCGAGTTCATAGTCCTCCAGGCCTGCCCGGAGGGTGGCCGCGCGGAGCTCGGCTTCGTCGTCGTCGAGGGCCGCCAGGTTTTCCGCCACCTGGTCGGTGCCGGTGGGCGTGTATTCGTCGTCGCCGGCTCCGTGGAGGCCGGATTTTTGAGTCGTATCGCTCATTGCACTTTCCTTAGTGGTGGTCTGCCGGCGTCCCGGCTACTGCTGTATGGCGGTGCTGCGAAGTGGGTTCGCCGGGCGCAGGTTCCAGGGGAAGGCCCTGGCCTGTGGCCCGGATGGCGTCCTGGACGTGTTCGGCCAGGGCTTCACGGATCTCCGCAGCCGCCCTGTCCATTGAAACACGCCCGGGTTCGCCCTTCCGGCGCTTCACCGTGATGGGTTCACCGAAGCTGACATGCAGCTTGCGGCGGGGTTTGGGGATATGGTCTCGATGCTCATCACCCTGTCGGGTTCCGAGAATGGCCACAGGGATGACGGTAGCTCCCGAGTTGAGGGCGAGCCAGGCAACTCCACTGCTGATGCTTTCGGCAGAGCCGCTCCCCCGGGTTCCTTCGGGGAGAATCCCTACGCAACGACCGGCGTCGAGCAGTTTCCTGCCGACATGCAGGGCGGTGCGGTCACCGGCGCGGTCCACTGGAATCTGTCCGGATCCCCTCAGGACAGAGCCCAGAAGGCCTCTGAACATCTCCTTCTTAACGAGGATATGCATGGGGCGCGGCGACGCACCGTACATCACGGGCCCATCCAGGAAGCTGATGTGGTTCGCGGCAAATATCACGGGTCCGGCAGCGGGAACGTTGCTTTTGCCCGCCACGATGGTCCGGTAGATGACGTGATCCAGGAACCAACCAACGGGTCGGCTCCACATCTTGCTCCCCACAGAGGGGAGCTGATTCTCAGTCACCATAGATAACCTTGCTCACGATCGCCAAGGCGGTCTGGACGGTTTCCTCAAAGTTCAGTTCCGAAGAATCGAGTGTCACCACACCGTCGGCCGCCTGGGTGAAGTTCACGACCGTTGAGTCCTTGGCGTCACGCTGGATTACCTGGGCATTGAGCTGTTCTTTGGTCTGCGTGCCGCCCAACTGGATCCCACGACGCCGCATCCTGGCTTCCTCGCTGGCGGTCAAGAGCATGCGGACCTCGGCATTGGGGACGACGACGGTGGTGATGTCGCGCCCCTCCACCACCATGCGGCGGTGGCGCTGATCGATCAGCTCGCGCTGGCGACGGATCAGCTCGGTGCGGGCACCGAGCGTCGTGGCGACAGCACTGACCGACGACGAGATCAAAGGATCCCGGATTTCGTCCGTGATGTCCGTTCCATCAACCGCCACATACTCCGTGGCAGTCGTGGTGCTGATCTCCAGCGGCATGATTTTGGAAGCCTGTTCCACCGCCGCGCCATCCTGGAGGTCAACGCCGGTCTTGAGGCAGTACCACGTCAGCGCCCGGTACATTGCGCCGGTATCCAGGTATGCCAGTTTCAAGCGCCGGGCAACTTCCTTGCTGACGCTGGACTTGCCGGACCCCGAAGGGCCGTCAATTGCGATCACGAGCGGCTTTCCGGGACGGGCAACTGTTTCCGGGCCAAAAAATTCACGCGTCATTACTGAAGTACCCGCCATCCACGGTCAGTCAAAGCTTCAACAAGGAGGTCATGCTTGCTGGGAAGCACGGAAAGCTCCACCATGCCCACGTTCTGTCCCGACGAATGGTCGAGCCGAAGGTCTTCGAGGTTCACGCCGATCTCGCCGATCTCCGTGAGGAGTTGCGCGATCTGGCCGGGCTTGTCATCCACCAGGATGGTGAGCCACGAGTACGCCTGGGGAGGTCCGCCGTGCTTGCCTGGGATCCGGGCCTGGCCTGCATTCCCCTCGCTGATGAGCTGGGCAAGGTCAAGCCGCGCACCGGGTGCAAGCGGTTCTTCCAAGGTACCGATCAAACGGTTCAGGTCCTCGCGCACACCGTGCAGGATGGACACCACCTTTTCCGCGTTGCCGCCCAGGATCTGTACCCAGAGGGTGGGATCGCTGGCTGCAATGCGGGTAGTGTCCCTGAGTCCGTTGCCCGCCAAGGAGAGGGCATGCAGCGGTGTGCCTTGCAAACGGCTCGCCAGAAGCGACGACATGATCTGCGGCAGATGCGACACCAACGCCACGGCTTCATCATGCTCGTCCGCGGTGAACTGGGAAACGATCGCTCCCAGATCCCCCGCAAGTGAACGTGCAGCCTGAAGTGCAGCATCCGACGTTTCTTCGGAGGGGCAAAGCACCCAGGGCATGGAGGTGAAAAGCTCTCCCCTGGCCGCAACCGGGCCGGACTTCTCCCTGCCTGCCATGGGGTGGGTACCCACATAGCGGGCAAGGTCCACGCCGCGTTCGCGCAGCTGCGCCTGGATGGTCGCTTTGACGCTGGCAATATCAGCCACGACGGCGGACGGGTAGTCCGCCAGGGCCTTCTGCACGACGTCTGCTGTAACATCCGGCGGAGCCGCGACAACTACCAGTTGGGGTTCTTCATCCAGCTCCCCCAACGGACGTCCTGCGCCGATATCCACCGCGACCGCCTGGTTGGTGGGCGAAGGATCGAAAAGGAAAACCGGGACCCCGCGTCCGCGCAGGCCCAGGCCGATGCTGGCTCCAAGCAAGCCTGTACCGAGGACGACGACCGGGCCATCAAGATGACCCCTGCCGTGCGTACCAAATGCCGACATGCCCTAGAGTCCCACCGATGCCAGGAGGTGTCCGACTTCCTGCCTGCCGAGGTTGCGGATGCTGCCCTGGCGCTGGTCGCCCAAGCCAATGGGACCCACCTTGACGCGGACAAGACGCTCCACCGGGAACCCGACGGCGTCGAACATGCGACGAACAATACGGTTCTTGCCCGAGTGCAGGACAACCTCAATCAGGACGTGGCCTGGAGTGGAGTCCACCAAGCGGAAGGAATCCACTGCAGCAACGCCGTCTTCAAGCTCGACGCCGTTCTTCAGCTTCGCGCCCACACCTTGCGGGAACGGGCCACGCACCTGGACCAGGTACGTCTTGGGTACCTCATACGAAGGGTGCGTCAAGCGGTTGGCAAGTTCGCCGTCGTTGGTCAGCAGCAGCAGTCCCTCAGTGGCGACATCGAGGCGGCCGACGTGGAAAAGTCGTTCGCCCTTGTTCTTGTTGTTCTTGAGGAAGTCGCTGATGCAGGGACGGCCCTCGGGGTCTTCCATGGTGGAAACGACGCCCTTGGGCTTGTTGAAGACCATGTAGACGAGGGTTTCGTCCAGCTGGATCCGGATGCCATCGACGTGGATGACGGCAGACGTTGGGTCCACTCGCATACCAAGTTCGGTGGTAACCACTCCATCAACTTCGACGCGTCCTTCGAGGATCATTTCCTCGCACACACGGCGTGAAGCCACACCAGCCTGTGCCATGACCTTCTGCAGGCGGACACCGTCAACGTCGTGAAGGTCGGACTGCGGGACTTCCTGGCGCGGACCGCGGTTGCGACCCGGCTTCCGGATGGGGCCCAGGTTCTGGCCGAAGCGTTCGCTGCCGAAGGCCTTGGAGCCGTACTGCCGTGCAGGCTTCGCCTTGGGCTTCAGGGCGCCCGGAGTGCCCGGGGCTTTGCCGAAGCCGGGCTTGTTGGAGCCTGGCTTGCGGAACGGCTTTGCCGGCCTGGCTGCCTGGCCGCGATCGTAATCGCCTGCAGTTGTGGGGTTGTCAGGATCGAAAGGGGCCGCTTCGCGCGGCTTCGATGCCTTGAAGGGGCGTCCCTCGCCCTGGGTGAAGTTGCGCTTTCCAGCGCCGGCGCTGCCGCCGCGGCCCGAGAAGCCGCCGGCGTTGGAGCGGCCGGTGCCGCCCTTGGCCTCATTGCGTCCGGAGCTGTTGCGTCCCGAACTGTTACGTGGTGAACTCTGGCGTCCCGCCTGTGTCATGACCCGTCCTTGTGTAGTAATGGCCGGCAATTGGTGTTGGAATCAACACTAGCCAGCCGGGCAGACATCGTCTGCCCCTTGTCGCTGTGCACCTTGGTCAGATGCCGTGAATCAGTATGAAGTTGTCTTGCAGTGCCGGTGTGGGCCGTGGCTACATCCGGCTTGCGTCGTAGTACTCGTCGATCCCTTCCAAACCCGGAAGGTGCGGCGAGAGCTGTGGCAGTTCAGCCACTGAACCGATGCCCATCCGTTCCAGGAAGTACGAGGTTGTCCGGTAAAGGACAGCTCCCGATTCGGGATCGTTTCCGGAGTCCTCGATCAAACCCCTTTGGGTAAGCGTCCGGACTACGGAATCGACGTTGACGCCGCGAATGGCAGACACCCGGGCCCTTGAGACCGGCTGCCGGTAAGCAATCACCGCCAGGGTCTCAAGCGCTGCCTGAGTAAGCCTGGTGGTCTGGCCCTCGAGGACGAACCTGCCCACGATGTCGGCAAATTCCGACCGTGAATAGATCCGCCACCCACCGGCGACGTTCCGCAATTCAAAACCCCGGGGTGCAGTACTGGCAGCGGCAAAGCCGACAGCATCCACGTCCGGGGCTTTAACAGTATAGCCGCTATACTCCCGCTGCAGGTCCTGCAGCAAATCCTCG
Source organism: Paenarthrobacter sp. TE3676 (assembly GCF_056279165.1). NCBI lineage: Bacteria > Bacillati > Actinomycetota > Actinomycetes > Micrococcales > Micrococcaceae > Paenarthrobacter > Paenarthrobacter sp. TE3676. Next base: position 152,609 of record NZ_JBWBQU010000010.1, read on the forward strand.
ACGACGGCGACCGTCACGTTGAGTCCGGCGGCCAGCTCCTCCGAGGTGGCCGGCTCATCAATGACCATAAGGACCGCCTCCAATGCCGCCCGCGCACCGCCGGGCAGGGCCTCCAGTTCAGCCAAGCCATCCTCGACTGCTTCCTGCTCACTCACTGGTGCCATCCCCGCTTCGATCCGCTTCTGTTCCTGATTCGTACTCCTCGCTCAGGCTGGAACCGTCCCAGCCGGCGTCATCACCTGTCCACCGAACCGTCAGCTCAGCCAGCGGACCGGGCTGTTCAAACGCAACCACGCGGTCGCGGAACATTTCCAGCAACGCAAGGAAACGTGCCACCACCACCAAAGTAGTCTCGGCGTCGGCAATCAGCGACTGGAAGGATAACGGCGCGCCCAGCTTCAAGCGGTATTCCATGATTTCGGCCTGTTCCTTGACGCTTACCGGCGGAGCATGAAGATGGTCCAAGCCCACCTCGGCAGGGGCGGAATCCTTGGGTTTAAGTGCTTTGGCGGCAAGTTCCGCGAACTGCTCCGGCGTGTGCCGCCACACCAGCTCCGGAAGCAGCGCAGCGAAATGGCCTTCCAAGGCAACCTGCCTCGGATACCTCCGACCTTCCTGTTCCAGTGTCTCGCCCAGGATCCCGGCGATCTGCTTGAAGGCCTTGTACTGGAGCAGACGGGCGAACAGCAGGTCCCTTGCCTCCAGGAGCGCGATGTCCTCAGCGTCCTCCACCTCACCGGCAGGCAGGAGGCGCGCCGCCTTCAAATCCAGCAGCGTTGCGGCGATCACCAGGAACTCACTGGCTTCATCCAGCGCCCAGTCCTCCCCCAGCTCCTGGAGGCGCCTGATGTACTTGATGAATTCATCGGTGACCGTGGCCAACGCCACCTCTGTGATATCCAGCTTGTGCTTGGAAATGAGTCCGAGCAAAAGGTCAAAGGGGCCCGTGAAGTTAGCGAGGCGTACTTCAAAGCCGACCTTACGGGCTTCGGAGGTACCGGCGTCGGGCGTTTCCGCTTCAGCGGCTGTTTCCGCTACGGCGGTGGGGGCGGTTGACGGTCCCACCGTCCGCTAGGGCGCGCCGCCGCGCGAGATCAGTTCCTTGGCAAGGCGGCGATAAGCGTCAGCTCCGATGTGGTTGCCGGCGTAGCTGGTGATGGGCTCGGCGGCCACGGTGGCGTCTGCAAACTTAATCGAACGCTTGATGACAGTCTCAAAGACCTTGTCCCCGAACGCCTCCACCAGGCGCGAAATCACTTCACGGCTGTGCAGGGTGCGGGCGTCATACATGGTGGCCAGGACACCGTCCACCTGCAGCCGCGGGTTGAGGCGGTCCTGTACCTTCTCGATGGTCTCCACCAGGAGTGCGACGGCGCGCAAGGCGAAGAATTCACAGATCAGCGGGATGATAACGCCGTGGGCTGCAGTCAGCGCGTTTACTGTCAGCAAGCCCAGCGACGGCTGGCAGTCGATCAATACGACGTCGTAGTCATCTTCAACGCTTTTGAGTGCGCGGTCCAGGACTTGCTCACGGGCGACCTCGTTGACCAGCTGCACTTCGGCAGCAGAGAGATCAATGTTGGCGGGCAGGAGGTCAACGCCTTCAACACCGGTCTGCTGGATGGCATCGCGGATGTTCACTTTGCGGTCCATCAGGACGTTATAGACGGTGAGGTCGAGCTCGTGCGGGTTGGCCCCGAGGCCGGCGGACAGAGCGCCTTGCGGATCAAAATCCACCAACAGGACGCGACGGCCGTACTCGGCGAGCGCAGCCGCCAAGTTGATGGTGGAGGTGGTTTTACCCACGCCACCCTTTTGATTGACCATGGCGATGACTCTCGCCGGACCATGGGAGGCCAGTGGAGCAGGTTCCGGGAATTCGCGGTAAGGGCGGCCCGTGGGCCCCATGATGGCGTCTTCCAGATCGAGCTCGGTGCCTTCCAGCGTAGCTGTTCCCCGTTCGATGCTCACGTATCTAACCACTCTTTCGACGACGATCTTCCCTGCCGCTGCGCCCCCGGACGACAGCGCTGCTACCCCTTTAGGCTACAGCGCCCGACACGGTTATTTGGGGAACTTGACTTTGGCCGATTGTTGAGCCTTGACCCTCTAGTTGAGGTCGAAGGTTGAGGCGCGTGCCTGGGCTGCCGCGGGAACAGCGAAGGCCGGCACCTGGTGGGGTGCCGGCCTTCGCCAAACTATCTTGCGTTGACGCTGATCCTGCTAGACCGTGGCCTTCTCGCGGTTTTCAGCCTCGGGTGCAGCCTCTTCTTCGCCGCCGTGGGCGATCATGGTCTGCTCATCGAAGGGCTCGCTGCCGGAGAGGACACGCTCTACCTGGCCGTTGTCGATTTCCTTCACCCAGGTGCCGATGAGGACTGTGGCGACTGCGTTGCCGGTGAAGTTGGTCAATGCACGTGCCTCGGACATGAAGCGGTCGATTCCAACGATCATGCCCACGCCGCCCAAGAGCTCCGGCTTGTGTGCCTGGAGGCCGGCCGCAAGGGTGGCAAGTCCGGCACCCGTGACGCCTGCAGCACCCTTGGAAGCGATGATCATGAAGACCAGCAGGGAGATCTGCGCGCCGAGATCCAACGGCGTGCCCATGGCGTTGGCTACGAACAGCGATGCCATGGTCAGGTAGATGGCCGTGCCGTCCAGGTTGAAGGAGTAGCCGGTGGGAACCGTGACGCCAACAACCGGCTTGGAGACACCCAGGTGCTCCATCTTGGCGATAAGGCGGGGCAGGGCTGCCTCGGAGGAAGAGGTGGAGAAGATCAGGAGGTACTCGCGGGCCAGGTACTTCATGAGCTTGAAGATGTTCACGCCGGCCACTGCGCGGAGCAGCGTACCGAGGATGACCACGATGAACAGTGCGCACGTTACGTAGAAGGCAAGCATCAGGGTGAACATGCTGAGGATCGCCTGGGCGCCGGTGGCACCAACGACGGCGGCGATGGCACCGAATGCTCCAACCGGGGCCAGCCACATGATCATGATGAGGATGCGGAACACGAGGCGCTGTCCGTGACCGATGGCGGTGAGGATGGGTGCACCCTGCTTTCCCATCTTCTGCAGTGCGAAACCGACCAGGATGGCAGCCAGAAGGGTGGGCAGGACCGGGATGTCGCCGGGGATGATTCCCAGGAGGAAGTCCACTGTGCTGTTGGTATCGGCCTTCTTGGTGGGATCGTACGGGGTCAGCTTGAGCCCCTCGCCCGGGTGGATCAGGTTGCCCACCACCAAGCCGATGGCGAGGGCAAACGTGGACATTGCCACGAAGTAGCCCAGGGCGAGTCCCCCGACCTTGCCAACGGTTGCGGCTTTGGCGATGGAGCCGATGCCCAGGACGATGGTGCAGAAGATGACCGGGGCAATCATCATCTTGATGAGCTTGATGAAGCCGTCACCGAGCGGCTTGAGGGACTTGCCAACCTCGGGGAACATCAGGCCGACCACGGCGCCGAGCACTACGGCCAGGATGACCGCGATGTACAGGTAGTGCGACTTGTCGAGCCCCTTGCGTCCACCTTTGGCGGTTACTGCCGACTCTCCTCGTTGAGAGGTCATGGGATTCTCCTTCTGGATACTGTGTAAGGCGCTGCGGTCCTGCACTGATGTCCAATCCGCTGCCCTTGTGTGATATCCATCATTGAGCCGTTGGTGACACACATCACCGTTGCGGTCATATTGGTCATGGGAGGCCCACGTGTTTCACAGCTGGAGCATCGCCCGCCGCTTGTTCGTGGCGAACCTGTTGTTCGTCCTGGTCCTGACGGCGGTCTTCGGCGCGTTCTCCGTGGTGGAAGCCAGGGACAGGGCCTACGACGAAGCCGGCGGAAGGATGCAGGCGATCGCCACGTCCCTGGCCAACAATCCCCTTGTCCTGGAGGCCTCATCCACGGCAGATCCTTCAGCCATCCTCCAGCCCTACGCGCGGGAAGTCATGGACGACGCCGATGCTGATTTCATCACCATCATGGCTCCGGACAGAACACGCTGGACCCACCCCCGTACAGAGGAACTGGGCAAGCCATATATCGGGACGATTGAGCCGGCCCTCGGCGGTGAAACCTTCACCGAAGTTACTGCAGGAACCTTGGGCCCCTCGGTCCGAACCATCGCTCCCGTCAAGGACGCCGGTGGAAGCGTCAAAGCCCTGGTCGCTGCCGGCATCACGGTCCGCACAGTGGACACCGACGTTGCCGAGAGGCTGGGAGTGATTGGCGTCATCGCGTTGGTGGTCTTGTTCTTCGGATCAGTGGCCTCCTGGCTCTTGGGCCGCTATCTGCGCTCGGTCACAAGGGGATGGGGACCAGAGCAGCTGGCACAACTGTTCGCGTACTACGAGTCCGTCCTCCACTCCGTCCGCGAAGGCGTGATCCTGATTGACACCCACGGCAAGGCGGTGATGTACAACGACCAAGCCGCAGAGCTTCTGGGCCTGGAGCCGTCCGACGCCGACCGGTCCCCTGACGACGCCCCCAAACTCGCCGATCTTCCCTTCGATGGCAGCCTGCGGGCGCTTTTCGAATCGGGTAGGCCGGCACATGACGAAATCCATCTGACTGGTTCACGGATCCTGGTGGTCAACCAAGCCCCGGCAGTAGGCCCGGTGCCTGAGCGGAGCCGGCAGAAACCCGCCGTCTACGGAACGGTGGCCACTATCCGCGACCGGACCGAAATCGAATCCCTGGGCACGGAGCTCCAGACGATGAAGACCCTCTCCGATGCCCTTCGCGCCCAGACACATGAGCATGCAAACCGGCTCCATATGATCGTTTCCCTGTTGGAGTTGGGCCGCACGCCCCAGGCCTTGGACTTTGCCACCAAGGATCTTGAGCTCAGTCAGCAACTCACCGATGACATGGTGGCCTCCGTGGACGAGCCCGTGATGAGCGCCTTGGTGATGGGCAAGGCGGCGGAAGCCCACGAACGCGGGGTGGAGTTGGTAGTCAGGACCTCAGGGAGCTCCGGCGTGCGTGGCCTGGAGATCCAGGACCTGGTGACCATTCTCGGGAACCTGCTGGACAACGCGATTGACGCTGCCGCTGCCGGCGACTTTCCCCGGAAGGTGGAGCTGGACGTGGAAGCCGGACCTGCCGCCGTCGAATTTACGGTGCGTGACTCCGGCAGCGGCATCAATCCGGGCTCCATCGATGACGTCCTGCAGTACGGCTTCAGCACCAAGTCTCCGGAAGGAAACCCGCAAGGTGCCCATGGTCGGGGCGTTGGCCTGGCCTTGGTCCGTCAGGCTGTGGAGCGGCTCAACGGTACGATGACCATCAGCAATCCCGGCGGAGCACAGTTCCACGTCATGCTCCCCGCGCCGGTTCCCGAGGAAGAGAAGGCATGACAGAGATCCGTGTCCTGGTGGTGGAGGACGAGCCAATAGCCTCGGACGCCCACTCTGTCTACATTGGCCGCTTGGACGGCTTCACTTTGGTGGGGACGGCACCCGATGGCCAGTCGGCATTGCGCATCCTCGGAGAATTTGCGGCGTCCGGCTCCCCCGTGGACCTCGTCCTGCTGGACATGAACCTCCCTGACCTCCACGGCCTGGACGTGGCCCGGCGGATGCGTTCCGCGGGAGTCTTTGCCGACATCATCGCCATCACTGCCGTCCGTGAACTGAACATCGTCCGCAGCGCCGTGTCCATCGGCGTCGTGCAGTACCTCATCAAACCCTTCACGTACGCCACCTTTGCCGACAAGCTCAGCAGCTACCGGACCTTCCGCGAACAGTTGGCGGGCTCGATGTCCGGCATTTCCAAAGCAGGGGCCTCGCAGAGTGACGTCGACCAGGCGTTCGCGAGCCTTCGCGCACCCACGGAACTGCCGCTGCCCAAGGGACTCTCCGGGTCAACGCTGGAGTCAGTGAAGGACCTGGTGAGGGCGGGGCAGCGGCCGGTGTCCGCAAGTGAGGTCATGGACGCACTGGGGATGTCCCGAGTGACCGCCCGCCGCTATCTGGAATACCTTGCCGACGCCGGAACGGTCACCCGGGCGCCCAGGTATGGCACTCCTGGCCGGCCGGAGAACGAGTACGGCTGGAACCGGGCCTAGGGATCCTCCCGTTACCTGTACCTCCGCAGTAAGCTGGTGGCGACCCATGGAGGGCCCATGTCCGCACAGCCGCCGCTCCGACAACCAGAATCACCAGCGCCACCGCAGCTGATGGAAGCCCGCGAGGCGTACGCCCGTGGAGAGTGGGATGCTGCGCTTCGGACCATGGAGAGTGCCGGTGAAGAATCTCCGCTGAGCCTGGAGGACCTGGAAATCCTGGCGCGCTCCAAATGGTGGCTCGGCGACGTTCAGGGTTCCATGGCATTATCCGAGGAAGTATTTCGCGGATTGGTCGCCCGTACACAGTTCCAGGCCGCCGCTAAGGCTGCGCTGACCTTGTCCTTGCAGTGGGGTGTCCGCGGGAACATCGCTGTGTCATCGGCATGGCTGAACCGGGCGCGACGACTCTTGGACAGGCTTCCCGAGTCTCCGGAACACGGATATTTGCTGTATCTGGAGGGCAACGACGCAATCTACCTCGAAGGTGATGCGGACTCTGCCTTTGCTGCTTCCCTCCAGCTGACCGCCATGAATCGTAGGCAGAAAGCTCCCGAGCTGGAGAGTTTCGCGCTCATGTTGTCGGGTCTCGCCGCCGTCCGGAGAGGCCAGGCAGCCCGCGGCTTCGAGGACCTGGATCAAGCACTGCTTCCCGTCATGGCCGGCAAGGTCCCGGCGGAGTGGGGTGGCGATATCTACTGCTCCGTCATCCACCTCTGCTACGAACTGGCCGACTACTCGCGCATGAGGTGGTGGACTGACGCTTTGGCCGCATGGTGCGCCAGCCTTTCCACGTCCTTCATGTACTCGGGGATCGTCCGGGTCCATGAACTGCAGCTGATCAGTGCCGAAGGTGGCTGGAAGCAGGCAGAGGCGGAACTGGCGCACCTCGGCGAGCGTCTTCGGAATGCCCAGACTTGGATCGCGGCCGACTGTTTCAACGAACTGGGCGATATTCGCCGACGGCAGGGAAACAGATCCGGCGCCGCGGCCGCGTATGCCATGGCGCGTGGACTCGGCGTTGATGCCCAGCCCGGCTCGGCCTTGCTTCTTGCTGATGCCGGAAAGGACGAGGAAGCGCTCACGGATCTCCGCGCCGCGTTGGCAGACCGCGGGCGCCTTGGACGGGCCTGGTTGCTGCTGCCGCTCGTGGAGTTGCTTGCACCCCGGGACGCTGACAGTGCTGAGGTGTTTTGCAGCGAGCTGGAAGGAACTGCTGCCCATTACGGGACAACGGGATTGATTGCGTGGGCGCATCATGCCAGGGGCGCTTTGTTGATGGCCCAAGGCCGCTGGCTCCAGTCGCTGCCCGAGTTCGAAGCGGCTGCACTGGGCTACCGTTCCCAGCATTTACGTTTTGAGCTGGCACGGATCCATGAGCGAATATCGTCAGTCCGGGCGGCGCTGGGCGAGGCCGGTGCGGCCGACGCGGAACGCGCCACCGCTGCCGCCATCCGTACACAGCTAGGAGCTGCACCGTTCTCCTTGCCAAATGTTGATGACGCCCTGGGTGGGCTGACGGCCAGGGAAATGGAAGTACTGGGCTGCGTGTTGTCCGGCTCAAGCAACAGGCAGATAGCTCAGACCCTCACCATCTCCGAGAAAACAGCCAGCCGTCACCTGGCGAACATCTTCACCAAGATCGGCGTTAACTCCAGGACCGCTGCGGCCGCTTGGGCGCGTCATCACGGAATGGCAGAGCACCACCGGACTTGAGCCTGCATGATTTGACCCATGGTGCGCCAAAAGATGCAGGTTTTCGCGGACGCGCTGCAAGGCCCCGCGGCCTTACCTTGAAGTTACGGATAACGGGCCGTGCAGGCCGGCCCCCGCATTGTTAAGGACCCGCGATGAACAGCACCCAGGCCGGGCAACGGGAAGCTTCCACGGCGGCGGAAGCCGTCCAGCAGGCCACGGGACGATTGATCGGAATCCTCAACGATTCTTCCATCGCCCTCTTGGTGGTTGTAGGCCACCAAACTGGCCTTTTCAAGACATTGTCGGCCCTCCCTGCGGCCTCTTCCAGCCTTATTGCCGATGCGTCGGGCCTCAATGAGCGCTACGTCAGGGAATGGCTGGGCGGCATGACCTCGGCTGGCTTCGTGGACTTCCAACCGGACAGTGGAACGTATCTCCTGCGCCCGGAATTCGTTCCTGTCGTATCAGGTGCAGGTACCGAGAATCTCGCGCGAACACTGCAGTACGTGCCGCTCATGGGCGAGGTGGCCCCGAAGATCGTCCACGCGTTCCGGACGGGCGGCGGAACAAGCTACGAGGATTACCCGCGATTCCATCACATCATGGCTTCTGAAAGCGCTGCAGTGAACGATGCATCACTCCTGGAGACCATTCTTCCCCTGACAGATTGTCTGGAGGCGCTGCGCAGCGGTATCTCCGTCGCTGACATCGGATGCGGCGAGGGCCATGCCTTGAACCTGTTGGGGTCCACCTTCCCTGCCAGCACTTTTACCGGCTACGACTTCTCCGCCGAAGCATTGGCAACCGCCGCTGCCGAGGCCTCAGGCCTGGGACTTTCCAACGTCCGATTCGAGCTTCAGGATGTGAGCCGGTTGGACATCTCCGAGGCGTTCGACTTGGTGACAGCGTTCGACGCCATCCACGATCAAGCCCACCCGGCTCAGGTGCTGAAGAACATCCATGCCGCGCTTCAGCCCGGGGGCACCTTCCTGATGGTGGACATCAATGCTTCAAGCCGGTTGGAGGAGAACTTGGACCTCCCGTGGGCCGCCTTCCTGTACACCATTTCCACATTCCACTGCATGGCTGTTTCCTTGGGGCAAGGCGGCGATGGCCTGGGCACGGTATGGGGGAAGGAGCGGGCCACGGACATGCTCCGTGAAGCGGGTTTCCGGACCTTGGAGGTGAAGGAATTGGAGGAGGACCCGTTCAATGCGTACTTCATCGCCCGCGCGTGAATGTATACATTGTGGGAATTTTACCCCTAAATAGTGCTGTAATTGACGATTCGTGTATACAATGAGGGCATGCGTGCTAGTGATCGGGCTTACTCTTCCCTTCGGGAAGACATCATTGAGTGGCGCCTGCGGCCGGGTACTGTTTTGGCGGAAGTGGAGCAGTCCGAACGTCTCGGGGTGTCCCGGACGCCGGTCCGGGAGGCGCTGGGCCGGCTCACCGCGGAGGGATTGACGACGGCGGCAGGCGGCCGCGGCGTCGTCGTTACCGATATCTCGCTGGAGAGCATCGACGAGTTGTTCGAGTTGCGCGAAACCCTTGAAGTCAGGGCCGCGGCGTTGGCTGCCCAGCGCGGGGAACCCGGGATCTTCGCCGAGTTGCATACCCAGCTGCTGCTGGCCCCTGAACTGCTCCGCGATACCGATCCCGTACGCCACGATTACTACGCCCTGGTGAGTCGGCTGGATGACGCCATCGACGTTGCGGTCTCCAATTCCTACCTGGCCCAGGCGATGCGGAGCCTGCGCGTCCATTTGGTCCGGGTCCGCCGCCTGGCCGCCGATGACACTGCCCGGCTCCACGCGGCAGCCGCCGAGCACGCCGCGATTGCTGAGGCCATCGCCGCAGGCAACCCCCGGCTGGCCGAGGCCGCCACCACAGTCCACCTGCACCGCAGCCTCACCCACGTCAAAGCCACCCACACCCCTGCTTAGCCAAACGCCTCACGAGAAGGAGCACCATGGTGAAGAACCATCACGTCCGCGTCTACAAGTCCGAAGAGAACCTCCCCCGCGAGGAGCAGTTGGCGCACAAGATCGCCGTGGTCGCCGCCGACCCCGTCGAAGTCACCCCCGAGGTCACTGACATGGTGATCAACCGGATCATCGATAACGCCTCGGTGGCCATCGCCTCGTTGAACCGGGCACCGATTGTCGCGGCCCGCGCGCAGGCACTGACCCACGCACCTTCGGCCAACGGCAAGGGCGCTGCAGTGTTCGGCATCGAAGAGCAGGTCTCCGCCGAGTGGGCCGCCTGGGCCAACGGTGTGGCCGTGCGTGAACTGGACTACCACGACACGTTCCTGGCCGCGGACTACTCCCACCCCGGCGACAATATCCCGCCGATCCTGGCCGTCGCCCAGCACGTGGGTTCCAACGGTGCCGACTTGGTCCGGGCCATCGCCACCGGCTATGAGATCCAGGTAAACCTGGTCAAAGCGATCTGCCTGCACAAGCACAAGATCGACCACGTGGCCCACCTTGGCCCGTCCGCTGCGGCCGGCATCGGCACATTGTTGGGGTTGGATGTTGAGACGATCTTCCAGTCCGTGGGCCAGGCCCTCCACACCACCACCGCCACCCGGCAGTCCCGTAAGGGTGAAATCTCCACCTGGAAGGCCCACGCCCCGGCCTTCGCAGGCAAAATGGCCGTCGAAGCCGTGGACCGCTCCATGCGCGGCCAGACCTCACCCGTGCCGATCTACGAAGGCGAAGACGGCGTCATCGCCTGGATGCTCGACGGCCCCGATGCCTCCTACGAGGTCCCGTTGCCGCTGCCCGGTGAAGCCAAGCGCGCCATCCTGGACACCTACACCAAGGAACACTCCGCCGAGTACCAGGCCCAGGCGTGGATCGACCTCGCCCGCAAACTCCACAAAGAGCACCCCGAAACCACGGACCCGGCCAACGTGGCCTCCGTTCTGATCAAGACCAGCCACCACACCCACTACGTGATCGGCTCCGGCGCGAACGATCCCCAGAAGTACTCCCCCACCGCGTCCCGCGAAACACTGGACCACTCCATCCCGTACATCTTCACCGTCGCGTTGCAGGACGGTGCGTGGCACCACGTGGACTCCTACGCCTCCGAACGCGCCGCCCGTCCGGACACCGTGGAACTTTGGCACAAGGTCACCACCGTCGAAGACCCGGAGTGGACCCGCCGGTACCACTCCCTGGACATCGCGGAGAAGGCCTTCGGCGGCTCCGTGGAAATCACCCTCACGGATGGGTCTGTTATCACGGACGAGATCGCCGTCGCCGACGCCCACCCGCTCGGTGCCCGGCCGTTCGCCCGCGAGCAATACATCAACAAGTTCCGCACCCTCGCTGCCGGTCTCGTCGAGGAAGCCGAAATCGAAAGGTTCCTCACCGCCGTCGAACGCGTCACCGAACTCGGCGCCGGCGAACTGGGTCAGCTGAACATCACTGCCGCGCCCGGCGTGATCGACCTCAGCAACGCGCCCAAGGGACTGTTCTAAAATGCTGTACTCCAAAGTCACGCCCGAACAGAAACGCGTCAAGCTGCAGGAGCTGCTGGCCTCCGGAACTGTGCAGCAGTTCCCGGGCGCGTTCAACCCGCTCTCGGCCCGGCTGATCGAGGAAAAAGGCTTCGCCGGCGTCTACATCTCCGGCGCCGTCCTGGCCAACGACCTCGGCCTGCCCGACATTGGCCTCACCACCCTCACCGAGGTGGCCACCCGGGCCGGGCAGATCGCCCGCATGACGGACCTGCCCTCCCTGGTGGACGCGGACACAGGCTTCGGTGAACCCATGAACGTGGCCCGCACCATCCAGGAACTCGAGAACGCGGGCCTGGCCGGCTGCCACATCGAGGACCAGTTCAACCCCAAACGCTGCGGACACCTGGACGGCAAGAACGTGGTGGACATCGACACCGCCACCAAGCGCATCCGCGCCGCGGCAGATGCCCGACGCGACCCGAACTTCCTCATCATGGCCCGCACCGACATCCGCGCCACAGATGGAATCCAAGCTGCGCAGGACCGCGCCAAAGCACTCGTGGATGCCGGCGCCGACGCGATCTTCCCCGAAGCCATGCATGACTTGAGCGAGTTCCAAGCCATCCGCGACGCCGTGGACGTGCCCATCCTGGCCAACATGACCGAATTCGGCAAAAGCGAACTCTTCACCGTCGAGCAGCTCCAAGGTGTCGGCGTGAACATGGTCATCTACCCCGTCACCCTCCTCCGCATTGCCATGGGCGCTGCAGAGCGTACTCTGGAATCGATTAAGGCTGCGGGGACCCAAGAAGCGCAAGTGGAAAACATGCTCACGCGTGCGCGCCTCTACGAACTCGTCGACTACGAGGCATACAACCAATTCGATACCGGCGTTTTCAACTTCCAGGTACCTGGCGTCCGCTAGGTTCCGGATTCATCAAGGGGAACGCAGGCACTCTGGCCTACTCGGAGCGCCTGCACTATGAACGAAGGAGTTCAGCATGGCTGCTGAAGACATCAAAAAAGGCCTTGCCGGCGTCGTGGTGGACTACACCGCGGTCTCAAAGGTCAACCCGGACACCAACTCGCTGCTGTACCGCGGGTATCCGGTCCAGGAACTGGCCGCTAAATGCAGCTTCGAAGAAGTCGCCTACCTGCTGTGGAACGGCGAACTGCCCAACGAAACAGAGCTCTCGGAATTCACGGCCCGCGAGCGCGCAGGACGTGCTCTGGACCCCGTGGTGAAGTCAGTGGTGGATACACTGCCCAGCACGGCGCACCCTATGGACGTGTGCCGCACGGCAGCGTCGGTGCTGGGCGCCAGGCACCAGCTGGCGGAGGATTCCTCACCTGAAGCGAACATGAAGAAGGCGATTGATCTCTGGGCCGCCATGCCCGCCGTCGTGGCCTATGACCAGCGCCGCCGTCGCGGACAGGAACCCGTTGAACCGCGTGAGGACCTGGACTACTCGGCCAACTTCTTGTGGATGACGTTCGGCGAAGAACAGGTTCCGGAGGTGGTGGAGGCGTTCAACGTCTCCATGATCCTGTACGCCGAGCACTCCTTCAACGCCTCCACCTTCACCGCCCGCGTGGTCACCTCCACGCTCGCTGACCTGCACTCGGCGGTTACCGCCGCGATCGGCGCCCTCAAGGGTCCACTGCACGGCGGAGCGAACGAGGCCGTGATGCACACCTTCGATGAGATCGGCATCCGCAGCGAAGAGTCCCTCGAGGAAGCCGCCACCCGGGCCCGGGCCTGGATGGAAGACGCCCTGGCCCAGAAGAAGAAGGTCATGGGCTTCGGACACCGCGTCTACAAACACGGCGACTCCCGCGTGCCCACCATGAAAGCCGCCCTGGACAAGATGATCGCCCACTACGGCAGGCCTGAGCTCCTGGGCCTCTATAACGGACTCGAGCAGGCCATGGACGAGGCCAAAGCCATCAAGCCCAACCTCGACTACCCGGCCGGGCCCACCTACCACTTGATGGGCTTCGACACCCAGACGTTCACCCCATTGTTCGTCGCCAGCCGCATCACCGGCTGGACCGCCCACATCATGGAACAGGTAGCATCCAACTCACTGATCCGTCCGCTGAGTGAATACAACGGGCCGGAAGAGCGGCACGTCCCCTAACGCGTCCCGAAATTTGGCGAACTCTACGACGACGGGCCGGTCACCGAAAGGTGACCGGCCCGTCGTCGTACTTGCTTCGGTACTGCTACCGCTGAGGATCCACCCAATCAATGGTGTGGACGTCGGCCACATTCTCGTTGTCTGCCGCCAAGGCCACCCTCACGGCGACGCGCTGGCCGGAAATCATGGCCGGCAGCCAGTGTTCCGCATCAGCCCACATCCGCTCTACTGGAAGTTGCGCCACGGGGAACCATTCAGGGGCGATCTCGTCGCTTTCCGATGGCTCCCCCTCCCACACGCGGGTCAGGAACACGGTGGTGGCCATGTTCCACTCCGGCCTCGCAGGGAAAACGAAATCAACTGTGCCCGCCGGAATCAGGTCCTTTGCGTGCACCACCACGTTGATCTCTTCCATGACCTCACGGCACGCAGCCTGTGAGGCGGTCTCCCCCAACTCAACGTGCCCGCCGACGCCCACCACCTTGCCCCGACCGAAACCTGTCTTCTTGGTCCCGAGCAGGACATGTTCTCCGTCCGCGCCGTCGCGGAGGAGGAAGCACAAAGTCACATGGGCTGCAGTCATGCTGCCTACCTTAACCTGATCTCCCCTGCCGCTGCCGCCATTGCTACAGTGAGCCCATGACTGAAGGTGGGGGCAACCGGCAAGCCCAGGTGGCAGCCGTCGAAAGCGTTGGCGAACCGCCGCCCAACGACGGTTCGGGTGCAGGAGAAACAGTCCCCAAGGCTAAAGCCGAACGGGACGCCTGGTTGCCCCGCTGGCTCGTGGCACACCCGCTCTATGCAGGGTGGGCCTGGACGGTGGTTTGGGCAGGACTGATCGTTTTGGACGAAGTGGCGGACCTGGCCGGATGGACCTGGTACCTGCTGGTCCTCGTGGCCGCACTGCCCACCTTGATCTCTACGCTGGTGGTGCTGCATGCCACGCCGCGAAGCCACCTCAGGGCAGTCGACGCAACCGTCTTGGGCCACTTCTTCGTCCGGTTCCTTGCACTGGTGGCAGCCTTCATGGTGTGGGCAGCCTCAGTGGTGATGAGTGCTTCCATCTCCACCACCATCCAGTCCGTGATTGGCGATTCCGAAAAGGAAGTCACGGCTCTGGGTTTCAACCTCATGCTGGCAGCAGTTCCGCTGGTGCTCTCCATCCTGTGGATGGCGTTCATCGTCCGCTGTGCGTGGTTCCTGCGGCGGCTGCGGGGCTGGCGTCAGATACCACTGAAGACACGCGTACCGAAGAAGTACCTCCGCGGACGCCCGCGGCTCAAGCGCGTGGTGGTAGGGCTGGCACACCCCGGCCTCTTGCTGGTAGCTGGCTTGGGGACCTCGCTGCTGGCATTGTTCGTGGACGCCGTGGAGCTGACGCTGAACGTCCTCGAGTAACCCGGGCGTTATCTTGGGGTCTGGATTTATCCCGGCGCCCTGGCTATCCGAGCGCCCTTGGATGCGCAGCTGCGTAGACCTCACGCAAAGTATCCGCGGTGACCAGCGTATAGACCTGGGTGGTGGTCACGGACGCGTGTCCCAGCAGCTCTTGAACCACCCTGACGTCCGCCCCACCTTCCAAGAGGTGGGTGGCGAAGGAATGGCGCAGCGTGTGTGGAGAGACATCTTTGGTGATATTCGCCTTCTCGGCGGCGGCCTTAAGGATGGTCCACGCACTCTGCCTGCTGATCCGGCCACCCCGGGCGTTGAGGAACAGCGCCGGGGAGCCCTTGCCCTTGGACGCCAGCAACGGCCTGCCGCGAACAACATAGGCCCCGACGGCGCGGGCACCGTAAGAGCCCAAGGGCACCAGGCGTTCCTTGGAACCTTTGCCGAACAGCCGCACGATGGCAGGGTCACCGCCGGTGTCTTCGAGGGAGACGTCATCGACGTCCAACCCCACGGCCTCGCTGATGCGGGCTCCCGTGGAGTAAAGGAATTCAAGCAATGCGCGGTCTCGCAGACCGGTGGCACTGTCTGAGCCGGCAGCTTCCAGAATGCGCGTCACTTCACCAACGCTGATGGCTTTTGGCAGCCGCTTGCCCGGCATTGGTGGGTGCACATCGCTGGCTGGGTCCGCCGTCGTGGTTCCTTCCAGCGCCCAAAACTTGTGGAGGCCACGCACAGCTACCACTGTGCGTGCAGCAGAGCGCACCCCCAGGGCGGCGGCGCCGTCCGAACCGTCGGACAAGGCCTGCACGAAGGCGGTCACGTGATGCCGTGTGATGTTTCCCGGCTGATCCACGCCTTGCGCAGCAAGGAAGTTCGAATACCGGGCGAGGTCCCTGCGGTACGCGGACAGCGTGTTCGCCGCCAAGCCGCGCTCCACCCCGACGTGCTGCAGATAGTCGGTTACTGCACGGTCAACGCCATTGACGGTTCGAGTGGCGGCCTCGGCCATGCTCAGCGCTGGCTCGGGTGAGCCGGCCAAGGCGCATTGGCTGGACGAAGGCTGGTGAAGCCATCAGCCTTCGCGGCAGCGGCAGCGAGGATCCCCAGCACTGCCGAGGGATTATGCAGCCGGCCTTCCAGCACTGCTTGCACGGCGTCTTCGAGCGGCACCCAGTGAAGTTCAATTTCAGCTTCTTCATCGGTGCGGACATGCCGGTCCGCCAAAGGTACGTCACTGAGGCCCCGTGCCAGGTAGATCCGGACTGCCTCGCTGGAGGAACCCGGCGAGTTAAAGAAGTCCACAAGGACGTTCCAGGTAGCCGCTACCAGGTCGGCTTCCTCCGCCAGTTCCCGGGCCGCGCCCACCACGAAGTCCTCGCCTTCAACGTCCAGCAGGCCGGCGGGGATCTCCCACAGATCCATGGCGACCGGATGCCGGTACTGCTTCAGCAACAGAATCTCACCGTCCACGTTCATGGGCAGCACCGCTACTGCGCCGGGGTGGTCGATGTAGTCACGAACCAGGGTGTCCGTGCCGTCGCTGAGTTGGAACGAGTCGCTGACGACGTCCCAAATGCGGCCTTCATATACCTTGCTGGTAGACAAAAGACGGCGCGGGCTCGGCATGTCCGAAACCTGCCTTGATGTGCGGGGGGTTTCAGAAATACCGGGCATCGCGCCGTCCTTCGTTAGTGCTTACGTTTACTTGGCAGCTACCGTGCGGGCACCGGTCTTGGTGGCCACGGGCGCACCTTCACGACGCTCCAAGGCAGCCTTGACCAAACCTGCGAACAGCGGGTGGGGGCGGGTGGGGCGGGAGCTGAGCTCCGGGTGCGCCTGCGTTGCCACGTAGTACGGGTGGACTTCGCGGGGAAGCTCCACATATTCCACGAGCTTGCCGTCCGGGGAAGTACCCGAGAACACCAGGCCCTCGGCAGCGATCTGGTCGCGGTACTTGTTGTTGACCTCGTAGCGGTGGCGGTGCCGTTCGCTGACAGTGGTGGTGCCGTAGGTCTCGGCAATGACCGAGCCTTCGTCCAGCTTGGCTTCGTAGAGGCCCAGGCGCATGGTGCCGCCGAGGTCTCCCTTGCCTTCCACGATGTCCAACTGTTCTTCCATGGTGGCAATAACCGGGTACTTCGAGTCGGGCTCGAACTCGCTGGAGGAAGCACCTTCAAGGCCAACCACGTTGCGGGCGTACTCGATCACCATGCACTGCAGGCCCAAGCACAAGCCCAGGACCGGGAGCTTGGTTTCGCGGGCGAACTTCAAAGCGCCAAGCTTGCCTTCGAGGCCACGGATACCGAAGCCGCCGGGAACGCAAATGGCGTCCACACCTGCCAAGGACTTGGTGGCACCTGCCAGGGTTTCGCACTCGTCCGAGGGGACCCAGCGGATTTTGACCTTGGCTTCGTTGGCAAAACCTCCGGCGCGGAGAGCCTCAGTGACCGAGAGGTAGGCGTCCGGGAGGTCGATGTACTTGCCCACAAGGGCAACCTCGACCTCGTGCTTGGGGTTGTGGACAGCTTCAAGCAGCTTGTCCCACTTGGTCCAGTCAACATCCTTGAACGGGAGATCCAACGCACGGACGATGTAGGAGTCCAAGCCCTGCGAGTGAAGGGTCTTGGGGATGTCGTAGATGCTGGGTGCGTCAGCGGCGTTGACCACTGCGTCGATGTCGACGTCGCACATGCGGCCGATCTTTTCGCGCATGGCATCGGGCACTTCGCGGTCCGAGCGGATCACGATGGCCTCAGGCTGGATGCCAATGGAGCGGAGGGCAGCCACGGAGTGCTGGGTGGGCTTGGTCTTCAGCTCCTGGGAAGGGCCGATGTACGGCACCAATGAAACGTGCAGGAAGAAGACGTTGTTGCGGCCCACATCCTGGCGGACCTGGCGTGCGGACTCAAGGAACGGCTGCGACTCGATGTCGCCCACCGTGCCACCGATTTCGGTGATGATGACGTCCGGAGCGTTTTTGCCTTCGGCAGGCAGGCGCATACGGCGCTTGATTTCATCCGTGATGTGGGGAATAACCTGAACGGTGTCTCCAAGGTATTCGCCACGACGTTCCTTGGCGATGACGGTGGAGTAGATCTGGCCCGTTGTGACGTTGGCCGAACCTTCAAGGTTCTCATCGAGGAAGCGTTCGTAGTGTCCGATGTCGAGATCGGTTTCGGCACCGTCGTCCGTCACGAATACTTCGCCGTGCTGGAAGGGGTTCATCGTGCCCGGATCCACGTTCAGATAGGGATCGAGCTTCTGCATAGTTACAGACAAACCACGTGCCCGCAGCAGGTGACCGAGGCTAGAAGCCGTCAGACCCTTACCGAGCGAGGACGCCACACCACCGGTGACGAAGATGTGTTTGGTCGTCTTGGACGAGCCCGGGAACCGGGAATTTACACGGGAATTTGATCGCTGCACCACGGAATTCGAGCTTATCATCAATTACGCCTTCCAAGCGTCTGTTCGGATTCCCCAAATGGTCAATAGTTGCTCACCACCGCATTCCAAGCAAGACCTGGGCGGGAAGAAGCGCACCAATGTGATTGTGCTCGCACTAGCCCGCGGCAGCTAACCCCGGCAACACTACGCGCGCTGCGGCAGGAGCTTCGCGTCGTCCAGCAATTCCTGGGCATGCGCCTGCGCGCTCTCGGAATCCTCTTGACCGGCCAACATGCGGGCAAGCTCCTTGACCCGCTCGTCGTCGCCAAGAAGCTGAACGTCACTGGACGTGAACCCCGTGGTTGTCTTCCCATCAGCGCCACGCACGGAAGTTTTCGTCACGCGGATATGTTGATCTGCGAAGGCCGCTACCTGTGGCAGGTGTGTGACCACAAGGACCTGGACGTGCCGGGCGAGCATGGCCAGCCTTCGTCCGATTTCGACGGCGGCACGCCCACCCACGCCGGCGTCCACTTCATCGAAGACGAACGTGGGGACGGGATCCACTGCGGCAAGAACTACCTCGATTGCCAACATGACCCTGGACAGTTCACCGCCGGAGGCACCCTTGCCCAGTGGCCTCGCCGGAGCACCGGAGTGAGGCCGGAGGAGGAAGGCGATCTCATCGGTGCCCCACGGCCCCAGCACGCCGCTGCCATCAACCTCGATGACCAACGTGGCGTCGGCCATGGCCAAGGCCTTCAGCTCGGCGCTGACCCGCGCTGAGAGGTCCTTGGCAGCTTTGAGGCGGGCTTTGGTGATGCCCGCGGCCAGCTTGCGCAGGGTTGCCTCCGCAGAACCCACTTCGGCGTCCAAGGCCTCGATACGGCTGGAGTCATCCTGCAACTCATCGAGGCGTGTCCTGGCCGCAGCAGCCCACTCAAGCACTTCGTCAATGCTGGGGGCGTACTTTCGGATCAGCTTGGCGAGGGCAGCGCGGCGTTCCTCGATTTCTGAGAGACGTTCGGGGCCTTCCGTGTCCAGCGCTGCCTGGTAACTGGACAACTCGGCGGCGATGTCATTGAGGAGGAAGCCGACCTCCGCCAGCCGCGTTGCTGCGGAACGAAGTTCCTCGTCGTGCTCCGCCACGTGCTCCAGTGTCCGTTTGGCGGCATCCACCATGGTCGTTGCGTCGCCGGCGTCTCCGAATTCTTCGGCAATGAGGGACTCATGGGCCGCAGCTGCCGCCAAACGCAGTTCTTCCACATTGGCCAGTTTCACGGCCTCGGCCTTGAGGGTTTCGTCTTCACCAGGCTGGGGATCCACCTCATCGATTTCCTTGAGGGCCGCGTCCAGGGATTCAGCCTCCCGCAAACGCTCGCGGGCTTCGCTGCGCAGTGTTTCGAGTTCGGACTGAATGGCCTTCCAGTGGTTGAACAGTTCCTGATACTCCCCCAGCGTCTTGGCGAGGGGTGCTCCGGCAAACCTGTCCAAGGCGTGCCGCTGTGCGGTGGCGCTCTTGAGCCGGATCTGGTCTGACTGGCCGTGGACCACCACCAGGCTCTCGCCCAATTCAGCCAACACACCCACCGGTGCCGCACGTCCGCCAACATAAGCCCGGCTACGCCCGTCGGCACCCACGGTGCGGGCCAGCAGGAGCTCAGCAACGCCGTCGAACTCTTCCGCCTCCCCGCCGGCCTCCTTGGCGCGTTCCACCGCACTGTGCGCTGGATCGAGCTTCAGCACAGCTTCCGCCGACGCAGATTTGGCGCCGCTCCGAACGGCGCCGGCATCCGAACGGGCACCAAGAAGAAGTCCGACGGCGGTCACCACCATGGTCTTGCCTGCACCGGTTTCGCCGGTGACGACGCTGAGGCCGGGGCCCAGCGGCAGGGCGGCGTCGGTTATGACGCCGAGGTCACGGATTCGGAGTTCTTCGAGCATGTTTCACTTCGCATTCGTGGGGTCTGATGGCTCACCGTGCCCCGGGTCCGGGGACGTACCGGAGTCCCGGGGGCTGGGCAACGGTGCCGGTGACAGTGTGCGGATGACAGGGATGGGTCCGGTGTGCACTTCGCCGCTCCGGGGCGCCGGGCCACGCCAGCCATGGATGGGAAGTTGGAACTTCCGGACAAGCCGGGCCGAGAACGGTGTCTTGTGCGTCCGGGCCAGCCGCACCGGGGTTGCCGAACGCGTTACTTCAACGCGTGCCCCAGGCGGCAGATCCACCGAACGACGGCCGTCGCACCAGAGGACCCCCACGGCGTCGGTACGGTTCATGATTTCGACCGCCAACTTGGAACGGGGCGACACCACCAAGGGCTTCGCAAAAAGTGCGTGTGCACTGATCGGGACGATGACCAAAGCCTCAACCTCAGGCCACACGACGGGGCCACCTGAAGAAAAAGCGTAGGCCGTGGAACCCGTGGGCGTCGCGAGGACAACACCATCACAGCCGAACGACGTCAAGGGACGCTCGTCAACTTCGGTGACAACTTCCAACATGCGTTCACGGTTGGCCTTCTCAATGGCAGCCTCGTTCAAAGCCCACGTATGCCAAATCTTCTGGCCCTTGACCCACACTTGGACATCGATGGTCATGCGTTCTTCCACCGTGTATTGACGGCTGGCTATCCACTCCACCGTTTGGGCCAGATCGGCGCGTTCACTTTCCGCGAGGAAACCCACGTGACCCAGGTTGACGCCCAGCAGCGGGACATCGACTTCACGGACCAGCTCAGCTGCGCGGAGTATGGTGCCATCGCCGCCCAGGACCATCACGAGTTCCACGTCCTCCAGATTGACGTGATCGTTGAGGATCTCGATGGGTGTATCGAGGGCACCAAAGAACCGTTCGATATCTGCAAGTTCGGACTTCTGCAGCACGGGAACCAGACCAGAGGCATGCAGTTGCGTACAGGCATCCCACGCTGCGCGGAGCGATTCCTCCCGCCCGGTGTGGGCAAGGACAAGTACACGCCTGCTCATCGAATCTGCTTTCTAGTGGTTCGGCCAGAGTTTCCTGATCAATGCAGCAACGTCCTCGTCCCGCTCTTCGATCTTAGGCAACACCGAGGACATCCTGCGCGTCATCCACAGGAAGTATTCAACATTTCCGTCCTGCCCGGGAAGCGGACTGGCTGCCAGGTCCTGAAGTTCAAGGCCTGCATCCACTGCTGCGCGGGCCACTTGGGCGACCGCCCGCCGTCGTTCATTCTCTGAGGACACCACGCCGGTTCGGCTCAGACGCTCCTTGCCAACCTCAAACTGCGGTTTGACCATAAGGACTAGATCGCCGCCCGGCTCGGTGCACTGCGCAAGCGGCCACAGGACCAGCGTCAACGAGATAAAGGACAAATCAGCCACCGTCAGCTGTGCCGGACCGCCGATCTGCTCCGCCGTCATATACCTGACGTTCAGGCCTTCGTGGACCTCCACCTTGGGATCCTCCCGGAGGTGCGTGACCAGCTGGCCGTGCCCCACGTCCACCGCCACTACTTCGGCGGCACCTTGCCGCAGCAGGACGTCAGTGAAACCGCCCGTGGAGGCACCGGCGTCGAGGCACCTCTTCCCGGAAACTACGACGGCGGGAAACGCCTTCAGCGCGCCGGCCAGCTTATGCCCGGCGCGGCTGACGTAGATGTCCTCCAGGTGGGACTCGACATCCAACCCGGTCGTAGCATCCACTTGGTGCGAGGCTTTGACGAGGACGTTGCCGCCCGAGCTGACCTTGCCGTCACTAATGAGCTTGGCGGCATGGGTACGGGACCTCGCCAGCCCGCGGGTGACGAGTTCCTGATCAAGTCTTGGCATACGTTAGCTGTCGCCTTCCGGGCGGAGATCGCTGGGGGTGCTTTTCGGGACTGCCGGAAGCCCGGGTTCGGCATCCAAGGCTTCCAACAAGCCGTCATGTATGCCCGCGTACAGGTCCCCATGGTCCGGCACGGGCAATCTATTCACGTCCTCCAGCGGGCCTAGTGCCCTGTCCACCAGCGGATCACCTGTGGGGTTTTCGGCGTCAGGCCACTGGACCGCGGGTCGCTCCGGTTCAGGATGTTCCGCCTCTGAGTGTTGAGGCTCTGAGTGTTGGGGCTCGGTCATCGCACCAGTCTAGTGATTTCGCCATTCCAGCTGCGGCGCCTGCGCCACGTCCGTGTCGGGAACCGCTGCCCACCATGCCGCGCACGCTGCGCGCCATGCATCGAGGTCACCCTCAAGGCCAGTCACCGTGACGGTCCCGTCCCCTGCAACTGCAGTGGCTGCACCGCAGCGGAACGTGCCGGCGTCGCTGACAACCTCCGGATACGGCGCATAAAGGCCTTCCAGGTCTGCCAGCAGGTAATCCGGACGTTCGTCAGTCCGCGCCGCAATGATGGTGTGGGTGGTGTCCACACCGGTGAGGACTGCCGCCGTCGCAAATCCTGCGCGGTTGCCACCCAGGATGTCCGTGTCCAAACGGTCGCCCACAACCAGCGGACGATCAGCATTTAGCCGTTTGGCTGCCGCGTGGAAAAGGGGCGCTTCGGGCTTGCCTGCCACCAACGGCGTCTTACCCGTGGCAGCCGCCACCGCAGCAACCAGCGTTCCATTACCCGGTGCCATGCCGCGGGCCTGCGGGATGGACATGTCCGTGTTGGTGGCAAACCACATGGCACCCCCGGCCACGACATATGATGCCTCCGCCAGATCCTTCCACCCAATCTCCGGGTTGAATCCCTGGACGACCGCAACCGGTGATTCGGCGGCGCTGTGCACCGGTTTGAGTCCTACCAGTTCGATCTCATGGGCCAATGCTGCGCTGCCAGTGATGAGGACATGCGCCCCCGCAGGCAGCATGGAAGCCAGAAGCTCCCCTGCCGCCTGGGAGGAACTAACCACTTGGTGGTCCTCAGCCGGTGCACCGAGCTCACGCAGATGCGCCGCGACCTGGGCAGGGGTGCGTGAGGCATTGTTTGTCACGTACCCCAGGCCGACGCCTACGGTTTCGAGACGCTGCAATGACTCCACAGCCCCGGGAATGGCGTGCGGTCCTGCATAAACCACTCCATCCAGATCCGAAAGGACAGCATCAAACGATGAGATCAGTGAATCAGCCATGCTGGGAGTCGGAGCCCTCGTTCTCGGTGTCTTCGTCTTTTGCTTCTACTTCTTCGTCCGCTGAATCGATGTCAGATTCAGCGTCATCGGATTCGAAGTAATCAGACTCGACATCATCAAGCTCAACGTCATCATGCTCAACATCAGCGGCTGCGGCCTCAACGATGACCGTCTCCGTTTCAGGCTTCACGACGTCGGCATCCGGGGCCGGCTTCTCGAAGCGCGGCTTACGCGCAGCTGCTTCTTCCTGCTCGTCCCAGCCCAGGTCCAGAATTTCGGGTTCAGCGAAGTCGCCCACGCCCAAAGCGTTCTCAGCCACGAGCGCCTGCCGGGCCCACTTGTCCGCTTCTTCGGTACGACCCACAGCACTCAGAGCTTCAGCGTATGCGCGGAAGAGGCGGGGGCTATATGAAAAGGCCCGGTTGATGTCCAGCTGCGGGATCTCAAGCTCGCTGACCGCAGCATCCAATTGCTTGAGGTCCGCACGTGCACCTGAGGCCACGATGGCAAGCTCAACCTTGCCAGGAGCGTCAAGATCCTGGGCTTCGGGAGAACGGACCATGTCAAGGGCGCGATCCGGACGTCCCAAGCCACGCTCGCAGTCAGCCATCACCGGCAAATGCACGTTGGAGCCACTGATGCGGCGGTACGTACGGAATTCGCGCAGTGCCTCACCGTAGTGGCCGGCAGCGTAAGCAGTAAGGCCAACCGCCTCACGCACGGCCGAGAGGCGCCCGCCGCGGCGGCTCGCGGCGAGGGCGTGCTGGAATGCGAGCTCCGGCTCAATGTCGATCAGGCGGCCAGCCATGACCAGGTGCTTCGCGACCCAGCCCGCGCTTTGCTCCTCGAGGGTCTTGATCTGGTGACCCGTGGCGCGGTCGAGTTCCTTGCCCGTGACGTCCTCGTCAATCTCAGGAGAGCGTTCGCGGTCAGGACGGTTGGCGCTGCGGATGTCCTTGGCGTTGGGGACCCGGGCCGGACGCTCTTCCCACGAACCGCCGCGGTCGTTGCGGTCACCGCCGAAGTTCCGCGGTCCGCGCTCGGGACGATCACCGAACGGCTTACGGTCACCACGATCGTTGTTGAAGGGGCGACGCTCACCATCGCGTGCTGGACGATCACCACGGTCACCGAAGGGCTTGCGGTCACCGCGGTCGTTGTTGAAGGGGCGACGGTCATCGTTATCGCGACGGGGCCCATCGAAATTACGCGGTCCGCGCTCGGAACGATCACCGAACGGCTTACGGTCACCGCGGTCATTGTTGAAGGGGCGACGCTCACCATCGCGAGCCGGACGATCACCGAACGGCTTACGGTCACCGCGGTCATTGTTGAAGGGGCGACGCTCACCATCGCGAGCCGGACGATCACCGAACGGCTTACGGTCACCGCGGTCATTGTTGAAGGGGCGACGCTCACCATCGCGAGCCGGACGATCACCGAACGAACGGCGTTCACCGTCTCGTGCCGGACGCTCGTTACGGTCACCGAACGGCTTACGGTCACGGTCGCCGCCGAAGGAGCGACGGTCATCGTTATCGCGACGGGGGCTATCGAAATTACGCGGTCCGCGCTCGGGACGATCACCGAACGGCTTACGGTCACCACGGTCATTGTTGAAGGGGCGACGCTCACCATCGCGAGCCGGACGATCGTTACGGTCACCGAACGGCTTGCGGTCACGGTCGCCGCCGAAGGAGCGACGCTCACCATCACGTGCCGGACGATCACCACGGTCATTGTTGAACGGGCGACGTTCACCATCGCGTGCCGGACGCTCGTTGCCGTCCCGGTTCTCCCTGGAACGGAAGCCACGGGGGTCTCCGCCGGAATTATTGTTGGCGCGGTACGAACCGCGGTCGTCCCGGTTCCCTCCGAAGTTTCCGCGATTGCCGCCGCGATTGCCGCCGTTGTGCTCAGCCATGGTGGATTCCTCCTGTTGCGAGCCGACCACTGGCGCGTGCGTAGTCGCTCATAACCCTTATTTCGTTGTCACGCCGCCGGCAGCACTCGTCTGCCGACTCGTATATCTAGTTCAATTCTATTCGACCCCGCCACAGCGACCGAACGCCGGAGCCACCTCCGGGGCGTCCCGTGGCAAGTCTCACATGCGCCGAACACCTGAAGCACCACATAGCAATAGCTGCGTTCGGGTGTGGGATTAGCCACCACTGGCAGTCAAATGAGTGCGAAGGGTGGTGGTTAAATGCGGGAGACCCCCCGACCCGTGTGGGTTGGGGGGTCTCTACCTAATGGTTGTCCGGCGGTGTCCTACTCTCCCACACCCTCCCGG
>NZ_JBWBQU010000011.1:0-131211 GCF_056279165.1 Paenarthrobacter sp. TE3676
AACGCCCGGTCCCATTCCGAACCCGGAAGCTAAGACCCACAGCGCCGATGGTACTGCACCCGGGAGGGTGTGGGAGAGTAGGACACCGCCGGACATAATTTGAAAAGAGCCCCGACCTTTATGGTCGGGGCTCTTTGCATTTAACCGTTCCGCATAACCGAAGCCGTCCTGTTTAACCCAAGTGAGTGCCTTCTGCCCCGGTAGAGTTGGTGGTCATGGAAAACCTCTTCAGCCACCCCGAGTCGGAGCCCGAGCCGTCCCAGCAGGACAGCGATGCTCTGGAGCCCTTCATCATCACCGTCGTGGTCCCCACCAACGTCTCACATGCCTTCCAGGGATTCACGGATCACCCACACCTCTGGTGGCCCCTGGACCAAGAGAGCGTGTTCGGCGAGGGATCACATGTTGAGTTCGAAGAGAACCTGATCCTCGAGACGGCCGAGGACGGACGTACCTCCGTGTGGGGAACCATTGACGATTGGCAGCCGCCATTGTCTTTCCACGCCAGCTGGTATCCCGCGAGCACACCCCTTTGGTCCACCGAGATCCGTGTATCGTTCCGGGCCGTGGAAGAGGGCACTGAGGTTCGCTTGGTCCACGACGGGTGGGAGGGCGCCGAAGACCCCGTGGCCTCGCGCGCGTCCTACGCCGAGGGTTGGCCCCGTGTCCTGGAGCGCTACGTGAGATTCATGGGCGGAGCAGTTGCCTAGGATCCGCAGGCTCCACGCGAAAGATTGGGCCCTGTTGAGGGCCGTCCGCCTGGAGATGCTCAGAGATACGCCCATGGCCTACGTGGAAAGCCTGGATGCTGCGCGCCGGCAAACGGACACCCAGTGGCAGGAGCGTGCTGCCGCGATGTCCGGGGACGCCAGTGTCACCCTGGTTGCCGATGCTGGCAAAGACGGCAGCAGATTCTGCGGCCTGATGCGCGTGGTGGTCAAACACCCCCAGAGCCCGGAGAAACCGCTGCAGGCTATGCTGATCAGCGTCTATGTCGCACCCGAGCATCGCGGGCTGGGACTGGCCGACGAACTCCTCAATGAGGCGTGCAAGGCCGCAGCGGAAGACCTGGCAGCGGAAAGCATTGAGCTTGGGGTGCATGAGGACAACTCAAGGGCACTTGCGTTCTACAGGCGTCACGGATTCGAGACAACGGGTGCCAGCCGGCCTTATCCGCAGGACACGTCAAAGCTGGAGCTCGTGATGGAACGGCCGCTGCCCTAGAACGTCCTAGGATGTGCCGGGCCTGGGCACAGCGGTACTTGTCCGCACCACCAGCTTGGTGGGGTGCTCCGTGTCTGCGGGTTCCAGAACCAGCCCGTTGTTGATGGCCCCCAATAGCGTCCGGACAGCCAATGCCCCCTGCCCCTTGGCGTCCTGGTCGATGGTGGTCAAGCCAAGGACATTGCCCAGGTCATGCCCGTCGATGCCCATGACGGAGAGATCGTCGGGGATGCGCAGGCCGAAGTCCCTGGCGGCAAGGATGGTGCCAATGGCCATTTCGTCTGACGCTGCGAAAACGGCCGTGGGGCGTTCCGGTGCGCTGGCCAGCAGTTGCCTCGCAGCCGCGTAGGCGCCTTCTATGGTGAAGTCCGCGGAAACAATCCATTCGGGCCGGACCGGGCAGCCGGCGTCGTTCATTGCCTTTTCAAAACCGCTGCGGCGGGTTCCCGGCAGATGGAAGTCTTGGTCATAGGCTTCATTGCCGGTGATGTGCGCTATCTTGGTGTGCCCCAGACCCAGTAAGTGGTTGGTGGCTTTCAGCGCGATCCCGGAGTCGTCGATCCTGATAGTGGATGCTCCCGGTAAGGGGCCGCCGATACCCACTATGGGGCGGTGCACCGCGTGAAGCTGCTCGATTTCGTCTTCGCTAAGCTCCAGGGATACTGCGATGACCGCATCCACCCGCTTGCGGAGCAGGAAGTCGCTGAAGACGCTCTGCCGGTGTGCGGGGTTTTCACCAATGTTGTACAGGGTGAGGTCGTAGCCGGCCTCAAGCAATGCCGCTGAGGCGCCCTCGATCACCGCTGAGAAGAACCAGCGGTGGACCGAGGGCACCACCAAGCCGACATTGTGCGTGCGCCCGGAGGCCAGGCTCGACGCATGGTAGGAGAGCACGAATCCCAACTCGGCAGCTGCGGCACGGGCACGTTCACGGCTTGTGGGGGAGACATTGCCCTTCCCGCTCAGCGCCCGTGAGACCGTGGCAACGGACAGCCCTGCTCGCTCGGCTACGTCCTTGATGCCGGTCATGCTGCTCCTTGGTGGAAAAGTTAGCTGGCCGTGAGCCAGATTGTCTCCCCCGAGCCTAGTAGATCAACGCCTGGTAGATCGGCGCTTGGTAGATCGGCGCTTGGTAGATCGGCGCTTGGTAGATCAGCGGCGCTGCCTTCTGCAACGGAGCTCCGCAGGATGGTTTCCCCTGCCGGAAGCGGCATGGCCTCAGCCCCGACGTTCATGATCACCAGGGTGTTGCCGTTGAGGTAGGCGAGCGAGGTCTCACTGCAGTAGTCCTCCACCCACGCGAGGGAGCCCTCGCCCAGACGGTGCGTGGCCCGGAGGGCGAGCATCCGGCGGTACAGGTTAAGGTGCGACGCCGGATCAGACTCTTGCTTGTCTCTCGCCAGCGCGGGCCAGGACTCGGGCTGGGGCAGCCAGGGGTCCATGCCGCTGCCGAACCCGGTGTGAGGTTCTGACGAACGCCAGGGGAGCGGCACACGGCAGCCGTCGCGGCCGATGCGGGCTCCGCCGGTGCGGGCGAACGTGGGGTCCTGGCGCATGCTGCCGGGAATGCTGGAGGAGTCGGGTAGGCCCAGCTCTTCGCCTTGGTAGAGGTACGCGCCGCCGGGAAGTCCGAGCATGAACATGGTGGCCGCAGCAGCGCGTCGTCGTCCGAGTTCTTCGTTGGGCTGCATGTCATCAGGCCCAATGCCGTCACCGTCGCGGGGCCCTGGTCCGTCGTAACCGAAACGGGACACGTGCCTTACGACATCGTGGTTGGACAACACCCAGGTGCTCGGGGCACCCACGGCGTCCAGCGAGACCAGCGAGTCGGTGATGATGTGGCGGAGGCGGTTCACATCCAGTCCTGCGTGCAGGTAGGGGAAGTTGAAGGCCTGGTGCATTTCGTCGGGACGGACCCACTGCGCCAGCCGGGGGAGCGGGTCGACGTTGGCTTCGGCGCACAGGATGCGGTCCGGTCCGTACTCTTCCAGGATGGAGCGCCAGCGGCGATAGATATCGTGCAGGGCGGGCTGGCCGAACATCGGCGCATCCTGACCCGGGAAGCCGTCGGAGCTGTTGCCGTCCGCACGCCCACCCCAGTTGGGGAGGCCAGCGGCCTTGACCAGCGCGTGGGCAACGTCCACCCGGAAGCCGGAGATGCCGCGGTCCAGCCAGAAGCGGAGAACGCGTTCAAACTCAGCATGGACGGCAGGGTTGTCCCAGTTGAAGTCCGGCTGTGAGGAGTCGAAGAGATGCAGGAACCACTGGCCGGGCTGACCGTCAGCTTCGATAATGCGTGTCCATGCCGGGCCGCCGAAGTGCGATTGCCAGTTGTTGGGTGGCTCGTTGCCGTCGGGCCCTTGACCATCACGGAAGATGAACATGTCCCGCTCCGCGCTGTTGGCGCCGGCAGCAAGTGCTGCTTGGAAAGCGACGTGCTGGTCAGAACAGTGGTTGGGGACGAGGTCCGCGATGACGCGCAGGTTGAGCCTGTTGGCCTCTGCGATGAGGGCGTCGAAGTGGTGCAGGGTGCCGAAGAGGGGGTCGACGTCGCAGTAGTCGCTGACGTCGTATCCTGCATCGCGCTGGGGTGAGCGATAGAAGGGGGACAGCCACACGGCGTCGACCCCCAATGCCGCCAACTGCGGCAGTTCGGCAGTGATGCCAGCCAAGTCGCCTACGCCGTCACCGTTGAGGTCCCGGAAGGACCGCGGATAGATCTGGTAGATCACGGCGGAACGCCACCATCCGTGCGCCATTGAGGCGTCGTGGACCGGGGTCACATGCGTGAAAACAGTAGTGGGCTCGGGGCTCGCAACCGAGAGCAAGGAATCAACGGACATGAACACATCGTAGAAGACAAATCTCAAATTTGTAAACGTTTCCAGTCCTAAGGATGCTGTCTTTGCGCCACTCGGGAGGGGTGGGCTTTTCAAATATGCTGCGAGCCCTGTAGTGTGTGGAAGCGCTTGCAGTTGTGAGCCATGTCACCGGCGAAGAGACGGGCCTCAAGCCCTTGCCGTCGAAGCAAAAGAACGAAAGGGACACCAATGAAGGTGCACAATACCCTCGCGACTCACACCACCCGGCGCGTTTTCGCCACCGGGGCGCTCTCCGTGGCCACAGCCCTGGCACTGAGCGCATGCGGTGGAAGCGCCTCCACCGCACCGAGCTCGGAAGCCGCAACACCGGATCTCAAGGCGGCAGGAGCCGGTGTCATCACCATGTGGGTGGACGCCGAGCGTTCACCGGCATTGAAGGACATCACGGAGAAGTTCAAGTCCGATACCGGCATCGAGGTGAAGCTCGTGGTCAAGGACTTCGCCGCCGTGCGCGACGACTTCATAACCCAGGTGCCCACCGGGCAGGGGCCTGACTTGATCGTCGGACCCCACGACTGGATTGGAAAGTTCGTCCAGAACGGTGTGATCGCACCCGTCGAGCTGGGTGACAAAGCCGGACAGTTCCAAGATTCCTCCATCAAGGCCATGACCTACAACGGCGCTGTCTATGGCGTCCCTTACGCCATCGAAAACATTGCCCTGCTACGCAACACCAGCATCGTGGACAGCAAGGCTGCCACCTTGGACGAAGTAGTGGCGAACGGCAAGAAGGCCGTGACAGATGGCAAAGCCACTTTCCCCTTCCTGGTGGGCATGGACCCGAAGCAGGGCGATCCGTACCACCTGTACCCGCTGCAGTCCTCCATGGGCTCACAGGTCTTCGGTAAGAACGCCGACGGCGAATATGACGCCAAGCAGCTCCTCATCGGTGACGCTGCCGGCGTCGAATTCGCCAAGAAGCTGGCCGCCTGGGGCGATGCCGGCGAGAAGATCATCAACTCCAACATCACAGGTGACATTGCCAAGGAGAAGTTCCTGGCCGGCGAATCCCCGTACTTCGTGACGGGCCCGTGGAACGTTCCGGATGTCCAGAAGAAGGGCATCAAGTTCTCCGTAGATGAGCTGCCCACCGCCGGCAACGAGCCCGCCCAGCCGTTCATCGGCGTCAACGGCTTCTTCATCAGCGCCAAGAGCGCCAACGCCTTGGCCACCAACGAGTTCGTCACCAACTACCTCACCTCCGAGTCGGCTCAGGACTCCATGTATGCAGCAGGAGGACGGCCTCCGGCCCTCAAGGCGTCATTCGACAAGGCCGCCAGCGATCCCGTGGTGGAGGCATTCGGCAAGATCGGTGCCACCGGCGTTCCCATGCCGGCCATCCCGGAAATGAGCGCGGTGTGGGCTGACTGGGGTGCTACCGAACTGGCCATCATCAAGGGCCAAGGCGATCCGGCTGAGGCCTGGACCAAGATGGCAGACAGCATCAAGTCCAAGATCGGCGGCTAGCACCGCAACCGGATAACTCCACCGGTCTGCCCGGGCCGGGCGGCACTCCACCGCCCGGCCCTGCCTGCCGCCAACCGCTTCACCCAAGGATCCACAATGCCAAAACCAGATCTCCGCGAACTGCCCTCCAGCCAAGGCCATGCGGCCCCGGCCGAGCCTTCCAGCAGCAGCACCGGCCGTCCAGCGAAGCCCCCACGACCAGCCAAGCCCGCACGCCATCCGGATTCCCTCAAGGGCACCATCCTCAAAGTTGTCCTTCTGGGACTTGTGGACGCCTTCGCGGTGTACGTCCTGATGATGCTTTTCCTCAGCCAGTCGTGGGCTGCGCTGGCAGTGTCGTCGTTGGTGGTCCTGGCCATTAACTGGATCTACCTCCGGAAGGGCGGGCTGCCGGCAAAATACCTGGCCCCCGGGGTCCTGTTCCTGCTGGTGTTCCAGGTCCTGGTGGTGGTATTCAGCGGTTACATCGCCTTCACCAACTACGGCGATGGGCACAACAGCACTAAGGACGATGCCATTTCGGCCATCCAGCTGACAGCGCAGAAACGCGTCCCGGATTCGCCTGCTTACAAGGCTTCCGTGCTGACCAAGGACAACGAGTTCTATCTGCTGTTCACCGATCCGGCAGGGAAGGCGCAACTCGGTAGTAGCGAAGATCCGCTCGCCGAAGCCCCGGACGCCGGCAAAGACTCAACGGGCAAGGCCAACTCCTTGCCGGGCTACCAGGCGCTGAAGTTCCAGGAGATCGTGGCCAACCAGCAGGAGATCCTGAAGATCACGGTCCCGGTTTCGGACGATCCCGCCGATGGAACGTTGCGCACAGCAGACGGCAGCACGGCTTACCAGTTCAAGCCGGCGCTCAACTACGACGCCGCCACGGACACCTTCGTGGACACCGAAACCGGCGCGGAATACCGCGACAACGGCAAGGGCGCCTTCGCCAATGCCAACGGAGATACCTTGGCCACCGGCTGGAAGATCGACGTCGGCATGGACAACTTCGTCCGGGCCTTCACGGATCCCAGCCTCCGCGGGCCGCTGGTGGGCGTGATCCTCTGGACGTTCACCTTCTCCATCGCGTCCGTCGCCCTCACCTTTGTGATGGGCCTCTTCCTGGCAGTGACCTTCAACCGTGAGGACCTCAGGGGGAAGAAGGTGTACCGGATCCTGATGATCCTGCCCTACGCTTTTCCCGCCTTCCTGTCCGGCCTGGTATGGTCCGGCATCCTCAACCCCGAGTTCGGCTGGCTGAACCAAACCTTGCTCGGCGGCGCGAACATTGGCTGGCTGACGGACCCCGTCCTGGCCAAGATCAGCGTGCTGGTGGTCAACGTGTGGCTTGGTTTCCCGTACATGTTCCTGGTCTGCACCGGCGCCCTGCAGTCGCTGCCGTCCGAAATCGACGAGGCAGCCCGCATGGATGGAGCCTCCGCTTGGCGGGTGTTCCGTTCCATCAAGCTACCGCTGCTGCTCGTGTCCGTGGCGCCGCTGCTGATCTCTTCCTTCGCCTTCAACTTCAACAACTTCAACGTCATCTACATGCTCACCGGAGGTGGGCCGCGCTTCGCGGACACTGACCGCGATATCGGTTCCACCGACATCCTCATCACGCTGGTGTACAAAGTCGCGTTCGGCCAAGGCACGGGCCGCGACTACGGCCTGGCAAGCGCGCTCGCGATCATCATATTCATCATCGTGGCCACCATTTCGGCCATCAGCTTCAAGCAGACCAAAGCACTCGAGGACGTGAACTGATGAGCGTACGCACCCTGGCCTCCAGCAAGGAAACAACAACGGTCGACGGCGGCCCGTCGCCGCTGGCGCAAAAGAGCCGTCCCTTTGGGGTCTGGTTCAAGGACAAAGGCTGGCGGCATGTGGTGGGCATCGTCACCACCATCTTCGCCGTGTTCCCGCTGCTCTACGTGCTCTCCGCTGCCCTGGATTCCAATGGCACCCTTGTGGGTTCCAACGGGCTGTTCTCCAGGTTCGACACCGGTAACTTCGTGGCACTCTTCAGCGACCCCACCCGACCCTTCGGCCGCTGGTTCGTGAACACGTTGGTGGTAGGTACGGTTACGTCAGCCGCTACCGTTTTCCTCGGTGCCATGGCTGCGTACGCTTTCTCCCGCATGCGCTTCAAGGGCCGCCGGATGGGACTCCTGACCCTCCTCCTGCTGCAGATGTTCCCGCAACTGTTGGCCGTCGTCGCGATCTTCCTGCTCCTCAGCGGGATCTCGCAGGTAATTCCGGCCTTGGGGCTGGGCAGCCAGCTGGGCCTCATCATGGTGTACCTGGGCGGAGCGCTGGGTGTGAACACCTACCTTATGTACGGGTTCTTCAACACAGTCCCGCAGTCACTGGATGAGGCCGCCAAGATCGACGGCGCCAGCCACGTGCAGATCTTCTTCGGCATCATCCTGCGACTGGTCACGCCCATTCTGGCGGTTGTGGGTCTCTTGGCCTTCATCGGCATTTCCAGCGAGTTCGTCATCGCCAGCGTGGTGCTGACCGATCCCGACAGCCAGACACTCGCCGTCGGGCTTTACTCCTACGTGGCCCAGCAGCGCTCCGAGAACTGGGGCGTTTTCGCGGCCGGCGCCGTGATCGCCGCGATCCCGGTCATGGCACTGTTCCTCTTCCTGCAGAAATACATCGTCAGCGGACTTACCGCCGGATCAGTGAAAGGCTGACCATGCCAATCGCCCTGCCGCACCACGACGGCTCGAGCGTCTTCGTATCCAACACCGCACCCGGGCCTGTGTCCCTCGGCGACACCGTTCGCCTCCGGGTCCGCGTACCGCAGGGCTGGGGACCTGCGTCGAAAGTCTGGGTCCGTTCTGTCCAGGACGGTGAGCCCCGCTACGACGCCGCATTCCGGCTCGGCTCCGCCGATGGCTGGGACTGGTGGGAAGCGGCGATGCTCGTGGCGAACCCGGTGGCCAAGTACCGCTTCCTGCTGGAAGTCACTGACACGCACGACGACGGTGCTGTCGCCGGCACGCCGACTGGCGGGGCACCGGTTGGCACTACCGTCGGGCGGCGCTACTGGAACCTCAACGCCCAAGGCCTCTTCGCCCGGGACGTTTCGGATTCAGCAGACTTTAGGCTGACGGCGTTCGCCCCGGCGCCGGAGTGGCTGGGCAAGGGCACCATGTATCAGGTCTTCCCGGACCGGTTCGCCCGATCCGCCCAAGCGGACGGACACCCCACGCCAGACTGGGCCATCGCTTGCTCCTGGGATACCCCGGTGGTGGGAACGGGCGAGGAAGCCTCCACACAGTTCTACGGGGGAGACCTCCCCGGGATCACGGGCAACCTGGACCACCTGAAGGAACTGGGGGTGGATGTCCTCTACCTGACGCCCTTCTTCCCTGCACGTTCCAACCACCGCTACGACGCTTCCACCTTCGATTGCGTAGATCCGCTCCTGGGTGGCGACCAGGCCCTGGTGGACTTGGTTGAAGCCGCACACGCGCGGGGCATCCGCGTCATGGGGGACCTCACCGCGAACCACTCCGGCGCTGCCCACGAATGGTTCGTCAAAGCGCTCGCCGATCCTGGATCAGAGGAAGCCGGCTACTACTACTTCAGCCCGGACCATTCCAGCTATGAGTCGTGGTGGGGAGTGCCGTCGCTGCCCAAATTCAACTGGTCCTCGGAAGCCCTCCGCCGGCGTTTCGTGACGGACCATGATTCCGTGGTGTCCCGTTGGCTTAAGCCGCCGTTCAACCTGGATGGATGGAGGATCGACGTCGGCAACATGACGGGACGCCTTGGATCTGTGGATCTCAACCATGAAGTTGCCCGGCTCATCGCTGACCGCGTGCGTGAAATCAACCCGAACGCGGCCCTGCTCGCCGAGTCCACATCCGATGCCGCCCCCGACGTTACTGGTGAGCACTGGCAGGGTGCCATGACGTACTCCAACCTCACCCGGCCGCTATGGTCCTGGCTCGCGAAAGACGCGCCGAACGTAAACTTCTTCGGCTCACCCCAGTCGGGGCCCAACAGGATCTCCGCTGAAGATTTCCTTGCGACGCACCAAGACCTCGCAGCGGGATTTAGCTGGGGTGTGCGACAAAACAACATGAACGCGCTCAATACGCACGACACAGCGCGGGCAGCAACGGTAATGGTCGACGGCGGCCCGGAAGCGGGCGCGGTGCTCACCTTCTGCCTGCCGGGAGTTCCGGTGTTGTTTGCCGGCGATGAATTTGGATTCGAAGGGTTCAACGGCGAGGACTCCAGGACTCCCATGCCGTGGGCTGAGTCGGGATCGGAAGGGGAGCCGGCCCCTGTGGTCGAGCATCGCGTGGTTAAGGACTTGCGATCCGTCTACGCAAGCCTCGGGCGGCTCCGCAAGGAAATGCCCGCGCTGACTGAGGGTGGTGTGCGATGGCTGCACGCAGAGGGCGACGCCATGATCTTTGTCCGGGAAACCATGGAGTCTTCAGTGCTGGTCTTCGTCTCGAGGGATGCTGCCCAAGTGGTCCTCGACGATTCGGTTCTCAGCGACGCGCAGCTTAGGGCGTTGCTACTGCCGCCCCTGCACCACTCCGGCGCGGTGGCATCGGCATCGGCATCGGCAACGGCATCGGCAACTGCCGGTCCATCCGGCGTCGAAGGTGTTTGTCTACGCTCGAAAGGTATCTTCGCAGGAATCTGGGCGATCCCCGGAACCCCGCTTCCCCTGCACTAAAGGTTGCCCGATGCCCCGCCGGTGCTGGCTAGACTGGCAAGGAAAAGACTGCGAAGACTGCCGGTTTGGCGTGTCCGCGGTGCTCATGTGGAGGGAAAGCCTTGTCGGACGAAACAGCCATCGCCGGAACATCAGGGGAAAGCATCAAGGAACGCACGGTGGGCCGAGGGGAAGCCGCCAAGCCACCTGCCATCCAGGGGACTTTCGTGGAGGAGCTTGCCGCTGGACTTGGGGCCGGGCAGATGGCGGGCGACGAAGAAACCCTCACCGTGTACTCGGTGGATCAGGGGCCAATGCTGGAGAGGCATCTACCCCTGGCTGTGGTGTGGGCCGAGTCCGTGGAGGACGTGCAACATATTGTTCGCAGTTGCGCGGCGCATCAGGTGCCGATCGTCGCCCGGGGTGCTGGAACCGGTGTCTCCGGGGGAGCGCATGCCACCCAGGGCTGCATCGTCCTGAGCCTTGAACGGATGAACCGGATCCTGGACCTCAACCCCGACGACGAGACCGCCGTCGTCGAACCCGGCGTTATCAACGCCGAACTGAACGCTGCCGCGGCCAAACACGGTCTGATGTATGCGCCCGACCCGGCGAGTTACAAGATATCCACCATCGGCGGCAACGTTGCTACCAACGCCGGAGGACTGCGCTGCGCCAAATACGGTGTAACGCGCGATTCCGTGCTGGCCCTGGACGTCGTCATGGCGGATGGTTCGCTGATGCATACCGGCCACCAGACCTTTAAGGGCGTCGCAGGTTATGACCTGACCGCGCTCCTTGTCGGGTCTGAAGGAACGCTGGGAATCGTGGTGGGCGTGACCGTCCGCTTGAAGTACCTGCCTCGCGAGGTCCACACCATCGCCGCCTTCTACCAGGACTTCCGCAGCGCCGCCGCCGGAGTCCTCGCTGTGGGCAGGGCCAGGGTACAGCCCGCCATCATGGAGCTCCTGGACAACGGCACCTTGGTGCAGCTCGACGAACTCCATGGCGGTGACCTCCAAAAACGCGGCAAGTCATTGCTTCTGATCCAGACCGATGGCTTCGGTGCGGCTGCAGAAGCCGACGTCGTTCGGCAGGTCCTCGCTGAAAGCGGCGCAACAGTGACCATGGAAGCCAGTGCGGAAGCCGAAATGCTGGTGGAAATGCGCCGCAACAGCCGCGGCGTCGAAGTGGATGACGAATTCAGGGTGGGGGAAGACATCGCCGTCCCGCGCTCGCGGCTGGTCGATTTCGTAGCCGAACTTGAAGCGATGGCCACCCGATTCCACGTCCGACTCAAAGTAGTGGCCCACGCCGGCGACGGCAACCTGCACCCCACCTTCTGGATGGACAGGGTTGACCCGGCCACCGACGCGGAGGCCCTGAAGAGGCTGAATGCTGCCTTGGACGAATCCATTCGAGTCGGCCTCGATATGGGCGGCACCATCACAGGTGAGCACGGCGTTGGCCAATACAAGCTGCGATGGCTCGGCCTGGAGCAGCCCGAGCCCGTGAGGGAGCTGCAGCGGCGCATCAAAGAACTGTTCGATCCCCAGGGGATTCTGAACCCGGGGAAGGCTATCTAGGGTCTCGCCTTTGAGTCGGCCCGCAGGGCCGGAACGCTCTGCGCGCTCGGTCGTGCCTCCCTTAGACGCGCGCTGCCGCGTTCCGGCCCTGCGGGCCATCCGCGGACGACTCTCTGACGCTCTATCACGTCCCTCGTGCTTGAGGGTGACGCTCTTTCACGTCCCTCGTGTTTGGTTGTGACGCTCTATCACGTTCAAAATCCGTCCACGGATGGCATTTGCGTTTCTTGGTATTCCAAACTTGACGGCGTTGCACTACGAGTCATCTCATTCACCACTTTTTACAGCATTTACTTTCCGCCCATCACCTCTTAGTCTTGTTTGGTATACCAAAATGGCTATGAGGGGAATGACGTGCGTGTGAAGCGGTTGGCTGGGGCGGGATTGAATCCGAGGCTGATGACTGGCCTGATGCTGCTCGCACTTGTTGTGGTGTCAGTTAACCTTCGACCGGCCATTACGACCGTCGCCGGGGTCATGAACCAGGTTCCGGGCGTTTTCAACCTGGACCCCGCGCTGCTGCCCTTGTTGGGGACTCTGCCCGTGCTGGCGTTTGGTATTTCCGGTCCCATCGGGCCTTGGCTGGCTAGACGATTCGGCACCGGGCGGGCTGTGGCTCTCGCCTTGCTGGTTCTCGCTGCAGCGCTGGTGGTTCGGGCGACCGTGCCGGGACTCCTGCTGCCGGGCACATTCCTGGCCGGCATGGCGATCATGACCGCGAGTGTCCTGGTGCCCCAGATCGTCAAAGCAAACCGCGGCACCGGCTGGTGGACGGGACTGTGCACCATGGGGTTCGGGCTCGGAGCGGCGCTTGGGGCCGGACTGGTCCAGCCACTGGAGCACGCCTTCAGCGGCAACCTGCCATCAGCACTGGCTGTGTGGGCTGTCCCAGCGCTGTTGGGAGCCTTCCTGATCCACCGTGCCGGAGGCCCCGCCGGGGATGGCGCCGCTAGGTCGCTGGCCGGGGACGCGGCGTCGACGATTGTCACGAGAAAGCGGGCCGTCCCGCTCCGGAAGCAGCGCACCGCGTGGGCCGTGACAGCGTTCTTCGGCCTCCAGGCCATGCTCTATTTCGCGATCACATCCTGGCTGGCGGTGTATTTGGTATCCCGCGGGCTAGCAGCAGCCGATGCCGCTGCCCTGCTCGCTTGGTTCAGCCTGGCCGGGTTACCGGCAAGTTTGTTGGCACCCGTGCTGGCCGGTCGTCCTGCCATCCTGCGGATCATGGCACCGGGGCTAGGTGTGTCTGTGGCGCTCGCGCTGTTGGGAGTCCTGACATCGCCGGTTGAGCTGCAGTTCCTCATGGTCGGGATTCTGGGGGTTGTGCAAAGCGCCGGATTCGGGCTCGCCATGGCGTTGGTGGTGATCCGATCTGACGGACCACAATCAGCGGGAAAGCTTTCGGCAATGAGCCAGGGATTTGGCTTCGCGTTGGCGTCCCTCGGTCCGCTGGGCGCCGGGTTGCTGCACACCATGACCTGCGGCTGGGAGCTGACGTTCTGGGCGCTCGCCGCCGAAGCCGTAGTG
The DNA here is from genome assembly GCF_056279165.1 of Paenarthrobacter sp. TE3676. Taxonomy (NCBI): domain Bacteria; kingdom Bacillati; phylum Actinomycetota; class Actinomycetes; order Micrococcales; family Micrococcaceae; genus Paenarthrobacter; species Paenarthrobacter sp. TE3676. The sequence continues at coordinate 13,365 of NZ_JBWBQU010000011.1, forward strand.
CTGGCCGGTGCCGGGTTCCTGGCAATCCGGGGACCAATGGTGACTGTTGATCAGGGAAGCCAACAGGCCGAGAATGTCTCGAAAGCTACGCTTGTTCGATAATCCGGCCGTACGAGGGCGGGCGCAGCGAACAAGACCGGGACAGGCCGCCCGGAACCCGAGCCACGGCCTGTCGGGCAGCAACTCCGCGGCGTATCCTCGGCGATATGACTAACTCACCATCAGGGACGCAACAGCCGGAAACACCTGCCACGGAAATCCTGGAAACCAACGAATGCTGGGAGCTCCTCCGTGGCGTCTCAGTGGGCAGGCTTGCCGTTGTTGTGGACGACCACCCGGACATCTTCCCCGTGAATTACAAGGTTGATCACGGGACCATGGTGTTCCGGACTGGCGAAGGCACCAAACTTCATGCAGCCCTGGGCGACGCGCCCGTGGCCATCGAAGCCGACGGCGTTAATGCCGAAACAGGCGTGGCATGGAGCGTAGTGGTCAAGGGCCAAGCATCTGCCGTGGAACTCACGCAGGACGTGCTGGATACCGTCGGGCTCCTCCTTTTCCCATGGGAAGCAGGCCAAAAGGACCAGTTCATCCGCATCACTCCCAGCAAGGTGACGGGTCGGCGATTCACAGTGACCCCCGCTGTGACGTGGTGGACGCCGCTGGATGAAGCGCCCACGGCCAGAGGCGAGTAGCCCGGAACGCAGAAACCCGTCCTCGTCCGGGCTCCTCGCCGTTCAACGGTGAGGAGCCCGGACAAGAGCGGGTTCCGAGGGAGCTAGACCAGTTCCAGCTGGTCCGCCACAACCCTTCCGGCGTGGATCACGGTGCGGTCCCTTCCTCGGTCCATCACCGTGGAAGCCACCGTTTCGCCGTCCACCAGCAACAGTTCCGCGGGATCGCCAACCTCGACGCCGGGACGATGGGCCGTGTCCTTCAGCCTGGTTGCGCGGGGGTCAAGGATGCTCGCACCACCGATGGTGGCGATGGCCAGGCAGTGCTCGATCAGCTCGTCCTTGCGGAAACCGTGCGTGAAGGCGAGCTGCCAGGTGCGGTCCAGCATATCCGTGTTGCCGTAAGGGGACCAGTAGTCACGTTGGCCATCCTCGCCCAACCCCAAACGAACGCCGGCTTCGGTGAGCAAGGGAATGGGCAGTTGGCCTGCAGCAGACGGAGCAACCGAGGCCAAGGACACGTCCAGTTCCGCGAAGGCATCAATGAGCCTGCGCGTAGTGGCCTCGTTGACGCTGCCCAATTGGTACGCGTGGGACATGGTCACCTTCCCCTGCATGCCCAACGCCCGGGTGCGCTCGAGGACCAGATCCGTGCTGAAGACTCCCAATTCGCCGGGCTCGTGGAGGTGGATGTCGATGGGAACCTGATACTTCTCTGCCAGCCCAAACACGATGTCCAGGTGCTTGGCCGGATCGCGGTCCAGCGTGCAGGGATCGATGCCACCCATCACGTTGGCGCCGGCTTTCAGCGCCTCCTCCATGAGCTCCACCGTCCCTTCCTCCAGCAACAACCCGGCCTGGGGGAAAGCGATGATGTCCACGGAAGCCTGGCCGGCGAATTTTTCCTTGGCGGCAGCAACGGCGTCGAAACGCTCCAGCCTGCAGTCCACGTCGACCTGCGCGTAGGAGCGGACCCGGGTAGTACCACGGGCGATCATCCGGCCCAGGGTGTCGTTCACGCGATCCTGCAACGGGACCTCAGCGTTGCGCCAGTTTTGACGGTCGTTCATCATCATGGTCCACACACCCGGACCTCCGGTGTGCTCACGGAAAGGAAGGCCGATCCGGGTGGAATCAAGGTGAACGTGGACGTCCGAGAATGACGGGAGCAGCATACGTCCGCGGCCTTCCACTACCGTAACGCCACCCGGAACCACGCGGGCTGGATCATGCGGTTCGACGGCGGTGATCTTGCCGCCTGCTTCGCCCGCGACAAGGGTGACGTCGCTGAGCGCTTGCCCCCAGGGGCGGACGGCGCGGATCAGGGTATTCAATGGTTACTCCTTTGATAGTGAATCTATTGCCTGCTTCTATTGCACGCCCGCCAGGACCGTTGCGGCCATAGCTGTGTGGTGACAGGCGGGCGCCTCGGGCTTGGCGGGTGTGGGGATCTGGTCGATGCAGCGTTGGCGCTGCTCGTCGGGAAGCGTGCCAATGAGCGGGCACCGTGTCCGGAAGACGCAGCCGCTGGGTGGGTTGGCCGGCGAGGGGAGGTCGCCACGAAGCCGGATCTTCACCTGTTCACGGGCTGCCCGGGGATCCGGAAGGGGTACTGCGGAGAGCAATGCCTTGGTGTACGGGTGCAAGGGATCGCTGAACAAAGCGTCCCGAGGCCCCTGCTCGACGACCTTGCCCAGGTACATCACAGCGACTTCGTGGGAGATGTGCCGGACCACAGAGAGATCGTGCGCGATGAAGATGTAGGAAACGCCGGTGTCGCGCTGGATCTGCTGCAGCAGGTTCACCACCTGTGCCTGCACTGAGACGTCCAAAGCGGACACTGGTTCGTCGCACACAATCACTGACGGACTCAGGGAAATCGCCCGGGCGATACCCACGCGCTGACGCTGGCCCCCGGAGAACTCATGTGGGAAACGGTTGTAGTGCTCCGGCTTGAGCCCCACTTGGTCCAGGAGTTCCTTCACCCGGTTCTTGAGGCCCCCTGGCGGATTGATCCTCTGCGCCACCATGGGAGCGGCGATAGCTGTACCCACTGTTTGCCGCGGATTCAGGGACGCGAAGGGGTCCTGGAAGATCATCTGGACCTTGCGCCGGAAGTTGTATAGATCCTTGCCGCGAAGTTGGCTGATGTCCTCGCCGTCCACCAGAATCCGGCCGCCCGTCGGGTCCATGAGGCGCGCCACCATACGGCCAGTGGTCGATTTACCGCATCCGGACTCACCTACGAGTCCCAAAGTCTGGCCTCGGGCGAGACTGAACGATACGCCGTCGACCGCTTTGACAGAGCGTTTGGCGGCGCCCGGAAGCAGGCCGCCCTTCAGCGGGAAGTGCTTTTGCAGGTTCTCCACCTGAAGAATTGGCTGATGTTCCATGGCCGGTCCTAACGCGAATTCCGAATGGTGATGATCTGCGGGCCGCTCAGATGGCAGCGTTTGCCGTGCCCGTCCTCCACCAGCAGTTCAGGCCGCTGGTTGGCGCAAATGCCGTCGCCGGCGAGTTCTGTGTACTGGCATCTTGCGCTGAAGATGCAACCCTTGGGGAGGTCAAGGAGCGACGGCGGCTGGCCGGGTATGGGGTTCAGCTGGCTCGATGCGCTGTTGAGCGTGGGCATCGAGTTGAGCAGGCCCAGTGTGTAGGGGTGCTGGGTGTCGTAGAAGATCCCGTCCACCGGCCCGGACTCGACGCACTGCCCGCCGTACATGACCAACACGTTGTCGCAGACCTCGGCAACAACACCGAGGTCGTGCGTGATGAGGATCAACGCGGAGTTTGTTTCCTCTTGGAGCTCGGACATGAGGTCCAGGATCTGCGCCTGAACTGTGACGTCCAGCGCCGTGGTTGGTTCGTCCGCGATCAAGAGTTCAGGTTCGCAGATCAGCGCCATCGCGATCATGGCGCGCTGGCGCATGCCGCCGGAGAAGTGGTGGGGGTACTCGTCGTAGCGCTGCTCAGGGCTCGGGATACCCACCCTCCCCAGCATGTCGACGGCGGCCGCCCGGGCCTGCTTCTTGCTCGCCTTGTTATGGACCAGGTACGCCTCGGCGATCTGGTGACCCACAGTGTAGAAGGGGTGCAGCGCCGAGAGCGGATCCTGGAAGATCATGCCGATGTTGCGGCCGCGGAGCGGGCGCATCGCGGACTCGGGCAGGGTGACAAGGTCCTTGCCTTGGAACATCGCCTGGCCACTCACCTGCGCCGAGGTGCCCTTGAGCAGGCCCATCAGCGCTTGGCTGGTGACGGATTTTCCGGAACCGGACTCGCCCACAATGCCAAGGGTCTGACCGCGCTCAAGGGAGAAGTCCATCCCGTTCACTGCGCAGACAACACCGTCGTCCGTAGGGAACTTCACGCTAAGGTCACGGACCTCCAGGAAAGGGGCGGTGGCGATGCCGCCCGCTGGGGCGCCCGCCTGCTGAGTGGTGGTGTTCACATGGGTCATTGGAGCCTCACTCGGGGATCGATGGCGGCGTAGGCGAGGTCCACCACGACGTTGGCCACGATGACGAAGAACGCGGCCAGCATGGTGATGGCCATGGTGACGGGAAGGTCGCCGGAAATGGCGGCATGCACGGCCGTGAAGCCCAGGCCGGGGACGGAGAAGATCTGTTCGGTGAGGACCGCGCCGCCCAGCAACAAGCCGATGTCCATGCCGAGCATGGTCACAACCGGTGTGATGCCGGCCCGTACGCCGTGCTTGAACGTGACCATCCGTGGTGCCAGGCCCTTGGCGCGGGCCGTCCGGATGAAGTCCTCGCCGAACGTCTCGATCATGTTGGTCCGGGTGACACGGATGTAGGAGGCACTGAAAAGCACGGCCAACGCAATCCAGGGCAGCAGGTAGTTGGCCACCCAGGCTCCCGGACCTTGCGGGCCGAACGGGCTGTTGATCTCGTTGGTGGTGAAGGGCAACAGGTGTAGTTGGTTGACGAACAGGAGCAGCAGGAACAGGCCCGTGACGGGGATCGGCAGTGAAACGCCCACGGAGGCGGCGCCCACAATGAACTTATCCACGGGAGAGCCCTTGCGGAGGGCGGCCAGAAGACCAAGCCCTACGCCGGTGACGGTCCACAGCACCAGCGCGCCGATGGCCATGGAGAAGGTGTAGGGGAGTGAACGGCCGATGATGTCGGCTACGTTCTCATTGGTTTGGAAGGACTTTCCGAGGCACGGCCATTCGCAAAGAGTCTGCGCACCCGGGGCGCCAATCATTCGTGAAGAAAAGAGCCCGCGGATGTAATCGGCGTACTGGACGAAGAAAGGTTGGTCCATGCCCAAAGCAACACGGGCCTCGGCCACGCGCTCGGGTGTGCACTCCTGACCGCACGCAGCGGCTGCGGGATCAGAGGGGCCGAGCTGGAAAAGCGTGAAGGTGATAAAGCTGACCGCGGCGAGAAGCAGGACCAACGAACCGGTCCGGCGAAGAATGAAAGTCATCATGGTGGTGGTTGCGGGCCGCCCGCTGAGGCAGGCGGCCCGCTTCTCCTTCTGGACTATGCCCGAATAGTTTTCGAAGCCCGGTTATTGCTCGACGCCGACGATCGAGAGATCGATGCCGCCGAAGAAGTAGCCCACCTGGGCGTTGCGGACGTTGGAACCCACCACACTGTTGGTGTGGCTGCGGATGAGCGGGACGATCGGGTAGGTCTTCAGGGCTGAGCCGAACGCCTCGGACCATTTCTTGCCCAGTTCCTCGGAGGTGCCGTCCGTATTGCGGAGATCGAACATGGCCTTGGAAACTACGGGATCGAAGTATCGGGACGTGTTGGAGAAGCCGTAGCTGGTGCCTTCATTGTTCGGTCCCAGCAGGGGGTCCGCGGAGGTGCGGACTGACGCCGGGTCGGCACCTCCGCACCAGCCGGAACGGCCCATGTCCGGCAGCTGCTCGCTGGCCAGGACGGAGTAGTAGTTGGGTGCCGGGATCGGTACCAGCTCAACCTCGATGCCCAGGGCCTTGAGGTTCTGCTGGACAACCGTGCCGGTGTTCTTGAAGGCGTCCCGATTGTTGGCGTAGCCGTACGTCAGGGTCTTGGGGAAGTCCTTGCCTTCCAGGAGCTTCTTGGCTTCTTCTAATTTGGGCTTACCCGTGGGGTCCAGTTCGAGCTCGGTCTCCACGTAGCCGCGCATCTTGGCGTTCAGCGGGCTCTGGGTGATTTCGCCGAAGCGTCGTCCACCGTACTGAACCAGGATCGACTGGCGATCCAGGGCTAACGCGATCGCCTTGCGGACGTCCGGGTCCTTGATCTTTTCCGTGTTCAAGCTCAGGACGTCGTTGCATCCCAGAAGACCCGAAGCCACCCGGTCTTTCACCTGGGCATCAGCCAGCTTGGCGGAGTCAGAGGTCTGCAGCGCACCGTTGGAATCAAGGGTGATGGCATTCGGATCAGAGTCCGCCAGAAGCTGCTGGCTGATGGTGGCCTGCGAGGTGGAAAGCGAGAAGCTGAACGTGTCCGGGAGTGCTGAGCGGTTGGGGTCCGTCGCGGGATCCCAGTGCGGGTTGCGAACCAGTTTGAGGGACTTGCCACGGTTGTAGGACTCCACCATGTACGGTCCCGAGGACACCGGGTGGTTGGTGTAGTCCAGCTTGGTGTCCTTGGCCTTCGGGACAGGAGCGGTATTGGACCGGGATGCCAACGCCGGGAACTCGGCGAACGGTTTTTTCAGATGGAAGACCACGGTGCGCTCATCAGGCGTTTCAACGGCCTTGAGCACAGCGGAAGGATCCTTGTACGGCCCCTTGTACCCGCCGGCGTCGAGCGCTGCGTTCAACTCTTGCGGCGCCTGGGTGAAGACATCCTGCGCGAAGGTGCGCTCCACGCCGTACTTGATGTCCGCTGAGGTGATGGGTGTTCCGTCCTCGAACTTCACGCCTTCCTTGAGGGTGAAGGTCCAGCTGAGGCCGTCGTCGGAGACCTTGCCGGTGTCCGTTGCGAGGTCCGGGACCACTGTTGGCGGCTGGCCCGCTGTTTCCTTGGCCATGGTCAGGGTGCGGTAGTACAGCTGGCCAACATTTGCCGTCTGAACGTAGTTGCTGTTTCCGGGGTCCAGAGTCTGGAAATCGGAAGACATCAGGACGTTGATGTTGCCGCCCTTGGCAGTGAAGCCGGACTTGACCACGTTGGGCGCCAGTTCCGTGACCGACCCGGCGGGCTTGGAACTGCTTGGCTGGCTTTGGCCGGCTCCACAGCCGGTAGCGGCCATGGCGATCAACACCGAAAGTGCCAGAGCTCTTGCAGGGGTTTTCATGATGCTCCTTGTGAGGGGGGTGAAAGGCGATGCGGGGGATGAGTGTTAGTGGCGCGAAGCTTTAGGGTCAAGGGCGTCCCGGACGGCGTCGCCCAGGAGGTTGAAAGCCAGGACGGTGACGATGAGCATGATGCCGGGGACAGCGAGGAACCACGGATCACTGAGGTACCAGTTGCCGGATTGGGCGGCGTTGAGCATCTGGCCCCACGACGGTGTGGGGTCCTTGACGCCGACGCCCAGGAAGGACAGTGCCGCCTCGGCCGAGATGTTGGTGGGGATCAGCATGGTGGCGTACACCAGGACGACTCCCATGACATTGGGAATGATCTGTCGGAAGAGAATGCTGAGGTGTGAGGCGCCAAAGGATCGGGCGGCTTCCACGAACTCGCGCTCGCGGAGGCTCAACACCTGTCCACGGACGATTCTTGCGAGGTAGGCCCAGCCGAAGAAGCCCAGGATGATGACCAAGGAGGCCATGGGCAGGAAGCTTCCTTCACCCAGCGGCGTATCCCTGAGCCGTGACTGCAGGATGGGCGTCAGGGAGAGCACCAGGAGTAGGTGCGGGAAGGCCAGGAACAAGTCCATGATGCGGCTGATGATGGCGTCGGTCTTGCCACCGAAGTAGCCGGCGGCCGCGCCCAGGACAGTTCCGAGGACCACCGAAACAACGGTTGAGAGCAGGGCGATGGTGAGGGAGACCTGTCCGCCGTACGCGAGTCTCGCGAAGAGGTCGCGTCCCAGCCCGGGCTCCACACCCAACCAGTGCTGGGCGGACGGGTACATGTAGCCGGGGAGCGGCAGGCCGGGCGTTTGAAAGTCGTCCAGAACTTCGGGGCTGGTATTGGACGTGTAGGGATCGTTGCCGGACATGGCACTCAGGACGGGAGCCAGGATGGCGAACAGCAGGATGGCGACCACCATGCACAGGCTGAGGAGGGCGATCTTGCTGCGCCGGATCCTCATCCAGGCAGTGGCGAGGAGGGAACGCGCTTCGGCAGGTGCCTTGGCCTCCGGCGACGTTGCAGGAGGAAGCGGCGGGCTGCCGATGCTTGGTTCGACGGACTGTATCTGGGTCAACGGTTCTGCTCGTTTCATGATCAGGAGCTGGCTCCGGAGTTCTTGTATACCAAAATAGACTAGAGCAGGATTGATGCGATGTAAATCACAAATAATGTACTGTTTGGAATACCAGAGAGTATTACGAGCTGTCCTTGGCGGACAGGAAACAGGAGTCGCCGTGCCTACCAAGGTCACCGCCCGCTACGTGCTGGGCCATCACACCGGACGCCACGTGCTGCTGGAAAACGCGTGCGTGGTCTACAGCGGCCACACCATTGACTACGTGGGAAATGACTACACAGGTCAGGTGGGCGAGGAACGCGATCTTGGCGATGCCTTGCTCATGCCCGGCCTGATCGACCTCGATGCCCTCACGGACATTGACCACCTCATCCTGGACAGTTGGGCAGGTCCGGAGCAGGCCAAGGGTCACCAGTGGTCCGAGGACTATTTCCGTTACCGCCGCGCTGACGTCTTCACCGCCGAAGAACGCCAGGAGGTCCGCGAGTACGCCCTGATCCAGCTGATTCTGCACGGCATCACCACGTACATGCCCATCGCATCGGAAGTTCACTCCGAGTGGGCTGAACCTTTCGAAGAACTCGTGGGCATGGCTGAGTCCAGCCGACGCCTGGGCCTGCGCGGCTACCTGGGCCCGGCGTACCGCTCGGGAGTCAACGTCGTGTTGGAGAACGGCGAACGTTCAGTGATGTTCGACGACGAGCGCGGGCGGGAGGGGCTGGCCGATGCCTTGCGCTTCATTGACCACGCAACGGAACTCGATGACCCGTTGGTCAACGGAGTCCTGCTACCGTGCAGGATCGAGACACTGGACATCGAGCTGCTTAAGGCCACCGCAGCAGCGTCCAGCGAGCGGGACATCCTGGTGCGTCTGCACTCACTCCAGGGCCTCGTGGAGCGCGAGCTCATCCTTGACTGGCACGGAGTGACACCCTTGGAGCTTTTGGAACAAGTAGGGATGCTCAACGAACGCCTGCTGATCCCGCACGCCACCTACACGGACCGAAATCCTGCGGTCCACGGCGAGGACCGCGGCGACCTCACCCGACTGGCGGCCAGCGGTGCCAGCATCATTCACTGCCCTTTGACTTCCATGCGTTATGGCAGCACGCTGGATTCCTTCGACGCCTACAAGGCGGCAGGCATCAACATCTCCTTGGGTACGGACTCGTTCCCGCCGGACCTGATCCGCGGCATTGATGCCGGCGTCCAGCTCGCCAAGATCATGGCCGGGACCAATGACGCCGGCGACGTCGCCGGATATTTCGACGCCGCCACCCTGGGAGGAGCGCACGCATTGCGGCGTCCTGACCTTGGGCGCCTCGAATCCGGTGCCCAAGCAGATCTCGTGGCCTTCTCACTGGGAGACATCCGGGACGGCGTCCACGACGACCCGCTCCGGACCCTGATCCTGAACGGCACTGCCCGCCAGGCCGTGCTCTCAGTGGTGGCAGGCAGGACCATTATGAACAACGGTGTGATCGAGGGAGTGGACCTCGACTACTGGCGCGCAAAAGGGCAGGAGCTCTTCGATAAGATGCGCAACGCCTACACCGTCAGGGACGCCCGGAACCGTGCGGCGGATGAGTTGTTTCCTCCCGTGTATGCTCGGTTGGAACGCTGACCGGCGCCGTCCGGCACATGGAGCGGACACTGGCATGAAGGGAAGTTCGACAGTGGCTGAGGCGATGCCGGAAACCGGAAATGGCCGCGACGAAGAGGCCCGCGCGGAGAACGTCTACCAACTGGTGTTGGAGGGCATCGTCACGGGCACGTACGCGCAAGGTATGCGGTTGCGGGAACGCGAACTTTCGGAGCTTTACAACGTCTCCCGTATTCCCGTGCGCGAAGCCATTCAACGCCTGGAGCAGGACGGCTTCGTTGCAACCTTCCCGCGCCGCGGTGCCGTGGTGCGCCAACTGACCCTGACCGATGTCAACGAACTCTTCGACGTCCGTCTCTGCCTGGAGACATTCGCCGCGCGGATGGCCGCCACGCGTGTAGCCGAAGGACGCGACGGCGGGCGTTTGGAAGAACTTATGGAGGCCTCCAAGGCAGCGATCGACGACGAACGCACCGACGACGTCGCCCTGATCAGCGCCGAGCTCCACGCCGAAATCGTTCGCCTATCCGGGAACAGGCTGCTGATTGAGTCCGTGAAGCCGCTGTTCGGAAGGATGCGCTGGATCTTCGGGCTGGCCCACAACCGCAGCAACGAACTCCAACGCGATGAGCACACGGAACTTTGCAACGCGATCCTGAAGGGTAAGCCGGACCTGGCCTACTCGCTGGCGTACTCGCACATTGAGCTGGGCCGCGAACCAGTCCTGGCCGGCCTCGCCGAGACGCTGGAGCCGTAGCTAGTCGTCAGCGTCCGGGTACTCGTCCTCGTCGTCGTACCGGCCGGATTCCTCCACCTCTACCTCAAGGATCTTCAGCAGTTCCGTGTCCGGGTTCAGCATGATGGCAGCTTCGTCACGGCGGTGTTGCAGCACCGTGTCCAAGTAGGACTGGACGGTCTCAGCCAACGGGACGTACCTGTCCTGCTTCTGGCTCATGTACCAGCGGTGCTCCAGGACCTCGTGCACCACTTCCGCGGGCTCCAGTTTCCCGGCCAAGTGCCGGGGAATGGAACGCACAATGGGCTCGAAGATCTGGCTGACCCAGATATGGGCGCTGATTTCCTCGTCCAGGTCCGGGTTGTTGTCCGCCCGGAACTGGTCCATGTCGTTGAGGAGCCGGCGGGCCTGGTTCTCCTGGGCGTCCAGTCCGGTAAGGCGAAGCAGCCGCCGCTGGTGGTGGCCGGCGTCGACAACTTTCGGCTGGAGCTGGATGGTGGAGCCATCCGCCGTGGTCTTGATGGCGTACTCCTCCACGTCGAAGCCGAGCTCGTTGAGACGCCTGATGCGGGCGGCCACGCGCCACCTTTCACCAAGCTCGAAGGACTCCTTCTCCGTCAGCTCAGTCCAGAGCCGGCGGTAGCTGTCCATGATCAGCTCACTGGTGGCTACGGGATCCACTTTTTCCTCGATGAGCCCGCCGTCCAGCAGGTCCATCAGTTCGCCGGCGATGTTCACGCGGGCGATTTCGAGGTCGTATTCGCGTTGGCCCATGGAGAGGTCCGGGTAGAGCTCGCCCGTCTCGGCATCGACCAAGTACGCGGCGAAGGCGCCGGCATCACGGCGGAACAATGTGTTGGAGAGAGAAACGTCGCCCCAGTAGAAGCCCACAAGGTGCAAGCGCACCAGCAACAGTGCCTGGGCGTCGATCAGGCGAGTCAAGGTGTCTTTGCGGAGCATCTGTGAGAACAGTGCGCGGTACGGCATGGAGAACTTCAGGTGCCGTGTGACCAGTACGGGGTTCAGCGGCCTGCCGTCCGCGGTGGTCCTGCCCGTAATGACGGCCACGGGCTCAACACAGGGAACGTCCAGCCGGGCCAGCTTCCGCAGCATGTGGTACTCGTGGCGGGCAACGTGCTCGGACGTTTCCTTGATGGCGATCACCGAGCCACCCAAGTGCGCGAAGCGGACGATGTGCCGGGAGATGCCGCGGGGGAGCGCGGCCAGGTTTTCGGCGGGCCAGTCTTCCAAAGCAATATGCCACGGGAGGTCCAGCAATTCCGGATCCGCAGCAGCTGCAGTGATGTTAAGGGAACCGATGACACTCGCAGGCGGCGCCGTGTCCTGCGCACTGGCGGCCTCGGTCCTGGGGAGCTTGCCGATCTGCCCGTAGTCGGTGGGTTCGTCGTGCCACTGGGCTTCGTTTTGCTCGCTCATGCCTCAATTGTTCCGTACTTGGAAGGGAAGGACGGCGTCGCGTCCGGAAACGGCCAGTTCGACGTCGCGGACCATTCGACGTCGGGCGCCTCCTGGAAGGCGACTCCCTGGCTGGCGAGCCGCTCGCCCAAGGCGCCCAAGCGGCGTCGGAAGTCACCCGCGTTGCGGACTTCCTGACCGGACCAGGCAACCTCGGCCAGGGAAATCGCCCTCGGGTAAAGGAGCCACTGGGCTTGCTGGTTGTCACGGACTGTTTCAGTCCACAGGGGACCTTCGACGCCAAGGATCCGGTGATCTTTCAGCCCGCCTTGGGCAGGATCCCAGTTGTAGTACTCCGCCCAGGTGAACGGTCCGCCTTCCACCCACTCGAGTCCAACTGGCGAGTCCGGCGCGTATTTTTGGTCCAGGTACGTATTGGCGGCCGGCGACATGATCACGGGTGAACCGCCGGACTCCGCCTGTTGGACAACCGGAGCGAGGTCGCCGTGCCAGTACTGGATCACAGCGCCTTGGGGAAGGGCGCCCGCGGCGTACTCGTTCCAGCCGACCACCGTTTTGCCGGTCCCGGCGGCAATCCTGGCAAACTCCTGAACCATAGTCACGTAGTTCTCATGCCCGGTCACCAAGGCTTCGTCGCCACCAATGTGGAGGTACGGGCCGACCGTGATGGCAGCGAGCTGGCCGAGGACTTCCCGGACGAACTCATATGTTGCCGGCAAGTCCGAGCTGAGAGTCGACCAGCCCACCTCCGCCGTAGTGCTCATGGGCTTGGCTTGGCCGTCAGGGTTGAGCTGCGGAATGGCGGCGAGGGCAGCATTGACGTGTCCCGGGAGGTCGATCTCGGGTACCACGAGGACGTTCTTGCTCGCGGCATAGGCCTGGATGTCCTTGAAGTCCTGCTGCGTGTAAAACCCTTCGCGCCCCCTCGCCGGCATCGCCGTGGGCACCTCTACAGCGCCTTGGCCGCCGATCGCGGTCAGATTGGCGTAAGGCAGCCCGGACGGGTTGCCCGCGGACCCGGGATCGTGAATTTCGATGCGCCAGGCTTGGTCGTCCGTGAGGTGCAAATGAAGGGCGTTCAGCTTGAACTGCGTCATGACGTCGATCTGCTCTTTCACCTCCTCCACGGTGAAGAAGCTGCGGGCGACGTCCAGCATTAGCCCGCGGTACGCGAATCGCGGGGCGTCCGCAATCTCGACGGCGGGAATCACCCAAGTGCCAACACCCGGGTTGGAACCCTCAATGGCGGCTGGGAACAACTGACGGAGCGTCTGCACTCCGTTGAAGAGTCCAGCGGCAGTAGAGGCCGTGAGCCCGGCCCCACCTAGGGTGACGCTTAGCGCATAAGCTTCCGGGCCGCCGTCGAACGTGTCCGTCAACTCGAGGGAGATGTCGCCGGGGCGGGTGTCCTCAACGATGGGCAATTCGAAACCCGTGGCGCCGCGCAGCAGCGAGGCCAACTGCTCGGCGACCGGCACCGCTTGGCGGGGAGCGGCGATCCGGGCGGCAGGGGCAAGCGTGAAGGCCGACCCGTCCACAAGAGCGACGTGCGAAGGACGGGGGATCAGGTTATCTGTGGTGTTCATGCCGTTCTTTCCAGGAGAAAGGTTAACGCGAGAGCGGCCCGACCGGGAGGGGTCGGGCCGCTATCTAAATGCGGAACGTACAGACGCGTCAGCGCCGGGATGGGCCCACGCCGGCAGGGTTCCCTGGCCGAGCGAAGCGAGGCTAGGGTGCCGGTGGGGACTAGTCGCCCAGGCGGAGGCCGGTCTTCGTGTCGAACAGGTGCACGTGGCCGGACTGCGGACGAACGAAGATGGACTCGCCCTTCATCGGGGGGCGACGACCGTCGACGCGGGCAACGATGTCGTGGCTCTTGCCATCCAGGATGGTGTGGCCGTAGACGTAAGCGTCAGCGCCGAGTTCTTCGACGACGTCAACCTCAACCTGGAGGCCTTCGCCGTTGCCGACGGTCTCAAGGTCTTCCGGACGGGAACCCACCGTGACGGTCTGGCCGTGAGCTTCTTCGAGGATGTTGCGCGGGACGGGGTAAACCGTTCCACCGAACTGGACGCCGCCGTCCACTACAGGTAGTTCAAGCAGGTTCATGGCCGGGGAGCCGATGAAGCCTGCAACGAAGACGTTCTGCGGGCGGTCGTAAAGGTTGCGCGGGGTGTCAACCTGCTGCAGAAGACCATCCTTGAGGACTGCAACGCGGTCACCCATGGTCATTGCTTCGACCTGGTCGTGCGTCACGTAAACGGTGGTGACACCGAGACGGCGGGTCAGGGATGCGATCTGCGTACGGGTCTGGACGCGGAGCTTGGCATCAAGGTTGGAAAGCGGCTCATCCATGAGGAAGACCTGCGGGTTACGGACGATTGCACGGCCCATGGCAACACGCTGGCGCTGACCACCGGAGAGTGCCTTCGGCTTGCGGTCCAGGTAAGCCTCAAGGTCAAGAAGCTTGGCGGCTTCGCGGACGCGCTCGGCGCGCTCTTCCTTGGAGACGCCGGCAATCTTCAGGGCGAAGCCCATGTTGTCCGCAACGGTCATGTGGGGGTACAGGGCGTAGTTCTGGAAGACCATTGCGATGTCGCGGTCCTTCGGCGGTACGTCGGTGACGTCGCGATCGCCGATCAGAATGCGGCCGGCGTTGACGTCCTCAAGGCCTGCGAGCATGCGCAGCGAGGTGGACTTACCGCAACCGGAGGGTCCAACGAGGACCAGGAATTCGCCATCGGCGATGTCGATGTTGAGCTTATCGACGGCGGGCTTATCTGTGCCCGGGTACAGACGCGTAGCGTTATCAAAAGTAACTGTAGCCACAGTTATCAATCCCTTCACCGGCAGGTACGTGCCGGACGATCCGTTGTGAATGGTTCATTTTCTTCAGTTGAACTCCCCGGCCGATGGCCGGGGAGGATCGTGTGACGTCGCACGGTACTGTGCGTCACATCACATCCAAGAGTATGTCAGACTTTTGGACGAACTACCTAAATGTTACAAGCGTCACATGTTGCGCCGGTCACTCGCTAGGCCTCCGCAGTCACCCGCCGACGTTCCCGCAGCAAGGCTTCCAGCAACTCTGCCACGTGCACCGGCGCTTCCACCCGGTACTGCGCCTGGGTGAAGTCCAGGCCCACTTTGATGCCGACGTCGTCACCCATCAGCCGGCCCAGCGCATCCTCATCCGTGACGTCGTCACCCGCAAACAGGATGGCTGTTGCACCCGTTGCCTGACGGAGAAACTCCACGGCCTCACCCTTGGATGCGTGGACTACCGAGGTCTCCAGCACACGCTTGCCGGTCTTCAGGTAGACCCCCGGATGCTCGCGGAGCACGCGCATGGCGGCCTCGACGGCGTCTTCGGCAACGTCGTCGTCGGCCATCCTCGTGTGGAGGACGACGCCGGCAGGCTTGTCCTCGAGCAACGTCCCCGGAGCGATGTTCACGATTTCCGCAAGAACCTCGCGGACCGCTGCAAGCTTCAGCCGCTGATCTTCGTCCAGTTCCAGGCCCAAAGAACCCTCACCCAGCCAGACCTCGGCGCCATGGCTGCCGATCAGCAGCGTATCCACCGGAGGCGAGGCGACCAGCCGCAAACTGTCCAGTGCGCGGCCCGAGATGAGTGCCGTCGTCGTGCGTGGCAGTTTTGCCAGGGCCTCCAGCGCAGCGGCGGACCGGGGCAGGGGGCGTGCGTCCTCCGCGTGGTCGACGAGAGGGGACAACGTACCGTCGAAGTCGAGGGCAACCAGGAGGTGCTCCGTGCCGGAAATACGTCGGACGGCGTCCAACAGTTCCGGTGACAGGGTGAGGTTTTCAGCTGTCATCACGCACCACCTTTTCCTCCAACGCAGCCAGGAACTCGGCTGACCAATGATCCACATCGTGGTCCAGGATCTGCTTGCGCATCAGCTTCATGCGGCGGCGGGCCTCCTTGGGCGGGAGGTTCACGGCACGCAGGATGGCCGACTTTAGTCCGTCAATGTCGTGCGGGTTGATCAGGAGTGCTTGCTTGAGTTGGTCGGCGGCACCGGCGAACTCGCTGAGTACCAAGGCGCCGTCGTCTTCCGAGCGGGCGGTGACATACTCCTTTGCCACCAGGTTCATGCCATCGCGCAGGGCGGTTACGAGCATGACATCCGCCGCGAGGTACAGCGCCACCATTTCCTCCACCGGATAGCTGTGGTGCAGGTAGCGGACTGCCGTGTTCTGGATGGTGTCGTAAGTGCCGTTGATGTGGCCAACCGTGCCTTCGATCTCCTCGCGCAGCAGCCTGTACTGCTCCACGCGTTCACGGCTGGGGCTCGCCACCTGGATGAGGGTTGCATCTTCCACCTTGATGCTGCCTTCGCGGAGGAGTTCCTCGAAAGCCTTCAGACGGTGGCCGATTCCCTTGGTGTAATCCAGTCGGTCAACACCCAACAGAATGGTCTTGGGATCGCCCAGGTCCTTACGGATCTGCTTCGCCCGCTCGATGATGTCCGGTCTGGCCGCGAGCTCGCGGATCTGGTCAACGTCGATGGAGATGGGAAAGGCCTGCGCGCGGGCAATGTGGGTGACCTCGCCATCCGGGCCTTTCACATGAACCTGCTGCTGCTTGACGCTGGCACCCAGGAACCGGCGTGCAGAGCGCATGAAATTGCCTGCGTCGCTGGGGCGCTGGAAGCCCAGAAGGTCAGCGCCCAGCAAGCCGTCGATGATTTCCCGGCGCCACGGGAGTTGAGCGAAAATCTCCGGGGGAGGGAAGGGGATGTGGTTGAAGAAGCCGATCTTCAGGTCTGGCCGGGCCTCGCGGAGCATTCGCGGAACCAGTTGGAGCTGGTAGTCCTGGACCCACACGGTGGCGCGATCGGCTGCGTGGCGGATGATGGCGTCGGCGAATTTCTTGTTGACCTGGCGGTAGGAATCCCACCACGTACGGTGGAACTCGGGCGGTGCGATGACATCGTGGTAGAGCGGCCAGATGGTCGCGTTGGAGAAACCTTCGTAGTACAGCTCCACTTCGTGGCTGCTGAGCTGAACCGGAACCAGGTCCATGCCTTCGTGGCTGAACGGACGCACAGTCTCATCCGGGGCGCCATGCCAACCCACCCACGCGCCGTCGGACTTTGTCATCATCGGGGCGAGAGCTGTGACCAGGCCGCCGGGCGAACGACGCCAGCCATCTCCGCCGTCGTCGTTACCGTCGCTGCTGCACCGGTCCACGGGCAGCCGGTTGGAAACCACCATGAAATCGAACGTGCTCGCCGTGGGCTTCTTGGTTGGAGAAGCCTTGGCGCTTTGTTCGTTAGCGAGTTTTTCGCTTGCCAAATCCTGCATTAACGCTCCCTGGGGTTGCTGTGACTCAACTCCCAGCCTACTAGCGGAATCTTCCACGGCAGTTGATCGTTCAACTACCGGGCCGCGAGGTGTGGGGCAAAGCTCAAGTTTGCTCCCGTAAACTGACCCCGTTGCCCTAGCTATGCACTTGACGTCGAATACCCCGAGGAACTGATGAGCCCCGCAAACGAACCACGCCTGTCCAAGGCCGAAAAGACCGCCCAGGCGCGGGAGAAAGCGCGTGCAATCCGCGAAGAACAGCTGAAGAAGGAGAAGCGCAACAAGCTCCTTGTCGGCTGGGGCATCGTGGTGGCCGTGGTGGTCATCATCGCTTTGGTTGCGTTTGTTGTTATCGGTAACGCTCAGAACAACGCGCCCGTGGCTGACCAAGGGCCAACACCGGCCAACGGCAACGTTCATGGCGGCATCACGCTGCTTGCCAACACGGAAGTTGTGAAGTCCGAACCCGCCTCCGTCAACGTGGCAGATGTGCCGGCTCCTCTTGCTACCAAGCCGGCTACGGTGACCGTACCGGGTGGCGAGGCCGAGGCCGGCAAGCCCGTCAAGGTTGTTGCCTACATCGACTTCATCTGCCCGGTCTGCAAGCAGTTCGAGACCGCTTACGGCGAGTCACTCACGAACCTTCGCAACGAAGGCAAGATTTCCGTCGAGTACCGCGCCCTCGGCTTCCTGGACCGCCAGTCCACCACCAACTACTCGTCACGCGCAGCCAACGCTGCTGCCTGCGTAGTCAACTCTTCCCCGGAGAAGTACGCGGAATTTTTCAACCTGCTCTTCGAACGCCAGCCGGCTGAAGGCGGAGCAGGCATCTCCGACAACGACCTCAAAAAAATGGCCACCGAAATTGGTGCGGCAAACATCGACTCCTGCATCGACAGCAAGCAGTTCCGTCCGTGGGTGAAGGTCGCCACGCAGGAAGCTGCAGCAATCGGCGTCACCGGTACGCCCACCGTGTTCATCGATGGCAAGCAGTGGGACGGCAGGTCCGACCTCAACGCCGAGATCCAGACAGCAATTGGCGCCAAGGGCTAACCCCTTTGAAAAATCACGACGGCGGCTGGTCACCCTTGCGGGAGGCCGGCCGCTGTTGCTTTGTAGCGGTGTTGAGCGGTGAATTTCGTTGACGGGGATGGTCTGGGCTAACCTTATCTAGCGCTCTTTTGCGCTTTGCTTCGGGTAACCGGAGCGTGCCTCCTTAGCTCAGTTGGCCAGAGCACCGCTCTTGTAAAGCGGGGGTCGTCGGTTCGAATCCGACAGGGGGCTCCACGAACCCCTCCATCCCGGCGATTTTGCCGGGAACGGAGGGGTTTTTCGTGCCTGCAATGCAGGGCACTACACGTTTACTGCACGCTTTCAAAAAGCCGGACGGCGCCGGCGCATGCTCTGAAGATTGGCGCGGACACGGGCCATGCGGCCGGCGGAGCAATGTCGCGTTGGTGGCGACGGTTTCTTGGCTTGTCCCGGGGCAGTTCATCGGCCCGAGACTCCATGCCAAGGTAACCGCGAACCAGAAGCCCGAAGCCTAAGCATTCGGTTCGTCGGCCAGACATGAGGGACACGATTGCTTCGGCATGCTGTGAAGGCCACGGGCAGCCTGAAAATATCGAGCTTTCCGGCCTTAGTGGTGCCTGTTCCGGCGTCCTGCCCGGTCGGCGAAGGTATCCAGGGCTGCGATGATGTCTGGAGCCACCCACACGCGGGTGCCGCGGGCCGCTGGCCAGGCGTTCCAGCCTTATGGTTTAGCGGGGATCTGGCGCTTATCCCTAACGGTTAACTGCGGGGTCGCATTCGAACACTGCAGGGTTGCGCTGCAGGCCTTCCAGCGAGCAACGACTTCGCTGACTTTCGAAGAGAACATCGACGTGTCCCATGGACCATCCTGAAGCAGCGCGATACCCGTTGCCCCACTTGAGATCGAGGACCTGGCCACCTTTGGATTCGACCTTGGCTATGATCTCGGCCCTTTGCCTTGAATGGTCAAGCTGCATATTGATTCCGTAGGCGATGAACCCCAGCAGAATCACGACCGAGAGCGCGACCGGTATCCGCCGCTCGAGGGTCTTCCTTCGCTGGGATCGGCGTTTCCTCGAGGGCTTCTGCGCCGGCGGTTCGTCCGGGTTCATCAGCTTCCCGCGGTTGCTGTCGAAGCCGCGGCGGGGCAATACTTTGATGCCGATGACTCCGGGAGCCGTAGACGTTGAGGACTCAACCAGTAGTCATAGAGTGGCTGTTCCAGTGCTTTCCAGGGGTCATCGGGAAGGAGTGTGCAGGAATTCGTGCTCAGATGAAGATTGATCTCGCCCCCGGTATTTCCGTTCTCCTCCCTGGTGCGGGATGCAAGCCCTATGCCCAAGGTGAACTCCTGACCAGTGGCGTCCAGCCTGTCGATCGTCGCGGTCAGGTGGGGCCACAGCGTTGTTTGATCCAACGGCCTTGGTGGCTGCTGCGGAATCTCTGTGTTGAAAGGGGTCACGTGTGAGTCACTTACGTTGTACACCATCATCTTTATGAGGCCCTCGGGTTCATAACTGGGCTGGCGTAGGCCAGAGGAAACGGTGACATAGGTGCCATCCGGGGTGTCACCCTGCCAGGCGGTGCCGGCCGCCCTGCCGAGCCCGATCAATTCCTTGTCTGGAAGCTGACCTAAAGTATCAAAGAGGACCCGACCTGCGGTGGTGTCATTGGCTCTGTCTGACACGGCGCCGGTAGTTGGCGTGGTGATCTTCCAATAGGTGGTTTTGGTGTCCAGCTCTGCCGGAATGATGCTGGGAGCCCTATCCAGCTCCTCTGGACTGAGGTTGAGGTGCAACCCTACCTTCAGCTCAAATTCATCAGTGTCGCCGTCGTACTCATTCCGGGAATACAGCTGGCTCTTTGGGTCCACCTCGTGCTGGAGTCTCACCCAGTTTGATGCAACAAACTGAAATTCCTCACGGGAGAGGTCATCCTGTCCGCTAAGCATGCCCACGGCGAGAGTATCGGAATAGAGAACGAACCGACTCTCGTCGCGGTCGGCCACAAACAGTGCCCAGTCCTCCAGTGCAGCTCCGGTTTCATCGACGCCCTCATGCATCGTCCACAAAATGTTCTCCACCTCAGCTGCCGTGCAGTTCGGTGAGACGCCGATTCGGTAGTAGACGACTGGGCCCCTCACTGCGATGTTCCCTCCGCGGGGATCACTGTCTACCCAGGTGACGCATGGCATCGAGGCGAGCTTGCGGTCCAGACCGAATAAATTCGGAGTTGCGAGTGGGGCGGCAATTCTGTACACACATGATGCCAGCAGCACAATCACCCCCAGGAGGATCCCGAGGCCTATGATCCGGCCAGTGCTTAGTGGTCGCTTTTTCGGTTCGGTGGATGCCGAAGGTTGGTCCATCATGCGATCTCTACGGAGATAAGGTGTCCAGACGCGACTGCTACAGGCCGAGCAACCACACCGTCATCAAAAGCAATTCCCATGCCTGTCTCCCCATAGCAGAACAATAAATCCAACGAATAGCATAACTCCTGTTGCTTCCAGGTAGGGCCTTGGCAGGCGCACGAATTCCAGGAAGGACGAATGCCCGATGAACCGAAGAAGCACCGTTTCCTGGCCATCGAACAGGTCGCCGAAGAACTCGACGTCTCCAACCTTGCTGATGCTAGTGCCATTGCGCGCCGCAGCGATGGGAATCAGCGGCTGCATCACCACGAGTACATGCCTGTGCAGTGCCGGGCAGTGCTTCCCGGGTGCTGCTGGGCGCACGCAAGGTTCATGTTTACCCATTGCAGCCTGAGCTGGCGCTGCCAAACCTTCAGCAGTCCCTTCTCAGCACGGGTGCAGTGTCAGTGGTTCGATGTTCTGTGACGCCAGGCTCCAGACGGCATCCCGGCTGGCGGCTGTGTGGACGTACCAATCCCCGTCCGCAGAGCTCTGCCAGCCGTAGTGCCACTGTGGGCTGAGGCGGAGTTCGCCCGCTTTTGGGCGCCGTGCCGCGTTGCCCATCGCTTTCCATAAGGCTTCACCTTGGGTCCATTGCTCGATGCCAACACTGGGCACACCCGTGACGCGCCCCAGCCATCTGAAGGCGGCGTTCCGTCTCTTTGGTGTCTCAATGTCCACACCGACCCAACTTCTTGCCCGTGCTGCGACAAGAATATTCTGCGTGTGTGAAACCGACCAGCCTGACAAACAGCTTCCGCAAAACCACCTGCCGTCCTCTGCCCGGATGACGTGGCAGGGTCGGGACAGGTCATCCGGGCATCGGGTCGACTTCGCCGCTTCCGCGAGAAAGCGGGCACCGGACCGGGACCTGTACCGCCCAAAGTCGTCAGTAGGTGCTGGGCCTGTCGAATGAATCCATACATCCACCATCCTGTTACGTCGCGATGGTGACGGATTGGAAACTGCCTCCGGCCTCACACGTGGATACCAGGGTCCGGTAGACCTCTCCGGCCTTGCCGCTGCCTGGTACGAGTCCTGCAGGGCCGGACGCGACGACTCCGGCGTTGCCTGGGATGAACTTTTCCTGGCTCATCCACACTGCTTGTGCGACACCCAACAGACCACCTGAGGCGCCCGCATCGCCGAAGATTGCCTTGGGCGTCGAAATAGGTCGCCCGCTCAGGCCAGTTGCCGCCAATGCCTCGATCTCCAAGGTATCCACGGCTTCCCGCCCGCAAGCGGCAGCAACGACGGCATCAACGGTTTCCGGTGAATGGCCGTCGAGGGCCAGCCGGAAGGACCGCGCCCAAGCCCCTGACCCTTGGCGCAGACGGCTGGGGCCACTGCCGTCACCGGTCATGCCAAAGTTCTCGATGCGGCCAAGAACTCTCCCGGGATCGACGCTGTCTTCGCTTTCCAACAGGATGGCCACGGCGGCACCGGAGATGACCCGGCCCGAGTTCGTGTAGGGGAGGCAGACCGAACGTGCCAAGTAGCCCGGAATCGGCGCGTAGGCGGCGAGCATCGCGTGCGGTGCTTCGTCCGCCGCCAAGACGATCATCCGGTCCACGACCCCGTTCGAGATGAGGTTCTGGGCGAAATGGAGCGCAGTGATAGCCCCCGTGTTGCCGGCACATATGGTCGCAGTGGGTCCTTGCAGCTTGTTCAACAACGCGACGTGCCCGGGCGCGGCGTTCATGACCGTGTTCGGGAACAGCAGGGCGTTGCCGCTGCCCGTAGTCAGGAGCTCACGTTCGAACGCCTCAACGGTGGAGATCGGTCCGGTGCCGGTGGCGAACAACAGCCCGGTGCTGGTTGCCTCCGCTCGTGAGAGGCCCCGTTGTTTCAGGAGTTGGCTGACAGCCAGCGCCGACCTGCGTCCCAAGGTGTCCATGTGACGCAGGTACTTTGGGTCGATCCCTTTTTTGAGCTTGTCGACCGGAATGTCGCCAAAGGGGAAGGATCCGAATCCCTCGACCTCGACAGTCCCGTCACCGTAGACGGGCCGGCCCTCGAAAAGGGCGGCCTTTACGTCCTCAGTGGTGACGGCATCACCGGCAAGTGCGCCGATGCCGGTGATGACCACCGGTCGTACGCTCTTTGGTGCTTGGGCTGAGGGGTCGGCGCTGTATTCCCGGATGGCCAGCGAAGCGTTGTTGCCGCCGAAGGCAAACGAGTTTGAAAGCACGGTTTTCAGCCGCGCCTTCTTGGCTGTTTCTGCAACGATGTCCAGGCCTGTGGGTGAGCGCAGGCCGTCGGGTGTGACCGTTGGAGGCATCTCCTGGTTTTGGATGGCAAGCACTGATGTCACCGCTTCAATGGCTCCGGCGGCACCAAGGGTGTGTCCGATCATGGACTTCGTGGAACTTGCCGGGGGAGCGGCGCCCTCTCGCAGGTTGGCTATGGCTTTGGCTTCGACGCTGTCATTAGCAGCCGTTCCGGTTCCGTGGCCGTTGACGTAGTCGACGTCGTCGACAGTGTTCCCGGACATCCGCAGTGCCGCGTGCATGGCCCGTAACGCTCCTCGGCCCATGGGGTCCGGCGCTGTAGCGTGGTAAGCGTCGGCGCTGAGCCCGTACCCTGCGATTTCAGCGTAGATCGCAGCTCCCCGGCCGACAGCCGAAGCTTCACTTTCCAGAACAAGGAAACCAGCTCCTTCACCCAGGTTGAGTCCCGAACTCCGGGTGTACGGTGCGCAATGCAGGGGATCCAGTGCCTTCAGGCTGGAGAAACCACCGAAGGACAACAGCGCGAGCGGGTCAACGCCGCCGGCGAGGACCATGTCAGCGGCGTCGGATTCGAGGAGTTCGATCCCGTAGGCGATGGCGACAGCGCCGGCCGCGCAGGCGTTGGATTGGACACTCCGGGGTCCGAACAGCTGGAACTCAGAGGCAAGGTAGTCCGCGACGCTATGGAGTGGGTATTGCCGCAGCAGACCGGTGTTGGCCTTACGCAATCCGTCCTGTATCCACTGGCGATGGAATTCTTCTCCACTGCGGGCCCCACCCAACGATGTTCCCAATGACAACGCGATTCTGGTCCGGTCAACGGAGGTCTGGTCGACCCGGGCATGAGTCAAAGCTTCGGTCGCGGCGGCTGAAGCCAGCCTGTGGCAGCGATCAACGTAAGTGGTCCGGGACGACGGGGGCCCCGTTTCCACTTCCGACTCGACTTGGCCACCCATCGAACTAACCAGACCATCGGTAGGAACTACGGTCGTTCGAACGATCCCCGATTTTCCGTTGGATATGGATTCCCAGCTTTGTTCTGCGTCCGGGCCCACTGCTGCTCTGAGGCCGAAACCGGTGACAACTATTTTCATGGCTTAACCGATCGGTTCGGTCCAGGAGACCGGATCAACTGAGGGGCGCGAAATCGTCGTCAAGGTCACGCCGCCTGCTTGCAGTTCCAGACCCGGCACGTTGAAGGGGGCATCCAAGAGGGCCAGGGCGAACCCTTGTGGTTGCCCAGCGGAGGGAAGCGTATGGTGGATCCGGCCGATTTCGGTTTCCCCTGCGGTAACGCTGGTTCCTGCCGCCGGGATCGATGACGTGGTGGCAGTGACGGCGACTAGTGAACGCGCGGCTTTTTCCTTCTCAAGCTGGTCGCTGCCGAGGAAGTCGTCATCACGGTCCGCTGAGAGCATCCAGAGGGCAGCAGCTTCCCGGACGGTCAGGCCACTGAATTGCTCAGGGTAGAGGGGGTGGCTGACTTCGGCCTGAGCGCGCTGTAGTGCCTCGGTGCCGACTCGTTGGCCGCCTAATTCCGTGGCGATCGTTGAAATGAACTTCAGCAGCGCGTCACGGTCGGTGTCCGGAGCGAGAATCAGGTAGCCGTACTCGGCGGTGGTGCCGGTACGGATAATGGTCGCCGGCTGCTCTGATACCGGCAACGTCGCAGTGCAGCTTTCGCCCAAGAGGACGCCTGCGATTTCTTCGTCGGCGAAGTCTTGGACAACTTTCCAGGCCACGGGTCCTTCCACAGCTACGACGGCGGTGGACGCGGACAGGTCGGTGACGCGGACGGATTCCAGTCCGCGTTGCTTCGCGATGGTGGTGATGTCGACGTCGATGGGCTGTTCTGCAATCAGCAGGACGCGTTCCTCTTCGATATAGGCCGCGACGTGGCCTGCAACGGAAGCATCTTCCCTGAGGACCAATGATTCAACGACGCTTCCGGGTTGGGCGAATTCGGTGCGTTTGGCTAGCAGGAAGGAAACGAGTTCCTCCCGCTGCTCGCCGGCGATTTCGAGAACCAGTTCACCGGTGGGGTAAACGGCGGCGGTGGAACGAATTGCCTCGTAGTCAGTCGTAGCTGTCATGACGGATTCTCCTTGATGGTTGTGGTGGGGCTCCCTAGTTCCTGAGCGGAAAGGAGCCATGATGTCGTGTTGGTGTCCTCGGCTCTGGCGAGGAGGGACAGCAGGAGGTACTCACCGGAGGACCTGATCAAAATTTCGGGATGGCTGCCTTCGTCGTTTTCGATGACCAACCAGGTGGTCCCGCCCAGACCTATGGCCGCTCTCCGCACTGAGGCCCGCCACGGAGTCCGGTCCCGGGCTGCTGCCCACCACAGGTCGGTATTGGTATCCGTCTGAAAAAGGATCGGCGCCCAGTTTCGGGCCTGCATTTGGGCGTTCGGCGTGAGGTGCGTGACCTGTTCAGACCCGTTGGCGCCGTCAACGACGATGCGGAGCGCTGTCAGATCGCTGTCGCGCTGCTGGATTTCCCAGCGGGGTCGATCTGATGGGCTGTCAGCGAGGTGGGATGTGCAACCATCGCTGCCCCACTCGATGCCTTGCTCCGGGTCTTCTCGCCCTCCCTGGTCCGAGACCCAAAGACCGGAATGCCATGCCGTCAGGGGCCCAAGTGTCCGTGTTTTCGGGAACGGCGCCGCGAGGACCTGAGTTTGGCCTGACTTCCACGAAACGATGCCCCGGTCGGGAGCAACGAGCAAAAACCCGTTGCTCCCTACGGCCTCAAGCACATCGACACGCGACCTTTCCGCCGCCACCCACTGGATGGGCTTCCAATCCCCCTGGGTTCCGGAGGATAAGGGGTGAAACACCGGTGTTAATGAAGGAAGGATTTCCGGGTTTTCGGGAACGGGCATAGCATCTGCGCCGTCGAAGAGGTCCACGTCATACAGGATGGAGCCGTTCTCGGAGGACGCCGCCGGAAGATGGGAGCCTTCGACGCGGAGCTTCCCATCCGAGTTCCAGGTAGCAGCCAATGCGAGCCCCAGCGCAGTATCGGTCCAAAGGGCGGAAGCGCCGTTGCTTTGATCATCGAAGGCACTTTCGGCGGCTTCAAAGTCGGTCCTGTCCGGCGGCCAGATACCGCGGACGATTGGACCGCCTATGGGGCGCTGGCGGTTTTTCGTGTTGAGGTGGAATTCCCCTGAACGTAGATTCACCCACGGGAACGCCGTCACCTTTTGATTTCTTTGGTGGCTCACTGCGATGCTGATTTTGCTGCCATGAACACGGATTTCGCGGGTAATCGGTCCCTGCCGGGTCGTCCATCCGTCGGGAAGATCCTGGCACGTGACGTTCAGCGCGGCGGGACGGCGCCAGAAAGGTGCACCGTCGGCTCCTACGGGGAAATGATCGGTCAGTACCGGACCCGGGTGCCGAGGATGCTCAATCGTCAACGTCCCTGCCGCGTTCAGGGAGATAGTGAAAGCGCCAAGCCGGCGGGAGCCGATTGAAGGCCCGTGGTTGCCGTTCGGAGCAGCACGTTGAGGGGATTCCGGCCAGTCGAAGAGTTGGCCGTTGTGGCGCGCCTGGACGACGGCACCTGTTGACATGTTGACCTGGACTTCAACGACGTCCTTCTTCACGGGGAAGGTGTAGGTCAGCAGCGGGGTGCCGTCCTGGACGGAGACGCCGTCCATGAGGTCTTTGCCGCGGGCTGAGCCCATGCTTCGCCAGGAGTACTTCGAAAACATGTCCTCTGAGGAGGCGCCGGCAAAGGGCGTTTGAAGCAGATCTGATACGACGCCGGGGAGGAAACTGATGAGTTCGATGTAGCCGTCCTCATCAGGCCTGATGATGCCTGCCGTCCTGAAGCCAACCCGTCCGTAGAGCGGGAAAGCCTTTTGGTTGGCTGGATCAACTTCAAGGCGCAGAGCCCGGACACCCTGTTCGACCAGCTTGATGAAGGACTGCATGAACAGGTCACCGGCCAGGAAGCCCATCCGGTAGCCCGGGTCGATGAGGAACATGCCGGAAAAGAGTTCTCCGTCGCCGGCGACCCGTCGGCCCGAGACCTTCAGGTAGCCTATGGTGCCAACAATGTTCCCGCGGTCTTCCCCCACCATGAACAGTGCTGCGCCGCGTTCTTTCAACACTGCGTTAACGTCGTTGCCAGTAAGAGGTGAGCCGCTCTGGATCGTGCCGTAGTTGTTTCGGTTGTAGAGCTCCGCGACACGTGCCGCGTCCAGTTCCGGGTCGTAGAGCCTTACTGCCGGTTTCATGTTGATGGGTCCGGGTCTATGCGTGCAAGAGCCAGGGACCCGGAGGCCACGATCTTGCCGCTGACTTTGATGTCGACGCTGAAGTCCGCAAGATTGGCGTGGCTTACGCCCGCGCGTGCTTGGATGCTCAGCACATCGCCAGGGTAGACCGGGGTGATGAACTTGAATTTGCGCACTGACGCCAGGTACCCAAGGACGGGGCCGTCTTCACCTGTAGGGGAGCCCAACAGGAGCCCGCACAGCTGTGCCGAGGCTTCAATCATGTAGACGCCAGGGTACACGGGGTTGTTGGGGAAGTGGCCTTGGAAGACGGGGTCCGAGATCGTGATGTTCTTGATTCCAGTCGCGGATTTGCCGTAGTTGAGGTCTTCAACCCTGTCCAGGAGGACCATGGGGTGACGGTGTGGGAGCCGGGCCAGGATGTCGCTGGCCTTGAGGGCGATGGACATTGCCCTTGCCCCTAGTCGTCGTCGCTGTTGGCAGCGATGAAATCGGCAATCTTGTTGATTGACCCGAAAACTGTCCGGTCCTCGTCGGTAATGTAGACGCCGAACTCCTCTTCAACCAAGCTCACGATTTCAAGGGTGTCGAGGCTGTCGAGTTCGAGTCCGCGCCCAAAGAGAGGCTGGTCGTCCTCGATCTGGTCACCGGTGATGGGCAACTCCAATCCTTCGGACAGCAGGTTTTTCAGGCGGGCGTTGAGTTCGGTCCTCTTCCGCCCGGCGGACAGGGAGGCTTCATAAATGTCGTTCATTGGGAGTTCTCCTTCAGGAGGTCAGGCCGCCGTCGACGGCGAGGACCTGACCGGTGATGTATGAGCTTTGGTGTCCTACGAGGAATGCCACAGCTGCAGCTATCTCGTGGGGTTCACCGATTCGTTGCAGCGGGATGTGCTGGGTATATTCGCGACGTGCTCTGGCATCCATCTGTTTGAGCATGTCGGTGTTCGTAAATCCGGGTGCCACAGCGTTTACCCTGATGCCGAAGGACGCCATTTCCTTGGCCATGGATTGGGTCAGGGCGTTGATTCCGCCCTTGGTCGCGCTGTAGTTCGCTTGGCCGGGCTGGCCGCTGATACCCGAGGTGGAGCTGATGAGCACGATCGAGCCGCCTGTTTTACGTAAAGCCTTGACACTTTCGCGACAGACCAGGAACGCGCCGGTCAGGTTGGTGCTGATGACGCGCTCCCAGTTATTCAGGGACATTGTTGCCAGGAGCCCGTCAGCGGTGATTCCGGAACTGTAAACAACGGAGCCGATTCGTCCGAAGTCTTTGAGAACCGTACGGAAGGCTGCGCGGACGTCGGCTTCAACGGAAACGTCGACGCGGACCGCCAAGGCCCTGCGTCCCAGTTCCCGTATCGCTTCAACTGTTCCAGCAGCGCCCTCGTCGTCCTGCCGGTAGAAGATCACAATGTCATGACCGTTCCTGGCAAGTTCCAGTGCGCAGGCTTTGCCGATGCCCCGGGATGCGCCCACAACCAAGGTGATAAGGCTAGGTACGACGTCCAACATACGTGTCCTCCACGATCTGAACTGTTTGAGTTTGATTCCGTCTGAGACGGGAAAGTGATTTTGCTGTTCCCAAGTAAACCCAGGTCCCGAAACTGTCCGCGCTTTGAAGGACCTGGTCCCATCGCACCGGTTGTCGGATGCCGAAATAGAGCTCGTTGGAGACCTCCATCGCGGTTTCCAGGCGCCGGGGTGAGGTGCAGCCCAGCAGTGGTACGTCCCCGTCGCGGAACGGCGCGTGGCGCAGTAACTCCTGCCATTCGCCCATCACAGGGTCCATCAGCCGGGAATGGAATCCGTGGCTGACGTTGAGCTGGGTTGATTTAGCGCCGAAGTGTTTCCGCGCGTCCTCAATGTCGTTGATGGGCCCGGAGAGAACGATCTGGCGTTCGCCGTTGACTGCGGCTACGTCGAGACCGAACGTTGCTGCCGAGGCGATGAGTCCATCTCGTTGTTCCTCTCCTCGGACAGCCACGGCCAACATCGACCCTCGTCCAGGGGCCGAGGCCATCAAATGACCTCGGCGCCTGGCAAGTTTGATGCCATCTGCCAACGGTATGTATCCGCCTGCAATGGCCGCTGACAGCGCCCCGATGCTGTGTCCGGCTACTGCGTGGGCCAGGTTGCTGCCCACCTGGGTCCACACCCTCCAAGCGGCGATGCTGGCCGCGACGAGCGCCACTTGCGTGTTTTCGGTTTTCCCCAGTTGCTCCGGGGCTGAATCCCAGGCAAGTTCACGGACATCAATGCCGAGCGCATCGGAACATTCATCAAAGACGTCGTCGGCCACCTGGAAATTCTTTGTCAGGGCCTTGCCCATTCCCGGACGCTGGCTGCCTTGGCCCGGGAACATAGCGACGGTGGACTCGAGGCCTCCCCACAGGTCCTCGTTGCCGGTCATCGTATGCGCCGACCGATTCGCCAGGAGCCCAGTGCGATGAAGACCACAACCATTCCAAGGAGCACGGAGATCGCCAGTGTGTTCGTCACCGCGAGATCGCCGACTGAAGCTGTGATGCCGTAGAACGTCTGGACTGCGTCAACGGCCTGGTCTTGGTTATTTGTCAGCGCTTCAAGTGCCTGCGACGTGTAAGGCTGGCGGATCAACATGGCTGATTGTGCGAAAGGAAGTGCGTTCAGGACATTGACCACACCGGAGGGCAGGGTGCCGGCCGGGATGTAAGCGCCGGCAAGGAACCCGATGATGGTTCCAACGATGGTGCTCAGAGCGGAGAAGGCGGTGCTGGACTTGATGAAAGTGACCACGAAGCTGGACAGCGCGGCAAACGCCGCAGATGAAACCAGGACGACGGCGGCGCATTGTCCAAGCTGGGCCCAGGTCATCAAGGGTTCACCGCGGAAGAGGATGTAGAGCTGGCCCACCAGGATAACCACCGCTGTCATGATGACGGAGATGACGAAGCTCGCGATCAAGTATCCGAGAATCATGTTCGTCCGCCTTATAGGGGAGACGAGGAAGTCACGGAAACGCCCGGTCGACGCATCGTCAACAAATACGTTGAGGGCGGCAAGTCCGGTGGTCAGGGTGGTGATCATCGTGATGCCTGCAAAAACCCAGGCGTTGACGAAAGCGCTGATTTCCGAGCTGCTTGCGTCAGGGAATCTTGTCTGCAGGTTATCCACTTGCAGGTTGCCGAGGAACAGGGCGTAAAGGGCGATGAGAATCAGCGCCGAGAGCAGGGAGAAAAATACCCCGGCTCTGTCGCGGAAAAAGATCATCAGGTTACGGCCGCTGAGAATCATGATGCTGTTCACGGTTCGCTCCTCTTGGATGTCAGTGCAAGGAAGACATCGTCCATGCGTCCGTGCCGGAACTCGAAGTCGTGGACGCGTTCTGCGCCCACAATGAGCAGGTGCCGGGCCTGCTTCGAGTCATCTACCTCAACGCGATAAACATCATTGTCGAGTGTCCAGCTCAGGTCGGCGGTCCTGCAGTATTCCGCGAGGAATTCATGATCGTCTGTGGTGACGGTGAGGATGCTGTTGCTGTGCTGTTCACGCAATTGCGCAGGCGTTCCCTGGGCGACCAATTTTCCCGAGTCGATGATGGAGACCTGGTCCGCCACCTCGGTCTCTTCCATGTAGTGGGTCGTGAGGAAAACGGTCAGGCCGTCGTCGTCGCGAAGTTTGTGAATGGTTTGCCAGACTTGTTCCCGGCTCTGCGGGTCCAAGCCGGCGGTCGGCTCGTCAAGGAAAAGAATCTCGGGTCGATGGATAAGAGCCCGCGCGATGTCCGCCCGGCGCTTCTGGCCACCGGAGAGCTTCCCGTAGAAGGGCTTCTCGAGGAAAGACTCGAGACCTATGAGCTGGGCGAGTTCACTGATGCGCTGGGTCCGCTCGGACCTGGTGAGCCCATAAAAACCTGCTCGTATGTCGAGGTTCTGCCTGACCGACAGTGTCGGGTCCAGCAGCGACTGTTGGAAAACGACGCCAATCTTGCGTCGAATCTCATCGTCTTCCTTGCCCACGATATGCCCGGCGACCTGAATGGTTCCGCTGTCGAATCCGAGAGTGGTGGTGATGCAGCCGATGGTGGTGGACTTGCCGGCACCGTTGGTTCCCAGAAAGGCAAAGATGGATGCGCGCTCCACTTCCAGGGACAAATCCTGGACGGCCTGCAAAGAGCCGTATCTCTTGCTTAGGTTACTGATTTTAATGACGTTACTGGTCACGCATAGCCCCCACTGTGTGCCTTGAAAACAGTTCTGTGGGGCAACAAATGTCGCCCCCATTCGACAAAGTAACCACAACGTACCCGATGGATATGAGTGCCGCAAAACCGGCTCCCGGTGGAAAGTGTGTCCCGATCCTCACTGCTGTCGATGCAAGTATGCTGCGGGGCCGGAATGATGTGATGGTCGAGACTTCAATTGCTTCGAGGTGTGAGATGCGCAATTAGCCCTGTGTCAGTCGTGGTGAAATTCTGCGTGGTACTCATTTCAGTCACATAAATTCTCAAGTTTTCAACACGTTTGTGCAGTTCCTTGGCCGCGGCGGCCGGTGTAGTGTAGGGCATCGGCATCCACGGTGCCTCTAGTCCTTCGATTGGCCGGTACGCCTACTGATGTTATGGCGAAGGGACTTCGGTCAACGAGACGGTGGACGAAATTTCATAATTTCCGACAGTCGGCTTGTCTTTGTGATGCTGCCGTTTTGGCATCGCGGGGGGATGTTTCTGTCAATCTCATGACAAGTAATTCAAATTTACTGCTGACTTTCCATTGTCTTGAATAATCCGGAATATTCCTTGCTCGTGAGCGGAGAAATTATCTGAACCGGACACTCGCGGATCAGCGACGGCTGGCTGTGATGCCCGAATGTGTCGAAGGGCAATACCGGGTTCAGCGAGACGTCATAAACGGTTCGCTCGACCCGAGCGGCAGGCCGATAAGGCAGAGTTCTGCTGCAGATCCGCATTGCTTCGGGCCGGAATCACCATCACACGAACTCCAATCCCAGGTTTTTCGGCACCGATCATTACAACTCGGTACTTATGGCCTACTTGAAAGTGACCACTAAATGAACAGCGGGTGCATTGCGTGCGCCTTTCAGCCGACGGTTGAAATCGGTCCGGGTCAGTTCATCGGCCCTAGTCTCCAACCCCGGACGACTAAGGTCCCGAATTCGGAAGCGCGAGCAGTCTCGGTGAGGCAGCGTATCCCGCTCCCTAATCTCTGCCGTGCTGTGCGACTTGGTCGACCGCTACCAGGACCTGACCAGGCGCCGCTGCGTTCTCGCAGTTTCGCAGGGGAGTCAGCGGTCCTCGGCCCCTGCAGCCCTCTTCAACTCTGCGATCCTCAGCCGCAAGAAAATGATGGACAAGACCAGGGCGTACACGGCCAGGACGGCCACGGCGATCACGAAAACGGCGTATAGGATCCCGATGATTCCAAAAGCCGGACTTAAATTCACTGCTACCCCCCCCAATAGTCGTTGAGCCCAATGCTATGCAGACGACCAGCGATTCCGCTGTACCAAGGAAGTCGTGCCTCGTTAGATGCGGAGGCTCGCCTGGGCGAGTAACTACTGCTCGCATCTGCACTGAGGGCCGGACAGCAATTACCGGAAATGCTGTCCGGCCCTGAGCTTGGTTCTGAAGCCGAGTCGTTTGGTGTCGGGGCGCTACACCGTGGCGACCGGCGCCTTGCTTACTTCAGCTTGCTCGTCGGCGAGTGGTTTGCGTGCGGTTTCTGCGCTCATGAGGAGTCCAACCAGTGAGAGGAGTCCGATACCCATCAGGAAGAATGCCGGTGAACTGGGGTTGCCGGTGGTGGCGATCAGCCAGGTGCCGATGAGTGGTGCGACGCCGCCGAAGAGCATGGCTCCGACGTTGAAGGGCAGTGCGAACCCGAGGTAGCGGGAGCGGGTGCCGAACAGCTCGGTGAAGAAGGAAGGGAAGACGGCATCGTTCATGGCGAAGAACATCAGTGACACGATGAGGACCGCGGAGGCGAGGACCACTCCTCCGAAGGAGAGCAGCGTCATGATCGGGTAGCTCAACACGATGAAGGCGATGCTCGAGATCATCAAGGTCCGTTTGCGGCCGATCCGGTCGGAGAGGCGGGCCGCCAGGGGGGTGAAAATGATGTGCGCGACGAGGCCGATCGTGACCACCAGCGTCGCTGTGGCTTCGCTCATCCCGGCTTCTTCTATCAGGAATGATGGCGTGTAACTGAGCAGCAGGTAGTAGGCGCCGGCATTGAGTGACATAACGAGCAGTGCTTTGAACATCGACGGAAGGCTCTTGCGGGTTTCTGACCAGCGGTTTGTGACCGGAAGTTGGTCGGCCGCTGTCTTGAGCTGTTTCTTCTCGAGTTCCAGCGCCCTGCGGAATTGCGGGGTGTCTTCCAGTCGCATGCGCAGCCAGAGGCCAACGATACCGAGGGGGCCGGCGATCAGGAACGGGATCCTCCAGCCCCACTCCTGCATGAATTCCGGTGAGGTGCTGGCGTAGAGGACCGTGGCCATGAGGGAAGCTACCAGGAACCCTGCGGCAGCGGCGATGGGTACCACGCTGGTGAGCAGGCCCCGTTTGGCTGCAGGGGCGTACTCGGCAACGAAAGTGCCAGCGCCGGCGTATTCGCCTGAGGCGGAGAAGCTCTGCGTCACTCGGAGCAGGAGAAGAAGGATCGGTGCGGCGACGCCGATGGTGGCATAGCTTGGAATGAAGCCAATGAGGAACGTTGCCCCGGACATGAGGATGATTGTCGTAGCGAGGATGCTCTTGCGTCCGATTTTGTCGCCAAGGCTGCCCCAAACGAAGGCCCCGAGTGGGCGAACAAGGAACGAAAGTGCAAACACCGCAAAGGTGCTCATGAGCGCAACTGCCCGGTCCTCCGGGGGAAAGAAGACCACGGCGATGGTGGTCGCGAGGTAGCTGTAGCTGGCGTAGTCGAAGTACTCCAGTAAGGTGCCAAGCCCGCTGGCAATCACGACTCGGCGGAGTATGGATCGGGGGACTGAATCTGTGGTGGCTACGGTGGTGGGCATGATGTCGTTCCTCATTTGAGTACCGGATCTTCGCGGTGGGTCCGCAGGATGTGACGACCATCATGGCACCGAAGGTCACGACAGAATATGGCCATCGCGGCGAACCTCGACTGTTGGTTATGGCCCGACGGGTGAGTCCCTAGTGTCGCGGAAGCCTCGGACTTTCAGCGCGAGCCACAGCTCGGTTTGTGCATCGATGCCGTCAAGATCGTGACCGGTGATCTGGACGATCCGTTGCATCCGGTTCCGCACAGTGTGTCGGTGGACCCCCATCCGTTCCGCCGTCGCCTCGACGGATCGGCGCTCAAGAAGCCACGTGTGCAGTGTGTTCAGGAGGGCTTCGCCTCCTCGCGACTTCTCGATGGGGGCAAGGACGGCGCTGGAGAAAGATTCCAGGTAGTCCGATGGGGCGGCGTTGATCAGGAACTCGTGCGAGGCCCCGTCGACGTATTCGATGGGAGTGCCGGCCCGACGGCTGGTCTCCAATGCCAGGGTAGCCTGCCTGATGCTGCGGGCTGAGTGCTCGGGAGCCCCCCGCGTGCCGATGCCCGTGGGGACGCCAAGGCCGTAGTCAGCCAATGCCTGCCGGGGATCGACAGTTGCCAGGCACTCCACGATCCGGTGGCGATGCCGGACGAAGGGGGCGGCGAGCACCACGGCGAGGTCGTCGATGAGAACTTCAGCATGTGTCTCATTGCGCGCTTCGATGCTTACGCCCCACAGCGGACCCGAATCGATGCCGATACTGCGGAGGAATGTCCGAGCACTGCCCGGCTCCGTAAGCGTCAGGAGACGGGCAAACCGTTCAGCGCGTTTGCGGCGCGCTGACTCGTCCAGGAACCACACACGTTCAAATTCGAGGGCAAGGAGGGAACGCAGCGCCGGTGCAGCGAGTTCGGCCGTCTCATGGCCTGTAGTAATGCGGACACAGAACCCGCGTACGGTGTCGTTGCCCGCGAAGGGGGAGATTTCGACCGTTCCTTCGGGGCTTGTAGACGTGCCATCGGGATCGGCAGCCAGCTCGGTTGCGTTCAGGCGAAGTTGTTCTCCGAGTCGTGGAGCTTCTTGACCGGCGAGGCGTTTGCCCAGCGGAGCGAGCAGGTTCGCTGGGAAGGACGAGCTTCTGGCCATGACCTGCCCGAGGCGATCATACGCGGCTACCGGCTCCTCGGTCCGTTGCTGCCAGCCAGCGAGCAGGTCTCCGAACGAACCGCCGCGGGCCACGATCGCGGTGATCTCCATCTGAAGGTCGAGCGGTCGCCTGAACGATTCCCGTTGTCCCTCCGAGTGGAGAACGGTGATAGTGTGCGCAATCCGCCCGAAGTCGGCAATGTCGCCGGTCAGCAGTGGCAGGTCATGTTCGCTTGCCAGGGTCTGCACCTGTTCCGGGAGGCTTTCGAAGGCTGCCTCTGTGCCGAGGCCAATGATGAGCCCGGAGGCGCCGGCGCCCGTAGCCGCCAGCAGGAAACTCTTCCAGGCTGTCCAATCCTCACCGATGTGCAGCCCGCTGGTAAGCACTATCTCACCGCCGTGGAGCTCAGGGAACCGCCCCTTCCGCTCGACGGAGATCGGGATACCGGCGGCTCGTTCAACTCCGCTGCCTCCGTGCGCCATGGTCAGCCCGATGTTTGGAATGGAGGCAAGCCTGGCCACCGTGAAGGACTTAGATTCAAGTGCCATGGCCCTATGTTAACAACGATCGGGCCGTATTTCTGTACACAGCGGCCACTACTTAACTAGCAAAGAGTACGCTCCGGCGATGGTACGGGAAGCATGGCTTCAATAGTGTGATTCTCAGCAGGCCGCAATCAGCGAGCCGAAGACCGCAACTGCGAATGGGAGCATGTCATGATCGGCCAGAACGAATACTTCGAGGGACAGGTACGCAGCCTCGAATTCAAGAACGAGCAGGGCAACTTCACCGTCGGAGTGATGGAGCCTGGCGAGTGGAAGTTCGAAGCCCCCGTCAAGGAGTGGATGCATCTCGTGCGCGGTACCTGGGATGTCCAGCAGCCTGCCGGTCAGGGGGAGTGGACCACCTACAAGGAAGGCGAACGGTTCGAGGTCCCTGGGGGTACCGACTTCACGGTCCGTGTGAATGACACAGTCGCCTACCTTTGCCCATATACCGGAGAGTTCCTCGGCCACCTGGACATGTAGTCCTCAAAGAATGAGACACCACTCGTTGTGAGGTTTCAGAAGTGGACCGGCCGAAGGGACCGTGAGTAGCTGGGCCTGATTCGGGTGAGACGCGGATCAGGCCCAGACTCAGCAGCGCCATGTACGGGATGGTTTTCAAGCGTCCGGAAGCGCGGCGCTGAGGCGGGATCGCCGTCGTAATTCTTGAGATGGAAGGCCCGCGTCGGGGGCGTGTGCCACGGGTTGGGCGTTTCAGATCGTCACGGAATGAATGTGTCGGCTGACTTGATGGTTTTTGCGGGTATGAGTTTCAGGCCGATGACACAGGCGATGATGCCCACAAGGAAGATTATTCGGAGTGGAGTGGGTGTCTCGTTGCCTTCGACCATTGCCCAGGTAACAGTCAGCGCGGCTCCGGTGCCGGTCCATACAGCGTAGGCGGTGCTCATTGGAATCCGTTTGGCTGCAAATCCCAAACCGAGCATGCTGAGCACCAGACCTACAGCGAACACGCTTGTTGCAATGGTGTTGGTGAATCCCTCGCTTTGCCCGAGGGCCGTGGCCCATACGGCTTCGAGGACGGCGCTGGCAAGAAGCACTATCCAGTGCATTAGCTGACCACCTTCAACCCGACGACGCACCCAATCAGGGCGGTCAGCAGTGCGGCGCGTGAAAGGGAAAGTTTCTCCTGCTTGCGTAGGACGGCAAGCACCGCGGTGAGTACCGCGCCGATGCCCACCCATACGGCATAGGACGTGCCGGTGGGCAGTTCTTTCATCGCGTAGGCCAGGCCGGCCATGCTGACGGCCATGGAGGCGATGAAGATAAATGTTGGAAGCTTGCGCTTGAAACCGTCTGAGGCTCCCAGTGCTGTTGCCCAGACGGCTTCGAGCACGCCGGAAATGATGAGTACGAGCCACGCCATGAGCTTTCCTCGCTGAAGAGAAACCCTGATCTGCACTTAGGTGCGGAGGGATTAGTGAACGCTGCGGATAACTCTTATTATGCACTATTAGGGCAATGAAATGCACTTATGGTTGCTAATCGGAGGGGTCTGGCCTCAAGCCCTGGGCGCCGCCTCCTATCAGGCCCGAGAGAACAGCCAGGGCCTTGGCAAGTTGCAGGTCGGAGACGGCCCCATAGCCAACGACCAAACCGTTTTCGGCTGGGCGATCGGCGTAGTATCCAGCCAAGGGGACCACCCGCACTCCTAACTCCAAGGCCTTTGTGGCCACGCTTGTAGCGTCGGGGCTTTTGAAGCGAATCACCGCATGCAGCCCGCCGTCGAGTGCGGTGAGTTCCAAGTCATCCCGCGGGTTCAGGCGGTCCATGAGGAGGGATCGTCGATGCGCATATTCGCGCCTGGCACGCGTGATATGCCGGGAAAGCCCGCCGCCCTTAATGTAGTGTGCGATAGCTGATTGCAGCACCCCGGCCACGGGCGTGTCCAAGGCCTCCCTCATGGCTTTCAGCATTTCGCCGGCGTTGCCCCGAACCACTAAGTATCCGCATCGCAGCCACGGGCTGAGGTTCTTGGAGAACGTACCCAGCAGGACGACGTCGGCCGCGCTTGGGAGGGATGCCATGGCCGGAAGGGGCATTCTGCTGTGGCGGAATTCGCTGTCATAGTCATCCTCCAGCACAAGAACACCATGTTGGTCTGCCCATTTAAGCAGCCCCAGTCTTTCCTGGACGGCCATCCTGCCGCCCAAGGGGTATTGGTGGCTCGGGGTCACCAGGACTGCATCCGGTATTTCCTCCAGCAAGGCCAGCTGTGAGCTGTCCAGGCCGTTTTGATCCACCGGCACTGTCGCCAGCTGTGCGCCGGCCGCCGTCATGACCCGGCGTGCTGTGGGGTAGCCAGGGTCCTCTACCAGGATGCGCGGCTGTGGCGAGCGGTTGCGGAGCATGGCGACGACGAGATGCAGCGCGTCACTGGTGCCACCGGTGATGATGACGTCTTCTGCATCGACGGCGAGCCCTCGTGATACGGCAAGGTGATCAGCCACTGCTTCCCGGAGTGCCATGGTCCCCAGGGCTGGTGGGAGTTGGATGTTCCCCTGTTCCCCTATGGCCGACTTCCAGGCGCTGCGCCATTGCCTGTCCTGAAACGGTGATCCGGATGGGCGGCCAGGCGTCAGGTCTATCACGTCAGCCGGGAGAGGGGGCCTGCTGGGTTGTTTCCCGTTGGAAGGGCGGGGTTGCATATCGGGACGGACGGCCACCTTGGTCCCGCCCGAGCCGTTGCTCTCGAGGAACCCTTCGCCTGCCAGTTGTTCGAATGCGCGCACCACCACACCCCGTGATATGCCCAGTTCTGTTGCGAGTCTTCGGGTCGCAGGCAGCGTGTGCGCTGGCTGGAGAATGCCATTGAGGATTGCGGTGCGCAGCTTGCTGGCCACTTGTGCCGCGAGCGACATCGGGCTGTTCCTGTCCAGTTCAATCGGTATTTCCGCTTCGCTCACTTGGACCTCCAGGCTTATACGTTCTTGGACCTAGTGTAGGACCAAGGCCTTTGGAAGCATGGACCACGTCACCACGAAGCGCTGCGATTCTGCAGCATGACGAAAGTAGGAACCAGTGTTCAACGGCCTCAGTGCATTCCCCCTCACCCCCATGGCCGGTGAAAGTGTCGACCTGAAGGCACTTGGCCGGGTGGTGAACCGCGTTGCGAAGGCCGGAGCAGATTCGCTGGGTGTTCTCGGTTCGACCGGAAACTACGCCTATCTCTCACGCGAGGAACGGAGGGCTGTCCTCGAAATTGCTGTGGAAGCAGCAAACGGGGTGCCTGTTCTCGCCGGAATAGGAGCTGTTCGTACGCGGGACGTCCAGGTATTTGCCGCTGATGCCCAAAACGCCGGTGCTTCAGCCCTGCTGCTGGCACCGGTGTCCTACCAAAAGCTATCGGAGGCCGAGGTTTTCGGGCTCTTCGATACCGTCGCGGCAGAGTCCGATCTCCCAATTGTTGTCTATGACAACCCAGGCACCACCGGCTTCACCTTCAGCGATGACCTGCACGCCAGGATTGCCAGGATTCCGGGAATTGCTTCCATAAAGATTCCGCCGCCCGCCTCCGGTGAAGTAGCCGCCAGGGTTGCCAAGCTCAAGGCCGGTTTGCCGGAGGAGACATCACTGGGCATCAGTGGAGACTGGGCGGCCGCCGAGGCACTGCTGGCTGGATGCAACGTCTGGTACTCGGTGATTGCCGGTGTGTTGCCTCAACAGGCAAGGACCCTTGTTGATCATGCTGTCGCGGGTCGAAACGATCTGGCATTGGCCGCCTCCTCGGATCTGGAACCGATCTGGTCCCTGTTCCGTACCTATGGAAGCCTTCGCGTCACCGCAGCCCTGGCTGAGGACCTAGGCGTCGTGCCGTCCTCGGCTTTGCCGCTGCCCCTCCACGGCTTGGACTCCGAGGGGCGGGAAAGAGTGGCCGAGGCCATTCGGCAATGTGGTTTGGAGGCTTAGGTGTCACTTAGCCTGGCAAGAAAGAACCAGAACCGTAAGACGAACCAGCCGGGCTTTCCGGGTGGCCTTGCACGGTATGTCCTGGCTGCCACCCTGGCACGTAGTGCCGATGGCGGCGCAGTTGTTGCGATAGTCCTGCTCGCAAGCACGAGCGGAGCACCCGGCTGGTTGGCCGGAATTTTGGGTGCCTGCATCACGGCGCCGCATCTCTTCGGGCCCCTCATAGCGCGCAGCCTGGATACAGCCAGGGATGGTAGGACAGTAATTGCGTGGGCATGTGTTGTCCATGGCGCAACCCTCGCGGCTGCGGTTCTTCTTTTCCCCGTAAGCCCGCCCATTGTTCCCGGTCTCCTGCTCATCGCCTCCGGCCTGGTCGGTCCTCTGCTCACGGGCGGCATCAGCAGCAGATTGGCAGCAATCGCCGGCCCTGAGCGCACCAGCCAAAGGCGCGCTCAGGGCTGGGACGTGGCCACGTACGGCATCAGCGGGACGATCGGACCGTCCTTGGTGGCGGCCGTCTCGGCCTGGGCCAACCCCGCCACTGCCGCACTGATCCTTGCAGGATCAACGTTTGTGGCCGCTGCTGTCATCAGGCTATTGCCCTACACGCCTCCGGCTTCGGTTGCCGCCGAAGTTCCCCGGCCTGGCCGGACACTGCTGATGATGATCTCCAACGGCCCGCTGCGACGAACCCTCTGCATGACCGTTGTCGTGGCCCTGTCAGTGGCCGCACTACCGATCACCGCTGTGGCATCCACAGGCGAACTGGGGGTAGCGCCGGCAGCAGCCGGCATTTTGACAGCAGCCTATGGACTGGGCGGACTCCTGGGATCAGCGGGCGTCATGATCCGGCCCCTGCAAACAGACGCAGACCCATTAATGACCTGGCTGGCCGCTGCGGTAGGGATTGCCTTGGGCGGTGCGGCCATAGCGGGGATATTCCCGACGGCGGTTGGAGCCTTTGCTTGCGCCGGCGTGCTGAACTCCTACTTCTTCGCCTCCACCTTGGCGGCCCGTAGCGAATACGCGCCGGCAGCGGCGCGAGGTCAGGTATTCGTCTGGATCGGCGCCCTGAAAATCACTGCCGGTTCGGCCGGGACAGCGCTTGCGGGGGCACTCGTCGCGCCTGCAACCCGGCTTCCCTTATACCTGGCAGCCGGGCTCGTCGTCTCGGCTGTGGTGGTCTCC
Organism: Paenarthrobacter sp. TE3676; assembly: GCF_056279165.1. Lineage (NCBI taxonomy): Bacteria > Bacillati > Actinomycetota > Actinomycetes > Micrococcales > Micrococcaceae > Paenarthrobacter > Paenarthrobacter sp. TE3676. The sequence goes on from NZ_JBWBQU010000011.1 coordinate 54,226, forward strand.
TTGGTTGACCGCCATCTCGATCGGTCCCGAAGCTGATCCCTCCTGGCGACGAGTTCGTGTGCCGGACCGGACAGATTGGAAAGAAGGCAAAGCCTGGGACGGGCGCTGCTCCAGCGTCCGTCCCAGGCTTTGTCCTATGGTGTCTACTTGTCCCCGAAGGTCTTGTCCAGGGCGCTGAGGATGTCATCAATAATGTCCTCGGGGTCTTCAAGCCCGATGGACAGGCGCAAGTGGCCGTACTTATGGAATGATGCCGGGTAGTTTTCCGATCCGCCGCGGGCATCCGGGCCGACGTGGACGATCAGCGTTTCATCGTGGCCGAGCGAGACCGCCGACGTGATGACCTGCAGGTTTTTCACGAAGGTGTTCTGGGTATTTGAGTCACCTTCCACAGCGAATGCGAGAACGCCTCCGAAGCCGCGGCCTCCGAACTGTTTGCCGGCCAGTTCGTGCTGCGGGTGGGAGACCAGGCCAGGGTAGAGGACGTAGGCGATCCGCCGGTCGGATTCGAGGACTGCCGCTACCTTCTCCGCGCTGGAGAATTGCTGCTTGAGGCGCAGCGGCAGGGTCACGGAACCGCGCATGATCATCCAGGCGTTGAAAGGCGAAATCACTCCGCCGGCATCAACGATGGCATCGTGCCGGATGTGCTGGACGAGTTCGCGTCGTCCAATGACCACACCGCCCATTGCGTCGCCGTGACCGTTGATGTACTTGGTCAGCGAGTGGATGACCAAGTCTGCGCCGTCGTCGAGGGCTCGGTAGAAAGGTGCCGGAGTGAACGTGGCATCTATGGTCAGCAGGATGCCGGCGTCCTTGGCGATACTGGCCAGGGCGGCGACGTTGGCCACCTTGGTAGTGGGATTGGCGATGGTTTCAGCGTGAATCAGCTTCGTGTTCGGACGAACGGCTGCCCGGACTGCTTCCAGGTCGTCCGCATCAACGAAGGTGGCCTCAATGCCGTACTTTTCCGGAAGAAGTTCCCCGAAGAGACGGTAGACCGCTTCGTAGGTGACGTTGGAAACCACCACGTGATCGCCGGACTTCAGGAGGGCGAAGAACACTCCATGCAAGGCGGCCACGCCCGTGGCGAAAGCGGCTGCCGCGTCGGCGCCTTCCATAGCGGCAAGCTTTGTTTCCAGGGCGACCTGGTTGGCTCCGGCATTTCGGGTGTAGACCAGTCCGTCGTCAACGCTCGACCAATCCATGTCCGAGGGGTCGTCCGGGAGAAGGTAGGAGTTGGCCATGATGAGGGGAGTGCGGAGGGCGCCGGTGCCTTTGTCGATGCTGTTTCCGCCATGGACGGCCCAGGTGGCGTCATGGACGGAGGCCCGGTTGTGCTTGTCAGGTGCGCGGTTCATGGTTCGGGTTTCCTTTCGGAGGGTACGCCCTCATCAGCGGGCAGTGGAATGCGGCGCTGGGCGGTGGCTGATCAGGCGCTGGACGCTGACGACCTCTGAACCCAGCGTGGACAGGTGCTTGGTAAGGTCAGCTCCTGCAGCAAGCAACGATTCGGTGCTCATCGGTGCAAGTGCGTCCAAAATGAACAAAGCTGCGGTGGTCTCGTCACGCAATTGCGTGCGGCGGCCTTGACGCCAATTCCATCGACGGCAGGTGACGCCGTCGTCGTCGCACCAGAGAACTTCACCGGCGTCGGGGTATTCGACGACCGGTTCTCCGCTGGCTATGGTGTCGAAAGGTTCCTGGCCCGTCGCACGAACCAGTCGTGGTGCCCCGCTGTATCGGGCGAGGTCTTCGCCGCCGAGCGGGATCTGGTGCATGACCGAGATTGCGTTGTAAAGGTCCGTGAGCCTGTTGACCCTCGGGAGGCCCGCATCCGCCCGCCGAACCAATGCTTCAAGGCTGTTACGTGTGCGGTTGGGCTTGGCGCCGAAGGCTTGGTACGCCTCCCGCCATGCGGCAATGTGCGGAAGGTGTTCGGCCTTCTGCTCGCTCAGGGCTGTCCGGGCACCTTCCTCAGCCTGCTCCAGCAAGGCGTTGCTTGCTTCATCGCTGGCCCCGGGGACGAGGCCATCGACCGCAATCAGCAGGGCCCGGTAGTCGGGTCGAAGTTCGAAAACAGCGGGTTCAACTTGGGCGGCGTCCAGGGTTTCCTGAAGGGCTTGGGTACTAGGCATTGCCTGCCTCCCGATGGCCTGAACCGACACCGCGTTCAAAGACGGCGAGGGAGAACCGTGCCGGTTCGGAGGTGCTGTTGCTGTAAGAGTGGGCTACATCCCCGGGGAAGGTGACCGAGTCCCCGACTTCGAGAACGATCGTTTGGTCCGCAATGCCCACTATGACGGTGCCTTGTTGAACCTGCAGGAGTTCCTTGGTGCCGGGAGTATGTGCTTCGCTTGAGTGCTGGTCGCCTGGTCCGAGGATCCAGTCCCACAACTCCACTACTTCCGGTGGCGCTGTTCCGCCGACCAGCACGCCGCGTCCGCCCGCATCGCTGCTCCACAGCACGGCACCTTCACCCTTGCGGGTCACTGTGACGGCCTTGGGCTCGGGCGACTGGACCAGGTCCGGCAGCCCGACGCCCAAGGCATCGCTGATCCTTAGCAGAGTACCGACGCTGGGATTCATGGTTGCTTGCTCAACGTTGACCAGCATGCGGCGGCTCACGCCCGCCGCTTCGGCCAGTTGATCCAGAGTCATACGCCGGGCCAGGCGCTCCTGCTTCACCCGCGTGCCGATGGCCGAAGCCAAAGTTGCGATGTTTTCATCCATGAATGCAGCATACTGCACTTAGAGTGCACTTTCGATGGGCATCGATCCCGGAAGTGTGACAGGTTCCTTTGCCGGTTCCTGGCCCGGTCGGGAGCGGCGGAAACATAGCGTCCGTGAGATATGTTGGTCTCAACGATTAAGGTAAGGCTTATGGATCCGTATCAACTCAGCGTCTTGCGCGAGCTCGGTGATCATGGCAGTGTGGCCGCTACGGCACGCGCTCTTGGCGTGAGCCCCTCGGCGGTCTCCCAGTCACTCGCTGCGCTTCAACGTAAGTTCAAGGCACCCCTCACTCACAAACGGGGGCGATCCGTTGAACTCACTGATGCCGGACAGGCCCTGGCGGTAGCGGCAATCGCTGTTTCCGGGGCGATCACCCGCGCTGAAACCTTCTGACTTGGTGGGAACGACGTGGATTTCCACCCATGCTGGTTTCTCACCGGCCGACATGCTCGACGCAGTAGCCGCTGCGGCCGGGTATCCGATGCGCGTTGTGCACAGGATCAATGACTTCAGCACTGCCGCGGCCATGGTGTCCGAAAGTGGACACCTTGCATTGCTGCCCCGGCATACCGTTCGGATTCCTGCATCCCAGGACGTCGTCCTGCGTCCGCTCGAAGGCGTGCAAACAGTTCGCCACGTGGACATGCTGGTCCGCCCCGAACGGGTAGTTCACCGGGCAGTGGCTGTCGTTATCGATGCTTTGCGCGGGATCGCCCAATCACATGTTCAAACCCCCTCAGTCAGGAGCGCCCATGCCCAAGAATCCACGCGATGAGATAGACGCGCAGATTCTTGCCGAGCTTCGTCGAAACGCCCGCATCAGCTTGGCTCAACTTGGCGGGAAGGTGCTGCTTTCCCGTAACGCTGTGCGGCAGCGAATCGAACGGCTTGAACGGGACGGCTTCATCAACGGTTACACCATCAAGGAATCCGCTGGGAACGGGGCGCCCACAGTCAACGCCGTGCTCCTGATTCAGCGTCAGGACAGGATGAGGGGTGGTGACGTCATCGCCGGGTTGCGGGCGATTCCGGAAATTACCACCTGCGACGTCGTGAGCGGGGAGCTTGATCTGATCGCCAGGGTGGAGGCACCTGATGCAGCCAGGATCCAGGAAATCTGGCGGCAGGTTTCAGAGTTTCCCGGAGTCCGCGACACAACCACGGCCTTGTCCCTCTCGACTGTGATAGACAGGCAGACTCCACGCTGAGGGGGGGCGCTGATACCGAGCTTGTGGCCCGAATCAGACGCCCATTAAGGCCTCAGCCTGCCCGGGCAGGAGCAGGCCTTCGGTGACGGCGAGGTCCATGACACTGTGCCCTGAAGCAAGGGCGCGGTGTGCGAGGTCTGCCGCCACTGCATAGCCCAGCAACGGGAGCAGCGCAGTGGCCTGCGCTGTGGACGCCCTCGCTCGGGAGCGCAGCAAAGCATCGTTCGCTTCAATGCCTTCCACGCAAAGGTCCCGCAGAACGTCGGCACCGTTGGTCAGCCAGCTCACTGATTGGAGCAGGGCGTGAGCTATGGCTGGTTCGAACGCGTTCAGCTGAAGCTGTCCGTTTTCAGCCGCCATGGTTACAGTTACGTCAGCTCCGGCGACGAAGAAGGCGATCTGGTTGACGACCTCGGGAACCACGGGGTTGACCTTGCCGGGCATGATCGAGGAGCCCGCTTGGCGCGGAGGCAATCGAATCTCGGCCAGTCCTGTTTGCGGGCCACTGGAGAGCAGCCGCAAGTCACTGCAGATCTTGGAGAGCTTGATGGCGGTGCGTTTGAGCGCTCCGGAGAACGTCATGAAGGCGCCGGTGTCCCACGTTGCTTCGACGAAGTCGTGGGCACGGACCAGCGTCACGCCGCTCACGGCTGAAAGCTTGTCGATGACACGCTCAACATACAGTGGATCGGCGGTGATGCCGGTGCCGATGGCGGTGGCACCCAGACTGCACTCAAGCAACAGCGCAGCTGCCTCGCGCAGCCGGCGCCGGTCTTCCTCCAACGTCACGGAGAACGCGGCGAACTCCTGACCAAGGGTCATGGGCACCGCATCCTGCAACTGCGTGCGGCCAACCTTAGGGATGGATGAGAACGCCCGCCCCCGTTCGGCGAACGCAGCCGAAAGCAGGGCCAGACGCTCCAGTAGATCTTCCAAGGCGAACACGAGGGCAAGGCGCACTGCCGTCGGGTAGACGTCGTTGGTGGACTGGCATTTGTTGACGTGCCCAATGGGGTCGACCGCATCGTAGGAGCCTCGGGGATGGCCTAACGCTTCCAGGGCGAGGTTGGCGATGACCTCGTTGGCGTTCATATTGGTGGAAGTCCCGGCGCCGCCTTGGATGACGTCCACCGGAAAAGCGTGGTCGACGTCGCCTGAGGCCACAGTGTCACAGGCTGCAACGATGGCGTGGCCAATGTCTGCCGGGATCAGGCGCAACTCGGTGTTGGTCAGCGCCGCAGCCTTCTTGACATACGCCAGTGCCCGGACCAGGTGCCGGTGGGTTCCCAGCTGGATGCCGCTGATGGGGAAGTTGAGGATGGCCCGTTCAGTATGGATTCCCCACAAGGCGGACCTGGGGACCGCCAAGGTCCCCAGGCTGTCCTGTTCAATTCTCACGCCTGCGGTCATGAGGCGATCGCGATGACTTTGGGCTGGGTCATTTCCTCGTAGGCGAAGTGGACACCTTCGCGGCCCATGCTGCCGTATTTTGAACCGCCGAACGGCATTGCGTCGTGCCGGTAGTCCGAGGAGTCGTTGATTATGACGCCGCCTGCGTCGATTGCCTTGGCGGTTGCCAGGGCTCGGCCCAGGTCCTTAGTGAATACCCCGGCCTGCAGGGCGTATTCGCTGTCGTTGGCCAGCTCGATGGCTTCCTCGGGGGAGTCGAACGGCTCCACCAGGACTACGGGGGCAAACAGTTCCTCGCTCCATGCCTCACAGTTGCGGGGGACGCCCGTGAGCACAGCGGGCGTCAGGACCGGCCCGTTCAGGGTTCCGCCAGTGAGTAGCTGTGCCCCGGCTACGACGGCGTCATCGATCTTCCGCTTCGCTTCGACAGCGGAGCCGTTGCTGATCATGGGTCCGACGTCGGTTTGTTCGTTGCGCGGGTCGCCGGTTTTCAAAGCCGCCGTTTGGGCGACGAAGTCCTTCAGGAAGGCATTGAAGACAGTCCTTTGGACAAGGATTCGCTGGGCCCCTATGCAGTTCTGTCCGGCAGCCCAGAAGGAGCCAGAGACACAGGCTTCGACGGCGGTGGCAAGGTCGGCGTCGTCGAACACGATGACAGGCGCGTTGCCGCCGAGTTCCATGGACAAGCGCTTAATACCGGCGTTCGCCGCGATCGCACGCCCGGTGGCAAAACCTCCGGTGAAGGAAACCATGCGGACCAGCTTGGAGGAGATGATGGTCTGCGCGATCGTGCGATCACCCAGGACCACGGTAACGAACTCCGCCGGCAGACCGGCCTCCCGCAGCAGGTCCACCAGGAGGATGGCTGTCAACGGAGTCAGCTGCGACGGCTTCAGGATCACGGTATTGCCGCCGGCAATCGCGGGGCCGAGCTTGTGGGCCACCAAGTTCAAGGCGTCGTTGTACGGGGTAATGGCCGCAATGAGTCCCAGCGGTTCACGGGTGAACCAACCCTGCCGGTTCTCGGAGCCTGCGAAGGAGTCGAACGGGACTACTTCGCCGACGTTTCGGCGCGTCTCCGCTGCCGAGAGCTTGAGGGTGTTGACGGCCCGCGCGACTTCCTTGCGTGCCTGTTTGATGGTTTTGCCGGCTTCGGCAACGATCAGTTCCGAGACTTTTTGGGAGCGCTCCTGAAGAAGGTCCGCGGCGGTGTCCAGGATCCGGCCCCGCTCGTGACGGGGCATGGCGGCCGCTGCCGGCGTGGCGGAAGCGGCACGGATCAGTTCCACCTGTACATCTGCCTCGCTGCACTGGGGCAAGGTTGCCAATACGGAACCGTCAAACTTGTTGTGCACCACCAGATCGTGAGTGGTCAATGGGGAGTTGGCTTCGGCAATGGCTGTTTCAGGCACGGACGGCTCCTTTGACGAATTCGTTGACGGCCATGATGTCCGAGATGAGGGCGTAGGCGGTCTCCACACGGCCAGCGCCCGGGCCGGATACGGTGACTGCCCCGAGCAGGTCGGTGGTGAATGACACGGCGTTGGTGGCACCGGAAATGCCGGCGAGCGGGTGATCGGCCTGCAGGGCGATCGGCTTGACGGTGGCAACGACCCGGCCGTCTGCTTCACGGCGGGCTTCGCCGATCAGCTTCCAGCGATGTCCGCTTGCCAACGCCTTGGCCACGTCATCACTCTTGATGTGCTGAATGCCAGTGGTTTCTACATCGCTGGGGTTCATGCTGGCCCCGAGCAGTTCGTTGGCCAGAATGGCGACCTTGAGCCGGACGTCGGAGCCGCCGATGTCCGCGGTCGGGTCGGCCTCCGCGTAGCCGAGATCCTGGGCTTCGGCGATAGCCTCGTCCAAGCGCAAACCGGCTTCCATGCGGCCCAGCACATAATTGCTGGTTCCATTCAGGATGCCTTGGACTGCCGTCAGCTCGAGACCTCCGAGCATCTTGTGTGCCAGGCGGATCACTGGCGTGCCGCTCATGACGGCGCCTTCGTATTCGAAGCGGACGCCGTTGCTTGCAGCGAGTTTGCTCAGTTCAGGGCCCCGGAGAGCGACGGGACCCTTGTTGGTGGTCACCACGTGCTTGCCCGACTCGATGGCCCACCTTACGTGCGAGACGGCCGGTTCGCCGTCGATTGGGCTGGTGAAGGTTGCTTCGACGACGATATCGGCGGGGCTGTTCTTGATGACGTCTTCATTTCGGGGGTCGGAACTGCCGCCGGGGAGCCCGTCGAAGGAGGTCCCGCGGGGCATGGCCAGGACGGCTGCAAGGTCGATGCCGTCGCCCTGGACGAGTGATCCGAAGGCCAGATCGGTGATGGCTACGACGCGGAGCTCGAATCCGAGGGAAGCGAAGCGCTGTGGTTCGTCGCGGATCAGTTCGGCCAGGGCACGGTTAACGCCTCCGAAACCAATCAGGGCCAGGTTGTAAGTAGTCACGGGATCTCCTTGGTAGGGCGGTGATGCTGTCCTTCAAGCCTCGTTCCCGGGTGTGTCAGTTACCTAGGTACGAATCGACTGTCCGGGATGCCGAAACGCCCAAAAATGCGGGTAGTTTGGCCGCATCGGCCATTGGCCCGACGCCCCGGAATCTTCACGGAAAGGCAAAAGCGGCCTTTCACGGACGAGTGAAAGGCCGCTTTGCCTGGGTCAGGGTTGCGGTGGACTGTGTTTCACGCCTGTACAGGCGCAGATGTGTGGAGCTGCTGTTGACGGCGTCCTCCTCGTTGTGCTGCCGCGCCCGCGAAGATGACCAGCAGGATTCCCGCGAATTGGAGAGCCGAAGGGGACTGGGCGAGCACGACCATACCCAGCAGGAGGCCGATGGCCGGCTCCAATGCCAGCAGGGTGCCGAACGCTGTGTGCGTCATCCGACGAAGCGCCCGCATTTCCAGGATGTAGGGCAGCACGGGTATCAATACTGCCAGGGCGGCAGCCACGGCAACGAGTTCCCAAGTGATGTGGCCGAAGGCCTGCGGCAGCCCGAACGGTGTCACAACCACGGCTGCAATAGGAATGGTCAACGCCAGGCCACCGATTCCGCTGAACCGGTCACCGACCTTTTGGGTCAACAGAACGTAGGCCGCCCAGCCGACCGCGCCCATGGCAGCAAAACCAACGCCGATCAGGTCTACTTCGCCGGCCCAAGGTTCGGTGAGCAGGAGGACGCCTGCCAGTGCAGTTGCAGGCAAGACCAACGATCGAACGCCCCGCCCGCGAAGTGCGGCGACGCTGAGCGGGCCAAGGAATTCAATGGCGACAGCGGTGCCAAGCGGAAGACGTTCCATGGCTGCGAGGAACGTCACTGACATCAGTCCAACGGCGATGCCAAGACCCAGTACGGCCGGGGCGTCACGAAGGCGGAGGGACTTCAGCGGCGGGCGGGCCAAGAGCAGCAGGATGAGCGCGCCCATGCTGAGCCGAAGCCACGCCGTACCGATGGGTCCGAGCGTCGGCATCAATCCTGCGGACAGGGCAGAGCCAAGCTGGATGGAAAACATGGCTGCTATTGTCAGCGCCCACGGTGGTATTGCGCGGTTGGAAGTGGTCATTGTTGGTTCCCCTCGGTCGGGCATCCACTGCTTGCACGCAACCTCGGAGGCCCGGTCACGTCAGGGTGGCTTTGTTGATGAGATGGTCTGTGATGGTGATGTCGGGCCCCAGCCCGGCCAGATGGGTTGCCAGTTCCTCGACGGCCGCTTGTAGGGCCTCAGTGCTAACAGGGTCCAGGGCATCCCGGATGAACAACGCGCTGGAGGTTTCGTCCCGTAGCTGTGTCCGTCGGCCTTGCCGCCAGTTCCACCGTCGACAAGTCACGCCGTCGTCGTCGCACCAGATGACTTCACCTGGTTCGGGATACTCGACGACGGCCTCACCGTTGGCTGCTCAAGGCGGCTGGCGTCCACGAGAGTTGGAGTGTCCATAAAGGCATCATACTGCACTTATAGTGCATCATGGAAGAAAATCAGATTTGGCGCAGCTTACTGCCGGCCGCCCGGACGGCTCCAGTGATTCGTTCGAGCCGTGGTGAGGCCATTGCCCAGCACTGCCAGTACAGCGCTACGTCATTTGGGGTTCCGGGGAGGGGGACCAGGCCTCGGGGCAGGTCCTGCTGGAGTTGCTGTTCGGGGATCATGCCCCATCCCAGTCCGGCGCATGCGGCCGCAAGGAACGCTTCGGAGGAAGGGACGGTATGGGTTGGGGGAAAGTGTTCAACACCCTGGGAACGAAGGAAACGGTGCTGCATGTCATCGTTGGTGCTGAAGCGGAGCATCGGCATTTCCGACCAGTTCACCCCATCAGAAGCTTCGTGCCGTTGCCGCAGTGCGGGCGAGGCAGCCGGCACATAGCGCATTACGCCGAGCGACTCTGCCCGGCATCCCCCGACGGCTTTCGGATCGGTGGTGACTGCCCCCAGTACGTCTCCTTGGCGCAGTAACCGGCTGCTATGGTGTTGGTCTTCGATGTGTAGGTCCAGCACTGCATCCGACCATGTGGCTGCATCGTGCAGAACAGGGATAAACCACGTGGCGAGCGAATCGGCGTTTACGGCGAGGGCAACTGTGGCCCGTCCTTCAGGGCCTTGGCCCAACGACTGCAGGGCGTCTGCCTCCAGCGCCTGAATCTGTCGGGCTGTGCGCAAGAGTACGGCGCCGGCTTCCGTGGGGCTGCTCGGCAGGCTGCGGCGGACCAGTATTTGCCCGGCGGAGGTTTCCAAGGCTTTTATGCGTTGGCTGACAGCGGAAGGCGTGATGCCGAGCAGGGTCGCGGCAGCATCGAAAGATCCGGTCTCGACGATGGCGCTCAGAGCCTTCAGATGTTCGAAGTTCATGGTCTAAACGTGAATACCTTGGTGTGGTTTGGGTCCTGCCTCTGTGCGGGCCGCCGGGACTCGACGGCCCGCATCTGGGCGGGATTGATGTGTTGATTAAAGGACTTTGCTGAAGAAACTCTTGGTGCGTTCCTGCTGGGGGTTGGCTATGAGCTCGCGGGGATTGCCCGACTCTACGACGATCCCGCCGTCCATGAACGTCAAAGTGTCTCCGACCTCCCGGGCGAAACCGATCTCGTGGGTTACCACGATCATGGTCATGCCCGACTTTGCGAGGTTCTTCATCACATCCAAGACGTCTCCTACCAGTTCGGGGTCCAGTGCGGAGGTCGGTTCATCGAAGAGCATCAGCTCCGGATCCATGGCCAAAGCCCGGGCGATGGCAACGCGCTGTTGCTGGCCGCCGGAGAGCTGCGCGGGGTAGTAGCTGGCGCGATGGGCGAGTCCGACCCGGTCGAGAAGCTCCTGGGCACGCCGTTTGGCGGGAACTTTTTCAAGACCACGGACCTGCACGGGAGCCTCAATGATGTTCTCCAAGGCTGTCTTATGGCCAAAGAGGTTGAACCGTTGGAAAACCATGCCGATGTTCCGGCGTTGGCGGGCGACGTTTTTGAGATGCAGTTCGTGGAGTTTTCCGTCCTTTTCGCGGTATCCGATGAGTTCGCCGTTGACGCGGATCCGGCCGGCGCTAATGCTCTCCAAATGGTTGATGCAGCGCAGGAGGGTTGACTTTCCTGACCCTGAGGGGCCGATCAGGACTGCGACTTCGCCTTCTTTGACGGTCATGTCGATGCCACTCAGGACGTGGTGGTCCCCAAAATACTTGTGGACTCCCTCGATCCTGACCAGATCGGTGGTTGCTGCACTCATCGGCCGCTCTCCTCAATGGTTGGTGCGCTATCAAGGGTGGTGGCCGGTGCCGGGCGGACGCTTGCAGCGGCTGCTTGCAGGGCTGCGGGGTTGACTGTGATTCGAGTGGAGATGTCGACGCCTTTTCCGTAGTGCTTCTCGATAAAGTGCTGGCCCACCATCAGGATGCTGGTGACGACCAGGTACCAGAACGCCGCCACGATGAGCAACGGAATAGGGAGGTAGCTTCTGTTGGCAAGGGTGTTGGTGACGAAGGTCAGGTCCAAAGTGAACGGCACTGCAAGCACCAGGGAGGTTGTCTTGAGCATTCCGATGGTTTCGTTGCCGGTTGGCGGAACAATGATGCGCATCGCTTGGGGAAGGACAATGCGCCACATGATTTTCGTGCCACGCATGCCCAAGGCTGCAGCGGCTTCAATCTGTCCCTTGTCCACAGACTTCAAACCAGCGCGGAAGATCTCCGCCAAGTAGGCCGACTCGTTCAGGGCGAGGCCCAGAACGGCAGCCCAGAAAGCGTTCAGCAGGTCTTGGGTTGTCAGACTGAGCAGTTCCGGGCCGAAGGGGACACCGAGGGTGATTTTGGGGTAAAGGACGGCTACCAATCCCCAAAAGATCAACTGGGTGTAGACGGGGGTGCCTCGGAAGAACCAGACCCAGAACCAGCTGGACCACCGGAAGGTGGGGTTGTCAGACTGGCGCATGAAGGCAAGCAAAATAGCCAGGGTCACGGCTATGGTCATCGACAGAACGGTGAGAAGAAGAGTCCACCCAACGCCTCGGATGACGTTTTCGTCGAGGACGTACAGGCTGAAAGTATCCCAGTGGAAGTTGGGGTTGGTGGCCAAGCTATGGATGCCAACGGAGGCCACCACGAGAATGACGGCGGCTCCCACCCAGCGACCAGGGTGGCGGACAGGGACTGCTTTGATCAGCTCCGGTGAAGGATTTCCCTGCGTGGTGCTCAAGGGGTTGGTGGTAATGCTCATGACTGCACTACAGGGTTGACTTCGGGCTTGGTGATGGCGCCGTCGGAGTTGTTCCAGGAATCGAGGATGCGCTGATAGGTGCCATCAGCGATCAACTTGGCAACCACTTTTTGGAGGAGCTCGGCCAGTGCCGTGTCATGCTTGGGGACGGCGATGCCCACTGGGGAGGTGTTGTAGACGCCTCCGGCTTTTTCAACGGCTCCGTTGGTCTGCTGGATGGCGTAACCGATCAAGGTTGACTCGGCGATCATGGCGTCGATGCTTCCGTTGACCAAGCGTGTGGTGACATCCGTCTGGTTCTTCAGCGTGACAACGTCGATGGGTTGCTTGCCGGCTTTTTCACATTCATCATTGCGGTTCCTGAGGTCAGGATCTTCCTGGGTTGTCCCCGTCTGCACTCCCACGGATTTTCCGCAGACGTCATCGGGGGAGAAGTTCCTGGGGTTGCCCTTCTGAACGGCCCAGGTAGTCCCGGCGTTGAGATAGCTGACGAAGTTGACGGCTTCGAGCCGCTCCTTGGTGATGCTGAAGGAGCTGATGCCCAGATCGTATTTGGGTCCGAGGGCAGGGAGGATGCCTGTGAATTCTGCGGTCTGTACATCCACTTTCAGGTCCAGGGTCGCTCCGATGGCCTTCGCCAGGTCGACGCCGTAGCCCATGGGAGTGCGGTTATCCGCGCCACCGAGGAACTCAGCCGGAGCGTACGTTGTGTCGGAGCCGATGACCAAGGTGCCCTTGGATTTGATGGCTTCCGGCACCTGTGACGCGAGCGTTTCATCCGCCGTTAGGCTGGCGGGGTCGAACGTGGCATTGGACGAGCCAGAGGTGGGACTCGCTGCGGACCCGGAAGCATTAGTGCACGCGGACAAGGCGAGCAAGCAAGTGGTCAGCATGATCGCACCTTTGGCAAGGGGCCCGAATTCACGTGGGGCCTGTTCGATTCCTGCGTCCTTATGCCGCGCCGGGGGCAAGTGGTGCTTGGGTGATCTGTTGGTCGATTCCGACATGATGTCTCCTGATGATGGTGCGCCGATGCGGGCGAAAGATGGGGTTTCTGCCCATGTCGAATCTCTGCAGCGCTGCACTGATCGTCATAGGGCTTGCGGGAAAGTGGGATGGGTCAATGGTATGGATCACAACACCGGACACCAATGGCCCATGTTCGAATCGACGGTTAAGGCAAGGCTTACGGGAATCTGGTCCTGGATGACGACAGAAATTGACCCCTTGGCCCCTTATCGGGAAATGTCCGGATCTGTGGGATGGTTGTCGTCTTGGACAGTTCCTTCGCCGTCGGTGCCACGAAATGCTTGGGTAGGTAACCCATCCAGGAGGAACAATGACCGAATTTATCGCCGGCGTCGAAGTGCCCGAAACTGAACTGGTCCGCGAAGCCACATCACTTGTGATGGATGCAGCAGAGGAAGCTGTCTTTCACCATTCCCGCAGGGTCTTCCTCTGGGGAACGCTGCAGGCCCGCGCACGGAATTGGGAAGTGGACCCCGAACTCGCCTACGTGGGTGGGCTGTTCCATGATCTGGGGCTGACAGCCAAGTACAGGACTACCGGGCAGCGTTTCGAAGTCGACGGCGCGGACGTGGCGTTTGATTTCCTGAAAGAGCACGGACGTTCCGAAGATGACGCCCGGAACGTCTGGTTGGCGATCGCACTCCACACAACACCTGGGATTCCCGAGCATCTGGGTCCTGACGCGGCGGTGGTATCGCTGGGGGTGGAGACTGACGTGCTGGGAATGAACCTTGATCGGATCTCGCCGAATGAACGTGCGAACGTCCTCGCTTCGCATCCCAGGCCAGGGTTCAAAGGAAAAATTCTGGAGGCTTTCTACGAGGGAATGCGGGAGCGCCCGGACACGACGTTTGGAACAATGAACGACGACGTGCTCGCTCACTTCGATCCGTCATTCGTGCGAGCGAACTTTGTGGACATCATCCAGAAAAACGACTGGCCGGAATAAGGTTTTCGTTGGCGCCGGTGTATCCGTCGGTGCCAGCAGCATCGTTTACAATCAGGTCAGGATGGTCGCATGCAGCACGACGGGTTCGTCGCTTTCCTTGTGTTCGATGGGGTGACCATGCTCGATGTAGCAGGGCCTGCGGAAGTTTTTACCGAAGCGAACAAGCTCGGAGCTTCCTACACCCTGAAGTACATTTCTGTCTCCGGGAAGCCCGTCAGCACTTCCATCGGTCTGCCAGCAGGGGTGGACGGACGCCCCGGCGACTTAAGAAACCTCGATACGCTGATCGTTCCGGGCGCTGATCACCTGCCCTGTTCCCCTATCGCAACGGAACTGGTGGAGGCTGTTCAGTCCATTCAGGGACGTTCCCGGAGGGTGGTTGCCATCTGTACCGGCGCGTTCGTTCTTGCTGCTGCCGGTCTTTTGGATCAACGACGGGCGACAACGCACTGGCAGCACACCAGGCTCCTTGCCGCGGCCCATCCCGAGATCCGGGTGCAGCCTGATGCGCTTTTCGTCGAAGACGGAAATGTCCTCACATCTGCCGGTGTCTCTGCCGGCATTGATCTTGCACTGGCGTTAGTGGAGAAAGACCACGGTCCTGCCCTCGCCCGTGAGGTGGCTCAGAAGTTGGTTCTGTTTATGCAGAGGCCAGGAGGACAGTCACAGTTCTCGGCACCCCTATCCGTCGAAAAGCCCAAGAATCAGCCCCTGCGGGAAGCGGTAGAACTGATTTCGGCCCATCCGGAACAAAACCACACCTCCGGCTCCATTGCCAGGATGGTGGGACTGAGCCCCCGGCAGGTGGCGCGCCTTTTTGCCACGGAACTGCAAACTTCCCCGACGAAGTTTGTTGAGCAGGTTCGGCTTGACCGGGCGAAAGCACTTCTTGCGGGAGGACAAGGCATCGCAAAAACGGCAGCGGTGGCAGGTTTTGGAAGCTCGGAGTCCATGCGGAGGATCTTCAACCAGCGTCTTAGTGTGTCGCCCAGTGAATACCGAGCCCGCTTCCAGTCCACAATGGCCCGCACGGATGACCGCGTTGCGCTGGACGACGTTGGTAACGCCAGCGAAAACATCAAAGATGATGAGAGACGAAACCAAGGGTTAGAGGCTTAGGCGGCCCCTACTTTCGGGTGCCGGGGCTTAGTACGGGTTTCCGGCGCAGTTGCATCAGCCCCGCGACGGTCAGCCCGGCGGTAAGTGCGAGGGCCGCCACCCATAGGGTGAGGCCGGCGAGGTCATGGATGGCCATCTGTGGGAGCCTTCTGTCCGGTACGGCTACGACGCCGATGAACGCACCGGTGAGTCCGAAGTAGCTGCCTGTCATAAACCGCTGGTGTGCACGGATATTGCCGCGGCGGACGGACCATAGGCCCATGGTCAGCGTACAGAACGTCAGCACAGAGAGGGCGTGGAGCCAGTTGAAGCCGCCATCGATGGTTCTGATCCCGAAGGAGGTGAGGACTACGACGTACATGGCCACTGCCCAGATGCGACCCAGGATCTTGTGCGCTGCGCTGCCTTTGTTGCGGCGGAGCAGGTTCACGGCGCCGAAGATTAAGGCGTAGCCGGCTGCGATGGCGTGCAGGGAGATGAGGAAGGTCCACGGCGAGGGCATAGGGCCAGCCTAGTGGCCGTCAACTGTGGCTCCGTAACTGATACTTTCTTCAGCTACTTAGTGCTTTCCTTGCGCTTTTTGACCCTTCGGATGATGAGCCACACAATGAAGGCGGCAAGTCCTGCGTACACGGCGTAATTGAGGAACCGTGAGTACTGGTCCACAAGGTGATATTGCTTGCCGAGCAGTGATCCCGCTCCAATGAGCAGGGCGTTCCATACGCCGGTCCCGGCCACAGTAAAGAGGCTGAAAGTCATCAGGTTCATGCGTTCGGCACCAGCCGGGAGGGAGATAAGGCTGCGCACACCGGGGAGCAACCTGCCAAAGAATATTGCTGATTTACCGTGGCGTTCGAACCAATCAGCGGCCTTTTCGAAGTCTTCCCGATCAACCAAAGGCAGTTTCGAAAGTAGCTTGATGGACCGTTCCAACCCCACCTTGTACCCCAGCCAATAAAGGAGCAGTGCGCCGGCATATGCCCCGAGGGTGCTGGTGACGAACACCAGGATCAGGTTCATGCTTCCCTGTTGGGTAAGGAATCCAGCCAGTGGGAGGATCACCTCGCTGGGTATGGGCGGGAAGACAGTCTCCAGGAGCGTCAGCAAGCCCACGCCCCATTCACCGAGGGCTTCGATTACCTGCGCGGCGATACCGACAATCCCGCCCAGTTCATCGGCTGCAGCAGTCGCCTTAAGAAAACTGATCAGGTCGATCTCCTCTCTTAAGCGACTCTCCTATAGGAGGCCTGCGGCGCATCCTGCCGGTTCCAAAGAGAAGCCCAGTGATGGGGGACCACTGGGCTTCCACCTCAACGCTATTCCTATCTACGGCCTCGGGCAACACGCAATGTCAAGAGCTTTTCAGGCCGGTGAGTGAACGGCCACGGAGTCGCGCTCAACTGCCGGACAAGCGATCTTCACAGCGGACTCGAGAGGCGCAGCATCAATGCCCAACAGCATCCGAACGCCCGCAGCGCCTAGTTCATAGTGGGGCAGTGACACCGTTGAAAGTGGCGGCCGGAGGTGGGCGGCGATGACTTCCTGGTTGTCGAAACCCACCACGGCAATGTCCTCCGGAATGGAGAGGCCGTTTTCCCGCAGGCCATCGTAAAGTCCCATGGCCATACGGTCGTTGTAGCAGTACACCGCACTGACTCCAAGCTTGAGCAAATCCTCAGTGGCACCGTAGCCGCCTTCCTGATCCGGGTACGCTTCGAGCACCAGATCGGGATCAAAAGAAATTCCGGAGGCTTCAAGTGCGTCCTTGTAGCCCTGGAGTCGGCCATCTTTGGCGGGTGCAGGGGTAGTGGTGTTGATAAACGCGATTCGCCGGTGGCCGCCGCGGAGCAGGATCTCAGTGGCCGACTGTCCACCTTGCGCCTCATCCGGTACTACGGCCCGCGCGGTCCCGGCGTCGGGGGAAAAACAGTTGACCAGGACGAAATCCGCCTCGCGAAGGGTTTCCGGGATGTCGGTGGGGCGGTGGAACCAGGTTGAGTAGAGGATGCCGCGGACTTTGTATTCCAGCATCATGGCAATGGCATCTCTTTCGAGGTCCTGGTTGCCTTCGGTGTTGGCGATCAGCAGCGCGTAACCATGTTTCCAGGCTTCATCCTGGGCACCATGGATGATCTGGCCCGCGAAGGGCGTGGTGGCTACGCCGTCGGCCACCAACCCGATGAACTTCGAGGTTCCACTGACCAGTGTTTGGGCCATGGCATTCGGCCGGTAGCCCAGTTGGGCGATCGCCTCAGTGACCCGTTGACGCGTCTCATCCGCAATGCGCGCGTTCTTCTTTTTGTTGATGACCAGGGAAACAGTGGCAGTGGACACGCCCGCTAGTTCAGCGACTTCGCGGAGGGTCACCGGATGGGCGCGGCCCGCTCTGGCATGATCGATGGGGCCGGCCGCGATGCCTGAATTTTTCTCCTGCGAAATCATCTGTCCTCCGACTGGAGTATATCCGTCTGCCGTGGCGCTCATCCCTTGTTCGCCCCGCTTTCCAAGCCTTGAATCATGGCCTTGTTGAGGACCAGGAAGACCAAGAGCAGGGGAGTGATGGTCACGCAGACCGCCGCAAAGGTCGCAGTCCAATCCACTTTGCCCATGGCCCCGATGTAGTTCTGCAGGCCCAGCGGAATCGTCTTCAAATCCTCGGAAAGAACAAAAGTGTTGGCGAAGATGAAGTCATTCCAAATGAAGATGCTGTTCACCAAGACAACAGTGACCACGGTGTTCAGTGAAAGAGGCAGGGTGATCAAACCGAAAATCCTGTACGGGCCGGCACCATCCAGGGACGCGGCCTCGTAGGTTTCCCGCGGGATGTACTCGAAGAAGGATGAGAACAGGTAAATGGACATGGGCAAGGCAAAGCCAGCCAGGGGGATGATC
This sequence comes from Paenarthrobacter sp. TE3676, assembly GCF_056279165.1. Taxonomy (NCBI): domain Bacteria; kingdom Bacillati; phylum Actinomycetota; class Actinomycetes; order Micrococcales; family Micrococcaceae; genus Paenarthrobacter; species Paenarthrobacter sp. TE3676. The sequence goes on from NZ_JBWBQU010000011.1 coordinate 72,268, forward strand.
ATCGACTGGTAGGTGTCCAACAGGTTCACTGCGGAGTAATCGATGAACAGTGGGACCAAAGCGATTTGAACGGGAACAATGATCCCCACCAGGAACAAACCGCGGACGAACCGGCTCAGGCGGAAGCCGAGAACCTGTATGGCGTAGGCAGCCATCATGCCGAACAACACAATGAGGATGTTGGCGCCCATGGTGACAATGAAACTGTTCAGGATGTTTCGGCCCAGGTCGCCGGTTTCGAATGCCCTTGCATAGTTTTCCCACGTCAACGAGCTGGGAAGAGCGAAGGGATCGCCGGTTGCGAAGTCGTGTTCCGTCCGGAGGCTGGTAACGAATAGCCAGGCGAGCGGGTAAACCTGAACTATCACGATGAGCATCATCAGGACCCGCGAGAGTGTCCGGTACAGGCTCGGCTTACGCCGCCGTCGTTTAATAACCGGCGACGGCGGAACTGTCGCGCGCGGGGTAGAAGGGGCTGTTTGGGTGATCATTAGTCTGCCTTCCGCTTAAGCATGAACAAGATGAGGCCGACGGCGACGAGGCACTCGATCACGATGAAGACGGAGATTGTGCTTGCGTAGCCGAAGTCCGTGCTGGTGAAGGCCGTCTTGTACATGTAGGTGGTGAGCAGCTCGGAGGACTGCCCGGGGCCACCGTTGGTCATGAGGTACGGGATATCGAAACCGCGCAGGCCGTAGGTGGTGGCCATGATGGTGGTGGTAATCCACACGGGACGTATGTAGGGAAACCGGATCTTGGTGAAGAGTGTCCATTTCGAGGCCCCATCCAGGACCGCTGCTTCTTCCAGTTCCTTGGGTACGGCGATCAGGGCAGCGTAAATGATGAGCATGTAAAGTCCGGTGAACCGCCAGCCCTCGGGGGCGGATACGGCTGCCAGGACGGTGTTTACATCGGAGAGCCAAGCCCGCTCAAAGGAACCCAAACCTAGCCAATGCAGCAGTTGGTTCAACAGGCCAACGGGGTCAATGGAGTAGATGCGGATGAAGAGGAATGCGATCGCTACGGTGGAGATCACAGCTGGCAGCAAATAGAGGGTTTTGATGAGTTCCCGGCCCCGGCGAAGTGACGTGAGCAGGCTGGCTACGACCAGTGCTCCGCCGAGCTGCAGCACCAGGCAGATGGCCAGGTACAGGAGTGCGTTGAAGAAGGACCTCCAGAAAATGTCGTCTGCGGTGAGCATCCGGACGTAGTTGGCGAGGCCTACGAACTCCATCTCGCTGATGCCGTTCCACGAGAAGAAGCTGAGGAACAGCGACTGAAGAATCGGGAAGAGTACGGCTGCGCAGTAAAGCAGCAGCGGTGGAAGCAGGAAGACCAGGACCGAGGTCCTTGACCTGTTGGGTAGCATGGTGGGCCTTTCGGGCGGGGGCCTTGGGAGCCCCCGCCGCTTGGGTTTACTTGAAGAACTTGGGGGCGTTCTGCTTGATGGCGTCGTCCATGGTCTTGGTGAACTGTTCGGGCGTGATGTTGCCCTGGACCAGGAGGACGAGTTCCTGTTGCAGCCGGCCGTTGGTGGTGGGGTCCAGCTGGGTGTCCCACGGCATTGCTTGCTTGTCCCCAAGGGTGTTGGCCGTTTCGAGCGCCTTCTTGTACAACGGAGTCGCGTTCGCCGGGATGGTCGTTTGTACGTTGGTGGTGGGGGAGAGGGCCCCGGTGGCAGCGTATTCAGCCGGGTACTTCTCCAAGGCGAACTTCAGGAAGTCGCTCACCAGCGGGTCGTAGGTCTTCGAGTTCACTGCCATGCCAATGCCGGAGGGTGATACGAACTCGTTCGCAGCAGTAACCGAACTTCCAGTGGTGGGCAAGGTGAAGAAATCGATGTCGTCCCGCACATCAGGGTTGAGCTTGTCCGTGGCGAGGCTGGGAAGTTCCCAGGTGCCGATGTTGTACATGGCGGCCTGTCCCGAGGTGAACTGGTTCTGCGCGTCCGAATATCCCTGGGCGGAGAAGCCCTCCTGGAAGCACTTGGCCTTGCCAAGGTCAGCCATCCACTTCACGGTCTTCTGGCCGGCGGCATCCGAGAAGGACGCCTCGCCCTTCTTTAGCTTCTGGACGAAATCGGGTCCCGCTTCACGGAACGGCTGGTACGCGATGTAGCGTTCCAGCGGCCACTGGTCCTGTCCGTCGATGGCGATCGGGGTGATCCCGGCATTCCGCAGGGCAGTGCACATGGCGGGAATGTCGTCGAGGGACTTCGGCACGGAAACGCCGGCCTTCTGCATCAGGGCCTTGTTGTACCAGATGAATTCGAGTTCGAACTGGAACGGAATCATGTACAGGGAGCCGTCGTCGAAGCGCTGGTAGTCCAGTGCGCCGGGGCGGTAATCGTCGTAAACGTCCAGTGACTTCAGGAGCTTCTCGGCGTCCACCATTTTGCCTTGTTTGGCCAGTTCCTGGGCGAAGGGGGTGGCGTCGGTATCGAACAATTCCGGTAGCTTGTTGGCTGCAGCCAGGGTTTCAAGCTTTTGAATGTACGAGGGCCGGTCCGGGGTGGTGATGAGGTTCAGTGCGAAGCCTGGGTGTTCCTTGGCGTAGTCGTCCGCGAGTTTCTTCATGATGTTGATGACAGCTCCGTCGGCGGGCCTGGAGAGCAGCCAGGATATTTCGCGGGGCTTGATCTCGCCGGTGGGGCTGACGTTGGAGGGGTCGCTGGCGGCTCCTCCGCCGCCGCAGGCTGTCAAAGCCAGGGCAGCGGCGGCTGCGACGGCAGCGGCACGGAATAGTTTCTTCATGGCGGCAATCTCCCTTGATTGAACAGAGGTTGGGGATGGGGCGGTATTCAGTTGTCGGTGCGCTGACGTATCTCAAGTTCGGTGACGGTGGCGGTTCCTTCGCCGGCGAAGACGCCGATTCTCCCTGCCGTCAGGTCGTAAATCCTGGTGCTGAGCGCAACCTGACGGTCGACGACGGCGACGCAAATGTCGCCGTCGGCGATGACCTCAAGGGTGTGCTCGCCAGGGGTGAGGTCGCAGGGCCGCTCGAGTTCGATGTCGTAGGGGACGTCGCCCGAGACATGCCACTGTGCGTCCCCCGTGATGGTGCGCGGCCAGCGGTCGAAGACAAGTCGCCCGCGTTTGGGTTCCAATCGCAGAACGTAGGACCGGTCGCCGTCGTCGCTTGATCGCAGCAGCAGCCCGCACTCGGTGGTGTTGGCGGCGATGTCAATGACAGCTTTGGCGTAAAACTGTCGGGGCATTTCCTCGTCGGAGACCATAGCGGTGTAACCGTCCGGCACGTGGAGCAAAGCCGGCAAGGAACCCGCAAGGGACACGGGGACGTCGTCCCAGAAGCTCTCCACGAGTTCATCTGCGAACGAAAAACCCAGTGTCCCGTCGGGGTTTTGGAGGGCTTCCAGCACGGACATTGTTCCGGCCCACTGCCATGGACCCTGATCTGCGTTGCCTTCCTTACTGGCAATCCATCCGAAGAAAAAGCGCCGTCCGTCCCGCTCTGCGGTTTTTGACGCATAGAAGGCGCGGCCGTCGATGCTGTCCAGCGCGGGCACGGTCCACGGCCCGTCGGGGCTTTTGGACATGCGGTACCGGGTGGTGAACGATTCCGAAAATTCGGAGTACACCATGTACCACCAGTCTCCCCAAGAGAAGACGTCCGGGCATTCGTGCGTGATGTACCGGCGCGGATCCCAGAACGGTTCAGTGTGCTGCCAGGTCATCAGGTCCGTGGACACACACTGCGCGATGACGCCGCGGCGCCGTTCCGGCCCTGTTGAGTGCCTTGCCGCGAGAAGCATCCGCCACTGGTTCTTGCTGTCATCCCAAAACACAAAGGGATCACGCCAATCACCGGACTCGTAGCCGTCCGGAGCGCCGAAGGTGAGCTCGGGGTGTTTTTGCCAGGTTTCCATACCGTCAGAGCTCGTGGCGTGCATGACCAATTGAAGGGGCACGCCGTCCGGGCCGAGATTGCGGGGGTTCTGGCCGGTGTAGAACAGGTGGTGGACGCCGGACCCGTCCGTGATGATGCTGCCCGTGTAGGCGTTGAAGTCCAGGTCGGTTTCGCTGCCGTGGTGCAACGAAACGCCATGGTCCTCAAACTGGGTGAGGTCTTTTGTGGTGACCAGATTCCATGAGGTGCCGGGTTTCGGGTCTGAGCGGTCTTCGTGAAGGTAGAAGAGCCGGAACTCCCCGTCCTTCTCGAAGGGGATGAGGTCCCCAACCCATCCGTCGGTGGGCTGGAAAAAGACTGAGCGTTTCATCTGCGCTGATGTCCATTCTGCTAAAGCGTTTGATCACTGAAAGCTAGCGTGTAATTCCACACTGTTCAAGCGTTTTAGCAAAATTCATTCCTAATATTTTTGCTCTTGCTAAAACGCTTGACCGTCGCCAGGCGGTGCAGCTAGGGTCCTGCATAGCTTCGGCTTCCCCCACCGCATGAATGGCCCTTCGGCGCGCTGTTGCGCCGAACCTTGAGAGGAACGAATCAATGACGTACGAAATCTCTCGTCGCACTGCACTGCAGGGCGCAGGCGCTGGCGCCTTCGCCCTGTTCTTGAGCAACGCCGCCCCCGCAGCCGCAGACGCCCCGGCGTCACTTCGGGCCCTCTACCACATGACCCCACCTTCGGGCTGGCTGTGTGACCCGCAACGTCCCGTCCACACCAATGGCGCCTACCAGCTCTACTATCTCCACTCCGGCCAGAACAACGGCCCGGGCGGATGGGACCACGCAACTACGGGCGACGGCGTGGCCTTCACACACCACGGTGTGGTGATGCCCCTGCAGCCCGATTTCCCGGTGTGGTCGGGATCGGCGGTGGTGGACACCGCGAACACCGCTGGTTTCGGTGCCGGGGCGGTAGTCGCACTGGCTACTCAGCCGACTGGCGGCATTCGAAAGTTCCAGGAACAATACCTCTACTGGTCAACCGACGGCGGCTACACGTTCTCCGCCCTCCCGGACCCGGTAATCGTGAACACTGACGGACGAACCGCCACCACCCAAGCTGAGATTGAGAACGCAGAGTGGTTCCGTGACCCGAAGATCCACTGGGACGGAGTGCGCAATGAGTGGGTGTGCGTGATCGGACGGGCGCGGTACGCAGCGTTCTACACCTCAGCAAACCTGCGGGACTGGAACTGGAAATCCAACTTCGACTACCCGAACCACGCCCTGGGCGGTATTGAATGTCCAGATCTGTTTGAGATGACCGCCGACGACGGCACCCGGCATTGGGTGTTCGGCGCGAGCATGGATGCCTACAGCGTCGATCTGCCGATGACCTTTGCCTATTGGATGGGTGCCTGGAACGGCACGGCATTCGTTGCTGATGACCTCACGCCGCAATGGCTGGATTGGGGATGGGACTGGTACGCCGCCGTCACGTGGCCCTCCGTCGAGGATCCCGAAAAGAAGCGCCTGGCAATCGCTTGGATGAACAACTGGAAGTACGCCGCCCGTGACGTACCCACAGATGCCTCCGACGGCTACAACGGGCAGAACTCAATCACGCGGGAACTGCGCCTGGAACGCCAATCGGGAGGTTGGTACAGCCTGCTCAGCTCTCCGGTTGGCGCGCTGCAAGGTCACGTCACTGCCACCACGGCCCTGCCCGACCGTACGGTTAACGGCAGCGTGGTACTGCCATGGAGCGGGCGTGCTTATGAGCTTGAGCTCCACATTTCCTGGAATCTGGCAACGAACGTTGGCGTATCTGTTGGCCGTTCCCCGGACGGTTCCCGTCATACCAATATCGGCAAGTACGGCGACGAGTTATACGTCGACCGTGCGCCTTCAGACCAAAGTGGGTACACACTGATGCCCTACGTTCGGGCCGCAGCGCCCATCGATGCCAATGCGCGGTCAGTACATCTGCGCATCTTCGTGGACACGCAGAGCGTTGAGGTATTTGTGAACTCGGGACACACCGTGATTTCACAGCAGGTTCACTTCGCAGACGGCGACACAGGGCTTTCACTGTATGCGGACGGTGGCCCGGCGGACTTCACCGGAATCACCATCCGGGAGTTTGGCACTCCGCTGTAGCCGGGCTGTAGTGTGCGGCCCCTGGGCTAAGCGCCGTGGGGCCGCGCATGGGCATGGTGACCCGAGCGGACCTTCAGTGAGGAAGGTCGAAAGCGGTGGACGGCGCGCGGCTCACGTCGAGGCTGGCGGGGGTGGCGTGCTCTGGGCTTGTGCTCCTCCTCGGCGCGCGACGAGGGAAGCAGGGCCAAGGGGAGGATGGTGGCTCCGAGCCAGACAACCACGCCGATAAGCACTAGAAGGATGGCTGAAGTGGGCTCCATGGACTAAGCATAGGCACAACTGCCACCGTTTATAAGTACCCTGACGACCCTTGCGGCCGGGCAGCGTCCTTGACAACTCCAGCGGTGCCACGACACTGATTCCATGTACAGGAACAGCCGCGTATCAGCCCAGTTTTCCATGTCCCTTGATGGATTCATCGCCCGTGAGGATGACGGCGTCGGCCCCTTATTCGACTGGTACGAGGCCGGATCCGTGGAAACCTGGATGCCAGGCCACCCTGTGCCGTTTCATCTCAGTGAAGCCGACGCCGACTACTGGAAGTCACTTCCGCGGGAGGGAGCGTTCATCTCCGGCAGGCGGATCTTCGACGTGGCAAAGGGGTGGGGCGGTCACCCGCCCAATGAGTCACCAACCGTTGTCCTGACGCACCGCGAACCCCTGGCGGACTGGCCACCTGTCCGGCGGGATGGCAAGCCCGTGCCGTTTGAATTCGTAGGGGACCTGGACACGGCCCTGGAGCGTGCCGCCCACCTGGCGGCTGGTAAGGAGATTGGCGTTGCCGGCGCGGACGTGGTGCAGCAGTGCTTGCGCCGTGGTGTCTTGGACGAACTCCGTGTTGACCTGGTGCCGGTACTGCTCGGAAGCGGAATCCGTTGGTTCGGAGATTTGGCAACGGACGTCATGCTCGACGATCCCGTGATCGTTTCTGGGACCCGCGTCACCCATCTTGTCTATCAGGTACGCTCCGCGGCCTCGCGCTGACGTCACGAATGCGAGGTTATCCACAACCGGAGAAACAGCGTACGACGGCGGGTGCCCGCCCGCGCTAGGCTGGTCACCTCGGCTGATGCAAGTGGCCGCAGGAACCACAACGCGGAGCCACACCTTAATGTCCGATGACCTTGCCTTGACCGCTCTGGCGGCCTCTTCCTTTTCTTTGCCCGAGCTGCGCGACGGCCAACTCGCCGGCATGACCGCGCTGGTAGAGGGGCGTGATGTCCTGGCTGTCATGCCCACCGGCTACGGAAAGTCTGCTACCTATCAAGTCGCAGCGCTGCACCTTTACAACCAAACGGGCCGGCCCGCCGTCGTCGTTTCTCCCCTCATTGCCTTACAGGAAGACCAGCTGGACGGGTTGACGGATAACTTGGGCGAGGGCGCCGCCGTCGCCATCAATTCATCCCGAAGCGATTCAGAGGTGGAGGAAGCCTGGCAGGCAGCCGAGGCCGGCAAAGCAACCTGTCTGTTCCTTGCCCCCGAGCAATTGGCCAAGCAGGAGACCGTGGAGCGGATCGCTAAGCTGGACATCACCATGTTCGTGGTGGACGAGGCACATTGCGTCTCCTCCTGGGGCCACGACTTCCGGCCGGACTACCTCGAACTGGGCAATGTCCGCGAACGCTTGGGCAAGCCGCCGGTTATAGCCCTCACCGCAACGGCGTCCCCACCAGTGCGTGACGAAATCGTGAAGCGACTCGGCATGACAGAGCCGCTGGTCCTGGTTCGAGGCTTCGACCGCCCCAACATCAGCCTCGACGTTGTCCGGCACCAGGAGGACAAGGGCAAGCGACAAGCCGTAGTGGAACAAGTCGTAGCGCTTGCCAAGGCGGAGGGCCTGGGGCTGTTGTATGCCGCCACCCGCAAGGACACGGGGAAATACGCGGCCAAGCTGGTAGAGCACGGTCTCCGTGCGGAGGCGTATCACGCAGGCCGCACGGACTCCGACCGGGAGAGTATCCATGAGCAATTCCTGGATGATGAACTGGACGTCGTGGTGGCTACCACTGCCTTTGGCATGGGAATCGACAAACCCAATGTCCGGTTCGTGGTGCACGCCGACATTCCGGAGTCCCTGGACTCTTACTACCAGGAAATCGGCCGCGCGGGCCGCGATGGTGAACAGGCTTCCGCGATACTGCACTACCGTGCCGAGGACCTCGGGCTGCGCAAGTTCTTCGCCACCCACTCCCCGGACGCGGAGGCGCTCATGACCGTGCTGAAAGTCATCAAGAATGCCGGTGCGCCTGCTCCGAAGACCGCCTTGGTGGAGCTCACCGGTTTCCCGGCCCGCCGTGTCACGGCACTGGTGAACCAGTTGGAGGAAGCTGGCGCCGTGAGGACCGGTAAGCGCGGCACCCGCCTCAGCTCCAAAGCCAAGTTGAGCACATTAGTGGACCGAGCCGTCGGACTGGCTGAGGCGCGGCAACGCGTGGACCAGTCGCGGCTCACCATGATGCGAGGCTTTGCGGAGACGGATGCCTGCCGTCGTCAGTTCCTGCTGGGCTACTTTGGGGAGAACCTGCCGGAGCCCTGCGGCAACTGCGATGCCTGCGCTGAAATTCACGACGACGCCGGGCCGGGTTCCGCCGGGCACCCCACCTCAGACGCAGAGAACCTGTTTCCGTTGCAGTCCACTGTGATCCACAAAGAATGGGGTCCGGGCCTGGTGATGCGGCACGAGGACGATGTCATGACTGTTCTGTTCGAACAGGAGGGCTACAAGACCCTGTCGCGCACCGCCGTCGTCGAGCATGAATTGCTGAAGCCTGCCTAGGTGCGGGCCGGATGCCCGCCGGACTTCCTACGAAAGATCATCACCATCAGGATGCCGGTCAATGCGGTCCCGCTCACGAGATACAGCAGCTTGCCCCAAGGAGAGTAGTCGCCGCCGGATATGAAGAAGGCGTCTGCCAGGGCCATGCCTGCGGAGAAGGACGCGAAGAAATATATAGGAGCGCCAAGCACCAAGATCAAGAGCTGGAGAATCACAACGGTTCTCATCCGTGAAATAACGCGTCTCGCAGTCAGCAGAACCACAACGGCACCAAGAACCGTTCCAATGCTTGACCACGTCAACACCGCGGCCAACGAAATTGATTCGTTGTGCCGGGCCAGGCCCTCATGTATCTCGTCCAGAGTGGCACCCGGAACAGCGGCGAGAGGATTCCACACGAGGATCTGCAACGCCGCGAAAAGAGCGTACGCCGCTAACCCAAGCAGCCCGACAATGCTGACTATCACCCGCGATGATTGAGTGCTGCTTCCCATGATCCCCATGCAGGCAGCCTAGGGGAATCAGGTATTGAGCTCCAGCATGAGGGCTGGCAGTTCGTCCGCGAGTTCCCGGGCAAGGAACCCCAGGGGCCCGAGCTTGCTGGCCAGACGGTCGGCGGCGGCCGCGTGAAGATGGGTGCCCCAGCACGCGGCTTGGGCATCGCTGGTACCGCGCGCACGGAGCCCGGCAATAGCCCCTGCCAAAACATCGCCGCTGCCAGACGTCCCCAGACCGCCGTAGCCGGTGGTGATTTTCCATAGTACCGAGTCCTCCGTGGGCTCCGGAGCGGCGATGTATCCCTGGCAACTCACCACCGCATCAAACCGCCGGGCTATCTCAGCAACATCAGCCCCAAGATCCTCCACGTCCCTGCCCAGGAGAATGCCGGCCTCTGTCGGGTTCGGCGTGAGGACCAGCCTGCCACGCCACGGCCCCAACTCATCCTCGATCTTCACCAACCCGCCCAGGGCGTAGGCATCAAGAACGACGGCGGGAGCTCCGCCGTCGTCCGTGGCATCGCGGGACTCCTCCCGCTCCAGCAGCGCTCGCAACAGCGATTCCGCCAATTCGAGATCGTCCAAACCTGGGCCGATCAGCACGGCATCGGCCCGTTCCAGGTAGGACGAGATCCGGTCCAATCCCTCACCGGTCACGGAGCCGCCGGCGTTCTCGGGCAGCGCGATTGAGCCGCACTCCGGCAGCGCAACTCCCACGTGCACGGCTACGGATTCGGCCACGGCCAAGGTAATTTTTCCCGCGCCGGCACGAAGGGCTGCGGTCCCGGCGAGCAAAGCCGCGCCGGGGGTCGCCCGGGCTCCGCCAATGACCAACACGGCACCGCGTGAGTACTTGTCTTCTCCGGGCGCCGGCAGCGGCCAGTCACGCAGAAGCGACGGTGTCACCAGTGTGGGTGTGCTGGAATCATTGTGGGTGGACACTGGCATCTCCGGCGTGCTCTGTGACGGTGACACCCTGTTCTGTGAGGTGGTCAGCCACATTGAAGCTCTCCAGCTGCCAGGGCCCCGCGCCCGTAGGCCGCACGTACCGGGTGATGGATGCATTCAGCACTGACGTGGTCGCTGCAAGGTCAAGGATTTCGTGCTCGGACATGCCCTCCAGGACATAACGGACCAGCAGGATGACGGCGTCGTGGCAGACCAGCATCACCCGGTGCCCTGTTCCCAAGGTGTTGAGCTCATCCAGGATTGAACGAAGGCGGAGCGCGACGTCGGCCCACGATTCACCGCCCGGCGGCCTGTAGTAGAGCTTGCCCAGCCATAGTCGCCGCTCGGCTTCGTCCGGATATCGGGTCTCCACGCCTAAACGTGTCAGCCGGTCCAAGATTCCCAGTTCCCGGTCGCGGAGGCGTTCATCGGTGAGCACCTTCACGGGCCAGCCGGCGGTCTCAACAGCGATTTCCGCGGTCTGCCGGGCCCGTGCATAGGGGGAGGAGACAACCGCATCCGGGCGGAGTTCATCGGCGATCCTGGCCAACGCCGTTCCCAGTGCTTTGGCCTGGTCCCGTCCGGTGCCCGATAGGTTCACATCAGCATCCCTGGCCGGAACATCAATCACTTCGGCTCCAGCCAAACGAGCCTCCGTTGCGGCCACGTTGCCTTCGCTCTCGCCATGCCGGATCAGGAGCAACTCCACAGCGCCGGCCTCCTGCACTGCGTCCGTCAGTCCGTCCTCATTCACAAAGATCACCCTTTCGCGTGCGTCGCCGAATGCAGAACACTACCCACTGCGTACCCACAGGGCCAGAAGATAAACGCTCGACGGCGATCGCGAACCCCTGTTGTCCGGAGGTGGAGTGAAGTAAGTTGCTCGCATGGAGGACTCATACCCAGTCATCATTGTCGGTGCCGGATTCGCAGGCGTAGCCGCAGCCAAGGAGCTCGGGCGCAAGGGTGTTCGTGTCTTGCTGATCGACTCGAACAACTACCACCAGTTCCAGCCGCTTCTTTATCAAGTGGCAACCTCGCAAATCGGAGTGTCGGCCATCGCCCGGCCGCTTCGTTCGGTTTTCCGCCGCTACAAAACAGTCAAGGTTCTGACGTCGAAGGTGGAAACCGTTAGCGCCGCTGATCGAGTGGTCCGGACGTCTGATGGTCGCGTCATGCGTGCCGATACCCTGGTCATCGCCGTCGGGGCGGTCCCGAACTTCTTCAATACCCCCGGCGCGGAAGAGCATGCCTTTCCGCTGTATTCGGTCACCGATGCCACGAGGCTTGGGACGGGCCTCACCCGGTTGTTGGACCAGGCTGACAGAAACCCCGACGGGTCGGTGGACGTCGTTGTGGTGGGAGGCGGGCCCACTGGTGTTGAAACGGCTGGAGCAATGGCCGAAAACGTCAAATACGTTGTGCGCAAGTACTTCTCGCCGGAGCTGGCAGCGCGTTGTCGGGTGCATCTGGTGGATATGGTTCCCAGTGTCCTGAACATGTTCTCCAAGAAGTCCCAGAGCTATGCCACGGACCACTTGAAGAAGGTGGGAGTCCAACTGCACATGGGTGTGGGCGTGACTGAAGTCCGGCAGGACGGGGTGACCTTGGCGGACGGGAGTTCTGTACCCGGACAAATCGTGGTGTGGGCCGGGGGCCTGAAAGCGGGCGACCTCATTGCCGGCTCGGGTCTTGCTCAGGGGAGAGGCGGGCGTATCGATGTCCGTACCGACTTGACTGCCCCGGATGCGGAAGGCGTCTACGTCATTGGAGATGCAGCCAACATCACGGATTCAACGGGTGCAAAATTGCCGCAACTGGGTTCGGTCGCTCAACAGGCCGGAAAATGGGCCGCTAAGAACATCCTCGCGGAGCTCAGTGGTGGCAGTCGGACGCCCTTCCGCTATGTGGACAAAGGCTATATGGCGATGGTGGGGCGTGGCGCCGCAGTGGCAGAGCTGGGCCGCAAGCGCCTCCAGTTGCAAGGCATCCTTGCCTTCTTGTCCTGGCTTTTGGTGCACCTCGCACTGTTGTCCGGGGTCCAACAAAAAATCCGGGCCTTGTTCTCCTGGCTCAACGGCTACCTCCTCCACAGCCCCGCGCAGGTAGTGGTCAGCGGACCGATTGAGAAGCAACCAACGGAACAGGATCCGCCGGGTGCATTGCCTTCAAAGGAGTCTTGACGAGGACTCGTTTTTGTAAGTCCTGTGAGCCAAAAGTGCGTGGGCAACAAGGAGTATCCCGGCCAAGGCAAGCGGAAATACGTGCAGGGGGATGGACAGCAGGATCAACAGCACTCCGACGGCGGCGGCCATGACGTCGCGGATGCGGGGTTGAACAGGACCGCCTACGGGAACCCCGGATTCCAATTGCCGGGCCAAATCCGGGTCTTGGATGAAGAGCTCGCGCTCAAGCTGCTGCAGTACTTTGCGCTCCCTTTCTGAAAGTGGCATGGGAGTTCCTCCTAAGCGCTACGGCTCCCTTGTGCGGTTGGCAGATCAGCTGGTTTCGCGGGTAAACCTGATTTCCAGTGACTCGATAAGCTAAGCATGCTTACTATTCAGATTTCAAGCATGAATTCTGTGTTCGTGCGGAGGGAGACCCGCTTGAGCACCCAAGCTGGAAAGATAGCAGGAGGAACCCCGAACAAGGAGCAACATCATGACACTCAAAGAGCGCTTGAAAGCCGACGTCGTCGACCACATGAAGGCCGGCAACAAGACCGCCCTTACTACTGTCCGCAACGTGCTGGGCGAGATTACTACCCGCGAGAAGTCCGGGAAGACTCCGGTGGAGCTGGACGACGCCCAGGTCACATCACTGCTTCAAAAGGAAGCCGCCAAGCGCCGGGACACAGCCCGCATCTACACGGAGGCCGGCGAAAATGACCGTGCAGCCGCCGAAGTTGCTGAGGCTGAAATCATCGAGGCTTACCTGCCGAAGGCCCTCACCAGGGAAGAAGTAGAGGCGATCGTCGACGACGCCATCCAGGCACTGAAGGCTGACGGTGAAGAGCTTTCCATGCGTTCCATCGGAGCCGTGATGAAGCCCGTCACCGCCAAAGTTGCAGGACGTTTTGACGGCAAGACTGTAAGCGAGATCGTGCGCGGACGCTTGGCGTAGTGAGGTCAGCCGACCCCAAGCAGCCACCGCAAAGTGTCAGCATTCCGCACGGCGTTACCACCGCCGTCGTTGTTGAAGTAGACGTAGACATCCTTGCCGGCGCCGTCCCACTCGCGAACCCGGTCCGCCCACCATTGGAGATCGTCATCGGAGTATGAGCCGCCGTAGAGGTGCTGATGGTCCGGGCCGTGCAGTCGAACGTATACGAATGGTGCGGTGGCCCGGAGGATGCACGGCAGATGGGCACCACTCATGATGCAGTAGGCAGCAGCTTGGTGTTCCAGCAGGGCGTAGACGTCCGGGTGGTCCCAGCTGTCATGGCGAAACTCGACGGCGACGCGAATCCACTGCGGCACGGTAGCCAGGAAGTAGTCGAGTCGGGCGTCGTCGCGTTCAAAATCTGGCGGGAGCTGCGCCAGCAGCACAGCCCTCTTATCGCCGAGTTCGTGCCAGCAGCGGACGATCCGTTCCACCCAAACTTCTGGACTATATAGTTTCTTGCCGTGCGTGAGGCCCCGCGGCGCTTTCACTGACATGGCAAAGCCGGGCGGGAGCCGCTCCCTCCAACTTGCGAAGGACGTGTCGCGAGGCCATCGGTAGAAATTGGCATTCAGCTCCACCGTGTTGAAACGCGCTGTGTAGCGGGCCAGACGCTTGGCAACAGGGAGGCCCGGTGGATACAGCACGTTCTCCCAATGGTCGTAGCTCCAGCCCGAGGTGCCGATGTGGATGCCCATGAAGTGGATGGTAGCGGGTTATTCACAGGAAAGGGTGGCTGGCTTGGGAGGCTCACCGGGCGCTTTCCTGGACTCGAGGGGCCAATCCAAGGTCTTACGCCGGACAAGACTTCCGACTGGCTGCACTTAACCGAAGACCCTTGACTGGCTTCGTTTGTCCTATGCTCCGAAGAGCTTCTTGCTGATTTTTGCGAAAACACCCGGCTCCAGAGACGGGTCAATCACAGTCGGTTCGACCGTGAAGTCAGTTCCACGTTCAGTCACCGGCCTGCGCAGGTTCTTCCAGTCAACAGAATCGAACTCCGGGTTGTAAATCGGAGGAGTCACGCCCTCAGCACGGAAGATTTCCCACATCCACGACGGGATGTTGTCGACAGTACGAGGGAAATAGAGGAGTTCTTCAGCCCACACGTTGGCATCCGATGGGTGCTCGCCCGGGTACCAATCCCCGTCGGGGTCACGTTGCAGATGCTCCTCGTCGAAAAGCAGTAGTTGGCCAGGGCGGTCCGGAAAAACTGCTACCTCAGCTGTGGTCCAAGTTCCAGCACCAGGACTATAGGCCAGCAATCGGCACTCTTCCAACCAATCGTTCCAGGCATCGCGGGAGAAGCGCCGGTCCCCGGCCATGAAGCTCATGCTTGATTCCGCCCGCATTGATCCATGCCACGACGTGCCCGAGACGTGATGAATAAGTGTGGCAGAGGCCGAAGTCATGCCGACAGCAAACCCCGAGGGCCCGAACGCTTCGCTCTGAAGTCGCGCCAATCCCTTGATGATCAATGGTTCGTCGGATACGTCGTAAGAGGTCAACTGCTTACACTCTCCCAATCGATCTAGTTATTGAAAGTTCTGAACGTGGCACGACTTTGGCCAAAGCGATACTCAAGCTCCAATTTACTAGGTAGGCCGGCTTTCGCCCCCGGGAGCAAACGCATCTCCCAAGTCAGATCAATCGGTGAGCCAGCTACAAGGGTCTTCTTGACTTTGTTGATCACTTCCATCTCGAAGGACGGGGCCGCGTGGCCGCCGTCGTAGCCTGGGCGGCCGAGCCAGCCGGCCTTGCGTTGTTGATAGCCGTTGCGGTTGGCGTCACCGACCGGGGTGGAGACGATGTGGCCTTTGGCTGACGTGAGGTGCCCGTTGTTGTCCATTTTGAGGGTGAAGGTGTTCTGCAGTCCACCGTCGACTTGGGCGACGATGTTGTAGGTGACGTTGGGCATGGGCTTGTTCAGTTCCACGGACCAGGCACCTCTGACCCCGGCGTAGGTGTTGACGATGGTCACGTTGCCGTTTTTCGTCGGTGTAGAACTTCTCCAACGAATCGGCGACGTAGGCCCCCGTCGGCGTTCTTCACTTCGGAGCGCTGGTGGATCCTGGCACCCCGCTAGGCTTCTGGGGGATTTGGGTATCGACGACGGCGGGCCCGGGGTTTTGCGGTTGGCAAGACCGCCGACTGTCAGAACCTAACCGAACACCCTTGACTGTTCTCGGTTGTCCTATGCTCCAAAGAACTTCTTGCTGATTTTGGCGAAAACACCCGGCTCCAGAGAAGGGTCAATCACGGTCGGTTCCACGGTGAAGTCAGTTCCGCGTTCAGTCACCGGCCGGCGACGGTTCTTCCAGTCAACAGACTTGAACTCCGGGTTGTAAATCGGAAGCGTCACGTCCTCAGCCCGGAAGATATCCCACATCCACGCCGGGATGTTGTCCACCGTCCGCGGGAAGTTTAGCAACTGCTGTGCCCAGGTTGCGGCTCCGGAAGGCTTGGCTCCGGGGTACCAGTTGCCGTCAGGCATCCTATCGAGATGTTCCTCGTCGAAAAAGTTGAGCCTGCCAGGAACGTTTGGAAAGATGTGGACTTCTGCCGTGGTCCAGGTTCCTCGGCCAGGCACGTAAGCTGCAACTCGGCACTCATCGAGCCATCTGTTCAGCGCCTCACGGGTGAACCTTGCACTGCGATCGCGGTCCATTACAGTCGAGCCCGAAACCATGTACCCCCGGAGGTAAAGCGATGAAGGGCGGCTCACAACGATTTCAACAACTTCATCCATTGTTGGCGCAAAGCCGTTGACACCAAAGGCTTCATTCTGGAGTCGCTTAAGGCCGTCCATCACTAGAGGGTGACAACTTAAGTCGTACGTAGTCATAGTCTCCAGGGCTCTCTCATACACCGCGTAGATGCAAAAGGATGGGCATTTCAACGGTTTCGATGGTGCAGAACTTCGGTTGTGAGGTCGACGACGGCGGGCCAGGCTTTCGCGGGTGGCAGGGCTCCCAACTGGCTGAGTTCAACCAAACAGGGTTGACTGGCCACGTTCGTCCTATGCTCCGAAGAGCTTCTTGCTGATTTTGGCGAAAACACCCGGCTCCAGAGAAGGGTCAATCACAGTTGGCTCGACGGTGAAGTCAGTTCCTCTGTCAGTGACCGGTCGGCGACGGTTCTCCCAGTCAACAGAATCGAACTCCGGGTTGTAAAGCGGAGGAGTCACGTCCTCAGAACGGAAGATATCCCACATCCACGCTGGAATGTTTTCCACGGTCCGGGGGTACCTGAGCAGCTGTTGAGCCCAAGTTTGGGCACCGGCGGGCTTGCCGCCGGGGTGCCAACGACCGTTGCTCATTCGTTCGAGATGTTCCTCATCGAAGACATGCAAGCGGCCAGCCTTGCTAGGAAAAACGTGGATTTCTGCTGTTGTCCAAGATCCAACACCGCGAGTATATGACCGATCCCTACATTCATCCAGCCAGTGATCGAGGGCTTGCGCTGAAAAATCGTCCTCGAAGCTTTGGCCCTTGTAGATGATTTGGTTTCCGCTGACTTTATGGCCATAGCCGAAAGTGCGCGTCCCATAGTGAACTAGAACATGGACTACTTCATCCATTCCGTGGGCAAAACCCGCGGGGCCGAAGGCCTCAGAAGAAAGCCGTTGGAGACCGGCAACAACAAAAGGGTCAGAGTTTAGCCTGAGGGAATCCACGTCTTTAGCCTACTTCGGGCTCAGCGAGGTTGTTGAATCTCGCTATTGTGGGTTGCTCGCCGTCGAAGGCAAACCTCAGTCTGGCCTCTCGTGGCATTCCAGCCCTAACACTGGGTTCGAGCCTCATTTCCCAGGTCAAATCCACCGGCTCGCGTGCATCCAAACGCGTCTTCACTTCCTTGATGACTTCCATCTCTGTGTCGTGGAAGTTGTTTGCCTCGTCGATTTCGTTGGGTGTTCCGGCCTTGCGGTTCTGCCATTCGTGCTGGGGGAAGAGGCCGCCGCGCTCACCTATGAATCCAAAGAAGGACGGGGCCGCGTGGCCGCCGTCGTAGCCTGGGCCGCCGAGCCAGCCGGCCTTGCGCTGTTGATAGCCGTTTCGGTTGGCGTCGCCGACCAAGGTGGAGACGATGTGGCCCTTGGCTGAGGCAAGGTGCCCGTCGCCGTCCATTTTGAGCGTGAACGTGTTCTGCAGCCCACCGTCGACCTGGGCGACGACGTTGTAGGTGACGTTGGGCATGGGCTTGTTCAGTTCCACAGACCAGGCACCTCTGACGCCGGCGTAGGTGTTGACGATGGTCACGTTGCCGTTTTCGTCGGTGTAGAACTTCTCCAACGTATTGGCGTCGTGGCCCCCGTCGGCGTCCTTCATTTTGGTCCGGTGGTCCACGATGTACTCGGTGTTTGGCTCCAACCCGGTTTTGGCGGCGAAGTTGTCTCTGCGGCTGACGGGGAAGTGCAGGTCTCCGTGCCTGACAACTATCGTGTTTTCGACTTTGGTCGGGTGGACGAAGTGGTCTGGCACGACGGCGGGTTCGGCCGGATGGCTGGGCACGTCTGTGCTGGCAGCCTTGGGCGGCACGAATGCCGGAGGATTGTTCTCGCGGATGGTGGCGGCTTTGTTGTCCATCAAGTCCGGAAGGCCAGTGTGGATGCCGGTTCGGGTCATGACACCGCTGGGATCCGGGATCAGGGCCCCAGGGATGCTGGCTTCCACAGTCCTGAAACCTTCAGCGAGGTTGCCCACTCCGTCCGCTATTGCACGCTTGGCACCGCCGACGGCCTCCACGGCCGTGGATTTCGCACCTGTGATTGCGGCCCAGGTGGCTACTCTGGCCTTGGTCATTGTGTCCTGGACCTTGGCAGTGGTGTTCGGCATGAGGATGTCGGAGACCTTCAACGCGAGCGAGCCTGGCTTGTCGAGGAAGATGCCTGTTACCTTCAGCGCATTCGCAGTAGTGCCTAGCATGGCCGACGTCCCGCTCAGCCTCGCGCTCTGGGATGCGATACTGAGTCTTTCCGCCGCCATTCCAGTCTTTGTTGCCAACGTCCCGGCCTTCACGCCGGCGCCAGCCCCAGCACCAACAAAAAGGCTAGCCACGTTGAAGGTGGTTGCTCCGGCGGCCCAACCTGCGTTTGTGTCTGCTTCGTCCTGGTGAATGAAAGCCGGGCCTATCGACCCGAACAGGTCCAAGGCTTCTTGGACCTTTGGTGCGTCCTCTTCCCGACGTTTGGCATCGAAGGAGGTCAGGGGCACCAGCGCAAGTGTTCCCGCTGCGCCCACCATTGCGTTCACTCCGCCCCAGGCTTGGTCGCGCTTTCCCGGGTTCAACGTTCCTGTCAGAGACCAGACTCCATCAACGGTCTCGATCAATCCGGCGCCGAAGCCCTGCAAGAGCCCTACAACCCCGTTGGGGCGATAGGGGACTGTTGCTTTGCCCCAGGGCTGCTCCTCTTGAGGGTGTTCTTTTCCGAGGAAGGTCCCGGCGTTCCAGAGGAGTTCGTCCATCCAGTTTCCGGTTTTCAGGTCTGGAGCGGCGGGGCGGGAGACGGTATATGTTTCTCCGCCGGAGGCAGCGGCGAGGGCGCCTGCGCAGGTGTTTTGTGCTGCGAGGTAGTCATCGTGGATGGCTTTGACCTCAGCAGCGAGCGTGTCGTGCCGGGCGGTTAGGTCGGATTCTCCGGTCCAGTGCTGCTGTTCATTCCGAACTATACGTTCACCCTTGACCATGGTGACTTTTTCCACCGACGTGGGAAAGGCCCCGATGTCAGCATCCAGTGCATGAACCTGCCGGCCGTAGGCCTCGAGGCGTTGCTTCAGGTCCCGGCATGTCGAGGAGAAGGTCGCCAAAGCCGTAGACGTGGATGCCCCGGCTCCCTGCACGCGCTGGGCTGAGGGCATGATGGTGCCGAACGCCGCGAGCACGGTGGGTGACTCGTCCGAGGAATAGGAGCCGGAGAGTCCGCGCCAGATCGCCGTGGAGGTAGCTACGCCGGAGAGGAAATCATCGGCGTGCTGCCTTAGCGATTGCGCCGCAGCGTCCAGGGAATCAACGTCGGGCAGTGCGAACCCGCCGGTGGGGTTCAACCCGGAGGGGCCAACGTCCGAACTGTTTGACATCTTCTTAGTCCCTTACGAGTTTCGCGGGACCGCCATGGGGCGCAGTAGTGGGGTGTTGATCTACCTGGCCAGCGCTCCGTTGAGCAGCCGTAGCCATGGTCAGGTCACCTTGTTGGTAAAAGTTCAGCGCCTGGGCGGTCGAGGTGATGACGTTTTCCGAGCGGCTCACCACTTCAGTGGCCGCTGGCGCAAGTTTGAGAGCCACCAGATCGTTCAGCGCCGCGAGGACCACGCCCGCGTCTCCAGGAAGCGCGGCAGCGGCCTGTTCCAAGGCCTTGCCCATGCCTTCAAGGGAGGGCTGGACACCCTCAACCTGGGCCGCGGTGGCCTTGATGGTCGAAGAAGAGGCGGCGACGTCTATATTCCATGCAGCCATAGCTTGAGAGGCTGCGGTTAGCCGATGCTCTGCACGGCGTTGCGGGCAGAGGTCGCGGCGGTGGTAGCGGTGTCGTCGTTGGTGCCCAGGGTGGTTCGGACCAGGGCGATGATGGCCTTGACTTCGTCCGCGGCGGAGGTCCATCGCGCTTCGACAGCCTGGTATTCGGCGTCGACGCCGTCGGCGCGGAAGTCGGCCATGGCCTGGTTCACGTCGGACTGGCGGGCGGCGATGAGGGTTTCCAGTTGCGCGGCGAGGGCTTGGATGTCGGACTGGACCTGGGCGGAGACGTTGGTGTCGTAGGCGATGCGGTTGCTGGTCATGGTTATGCCCTGCCTTGGAATCGTGCGGCGTCGAAGTTCGCGGCTCCTTCGGAGCGGCGGGCGTTGTCCGATGCGGACAGGTCGCCTTGGGTGAAGGCGGTGTTCATTCCGGACTGGCCTTGGACGATCCCGGCCAGGGCGGTGTTCAGTTCGGATGCGACCAGGTCCGAGCGGTTCTTGAACGCGTCGAACGCGGCTTTGCCGGCGCCGCTGAATTTACCTTCCAGCGGGTTGACGGCGTCCACGAACCGGCGCACCAAGGCGCCGAGGTCCTGATGGGATGCGTCGGTTTGTTTGGTCAGGTTACCGAGTGTCTCGGCACCCATATCAAAGATGGCCATTGGTTCCCCCAGTAGAAGATAAAAGGTCAGTACCGGCCCCGAAGGACAGGAACAAGCTTAACCAGCATTGCGAATACGACATGATAAGTCCAGTCGATGCAGTAACAAGGAGCTGAATTTTTTATGACAGCCCCGTCACAGCCCGGATGCTAAGGTCTGGACCGTACTGAAACCCACCCATGGATTAGGGTTGATGGCACTATGACGCCGTACAGGAGCCTGATGGGGATGGCCGCACATGGCTGAAGATTACGATTCCCGGCTGCTTGAGTCTGCCCGGGTAAGGAAGCATAGACTCGACGATTCACTGTTGTTCGGGCAGAACCCGCATGAACGTAACTATAAGACGGCGACAGCGCGGTTGATGCAATCACTTCTGATTGCGGCCCTCATCGCTGCCATTTGTGTTGGTTTCAGTTTTGTCCAGCATCTGCTCAACGAACAGGCTGCCAAACAAGCAGTGCCTTCAGCATCAGCAACTCTCATCGAAGGAACCCCATGAGCACAGCCTTGAGCCGGGTCACAGTTATTGCGGCCCACCGGCACCTTGATGTGAGGCTCCCTTCCGATGAGCCCATAGCATCGCTCATGCCCCAGATCCTGGACCTGATGAATGAGCCCGCCAGTGCCGGAACATCCGCTGGCACCACTACCGCGCTCCTTACGTCGTCGGTGCTGACCACCAGCGTTGGTGTCACTTTGGAAAGCTCACTGACGCTACGCCAAGCAGGTATCTCCGATGGCTCCATGCTCTACCTCCGCGACGAACGCGATGTTCCGTCAGCGCCGGACGTTTACGACGTCCCCTCCTTCACGGCCGAATCCACTGAGCGCCTCCCGGCACTGTGGGCGGACAAGCTGAGGGCCATAGGTCTCTCGACCGTAGCTGGTTTGTTGATGGCCGCTGCCAGTTCGTCGTTCGTGGTGGTCCTGCGCGGAACAGGAAACAGGGACGCCGCCCTCATCGGCATCGCGATCGCGGCCGCCCTCATGTTGCTCGGCGCCATAGCCGGCCGCGCACGTTCCATCCCGGCAGGACTCGCGCTCGTATCCGCCGGGCTGGCGACTGCTGCGGCCACATGTTTCATAGTGACGCCTTTCGCGACTGGAGCTCTGCTCCTGTCCGCCGCCTTGGTCCTCGCGTTAGCTGCCTCGGGCGTCGCGACGGCCAAATACATACCTTTTCTTTCAAGCGCTGGACTGCTCCTCACTTTGGGCGGTTTGTGGGCATTGCTGGGCTTCAGCACGCGGGACCAGCCACTCTCGGCCGGTATCACAGGCATCGTGGCCATATTTGCCCTGGGTGTGGCGCCCCGACTGGCCACAATACTGACAGGCCTTAGCGGTTTGGATGACGATCAACGCCAAGGCAAACGGATCACCCGCAACACGACGCTGGATGCCGTTCACGCAGCGCACGCCACCCTGACGGGCTGGACGCTCACTGCAGCGGTCATAGCCGGCGTGGCAGTGGTGGTTGTTGCGACGGCGAAGAACCGGCCCGTCTGGGCGGTCTTGCTCGCGGTGGCTTTGTTGGGAGCCCTGACGTTCAGGGGGCTGGCGTTGCCGTTGCTTGCACAACGTGCCGGTGTCTACGTGGCAGCGGCTGGTGCCTGCTGGGGCGCCACCTTGGTCTTTGTCCTGGCATCCAAGCAGCCACTCTGGCTTGTGGTCGCGGCAGCGCTGGCAGTTCTGGTGCTGGGGGCCTGCATGGTCAGGGTCCGGGAGCAGACTGCTGCCCGGCTTCGCGTCATTGCCTCGCGGCTCGAACTCCTGTGCGTGCTCGCCACGATTCCCTTGGTGCTCGGACTTTCCGGTGCCTACACACAGCTAGGACAGACTTTTGGCTGAAGTATCGCGTTCAGGATTCCCGATTGGCCAGCCACCCGCACCGGTGGGCGGGTTTCCCGGGATGGGCGGCACTACCGCGGAGGTACCGCCGTCGACCCCTCCTGCCCCTGCGCCACAAACCGCACCCGTCACCGCAACTGTGCGGCAAGCCGCATCACGCAAGAGAAGTGGCGACACCTGGTGGGAACGTGTCCGCTTCGAGGTGACCGACGCCGTGACCTCAGGGGCGTTGTCCGAGCGCCTGATCCGGGCGAGTTCCGCGGTTGAAGCCCCCATCACCACCGGGCGGCGGATCGTAGTTTTGGGGACGGCAGGCGGCGCGGCCACCACCACCGTGGCGGCATTATTGGCTAAGTTGCTGGGCAGCATCCGGCAGGAGCCGGTCATCGCCGTGGATGCCACCGATCACAGCGGAAACCTCCTGCGCTACCTCGGGTCCTCGCAGGCCGCCCTTTTGACCGAGCTCATGCAGCAATTCCGTACACAATCGGTCCGTACGTTGCCCGACGCCGTCAAGCACGCCGCGTCCTGCGGCAGCCAGGTCTTCGCCGCCGGGAGAGCGGACGTTCCCGCTCTGGCAGACGCGCCCATCGCTTTGCAGGAATGGACGGACGTCTCGTCCACGCTGTCGCGCTTCATGGCGGTAACAATCGTCGACGGCGGCGCCTCACCTTTGTCCCGACACGCAGCCGCGCTGCTGGGAACCGCGCATGCCGTGGTGCTGGTTTCTCCTCCGGGAAACCCGGAGGCAGCCAAACTCGCTTCGATTCAAGAGTCGCTGGGCAAGTCATTCCCGGACGTTCACCAGATATCAGTAGTGGTCAGGTCCCGGCAGAACCACGAGGCAGCGCTGAGCGATGGCATGTTGCCCTACGACCGGCACTTGGCCAGTGGCAGCAGCCTGCAACTCAGCCGTCTGGGCTCCCGAACCAGGATCGCGGCTACGGAACTCACCGGCAAGGCCTTGATGGCCGCGAACAGGGCCTGAGCGCATGACCACACGGATCGTTCATCGCCCGGCCCGGACCACACTTCCTGAAAAGGCACCCGAAGCTGCACTGCTGGACGCCCCGCCGCAGCTGGCCGGGGGAGCAGGCGGGATGAACCTGCTTGCCCTGGTGCCGATGCTGGGAGCTGCCACGTCGGTGACGGTCATGATGCTCTTCCGGGGATCATCCTTGGCCGGCATAGGCGCGATCATGATGGTTGCCACCGTCCTCGCTTCGGTGGTGCTGATGTTCTCACAGCGCGGCAAGGCCACTCGGCAAAGGGCGGCCAAGCGCCGTCTGTACATGGACTACCTCAGGCGCCGCCGCTCAGACTTTGAGGCTGAAGAGCAACGGGCGCGGGCAGGCGCAAATGCGGCCCATCCGCCGGTAAATCGCTTGGTGCAAAGCGTGGTCAACGATCCCCACCGGCTGTGGGAACGCCGCCGGACCAGCCCTGACTTCCTGGTCACCCGTTTGGGAACCGGCAGCGTTCCGCGAAGGCCCATCACGATCCAGGACAGCGGCGACGCCGTTGAACGCCCGGATGCCTTCATGCTCTCTGAAGCTGAGCAGCTCCGCCAACGTTTTGGGAACAACCCGGATATGCCGCTGACTCTACCGCTGGGTGCAGTGTCTGACGTCTCAATCGTGGGGGATCGGGAAACGGCACTGATGGTGTGCCGCAGCCTGCTCTGCCAGCTCACGTCGGCGCAATCTCCCGAGGACGTCGAGCTTGCGATTGTTGCTACCGGTGCCGAGCTGGAGGACTGGGAGTGGGCCAAATGGCTGCCGCACCTGCAGGAGCGCGGAACACTGCGGAGGGCTGATTCCCTGACCGAACTGGCCGGCCTGCTGGAAAACTCCATGGGTGCCCGGCTCGCCGCAGTGAACAGCGCCGCCCGTAACTTTCAACAGGTCCCCGCAGATGCCCTTCCGCGACTGATAATTATCACGGACCTGCCAGGGCAAAACGCTGTGGCGCTGCCCGGGTTGCCCGCTGACCTTCCATTGTCCCGGCTCGCGGTGACCCGGATACATGTTCTGGCTGAGCAGCAACAGGAGCCGGAACGGGTTGACCTCCGCCTGACGGTCTCTCCTGACGCCTTGACGCTGGAAGCCACGGCAACCGGCCAAACCATGCGGGGCATCGCTGATGACGTGCCTCCGGTGGTCGCCGAGTCCGTAGCCCGGGCCTTGGCGCCGTTGCGTCTTTCAGAGTTGTCCCACGAATTCGGGGAGCACAAGTCTTCGCGCAGCTACGCCGAAGCCCTGGGCCTCACCGAGTACACGGCCGAGGCCATGCTCCGGTTGTGGAAGAGCCAACGCGGCTCGGATTTCCTGAGGGTTGCCATCGGAGAAGACGAGGACGGAACACCCGTCCACCTCGACCTGAAAGAACCCGCCCAGCAAGGCATGGGTCCCCACGGGCTATGCGTGGGCGCAACGGGGTCGGGTAAGTCCGAGCTCCTGCGGACCATTGTCCTGTCGTTGATTGCCACGCATTCGCCTGAGGACCTCAGCATGGTCCTGGTCGACTACAAAGGTGGAGCGACGTTCGCTCCGTTCGAAGCCGCGCCGCATGTTTCGGGGTTGGTCACCAACCTGGTCAGCGACGCCAGCCTGGTGGACAGGATTTACTCCAGCCTGGCGGGAGAGGTCAAACGCCGCCAGGAGCTGTTGAAGAACGGCGGTGACTTCGCCCACATCAACGATTATCGGAGCGCCCGCAACAGGAACCCGGACAACCCGGCACTCGCCGAACCGCTGCCCTACTTGTTCGTGTGCATTGATGAGTTCGGGGAGCTGCTGACCGCCCGCGCAGACTTCATAGATCTCCTGTTGTCCATCGGCAGGATCGGCCGTTCCATCGGCATCCACCTGCTCCTGGCGTCGCAGAAAGTGGAGCAAGGGATGCTCCGCGGCCTCGATACCTATCTGGCCTACCGCATTGCCCTCCACACCAATTCGGAGAGCGAAAGCCGGACCATCATCGATGTCCCCGATGCCTACCACCTGCCCAGCACCCCCGGTCACGGCATCCTGAAAGTAGACACCACGGTGTTCAAACGATTCCGTGCGGCTTACGTTTCGGGTGCGTTGCCTTCACCGGATGACGACGCCGTAAGTACAGTTGCGGAGTCTGTCCCCGTGCAGTCCTTCCGCCTGGCAGCGCATTCGGCCACCGAAGTGCCGGATTTCGCCTCCGCGAGAAGCGGTGCGTTGGAAAGCAAGCGCCCCTCAGACGAAGCAGAAAGCGCAACTATCCTCTCCGCCGTCGTGGGTTTTGCCGCTGCGCAGCCGCGATTAACGCAACCCGTGTGGCTTCCGCCCTTGCCCGTAGCCGTGTCACTGGCGGGGACCGGCGCAGCACTCGACCTCACCTCCGCAGGCCCCAGACTCGCCCAACCGCAGTACCTGAGCCCCGCCGTCGGGATCCTGGACGACCCTGCCCGGCAATGGCAAGGGCCATGGCACCTGGATTTATCCGCCCGAGGCGGGAACCTCGCCATCATCGGTGCACCACAGAGTGGGAAATCCACAGCGCTCCGCACCATCGCCGCATCGCTGGCTCTGAGCCATGGGGTGGAGGACGTCAACATCTACGCGGTGGACCTGCTCGGAAATGCGCTCGCCGGGCTGGCGGGGCTCCCGCACTGCAGCGGTGTGGCCGGCCGTGGCAACCGGGAACTGCTCCGGAGAACCATTGAAGAAGTCCAGGGCCTGTTGAACATCCGGCAAGCCGTGTTCGATCAGCACAAGCTGGATTCCCTTCAAGCGATGCGTGCGCTCCGGTCCCGCGGTGGGCTCAGTGAACTGGCATGCACCGACGCCTTCCTTTTCATTGACGGCTTCGGCAGCCTGACGTCCGAATTCCCTGAACTGGAAGAAGCGGTGCACGACGTCATGACACGCGGCAGCACCCTGGGCGTGCACGTGGTGGTCAGCCTGCGCGGTTGGTCGGAGGTCCGGATGTCCCGTCAGTCGCTTCTGGGAACCAGGATCGAGCTGCACATTGCCGACCCCGCCGATTCGCTCGATCGTCGCCTTGCAACAACACTCGGGGCAAACCGGCCAGGGCGCGCCCTGACAATGGACAAGACGATTGGGCATTTCTCCCTACCGTCGTTATCCACAACCCCGGATCGGGACAACGCCGGACAGGAACTAGCCGAGCTCAGCGCCGTCCTGCGCCAGTACACCGCCTCAACGGCACCGCCAGTTCGCGTCCTGCCTACACTGACGCGGCTTTCGCCGGACCACCGTCCGGTCCGCGGCAGCATTGCGCTGGGTATCCGGGAGCACGACGCCGGCACCGAGAACCTTGATCTGTTCGGCGCGGACAGGGGAGCAGTGGTGGTGGGCGATCCCGAAACAGGCCGTACCAACTTGCTGCGGACGGCGGCCTCCCAGTTGATGGCATCGCACGAACCAGGTGAGCTGGCCTTTGCGGTGTTCGATCCACGCCAACAGCTGCAGGACTTCATCCCCGAGGCGTATCTGGGGGAGTATGCCTCCAATGGGCAAAGAGCGGCCCAGTTGGCCGAGTTCGTTGCCGGCCAGGCGCGGGACCGGTTGGGCGATGGGGGCAGCGCACCAGTCCAAACGCCAAGGATTGTCCTGTTGGTGGATGACTACGACATTCTGGCCGCAACGGGAAACCAGCCGCTGCGTGCGCTCGCAAGCTACCTGCCTTCAGGGGCCGATATTGGGCTTTTCGCCATGGTCACCAGCCGGACTACGGGTAGCGGCATGATGATGCACGATCCCTTCATCGCAAGTCTTCGAGCCGCTGGCGCTCCTGTTGTCATGTTCTCGGGAGACCGTTCAGAAGGAGTGATCGCGAACGGTGAGCGCCCCGTCCCGCTTCCGACGGGGAGGGCAAGGGTCCTGCGCACCAGTCGTCCGCCTGTGACGGTTCAGACCTTCCACCACGATCATGAGGTTGTCCACCATGAGCTATGACTTTCACCTGATTTGCGATCAGGACCCTCGCGAAGGCCGCTTTGCCTATGCCTGCGAGCAGTTCGAGAACAAGTTCCAACTCAACGCCGTGGAGGGCTCAGAGAACCTTGTGGTGAACCTGGCCGGGGAGGACCTGGGGCTTGTCAGCGTTCCCACCCGGGTGCCGAACCCTGAGGTGCGCCGGATCTTCGGTGAGGAGGTGGCCCACCAGCTTGCGGGTGACGCCTGGGTGTCCGAGGTCAACTGCCCCTACAACAAGGACAATGCCGAAGCCGTGCGAGCCCTTCTGATGATTACGGTAATCGGTACCAAAGGACTCCTGATTGATCCGCAGTCAAATGAGGTCATCAACGCGGAATGGGGAGCATGAGGTCAATACCTTTGGTCCCCGTCCCAACTCCTGCGGCCCGTCCGTGGCTCAGCAGGAAGTTGCGCAGGGATCTGCAGGAGGCCGGGGCTGCGACGGTGGGGAACGGAGTAGTTGCCCTGCAGACACTTCCTGACGCATCCGCGAGTTATCCCCTGGTGGCATTTCTCAAAGCCGCAGGAATTCCTTGGGTTGTGGAAGGAGCCGGCGGCCAGCTACACGATGCATTCGTGGCGACCGATGCCGGTGTGGCGACAGGTGCACCCCAGGTGAGTCCCGCCGTCGTGATTTATGGCAGTGTGCTGCACGCCGCCTCGGCTGACTTGATGCTGGGGACGTTCACATCCGGGATGTTGGCCGCGGCGGGATGTACTCCCGAATTTATGGGTCCCGCAGAGCCACTTCAGGAGTCTTGGGATCCGGCCGTGCTGACTGCCAGGCTTCGGGAGAACATGCCCTGGGGGATTGAACTGGTGTCGGGTCACGGGTTCGCCGGGGCAGTCACTGCCTACCGCACGGAAGCAGGTGTGGTGGAGGCTTTCGATGTGTTGATTTCTGCCCCCGACGTTGATGCTCTTCCCGATCCTGCTGCCCTTGAGGCCGCTGCCGTGGGGGCGAACGCACAGGAAATCGGCCTGGAACTGCACTTCGGGGCTTCAGGGCTCAGCGTCCCTTCAGGCAGGGAGGCCGTGAAGGTGCCACAGCTGCTGATACTGGGTCCGTCGCTGCACCGAAGCATTCCTGAAACCCTGCTAATGCAGCCTGAAGGGATGGCAGCGGAAGTCCTTGGCCAGGCACCTTTCCAGCACCTGGCCATTCGGTACCCCGCGGTTTCCGCGTGGGATGGTGGCATAGCCCGCGTCACGCAGCAACGGATCCTCAACGCGGTGCAGGGCCAGTAGTTAGCTTAGACGTAGCCGTCCACGATCGCTGCAGCGATTTCCTTGTAGGCCCGGCGGGTCCCGCCCGAGATCTTGTCCAACGAAATGCGGTCGCCATCTGCCACGCCGCGGTCGTGAGGCACTGTAATGAGCTGCCGGCAGAAGCCGGCGAGGTGCTCTTCGATGGCACGCTTGTTGACACGGCTGGACACTTGGTCCTTGTCCGTGACCACCACAATGGCGTTCCGTGCCAGGTCCTCGTACCCGTGGTCGGCCAGCCATTGAAGCGTATTGCGGGCACGTTTGGCGCCGCTCACTGCATAGCCGGACGCGATGACCAGGTTGGTTGCTTCGGGGAGAACGCCGGCCATGGCCGGGTGGGACACGCCCGTGCCGCAATCGGTGAGTGTTACCGAATAGTACTGGGAAACCAACTGCTTGATCTGGAGGTACTCAGCGGCCGTCAGGGCATCGGACAACGCCGGATCCTGCTCGCCTGCCACCAGGTGCAGTCGGTTGGCATGGTGCATGTAGTCGGTCAGCATGGTCAGGGACGTGATCTGGTCGATGTCCCGGACGATGTCCGTAATGGTGCGCGGCTTGACCTTTTGGTAGAGCATTTCTCCAAGTGCCCGCTCGGCCAGGTCACCGCTGTCAGGGTTTGCATCGATCGCGCACGGGTGGTCACCACGGTACTCGGCAAGGATCATGCCCACGCCCACCGTGGTGGATGTCTTGCCGATGCCACCCTTGAGGCTGAGGATCGCTGTGTTGAAGCTGCCGGAGAGCGGACGGGCGATCCGCCGTTCCAGCTCGGCCTCGTCCTGGTCCTTGGCGCTGGGGCCGAGGTTCACGAAACCACCCGTAGCCGAATACAGCACGCCCCTGAAGCCTGTGGTGGGGCGTGGCCTGTCCGGCCTCACGAATTGGGTTTCGAGGTGCGCGGAGCCGTAGCTTGCGTTTGCCTGGGCGGGGCCTGGGTTTGCCGGAACAGCGCTTGGGCTTGCCGGGCCGGCGTCGGCTGATTCCGCGGTGGGCTGGGTCGATTCTGCAGCGGGGGAGTCCACGGCGCCCGGGAATCCTGCCACCGCCTCCGCGCGACCATCCGGATGCACGTGGAACCGGCCTTCCTGCCCCTTGGCATGGTCGATCGCATCCGCCAAAACCGGTGCTCCGGACGACTTGGCATAGTCCGCGAGTACCGCAATTGCAGCCGAGTAGGGATCAATCCCCTCGGGCGGAGAAATGGCTTCTCCGCCTACAGTTACCCTGCCGTCGGCAAACACTTCGACGCGTGTGGCCCCCAGTTCCATCGCTGTACCCTTCGATATTCCGCTATGCATCTTGGTGACGCTCCAACCAGTGATACTAGCCGGGGTAGGCAGGGCGGGTCATGTCACGTGTCCAGCGCAGATACATTCAGCTTGCTATTTGGAACCGGTCAACGACGCATTCATGGTGGTAAGCCTGTTGTTCTCATCAAACGCAATGGTGGCCCGACCGTCGTCGAACGTTACTTCCACAGTGCCTGGAGACGGTTCCGTGACTGGCGTCTGCAGGCGGAATCGGGCGTAGCTTTCGACGGCGCGGCGGTGGTCCTCGATCATGCCGCCGGTCACAGCCTCCATGAGACGCATCTGAAAGGTAAGGGCGGAGGGCGGCCCCAATTCCAAGTGGCCATTGTTGTAGGCGACCACGGCCATGGAGCCCCCGCCGATGTCGGACGTGAAGTGGTTGGCTTTGCCCGTGATCATCTTCACTGCCGTGGCGATTTTGAAGGCCACCAGGGTTGCTCCGGCCTTTTCAGCGCTGAGCCTGACTTCCTCATCCACGTAGGAGGGAACGATGGCAGTGAAGGGAATCTCACCGTTGGTCAGTTCCTCAATGCCGTAATGCCGGCCCAGAGGGCGGCTCACAAGACTAGTGCCGCCCAGTGGTCCTCGCCATCAAGGCCTGGAGGTCTTCGGCGACTTTGGCTACCTCGCGCTGACGTGACGTGCGGACAGGCTTTGATCCGTGCGTTGCCTGCCGGGCCGGCCGGTTGGTGGCACGGGTCTGGTGGTGGATTTGAGGATCACGAACAGGTGCGTCAACGGTGACGGTGCCCTGCAGGGGATCGTGGAAGAGAGGGAAGTTCATAGTCTCCGATCCTGACAGAAGAGCCACGATGCCGATATGGACAGGTGCATACGGTAGCCGGGGGCTCCTGTGCAGATGTCCATCGATCGCCCTAAGTTCGGGCCGGCGGCGCCGAGCCTAGCCCCACAGCGCTTTCTTCAGCAGCGCCCTTAGCTGCGCGTTCTCATCCTCGCTAAGCGCCGCGAGTTGGGTTTGCTCGCACACTTCCAGCGCTGCCCGCGCCTTGTTGTGGATCCGTCGGCCCTCGGTTGTGGAGACGATGATCTTGGCTCGGCGGTCCTGCTTGCCTTGGGCTCGCTTCACCAGTCCGCGGTGTTCGAGGTCGTCAACAAGGCTGACCACTTGGCTGGGATCGAGGCTGAGGAAATCAGCGAGCTCACGTTGGGTGGGTTCCAACCCGCTGCACGCGAGTGTCAGCACGGAGAAAGACCGCTCCCGGAGGCCGTAATCAGCCAGGGCCTTGTTGTTCAGGAGTGAGCCTGTGGCATGCAGTTTGGCCAGCAACAGACCCACATCACTGCCGATTTTTGCTGTGGCCAGGCGCGGGGTTTCCACTTCGGTGCTTTGCGGGCCCATGACAACTCCAATAGTAATGAAAAACAATCGTTGACTTTTTCAATGATCCGTATTCTCATTGATCATGACAAGGATCTCACGACGCAGTGGGATCGGCCTCACCGGCTCCAGCCGGTTAATGCATGCGAAGGAGCACGCCATGAGCTTGAACGGCAAGGTTGCAATCGTCACTGGAAGTGGACAGGGTCTTGGACTCGCTTACGCGAGGGAGCTCGCCCGCCAAGGTGCCGCCGTCGTGATCAACGACGTGAACGCTGAGACCGCCGCACAGGCTGTTGCACTGATTGAGGCCGGCGGCGGCCGGGCCACCGCCGTGGTGGTTCCGGTGGGGAGCACGGATGCTGCGAAGGCTTTGGTGGCCGGCGCTGTTGCCGCGTTTGGCCGCTTGGACATTCTGGTGACGAACGCCGGGATCCTGCGGGACAAGAGCCTGCTGAAGATGACAGATGAGGACTTCGACCTGGTCATCAACGTGCACTTGAAGGGCACGTTCACCTGTGTTCGTGAGGCGTTTGCGTACTTCAAGGAGAACAACGTCGCGGGCCGGATCATCACCATTGGTTCGCCGACCGGCCAGCGCGGCAACTTCGGGCAGACAAACTACGCTGCAGCAAAGGCCGGGATTGTGGGCATGGTTCGGACATGGGCGCTGGAAATGAAAAAGGCTGGCGTGACCGTCAACTCCGTGATCCCGGTGGCCGCTACGGCCATGACCAAGACTGTTCCTTACTTCCAGAAAGCTGTTGAGGCGGAGGAACAGGGTGAGGCGATGCCGTCCTTCTTCCGTCACGACCTCGGTTTTGGAACGGCCGACGACGTCGCCGGGCTGATCGCGTTCCTTGCCTCAGATGCGGCTGGCGGGATCACCGGCCAGGCGATCGGTGCCGGCGGTGACCGGCTGCAGGTTTGGACGCACCCGACGGCGGCGAGCACCGAATACCGTGAGGGCGGCTGGAGCTACGAGGCACTGAAGGAAAGCGCCGGATCACTGTTTGGTGCGGATGCTTTGCAAAGCTTCGGTGAGGACTTCCTGCCGCTTCCCGAGGACCTGCAGCCCGAACCGGCTAGGCCTGAAGCGGCTAAGCCGGAAGCAGCCCAGGCACGCTGATCATGGCCGACCCCTACGAACTGGGCATCGATGCTTCCGCGCTCGATGCGATCGATATGCACGTCCACCTCGAAGTGGACAGCTGTGGTCATGGCTCACTCCCTGAGGCACTGACCGAGGCTTCGGCAAAGTATTTCAAAGCCGACGATCGGACGCCGTCGCTGGACCGGATCGCCGAGGTGTACCGCGAGCTGAACATGGCCGCCGTCGTCTTCACTGTTGACGCCCGGACCCAGCTCAAGCATGAACCGAACAGCATTCCGGAACTGATTGCCGGGGCTGCGCGGAACAACGATGTGCTGATCCCGTTCGGCAGTGTGGATCCCCGCACGGGCGAGGAAGCGATCGCCGGGGCGAAGCACCAGGCCGTGGAGCTCGGTGCCCGTGGGTTCAAGTTCCACCCGTCGCTGCAGGGTTTCGACCCCTCCAACGAGACGTTCTATCCACTGTGGGAAACCCTCCAGGAACTGGGACTTCCGTGTATCTTCCACACAGGCCAGAACGGTATGGGTGCCGGTCTTCCGGGCGGATATGGGATCAAGCTGGCTTACTCAAACCCGTTGTTACTGGACGCCGTGGCCGCTGACTTCCCTGGGCTGCAGATCATCATGGCGCACCCTTCTGTACCGTGGCAGGACGAAGCGAACTCCATCGCGACGCACAAATCCAACGTCTTCATTGACCTGTCCGGATGGTCGCCCAAGTACTTCCCGGAGTCGCTGGTTCGTCTATCCAATTCGGTGCTGCAGGACAAAGTGCTGTTCGGAACGGACTTCCCGCTGATCACGCCGCAGAAGTGGCTGGGTGCGTTCGCTGACCTGCCACTGAAGGACGAAGTGCGGCCCAAGATCCTCAAGGACAACGCCGTCCGGCTACTCGGGCTGGGTGGTTGAAGTGACCACCACGGCGAGCGCGGCGGCCAGCGTGGATCAGCGACTGTACTCCGTAGCGGACTGGTACGACGCCGAAGCGCTGCTGACCACCGGGGAACGCCAAGTTCTTGGCCGGCTCCGGAACTTCCTTGACACCCAGGCGAAACCCTTGCTGGCCGAGTACTGGGAGCGTGGCGAGCTCCCGGAACAACTCGCTCAACCATTGATCGGCCTTGACCTGATGGAACCGGCTGATCTCACTGTCGAGGCACCCGCAAGGGGGATTTACCACGGCTTCCGGATCTTCGAACTCGCCCGTACGGACGCGTCGTTGGCCACGTGGTACACAGCGCAGGCAGGGCTGTTCCGGACCGCGATCCGGGTGGGGGCTTCCGAGGAGCAGCAAAAGGAGTGGATGCCCAAGGTCATCGATTTCTCGCTCAAGGGCGTCTTCTCACTGACTGAACCCGAGCACGGCTCGGACATCGCCGGCGGACTGTCCACCACCGCTCGCTTTGAAAAAGATTCCGACGGCGGCACTTGGGTTTTGGATGGCGCGAAGCGGTGGATCGGGGGTGCTTCCACAGCGGACGTGTTGTGTGTGTTCGCTCGGGAGGTCGCCGATGGCCAGGTCAAGGCGTTCCTCGTGGACCGAACTGCTGCCGGTGTCAGTCTGGAGAAAATCCAGGGGAAGACCTCGCTGCGGATGATGCAGAACGCCCACATCACGTTGAACAATGTCCGGGTTCCCGAGGCCATGCGCCTGCATAACGTGGATTCCTTCAAGGACGTCGCCGCGATGCTGCGTGCGATGCGCTCGGACGTTGCATGGATCGCCACCGGCATCCAAGCAGGCGCGTTCGAGGCTGCATTGGCGTACGTCAAAGAACGCCAGCAGTTCGGCCGCTCGCTGGGTTCCTTCCAGTTGGTGCAGGAAAAGCTGGCACGGATGCTGGGAAACATCACCGCGTCACTCTCCCTGGTGGTCCGGCTCACCGAACAGCAGGGCTGGGGGATCTATAGGGACCAGGATTCGGCCCTGGCCAAGATGCAGACCAGTCTGATGATGCGCGAAACCGTCGCCCTTGCCCGCGAAGTGGTAGGCGGTAACGGCATCACTCTCGCCGCCGACGTCGCGCGTTTCCATGCCGATGCGGAAGCCGTCTATTCCTACGAAGGCACCCACGAGATCAACGCCCTCATCATCGGCCGCGCCCTCACAGGCGAGAGCGCTTTCACCCGCTAAACACCTGCTTTTCAGTCAACAACTACCAGGAGGCAAAGATGCCCAATCTCGTCGTCGATTTCGACACCCTGCTCACCATGTCCGGCAAGGACCTTGGCACCACGGATTACCGTGAGATCACCCAGCAACAGATCAACCTGTTCGCCGATGCCACGGATGACCAGCAGTGGATCCACACCGATCCTGAACGCGCCAAGGATGGCCCCTTTGGAGCCCCTATCGCACATGGCTTCCTCACCCTGTCCCTCATCATCCCGTTCTGGGGCGAGCTGTTCGACGTCGAAGGCGTGACCACCAAGGTCAACTACGGCCTGGACAAAGTCCGCTTCACCTCCCCGGTGAAAGTCGGCTCCAAAGTCCGCATGAAGGGCTCCATCGCCGAAGTCACTGAAGTCAAAGGCGGCGCCCAGATCAAGGTCAACGCCACCATCGAAATTGAAGGCCAGGAACGGCCAGCCGTCGTCGCCGAGTTCCTCGCCCGTTTCTACAAGTAGGAACCGTTTCTACAAGTAAGAATCATTCCCTTCCCTCCTCTCCCAAGGAACAGCCATGTCAGGACACACTGCGCTCGCACCGTCGAGCACGGCCGCAAAGCGCAAAGAGGCGCGCACGGTTATCATGTCCAGCTATCTGGGCAGCACCATAGAGTTCTACGACTTCCTGCTGTACGCAACGGCTGCAGCGGTTGCCTTCCCCAAGGTGTTTTTCGCCGGTACTGATGAGTGTGGGCGTAGTGGCCGCGTATGCCACGTTCGCTGCCGGCTATGTTGCCCGCCCTTTGGGTGGCATCATCTTCGGGCACTTCGGCGACAGAATCGGCCGCAAGGGCATGCTCATCATCTCCATGGCGATGATGGGTATTGCCTCCACGTTGATCGGCCTGATTCCTGGAGCCAGCGTCATCGGTCCTTGGGGTGCCGTGATTCTGGTGGTCCTGCGCGTCTGCCAGGGAATCGCCGTCGGCGGTGAATGGGGTGGGGCCGCACTCATGGCTTTGGAGCATTCGGATCCCAAGCGGCGCGGTTTCGCGGCGTCGTTCGTGAACGCCGGTGCCCCGACAGGCGCAGTTCTCGGCACCCTGGTCATGGGCATCTTCTCGGCCCTTCCTCAGGACGCGTTCTTGGCCTGGGGTTGGCGTGTGCCGTTCCTGTTGTCCTTCGTGCTCTTGATCGTGGGCATGTTCGTCAGGCTGCGGGTTTCCGAGAGCCCCATCTTCGCCGAAGCCGTCGCCAAGGAAAGCGCACAAGGTACCAAGCGCAAGATCCCGCTGCTGGAAGTGCTGAAGCGTCCCAAGGCGCTCATCATGATCATGTTTGCCGGTGCCGCCGGATTCGGCCTGCAGGTGGTGCTGCCCACGTTCTCAGTGACCTATGCAGTATCAAAGGGTGCACCCCAGCAAGGCGTGCTCTATGCCTTTGCAGGCGCCTCGGCCATCTCCATCCTGTTCGTCCTGCTGGGTGGCAGGCTCTCTGATCGCTTCGGACGCCGTCCCGTCATGGTCACCGGCCTGGCATTGTTCATCCTTTACCTGTTCCCGATGTTCGGGATGCTCAGCTCCGGCAGCGTCGCCTTGGTCTTCCTGGCCTTCACGGTGGCGCTGATCCTGCATTCTTCCCTTTACGGACCGCTGGCAGCGTTCGTTTCCGAGCAGTTCGGCACCACTAACCGCTATACCGGTGCTGCCGTCGGTTACCAGTTGGCGACGCTGATCGGTGCTGGTTTCACCCCGGGAATCGTTGCCGGACTCTACAAGGACGCCGGCCAGAGCATCGTCCCGGTGGTGGTGTTCCTGTCCGTCATGTCGCTGGTATCGATTGTCTTCATCCTGCTGACGCGGGAGTCTAAGAACAACGACCTCTCTACGGTCAGTTAGGAGTACGGCACCATGGACAACAACGGAGTTGGATCCTGGCTGCACCGGCGCCGGATCAAGTCCGGGACCAAAACGGCTGTCATTTCCGGTGGGAAGACTTTGAGCTACGCGGACCTTGCAGACAGGACCGACCGGTTGGCCCACGCCCTCAAGGACAGGGGAGTGGCCAAGGGCGACAGAGTGGCTTACCTCGGCGAGAATCACCCATCTTTTGTGGAGACGTTCATCGCCTGCGGACTGCTGGGCGCGATCTTCGTCCCGCTCAACACCCGGTTGGCGGCCCCTGAGCTGCAGTTTCAACTGCAGGACTCAGGCGCGCGGCTCATGGTCAGTTCAGCATCTTTGGAGGTTGTCGCCGCCGCATCCTCCCTCGACACAGAGGTAACCCACCGTCTTGTGGTCGCGTCCGACGACGTTACTGAGGCGTCCGCTTTCAAGCTGCCATCCGGCGTCGAGCACTATGGCGAGGTGCTTGACGCCGCATCTGCGGCGCCGCTGGATGAAGCCGTAACGCTGGACGACGCCGCCATGATTCTCTACACCTCAGGCACCACCGGCAAGCCCAAGGGGGCGCTCCTTACGCACGGCAACATCACCTGGAACTGCATCAACACGGTGGTGGACATGGACCTGAACCGCAACGATGTGGCGCTCATGATTTCGCCGCTGTTCCACGTAGCGTCCCTGGACATGGGCCTGCTTCCGATGCTGCTCAAGGGCGCAACGGTGGTGCTTGAATCCAAGTTCGACGCCGGCCGCGTACTGGAACTGGTGGTGCAGCACAAGGTCACCACGCTCAACGGCGTCCCAACCACGTTCCAGATGCTCTGTGACCATCCCGGGTGGTCGACGGCGGACCTCACTTCACTGGACAAGCTCACCTGCGGCGGCTCCGCGGTTCCGCAGAGGGTGCTGGACGCGTACGAGCAGCGCGGCATCGGATTCACCAGCTGCTACGGCATGACTGAAACCGCGCCCGGGGCCACCATGTTGCCGGTCTCCGCATCCAAGGAGAAGGCTGGGTCTGCCGGGCTTCCACACTTCTTTACGGACGTGCGGATAGCCGATCCACTGGGCGGCGTTGCCGGCCTCGGTGAGGTGGGCGAGATCCAAATCTCCGGACCCAACGTGATCAAGGAGTACTGGAACCGGCCAGAAGCCACGGGTGAAAGCTATTGCGATTCATCGTGGTTCCGCTCCGGCGACATGGGCTACCAGGATGACGAAGGTTTCCTGTTCGTCTCGGACCGCATGAAAGACATGATCATTTCCGGTGGCGAGAACATTTACCCGGCCGAGGTGGAGGCTGCCATTGCGGAGCTGCCCGCTGTGGGGAGCGTAGCCGTGATCGGAGTTGATGACGAGAAATGGGGAGAAGTGCCCCGGGCGATCGTCACTTTGCGGGAAGGCGAATTATTGACCGAGGAGCAACTGCGCTCGCATCTTGAGGGCCGGCTGGCGCGGTACAAGATTCCCAAGTCGGTGGTTTTCGTCGAGGAGATGCCGCGAACCGCCAGCGGGAAAATCCGGAAGACGGACCTTCGACAGCAATACGCCCGGTGAGGACCATTCCGGAGCCGCCCGCCTTGACGTTCCCGGGACGAAATATTCCGTTACCAAGCTAAATCCGGGTTAATTTCCTCCATCGAACTGCCTAATTCGCTGTTGGGGCATTACGATAAGCACGACTCACTCTGAGTAAGACGCTTCGTCACAACTCACACCTAACCCGGGGGATATACAAATGAGCACTTACCCGCAACAACCGCAACAGACCCAACAGTACGGCGCACAGACCGGCGAGCCGCCGCTGTGGGCCCCTTACTACGGTGCCCCGATTGGCGCCGCTGTAAAGCGTTTCTTCAAGAAGTACGCCGACTTCTCCGGCCGTGCGAGCCGTAGCGAATACTGGTGGTGGACCTTGGTTTCCGCCATCGTAACCACCATCCTCAACACCCTCGCAACAGTCGTCGGCTCAGCAGGAGCAACCGTCAGCGATTCCGGCGTTGTCACTCTCGGCGGCGGAGCCATTGCGTTCTACGTCATCCTCGGCATCTGGGGCCTGGCAACACTCGTCCCGTCCCTCGCGCTGCTGGTTCGCCGCCTGCATGATGGCAACTTCACTGGCTGGCTTGCCCTGCTTGTCCTGGTGCCGTTCCTTGGCGTCCTCGCAGTATTCGTCCTCTCGCTCCTGCCGTCCAACCCGGCCGGTCAGCGTTTCGACAAGCCCGCGGCTGCCTAGTCCTTCACGCATCAAAAAAGGGGTGGCACTTCCAGTGCCGCCCCTTTTGCGTGCCATCTCCGGGCCCGCGCCACGCGGTGTGAAATGCTGTGAGTGACGCGGACCGACCCCAATGACGAGGAGTGCCATGTCCAACCCTCCACAGATGAGGACCATCAAGCGGTGCGCCGTGGTGGGTGGCGGCATCATCGGTGTTGCGGTGGCGAGGGAACTTGCCAACAAACTAGGCGACGCCCAGGTCACCGTCTACGAAAAGGAAGACCGGCTCGCCGCACACCAAACCGGGCACAACTCGGGCGTGGTCCACGCAGGCCTCTATTACGAACCCGGCGGGCTGAAAGCAAAGCTGTGCCGCAGGGGAGTGGAACTGCTGCAGGAATTCTGCGCCATGAAGAACCTGCCCTACGAAGCATGCGGGAAGCTGGTCATCGCCCAAACACCCGGGGAATCTGATCGCTTGGACAACATCTTCGCCCGCGCCACAGCCAACGGCGTTCCCGGCGCACGGATGCTGCATGGCGAGCAGATACGCGAGGTGGAGCCGAACGCCGTCGGGCTTTCCGCTTTGCACTCGCCGGAAACGGCGATCGTTGACTACACGGCCATCACCAACGCGCTCGCCGAGGACGTCCGCAGCTCGGGCGGGACCATCCGCCTGGGGCAGGAGGTGATAGCGCTCGAGCAACAGGGCAGCGGCGTGGTGGTCACCACCAAGGACGGCGGCGAACATTATGACCTCGTCGTGGCCTGCGCAGGTCTCCAGTCGGATCGCTTGGCCGAGGCGGCCGGCGAGGCGGCAACGCCACGGATCGTACCGTTCTTCGGGCAGTATTTCCTCTTGGGCAAGGAAGCGCGGGATCAAGTGCGCGGCCTTATTTACCCGGTACCCGATCCCAAGCATCCGTTCC
Source organism: Paenarthrobacter sp. TE3676 (assembly GCF_056279165.1). Classification (NCBI taxonomy): domain Bacteria; kingdom Bacillati; phylum Actinomycetota; class Actinomycetes; order Micrococcales; family Micrococcaceae; genus Paenarthrobacter; species Paenarthrobacter sp. TE3676. Next base: position 111,807 of record NZ_JBWBQU010000011.1, read on the forward strand.
TGGGAGTGCACCTCACAAAACGCATCGACGGTGAAATGATGCTGGGCCCCAATGCGTTTATCTCCTTTGGCCGAGAGTCCTATACGTGGAGCGAAATTAATGTCCGCGACGTCCTGAATTACACGCTCTTTCCGGGATTCTGGAACTTTGCCCGGCAAAATGTGCCCTCAGCTGTTCGTGAATTCCAGACCGTGGTGAGCAAGAAAAAGTTCATACGGGAGGCCATGCGATTTGTACCCTCACTTGAGGGTGCCACCATTCTTCCCGGCACCCGCGGCGTCCGCGCGCAGGCCATGAACGGCGACGGTTCGTTGCTGGACGACTTTGTGATTGCACGACGACGGGACACAGTCTTGGTGCGCAACGCACCGTCCCCGGGGGCTACTTCGTCCATGGCCATAGCGGAGTACATCGTGGAGCAGGCTTTGCAGAGCAGCTAGTTTTTCGAAGCCGACAAGATGATAAGCAGCACCAAAGCGTTGTTGACGGAGTGCAGAAATACGGGTGCCCAGAGGTTTTGGTGGAATTTTTTTAGAAGTGCCAAGGCGACGCCGAGCATAAAGAGGTAAACGAAGGTCAACAGGACCAGGTGGACAGCGGCAAAGATTGCCGCTGACACTGTCACGGCCGCAAAGGGCCTGCAACGTTGCGTCAACCCGCTGAGGAAAGCTCCTCGGAAAAGGACTTCTTCCCAAAGGGGAGTCAACACAGCAACCATGAGGACGGTCAGGCCAATCAACGGTGCCGGAAGTGCGGCAACCCGGCTGAGCGCACCGTTGGAGGAATTGGCCGCAGCGCCATCCATCCCCAAGAGGCTGAGACCCGCCAGGAAGAGCCCCTGGGCGCTAGCGGAAACCAAGATGGCTGCAGGAATCTGCCAGAGTAAGTGCAGCATGCGGGCGTCAAAGCGTCGGAATCCGAGCATGCTCAAAGTGAGCTGGTTTCTCCGAACCAAATGTACGTATGTTGCAAGGAGAGCGGCTGCTGTTGCCCCGCCGAGGAGGGCTGAAACAGCGATTTCTGCAGTGAAATGAACCAGGCCGGACAATCCCGCTGCAAGCACGGCCAAACAAACTGCGGCAACGTACACAGCAATCCACATCAGGGCCCACGAGGCTTGTTTCAGTGATATTGCCGGCGGTGGTTGGGAAATCGCTCCAACATGGTTCACAGTGTCAGTTGGCAACAGCATCCCCCGAGTGTCCATCATGCGAGCCTAGCCGAGTAGTTAACAAGCTCGTGACCAACCGGAAACCGCCCCCAAACTCTGCCTGGTTAACGTTGGCGCATGATCGGATCCCTGGCCGCGTTTGCCATCTCAGTCGCTTCTACCCTTGCGGCCTGGATCGAGGCAGCCTACATCGTGGATTGCCCGCTCGACGAGGACGATGCCGGCAATGAATCGGGGCGCGATCTGGCGTGGCTCCCGGCCCTCAGCGGGGTCACAGTGGCCAGCGCGCAGGCCATCCAAGCGAACGCCGCGAGGGCGGTCACAGGGTCCTAGAAGCTGCATGGAAAGCTGCAGAATGTCGCGTTGGGCACACCATTCGTTTATCGCGTGTAACATGCCCTAAACTGCTTCACTGAGGTGCCGAGATAGGCACTATGCAGCAACGAAAGCGAACCCTCAATGGCTACTGATTACGATGCCCCGCGCAAGACAGAAGAAGAGTCTCCCGCTGAATCCCTTGAGGCTCTTCAGGCATCACGTGGGAACACTGCACAGACTGCGGTCATCGACGTCGAGGAAAACGATACCGCTGAAGGAATCGACCTTCCCGGCGCCGATCTTTCCGGTGAAGAGCTGACCGTCATTGTGGTCCCGGAGCAGTCTGACGAATTCACGTGTGGTTCCTGCTTCCTGGTCCGCCACAGGTCCCAGATTGCGCTGGAAAAGAACGGTCTTAAGTACTGCAAGGACTGTGAAGGCTAAGTAACGCCCGGGTCTCGTTATCTTGGGTTACGAACACGTGCCCGAAGAGCCCCCGAGCGACCACTAAACACCCACAAAACTGCCTGTCAATGACCCTCTTGTGATCACACTGGCCCCCGTTTAACGGTTGCGCGCCGAAGCGGCCACAACCCATCCAAAGCCCCTTGCGCACTCCTACTGTTGAAGTATCAACTTCGCCTGAAGGGGGCACAAAAAATGAGGAAATTTGGAGCGGGTTTGGCAGCGGTACTGGCAGCTGCAGGGCTCGGTCTGGTGGCGCCGGGGCCAGCCTCGGCAGCAACATACTGCGGTATCTCGTGGGGTTCCATGGCCAAGGCCGATCTCGACTGGAGCTCCGCCCATGTCACTGGTGTTCGCACTGGTCAGCAGCCCTGCTACGACCGCCTGGTGATTGATATGACCGGCAAGGTGGCCGGTTTCGTGGTTCAGTACGTTCCGGTGGTGACCCAGGATGCCACTGGCTACCCCATCCCGGTGCTGGGGGATGCTGATCTTCAAGTGATGGTGACGGCGCCGTCGTACAACCAGTACAGCCAGCCGACCTACGAACCGGCAGCCAAGGCCGAACTGTCCAACGTTTCCGGGTACCAGACGTTCCGGCAGGTGGTTTTTGCGGGCAGTTTTGAGGGCACCACGAGCATCGGGCTGGGCGTCCGGGCCCGGCTTCCGTTCCGGGTCTTCACCTTGGACGGACCCGACGGCGGGTCTCGCCTGGTAGTGGACGTCGCCCACCGCTGGTAGGAAGCGCTGCCGCTACTCCTCAAAACACGGGAAAGCGGCGAGTTCGCGGGAAACTTCCCTGCGAACTCGTCGCTTTCCCACGAACTCGGTGGAAGGCGAACTCGGGCCGCGGTTATTCCGGAACTACCAGGGCCGGCGTATCCTTCCGGATGGTTTCGCCGCGGAAGAACCCGGGCCGAACGCGGGACATGATCAGCATGACCACGGCACCCAAGGCCAGGATCCCGATGCCCAGGACAAAGACGAGCCCCACTCCGAAGACCTCCGAACCACTGCCAAACTCAGGAGCCCAGCTGTCCACGGCGGTCTGCAGGAACACCACGAACAGGCCTACGCCACCGATCAGCGGGCATACGAGCCGCAGGAAGAAGTTCCTGGCGCTGGAGAACACGCTGTTTCGGAAGTACCAGACGCAGGCGATGGCTGTGAGTCCGTAGTAGAAGCAGATCATCAGGCCCAAGGCCAGGATGGTGTCGTTCAGGACGTTCTCGCTGATCACGTGCATCACCGCGTAGAAGCCCGCGGACAGGACGCCGGCCGCAACGGTGGCGAAGCCCGGCGTCGAGAACTTCTTGCTCATGTGGCTGAAGCGCTCCGGCAGGGCGCCGTAGTGCGCCATCGCCAAAAGGCTGCGCGAAGGCGAGGTGAACGTGGACTGCAGGGATGCCGCAGAGCTGGAGAGTACTGCGAGGGACATGAGGATCGCGAACGGACCCATAACCGGTGACGCGAGTGCAGTGAAGACGTTGGCGTGGTTTTCCTCGTTGTTCAGGCCGATTCCGGTGTCTCCGACTCCTGCGAACATCAACGTCGCGATAGTGACCAGGAGGTAGATGCCCAGGACGATCACGGCCGTCAGGGTTCCGGCGAGACCGGCGGTTTTCTTGCCGTTGGCGGTTTCCTCGTTGACCGTGAGGCATACGTCCCAGCCCCAATAGACAAAGATCGACAACGAGATGCCGGCCGCGATCTGGCCGAAGGTTTCGATCTTGGTGACGTCGAACCAGTCCCAGCTGAACGGAACAGCGGTTTCGGACGTGGACCAGTTGGCGAACGCCATGGCGACGAACATTCCGAGTACCAGCAACTGGAATCCCACCAGGCCGTACTGGACGATCTTGGTGGTGTGCAGTCCGCGGTAGCTCACCCAGACGGCAAGCGCCACGAAAACGAAGCATGTGGCAACGTTGAGCAGCTTGTTTGAGGCGAGGTCGGCGAGCTCGGGTGAGCCCGTGGCCTGTGCCAGGAACAGGTAGAAGAAATCCACGGCGACGCCGGCCAGGTTGGACAGGACAATGATGTTGGCTGCGAGCAAACCCCAACCACCCATCCAGCCCACCCACGGACCGAAGGCCTTGGTGACCCACGTGAAGGTGGTACCGCTGTCCGGGGAGTCTGCGTTGAGCTCCCGGTAAGCCAGCGACACGAGGATCATCGGGATGAACCCGATCAGGAAAATGACGGGCAACTGGAGCCCGACTTCATTGACGGTTGGACCCAGGGCGCCGGTCAGCGTGTACGCCGGGGCGATGGTTGAAATGCCAAGAACGACGACGGCGAGGAGCCCCAACTGCCCCGTCTTCAGTCCCTTGCCGCTAATGTGGTGCGACTCTGCAGCTTCATTGCCGCTGCGGCGGATTGTCTGGCTCATGTGAGGCCCTTTCTAGATGGCCGAAGGCTGCTGCTGGGTAATGCAGTGGATACCGCCGCCCCGTGCGAAGAGTTCGCGCGCGTCGACACCGACCACGCGGCGTCCGGGGTAGGCGTCGGCGAGAATGCGGAGTGCTTTCTCGTCCATGGGGTCGTTGAAAGTGCAGGCGATAACACCGCCGTTGACCACGAGGTGGTTGATGTAGCTGTAGTCCACAAACCCCTCATCGTCGCGAAGGGTTTCCGGGGCGGGAACTTCAATGATGTTCCAGTCCCGGCCGGCTGCGTCATGGGTGGTGCGCAGGAAGTCGATGATCTCGCGGGAGACCTTGTAATCGGGGTGCTCGGGGTTCTGCTGGGAATGGACCAGAAGGGTGCCCGGGGCCGGAATCGCGGCCACGATGTCCACATGGCCGCGGGTGCCGAACTTTTCGGAGTCACGGGTGAGGCCGCGAGGAAGCCACACCACGTGCGTGGCGCCGATGGTGCGGGCAAGTTCCTGCTCGATGTCTGCCTTGGTCAGGCCGGGATTGCGACCCTGATCGAGCTGCAAAGTCTCAGTGACCAGGACGGTGCCTTCGCCGTCAACTTGAATGCCACCGCCCTCGTTGACAATCCCCGATGGGAGGTGCCGGGCGTAGGCGCGGCCGCTGATGTCCTCGGCAATGAGCGAGTCCTTATCCCACTCCGCCCAGTCCTGAGCGCCCCAGCCGTTGAATATCCAGTCCACCGCGCCCAGTTGCTTGTTGGAATCCAGTACGAACGACGGTCCGATGTCCCGCATCCAAGCATCGTTGAGGTCGGCGGTTATTACCTCGACGCGAGGGTCCAGATAGCGCGCAGCCGTGTCGACGTCGTCGGGCGATACCACCATGGTTACGGGCTCGAATTCAATGATGGCGTTAGCCACCGCTGCCCAGGTGGAACGTGCTGCATGGGCCTCTTCTTCGGTGTCACCCAGGGTGTATCCGCCCGTGGGGAAGGCCATCCAGACGCGGTCCTGCGGAGCCGTTTCCGACGGCATGCGCCACGCGCTCACGCGGTAGCTGCCTGGGTTGGTTTTGCGGCGGGTTTGACGTTGGGATGGACCAACCCGGCCGGACGGACATGCGTTGCTGGGTGGGTAGCGATGGAAGTTGGGGCTTCCAGGTGTCTGATTTCAATCATGGGGGCTTTACTCCGTGAGACGACTGTCACTAAATGAATAGCGTTCATTTAGTATGACGGGAGTCACCCTTCAGCGCAAGACGCGAGTGGCGGCCGCTCTTTTGTGACCGGCGTGCGTTCCCCGGCGCGGGGGTGGGCTGGCTGGTCCCGCGTTCGTTCGCTGCACGACCCGCACAGCGGTGAGCCACACGGATAAGGATGGGTTCGGGGCGTGCTTTATCGAAACCCGCGACAACACCTGCCGAACCCCTTACTGCGACGCGCCCATCCGCCACATCGATCACATCGTCTCCTGGCGCTCAGGTGGAACCACCACCATGGAGAACGGCGCCGGGCTCTGCGAAGCGTGCAACCATACCAAGGAAAACCCCGGCTGGAAGAGTAGGCCGCTTGCCGAAGATGTGCACACTCTGGAACTCCGCACGCCCACAGGGCACACCTATCGCTCCAAAGCGCCGAGCCTGCCAGGCTACTTCCGTGGCTCAGCGCCGTCGTCGGAGCTGCCCGAACCTGCTGCACGACCAAGCCCGTCGCCAGCTGCACGCTCAAGCCCGTCGGTAATTAACTGACGAGCGTCGGCAGAGTGAGGATCTCTGCTCCGTCGTTGGTGATGGCGATGGTGTGCTCACTGTGTGCGGTCCGGCATCCTGTCGCGCTGCGGAGCGTCCATCCGTCGGCGTCCGTGACGAGCTGGGCGGTGTCGGCCATGACCCATGGTTCCAGGGCGAGCAGCAAGCCGGGGCGCAGCTTGTAACCGCGGCCGGGGCGTCCCATGTTCGGCACATGAGGCTCCTGGTGCATGGTGGAGCCAATGCCGTGGCCTCCGAACTCGGTATTGACGGGGTAGCCAGCCTCGCTGAGAGCCGAGCCGATGGCGTAGGACAGGTCCCCAATGCGGGCGCCGGGCCGGGCTGCCGCTATGCCTGCGCGCAATGCCCGTTCGGTCGCTTCGATCATCGCGACACTTTCCGCCGGCTTCGAGTCGCCCACGATGAAGCTGATGGCCGAGTCTGCTGCGATTCCGTCCTTCAAAACGGCCAGGTCGAGGGTCAGGAGGTCGCCGTCGGCCAGTCTGTAATCCGTGGGCAATCCGTGGAGGACGGCGTCGTTGACGCCCGTGCAGATGTAGTGGCCGAATGGCCCGCGTCCAAAGGAAGGAGCGTAATCGACGTAGCAGGAGACGGCCCCGGCTTCCAGGATCATGCTCTTTGCCCACCGGTCTATGTCCAGGAGGTTTGTGCCTACAGCTGCGCGGCCCTTTAGCGTGTGCAAAATGTTGGCGACCAGGGCGCCGGCCTCCTTCGCGCGGCCTAGCTCTGTGCGGCTAAGGATCTCAATCATGCGGGGCCTCTCGTGTGAAAACCAATAACTATCCCGGCCATATTATCCCGGTATTACAATTGGAGCCATGGTCAGGTTGCCGCTTACACCCGCAGAGGCCGAGCGTGGACAACGCCTCGGCGCTCTTCTGCGTCGCGCCCGGGGGGAGCGCTCCATGCTGGAGACGGCACTCGACGCCCGCGTCTCGCCCGAGACGCTCCGAAAGATAGAGTCGGGCCGGGTTGCGACGCCGGCTTTCCCTACCGTTGCTGCCATTGCCGATGTGCTCGGACTCTCCCTCGATGAGGTGTGGGCAGAAATTAACTTGCCCGAGCACGGTGTTGAGTCAGGCAGCTCGCGTCGGAGTGCGCGCGAATGGTTGGCTTCGTAGCCTCAGCGCTTGGGCCGTGCCCGCACATGAAGGCGTTCACCCTGCTGCCCGAAGAGGGTTAGCAACTCCACTGGTTCTGCGGTGGCGCTGGCAAACCAGTGCGGTGTGCGCGTATCAAATTCCGCAACCTCACCGGGTTTCAGGACAAAGTCATTCTCGCCCAGCACCAACCGCAGCTTGCCGTTGAGGATGTACATCCAGTCGTACCCCTCATGGGATTGGGGCTGTGGAACCTCTTTTCCGGTTCCGCTCTTCAGCACCATTTTGAAGGCCTGGATGCCGCCGGGGCGGCGGGTGAGGGGAAGCGCGGTTCCCCACTCGTGAACGTGCGGTTTGAGGTGAATGCGGGGATCGCCCGTTTCCGGTGCGTCAATCAATTCTTCCAGCGGCACCTGATGCAACCTGGCAATGGGAAGGAGGAGTTCCAGTGTTGGCTTGCGCTGGCCTGATTCAAGCCTTGAGAGCGTACTGACAGAGATGCCCGTCCCTTCCGAGGCTTCCGCAAGGGTCACATTGCGTTGGGTCCGCATGGCACGCAGCCGAGGGCCGACGGCGTCGAGCATTGTGCTGAAATCGGTAGTCATGCCTTTCATTTTGCCATATTGGCAAACTTCCTTGCTGATTCTGCGGGTGCTGACCAACCATGGAAGGAGCGGCATGGGGCCGTTGAATACGTGTGGAGGCATCGTGATTGTGGAAAAACTAAACAACCGAGTGGTGGAGGAGCACGACGTCGTGGTGGTGGGAGGTGGCGCAGCTGGGTTAAGTGCTGCTGTTACCTTGGGCAGGGCCTTGCGGTCCGTCCTGGTTATCGACGCCGGAGAACCCCGGAATGCGCCCGCAGCCGGGGTGCACGGTTTCCTGTCCCGCGACGGGATCAATCCCAAAGAACTGCTGGAACTGGGACGAGCGGAGGCTCTCCAGTACGGGGCGAATATCATGGCCGGCGTCGCGGTTGGGGCACGTTCGACGGCTGACCCAACGAACGGTTCCGGGCTCACCTTCGAGGTGGACCTGGCAGATGGCCAAACAGTGAGGGCCCGGCGTCTGCTTGTCACCACAGGCCTGATCGACGTCCTGCCCGACGTTGAGGGCATCCGCGAACGCTGGGGCCGTGACGTCCTGCACTGCCCGTATTGCCACGGCTGGGAGGTTCGGAACAAAGCGATCGGAATCCTGGGTTCAGTGCCGATGGCGTTGCACCAGGCGTTACTGTTCCGTCAATGGAGCCCCAACATCACCTTGTTCCTCAATGACGTTGTGGAGCCAACGGAAGAACAGTGGGAGCAATTGGCTGCCCGCTCTATCACGGTGGTGGACGGCAAAGTCCAGGCGCTGGAAGTAACTGACGACGCACTGACCGGTGTTGTCCTGGCAGCGGGAACTGTGATTCCTGTGGACGCTGTGGTTACCGGCCCACGATTGGAGGCGAGATCGGACGTGCTGGAATCCCTCGGCGTCCCCACCGTAGAGCACCCGATGGGCGTCGGGACCCATGTTGAAGTGAATCCCGCGGGCGGGGCAACCTCGGTGCCCGGAGTATGGGCCGCCGGGAACGTCACTGATCTGACGGGTCAGGTGATGGCCTCGGCCGCCGCAGGTGTCATGGCAGGCGCTGCAATCAATGCCGATCTCATGATGGAAGAGACCAGGGTGGCTGTGGAGGAAGCTCGCCAAGCAGCTCTGGCCCATCAGCCCAGCTGATCAGAACGCACAAAACCATCGACGTGAGGGCCCAGTCCGAGGACGATTAAGGGACAGCCACTGAGGAGGTTGGACAATGTGCTACGCGTACTATGACGACTTTGAGCGGCGCACGAAGAAGGACTCCGCGCGCAAGCCTGAGGCGCACACGACTGAGGCACCCAAGGACCAGGAACCTGCACAGAACCGTCCGCGGACGGAAGGAACGCTGTGGACTTTCCTGGCCCGCCGTCGCGGGGAATCTGAGGTTCCCGAACCGAGGATCGACCGCATCCGCGAGAAAGTCTAGGCACGCCCCGGATCCGATCCTGGAAGCTGGACACGCTCGCAGAAGTAAGCAAAGGAAAGGCGCTGCACTCGCAGCGCCTTTCCTTTGTGGCTATCTGTAGGAGAACCAGCCTAGGACTTGGTGGCCAAGTATTCCCGGGCAGCCGTCACTAGCGCTTCCGTTCCGCGCGCCAGCGTCGGCTGGATGACGGGCGCAAAGTACGGCGAATGATTCGACGGTATGTCCTCGGGAAGGCGGCCCGTGGTTGCCCACTCTTTGAACAAGGAAGGCTCGGCACCACCCAGGAACCAGAAGACCAGGGGAGCTCCGGCAGCTTTTGCCAAGGCTCCAACGTCTTCGCTTCCTGACACAGGGCCGGGGTCGATGATCTGTGTTTCGCCAAACTTTTCCCTGAAAGCTGCAGATACCCTCTCGGTCGCAGCTCGATCGTTGACGGTCAGCGGGAAATGCTCTTCGAAATGAATCTCAGGGTCCTTGGGTGCACCTGAAGCTGTGGATTCACCCTTGGCTATACGTTCAATTGAGGCGAGGATTTTGTCCCTGATGGCATCACTGAATGTACGGACGCTGAGGCCCAAGGTTGCCGTCTCGGGAATGATGTTGTTCTTGGTCCCTGAGTGAATCTGCCCGACAGTCACCACTGCGGAGTCACTGGGGGCGAGCTCACGCGACACAATACCCTGCAACCGGACAGTGGTTGCAGCAGCCATCAGCACGGGGTCAATAGTGGTCTCCGGACGTGATCCGTGGCCTCCCCGCCCATGCAAGGTGATGTTGAGGGAGTCTGCGGATGCCATGGTGACGCCGGGACGGATACCGAACCACCCGGCGGGAAAAGGTGCCACATGTTGGCCCAGGACGACGTCCGGTTTGGGCACTGCGTCGTACAGCCCATCGGCAACCATGGTTTCGGCCCCGCCGCCCCATTCTTCAGCCGGCTGGAAGAGCGCGATCAGGGTGCCCTGCCACTCATGACGCTGCGCCGCCAGGATATCCACAGCGCCGACGAGGCAGCTCACGTGCACATCGTGGCCGCAAGCATGCATAACGGGCATGTCCTTGCCCTCATGATCAACACCCACAGCGGTGCTTGCGTAATCCAAACCCGTTGCTTCCTTGACCGGCAAGGCATCCATGTCGGCCCTGAGCATCACAACCGGTCCGGGTCCGTTGTCCAGAACGCCCACAACCCCGGTCTTTCCGATGTTGCGATGAACGGTAAAGCCAAGATCTTCGAGATAGCCCGCGGCGATTCCGGCTGTTCGGGTCTCCTGGAACGACAACTCCGGATGGGCGTGCAGGTCCTTATAAAGCTCTTCGAGGTCAATGGTCATGAGTCTGCCCTTTTTATTCGACGCCTATGTCTGGCCAGTGTATCCAGCCCGAATCTGCAAAGACCGGGAAGCCCCGGCACACTGGATGGCATGAACGATTCTGAATCAGTCACCACGCAGCAATCCACGGTTGAGGAATGGACCAAAGCCTTGGCGGAATCCACCGGCTCACCAGGCGGGGGTGCCGGGACCGGGGTCATGCTCTCCATCGCGGCCTCGTTGACGTCCATGGTGGCCGGATATACCGAGGCGGAGGAAGATCAGCGCGAACGGCTCACGGGCATCCACTCCCGGGCGCACGAACTCCGACGAACTGCCCTTCAGTTGGCCGACGACGACGCGTCCGCCTCGAACGCCTTCGGAGCCGCCTTCCGCCTCGACCCCGGTCCGGAGCGCGACGACGCAATACATCAAGCATCCGTCGATGCTGCCAAGGCATCAGCAGTTCTGGGGGAGCGGGCTATTAACGCAGTTGAAGACCTCGGCTGGCTCGCTTCAAACGGCAATTCAGCGCTTATCGCTGACGTCGTGGTGGGCTTCGGAGCCCTCCGCGCAGCCATAGCCGGAGCCCGAACCAACGTGAGTTTCGACCTCGCATCTTTGACCTCCGCAGGCGCCAAACTCGAGGAAGTCCGGGAACAGCACCCGGAGCTATGGAACACGGTCAGCCGGCTCAGTGCCGCCCTCGACAGGATCGACGAACTGACCGCCGGCGTGGACAAAAAAGCGGCGCCGACCGAAGCCATGTAGCTTCAGCCGGCGCCGTGCCCAACTACTGCGCCTTCGGCGCCGTGCCCAACTACTGCGCCTTCGGCGCTGTGCCTACTACTGTGCCTTCGGCACACGCCGGAGTACGACGGCGGCGAGCACTGCCGCACCAGCCATCAGTACCAGCCCAATGGCCGCAGTGATGTGGACGCCGGACTCGAAAGCTGTCCGGGCGGCGACCGTCAGCGCCTCCGACAATGGGGCCGGAAGGGCAGCCGCTGCATCAACCGCACCAGCAAGCGTTTCAGTGGACTTACCGGCCGCTTGCGTGGATACACCGTCCGGAATGACGAGGTTGTGCTGGTAGGAAGCAGTGAGGATCGAGCCAAGCACTGCCGTTCCCAAGAGCGAGCCCAACTCATAGCCGGTCTCGGAAATGGCCGAGGCGGCGCCGGATTTGTCGGCCGGAACGGAGGCCAGGATGAGGTCGTTGGAGATGGTCTCCGCAGCACCAACACCTATTGCGAGTACGGTCAGGGCCGACAACAGGAACACGGGTCCGCTGCCATGGTCACCCACCACCACAATCAGGTATCCCACTCCGCTGAGAGTTAGTCCCGCAGCCACAACGAACCCAGGCTGTACGCGCTTGACCAGCGGCACTACCAGCAGGCCGGCGATGACCGTAGCCAGGAGAGCAGGAATCATTGCAATGCCGGCCTCCATAGGGGACTGGCCCTCAACAAGTTGCAGGTGCTGGGCGAAGAAGTAGATGAAGCCCGTCATGGAGAAGAGGGACAGGACGTTCGCCACGATTGCGGTACTGAACACCTTGTTCTTGAACAATGAGACGTCCAGCATGGGGCTCTCGATCCGCTGCTGGCGGCGGACGAAGATAATGCCCATCACCACGCCGAACCCCATGAAGGCAGCCGCGGACGCCCCGAAGCCGTGAACCGCGAATTCCTTGATGCCGTAAACCAACGGCGCCATGGTGACCACGGACAGGAGAATGCTGGGCACGTCCACCCGGCCGGGATTGGCGTCCTTCGATTCAGGAATCAAGACCCGGCCGAAAGCAAGTAGCGGCAGGAGCAGGAAAGCCGCCACCAGGAACACGGCACCCCACCAGAAGTGCTCCACCAACCAGCCACCGAAGATCGGGCCAAGGGCGGCACCACCGGAGAAACCGGCGGCCCAGACGGCGATCGCGAGCCGACGCCGGTTGGGATCGGTGAAGATGTTCCGGATCAGGGACAGGGTTGATGGCATCAGCATGGCGCCGAAGACGCCCAGGCCCGCGCGGCCGGCGATGAGCCATTCAGCGGAAGGCGCGAAAGCTGTAGCAGCCGAAACCGCTGCGAAGCCCGTGCTGCCGAGCAGGAGCAGCCGGCGTCGTCCGATTCTGTCGCCCAAGTTGCCCATGGACACCAACAATGCTGCGAGGACCAGCGGGTAGGCGTCAACAATCCACAGCAATTGGACGCCGCCCACGTCCAACGAACGGGCGATCTCGGGCAGTGCAAATGTGAGCGCGGTGTTGTCCACGGCCACCAGCAGCACCGGAAACATCAGGAGTGCCAGAGCCGTCCAGTCGCGCCACGGTGCTGCCTGACCCTTAACGGGCTGAGCGGAACGGGGTGCTTGGGTTGATGACGGCGAGAACATGTAACTCACTGTACCGTCCAGACGGTACAGTTTCAAATAGAAGCCCGTAAGCCTTTAGGGAATGATGGACACATGCCACGAAAACCAGTTGCCCGGGACGCCGTCCTGGATGCGTTCGAAGCCCTCCTTATCGAGGTAGGGGAGCGTGCCGCCACGCTCGACGCTGTTGCCAAGCGGGCAGGCGTGTCCAAGGGCGGTCTGCTCTACCACTTCCCCAATAAGGAAGCGCTGATCACGGCCCTTTTGGAGCGCCTGGACCTGCTCGCCGATGAAGATACCGAGCTGATGAAGGCTGCCCCCGATGGTTCGGCCGCCTACTTCATCCGCTCCTCGCTCTGGGCGGATACGCCCATGGACCGGGCCTTCGTCGCTGCCACAAGATTGGCCGAAGTTGCCCACGAGGAAACCCGCCGCAGGTTCGCCGCGATCCAGCAACGGTGGCTGGACGTGCTGGCTGAGGACGTCGGGCCGGAGGTTGCCAAGGCCGTCAGCTACATGGGCGACGGCCTCTATTTCAACGCGATTTTTGAAGGCGGGCAGGAGGGCGGCAACGCCGGGCGGGAGGCCGACGTCGAAATTCTGTTGGGAGTCCTTGAACGGTTGCGGAAGTAGCGGGTCTTCCATTTGCTGCGGGGCGCGGGACGTAGGACAATTAACCCTCGTGGCGTGCCGTACGCGGTGACCACACACAACTGAACATGCCTTTGATCTGCGGCGGGAGAGTCCTGCAAGCAAGTGATGCAGGCGCCGTAGGAGCAAACCCTCCCCAGGAATCTCTCAGGCCCACGCACCGCCGCGGCTAGGCGACTCTGGAAAGCAGCAGGTACTCAACTCACCTTCGGGTGAAGGGAGTGCTGTGCTCACCGACGGTGCAAGCGATGGTTGCTCAGGCAACGCGCGGAAACTCTCAGGTCCAATACAGAGCGGGGAGGAACCCAGCCGCTGTGGCGTACCCAAACGCTGCCCAAGTAATGGAGTTCCTTCGTGACGGTTAGTTCTGCCTCCACCACCTTCGTCGATCGGCATATCGGCGCCCGCCGCCAGGCCGACATTGAGACCATGCTCAAGTCCGTCGGCTACGACACTGTTGATTCGCTGGTCGACACCGCCGTCCCGAACGACATCCGCCAGGAAGTTGCCCTCACCCTGCAGAACGCGTTGAGTGAAGTTGAAGTTCTGACCGAGCTGCGCAAGCTCGCGTCCAAGAACAAGACGGCCGTTCAGATGATCGGCCAGGGCTACTACGACACCGTGACGCCGCCCGTGATCCGTCGGAATATCCTCGAATCCCCGGCTTGGTACACGGCTTACACCCCTTACCAGCCGGAAATCTCGCAGGGCCGCCTCGAGGCGCTCCTGAACTTCCAGACCATGGTCCAGGACCTGGTTGGGCTGCCGATCGCCAACGCGTCCCTACTGGATGAAGCAACCGCAGTGGCCGAAGCCGTCCTCATGATGCGCCGAGCCAACAAGAACAAGGCTGTCCAGGATGGCAAGACCGTCCTCGACGCAGACTGCCTCCCCCAGACCATTGCCATCGTCAAGGGCCGTGCCGAGGCGCTCGGCTTCGAAGTCGAGGTCGCTGACCTTTCCTTGGGTCTCCCGGAAGGTGCCATCAACGGCGTCGTCCTCCAGCAGCCCGGCGTTTCCGGCCGCGTGTTCGATCACTCTGCCGTGATTGCGGACGCCAAGGAGCGCGGTGCGCTGGTTACCGTTGCTGCCGACCTCCTGTCCCTGACCCTCATCATGCCTCCAGGCGAGCAGGGCGCCGACATCGCCGTCGGTTCGGCACAGCGCTTGGGCGTTCCGCTCTTCTTCGGTGGCCCGCACGCCGCCTACATGGCCGTCCAAAAGGGACTGGAGCGTTCCATGCCCGGCCGTTTGGTGGGCGTTTCCAAGGACGACGCCGGTGTCCCCGCCTACCGCTTGGCGCTGCAGACCCGCGAGCAGCACATCCGCCGCGAGAAGGCCACGTCCAACATCTGTACAGCGCAAGCACTGCTGGCCATCGTGGCCTCGATGTACGCCGTTTACCACGGCCCTGAGGGCCTCAAGGCGATCGCCGAAACCGCCCATGGCCACGCCCGCACGCTTGCAGCGTCCCTGAAGGCTGCCGGCGTCGAGGTCCTCCACGGTTCCTTCTTCGACACCATCACCGTCCGCGTTCCCGGCAAGGCTGCTGAAATCGTCGCCGCTGCCGAGGCCAAGGGCATCAACCTCCGTGGCATCGACGCTGACACGGTTGGCATCTCTGTTGATGAAACCACTACTCCCGGGATTGTCGGTCGTCTCCTTGATGTCTTTGGCGCTCCTGTACTTGAGTCTGCTGAAGGCTTCGCGCTTGAGGCTTCCGTGGAACGTACGAGCGACTTTATGCAGCACCCGGTGTTCAACACCCACCGCTCAGAAACCCAGCTCCTCCGCTACATCCGTAAGCTCTCGGACCGCGACCTCGCGCTGGACCGCACCATGATCCCATTGGGTTCCTGCACCATGAAGCTGAACGCCACGGCCGAGATGGAGGCGATTTCCTGGCCGGAGTTCGCCTCGATCCACCCGTTCGCTCCGGATTCCCAGACTGAGGGCTGGCGCGAACTCATCACCGACCTCGAATCCCAGCTGACCGAGATCACCGGCTACGACCAAGTCTCCATCCAGCCGAATGCCGGTTCCCAGGGCGAGCTCGCCGGTCTGCTGGCGATCCGCGGCTACCACCTGTCGCGCGGCGACGAGCAGCGCAACGTCTGCCTGATCCCCGCCTCTGCCCATGGCACCAACGCAGCCTCGGCAGTGCTGGCGGGCATGAAGGTTGTTGTGGTGGCCACTGCTCCCGATGGCACCATCGACCACGTAGACCTCAAAAACAAGATCGAGGCCCACCGCGACGCGCTCTCGGCCATCATGATCACCTACCCGTCCACTCACGGTGTGTACGACGCCGACGTCCGCGAAGTATGCGACGCCATCCACGAGGCCGGCGGCCAGGTGTACATCGACGGCGCCAACCTCAACGCCCTCGTCGGTCTCGCGCAGCCGGGCAAGTTCGGCGGCGACGTCTCCCACCTGAACCTGCACAAGACCTTCTGCATCCCCCACGGTGGCGGTGGACCCGGCGTTGGTCCGGTTGCTGCAAAGGCGCACCTCGCACCGTTCATGCCAGGCGACGCTGCATCATGGACCGAAGGCAACGACGTCCCGATCTCGGCGTCCCGTTTTGGTTCCGCCGGTGTCCTCCCGATCTCCTGGGCTTACGTGAAGCTCATGGGTGGCCAGGGCCTCACCGAAGCAACCAAGTCTGCTCTGCTGGCCGCGAACTACATCGCATCCCGCCTCAACGAGCACTTCCCGGTCCTCTACACCGGCGAGGGCGGACTCGTGGCCCACGAATGCATCCTGGACCTCCGGGAACTGACGGCCAAGACCGGCGTCACCGCGGAGGACGTGGCCAAGCGCCTCATCGACTTCGGCTTCCACGCCCCCACCCTCGCGTTCCCGGTTGCCGGAACTTTGATGGTAGAGCCCACTGAGTCCGAAGACCTTGTGGAGATCGACCGCTTCATCGAAGCCATGATCACCATCCGCAAGGAAATCGACCAGGTAGCCAACGGCGACTTCGCCGTGGAGAACTCGCCGCTGCGCAAGGCACCCCACACCGCTGCCGCCGTCGTAAGTTCTGACTGGGACCGTGCGTACCCGCGCGAGCAGGCCGCCTTCCCGGTCCACCACCTCAAGCAGGACAAGTACTTCCCGCCCGTGGGCCGCATTGATGGCGCGGCCGGAGACCGTAACCTGGTGTGCTCCTGCCCGCCGATCGAAGACTTCGAAAACTAAGGACTGGTCATGACTGAGAACTACACAGCCCTTTACGAAGAGCACAAGAAGCTCGGCGCGTCCTTCACCGACTTCGGTGGCTGGCAAATGCCGCTCAAGTACTCGTCCGAGTTGGCCGAGCACCACGCCGTCCGCAAGTCCGCCGGACTGTTCGACCTCTCCCACATGGGTGAAGTCTGGGTCACCGGTCCCGAGGCAGCTGCCTTCCTGGACTACGCACTGGTGGGCAAGATCTCCGCTATGGCCGTCGGCAAGGCCAAGTACTCGCTGATCTGCCAGGAAGACGGCGGCATCATCGACGACCTCATCACCTACCGTCGGCCCTCTACCCAAGAAGGCACCGACAAATTCCTTGTGGTTCCGAACGCCGGCAACGCCAAGGTTGTTGCCGCTGCGCTGCTGGAGCGCGCCGCCGGTTTCGACGTTGTTGTTGAGGATGCTTCCTCTGAGACTTCGCTGATCGCTGTTCAGGGGCCGCTTGCTGAAGCGATCCTCCTCCGCCTGGTCCCGGCCGAACAGCACGCCCTGGTCACTGAGCTCAAGTACTACGCGGCGGTTGAAGTTCCGTTCACGTTCGACGGCGGCACACAGGACCTGCTGCTGGCCCGCACCGGTTACACCGGTGAAGATGGCTTCGAAATCTTTGTAGCCAACGAGTCCGCAGCAGCTCTCTGGCAGGCAATCGCCGACGCAGCAGAAGAAGGCG
This sequence comes from Paenarthrobacter sp. TE3676, assembly GCF_056279165.1. NCBI lineage: Bacteria > Bacillati > Actinomycetota > Actinomycetes > Micrococcales > Micrococcaceae > Paenarthrobacter > Paenarthrobacter sp. TE3676. The sequence goes on from NZ_JBWBQU010000011.1 coordinate 129,270, forward strand.
AACTCACCCCCGCCGGCCTGGCTTCCCGCGACTCACTGCGCCTCGAAGCAGGCATGCCCCTCTACGGCAACGAGCTCTCCCGCGAAGGCAACCCCTTCGCAGCAGGACTCGGTCCCGTGGTGGCACTGTCCAAGGAAAGCGACTTCGTCGGCAAAGAGGCACTCGCTGCCCTCAAAACAGACGGTGCCGGTTCCACCAGCGGACGCAAGCTCGTGGGCCTTAAGGGCTTGGGCCGCAGGGCCGGACGCGGCCACTACCCGGTCCTCAAGGACGGCGCAGCGGTCGGTGAAGTCACCTCCGGCCAGCCCAGCCCGACGCTTGGCTACCCGGTAGCGTTGGCGTATGTCGACGTCGCTTTTGCTGAGCCGGGCACCGCCCTGGACATCGACCTTCGGGGTAAAACTGAGCCCTTTGAAGTCGTCGCGTTGCCGTTCTACAAGCGCCAAAAGTAGTTCACGGGTTTTCGAGCCCGACGCCCGGCGGGTCCGACCTCCTCTGCATGCTCGGTCGCATAGGCGCCCGCTGAGCGGACGCGAAGCTCCCTTAGACGCATGCTGCCGGAGGCCGGACTCGCGTGGCCGTGCGGTGGGGGAGCGGATTCCGGAAGCGAGCGTCAAAGCGACGAAGGAGCAGCACGCGGAGGAATTCGGTGCCCGACGCCCGCGAATGAGCCACGCTCACGGCCCAGACACGACACAATTAGATGTAGTCACTACACGTAAAGGAAACAGAATGCCCAAAGTAGCGCCCGAACTTCAGTACTCCGACGAACACGAGTGGGTTTCCCGCGGAGACGGGAACTCGGTGTCCGTTGGTATCTCCGAGGTTGCCACTGACGCACTGGGTGACATTGTGTACGTTGACCTTCCCGAGGTCGGTTCGACAGTTACTGCAGGCGAGACCTGCGGTGAGGTTGAGTCCACCAAGTCGGTTTCGGACCTGTACTCACCCGTGACCGGTGAGGTCACGGAGATCAACGACGCCGTTGTTTCCGACCCCGCCCTAATCAACAACGACCCCTACGGCGCCGGTTGGTTGTTCAAGGTTTCTGCTGAGTCCGAGGGCCCGCTGCTCTCGGCGGAGGAGTACGCCTCCAAGAATGGCGGAGACCTCTCCTAGTCCGCCGGGTGGCCCGTCTGGGCCGACGTCCTCTGCGACCTCGGTCGCTTGGGCGCCCGCTGGGCGGACGCGAAGCTCCCTTGGACGGTCGCTGCCGGACGCCGGTCCCAAGGGGCCAGTTGCAGGGCTCCCGTGAGGGAAGAGGAGTCCGTTTCGTGGGTTAGCTGCGGAATGTGCCGTGCGCACGGCATCTTCGGCAGGTAAACCCCGTATCGGAGGCTACGGATGTAGCGTGGGATTGTAGAACTGAATAAAATTGCGACGCCGGGTTGCCGCCTTTGGGGGCCATCCGGCGTCGTGCTTCGGTCGACCTCCGCCATAAGCAGGGGCGGCCCTCCGGCAGGACCATCTGCCGGACCGTTTTCAAGCTTTGTTAAGGAATCCCGACCATGGCTGTTGGCGTTTTCGATCTGTTTTCTGTGGGTATTGGCCCGTCGAGTTCTCATACTGTGGGGCCCATGCGGGCTGCTGCGGTGTTCGCTGGTGAGCTCAAGGACGCCGGCGTCCTGGGCTCGGTGGCGTCGCTGCGGGTTGACCTCTATGGCTCATTGGCTGCCACCGGTCGTGGGCATGGCACCATGACGGCCACGCTGCTGGGCTTGGAGGGGTATCACCCTGAGCTGATCCTGCCCGAAGAGGTGGAGGAGCGGCTCGCGACGATCGCTGAGACAGGTGTCCTGAACCTGGCCGGCGCCTCCGGCGAAGGCGTGGAGCTGCCGTACGCGGTTGAGGACATGATCCTGCATCCGTTGACGGTGTTGCCGCGGCATACGAATGGGATGAAGTTTGCTGTCTCTGATGCTGGTGGGAAGGTGCTGCGGGA
>NZ_JBWBQU010000012.1:0-4208 GCF_056279165.1 Paenarthrobacter sp. TE3676
GCTAAGACCCACAGCGCCGATGGTACTGCACCCGGGAGGGTGTGGGAGAGTAGGACACCGCCGGACAACCATTAGGTAGAGACCCCCCAACCCACCACGGTTCGGGGGGTCTCCCGCATTTAACAACCACCCCAAAACAAAAGCCTCCACCACCCAAGGAGGCTTCCGACGTTTAAGGCCCACGCCTCAGCGGGTCCCGTGGATTTGACTGAGGATGGATGGGTCGGTGATTTTGTGGTCGTTCATTAACATGAAGGCTTTGGACAGGATCGTTGCCAGTCTTCCAGTCTTCTCCTCGAAGGGGAGGAAGATACGCTCGGACGATGATCTCGGTGCCTGCACGATGCAAAGGTAGGAATCGTCTGGTTCCATCAGAATGTTTCCTGATCCGAGGTGGATCTTGTAGGTGCGATGCGTACCCTGGACTATGAGATGGCGGTCCGTCAACTGGCAGGAGTCAGACAGAATTGTCCGGGGGAGGATTTCGCCGAGATATTCCTGTCTGGTCTGTGCTGATTCCGAGAGTGCCTCTGTGTGTGTTTCGCCCCAGTAGTCTCTGATGAGACCATTCGGGTGGTCTGCCCAATCCGGGTCCGGTCCGATTGCAGCCACTGAGGTAAAGAGGTCCACGTCCCGCATGGCTTCGCTAAACACGGCCCGCGGTACTTCATTAAGGCCTATTGGCTCCCAGGTGTCCCGGGCAACGCGCCTTTCGAACCACACCCTGTTGGTTGAGCATAGGTTTGCACGTTCTGTTTCGAGCTCAAGAAGTTCGATGCTGAATGCCGCCCTCAGCTGTTCGTCAGGGAATTCGGAATACAGCTGGGTGTCCTGGCCGCCGTCCCAAGGACCTAATTGGGTGCCGTGCCAGCCGCGTTCCTTCGCAATCGCCTGCGCACGAGCGTAGTCAAGCACGTGTGCGGCGTACCGGTTGGAGTAGTGTCCAGTCTCCAATTCGGCGGGAGTCAGCAGATAGAGCTCCCGGTATGCCTGCTTGAACGGTTGTCTCAACCGGTGCTGCAGTTGGTGGGAGCGCCAGGAGCGTACTTCATCGACACTCCGTGCCCACGGTTTCCATAGAACTACGGTTGCGTCGGCGGGGATGGCGTGTGCTTCGCCTTGGGTTCCCACCAATTCCCAACCGCTGGCATCAGGAGTGCGTTGAGGGTAGCCGGAGAACTCTCCTTCCCTTGACGTGATGGTCCACAGCAGATCGCGAGCGATAGTTGCAACCACGGGGTGTTCCAAGTAGCGGGTGCAGAAATCGTGGCCCGTCCACACTCGCTCGGAAGCCATGAGCCGTTCGAGCCGGCGTCGCTGGATATTCAGGGCATTTTTAGCTTCGCTCGCCGCGAGTTTTACGGTGGGCAACTTCGGATGGTTCTTCAGTTGAGTGGGCATGGCCACCGGTTCTCCGGCTGCCGTGAGCCATTCGAGCTTCACGGCAGCCGCGCCTTGTCCGTTCGTCAGGGAAAGCCTGGCCGTGTACTCGTCAATTTCGTAGGTCGTTACACCGCCGGCATCCAGGCCCAGATCGGGAACAGCTGTTTCCAGTAGTTCCGACGGAGAGATGCCTCGCTCTGCGGACAGTTGGTCGATGACGTTGACCAAGCGTTTGTGCAGGTTCTTGTTCTTGACCACGTCCCGGATGTGCGTGAGTGCTCCAACGACTTCAGTTGTGACGGTCTCGTGGTTCTTGGCAATCTCCAGGAGCGTCTCCACGCCGGCGTTGGCCGCTATTGCGGAGCGGCAAACTCCGTTCTTGCCGTTGTGGCCTGCCCCCAGGTAGGCGGATGCGTCTCGAATGAGCTGAATATGTGCTGGAGCATCGTGCTGGAGCGCAAGGAGCCAGAGGGCGGCTCGCAGGACCGACCCAACGTGCGGGGTAACACATGAAATTTCGCCCAGGTCTGCCGTAGGCCTGCGCTCGGCAGCCAGGCCGAGTAGGGCTTGGGCAACCCCCAGCGCTTCCGGCTGCTCCGAGATCCGCAGATCCGCTGCGCGTTTCCACTTCGCCGTGGGCTTCGGCCCGCTCAGCTCGCTCATGAAGAGCAGTAGCCAGGCGACCTGGTGTTCCGGCAAAACGGGCCTCACCGCACTGGGTATTGAGGGACCGAAGTCGTCGTCCTCAGCCACGTACTGCAAAGGGATACGGCCGTCTTCCTTGCTGTCATTGAGCAGCAATTCATCAAATTCGCGGATCTTTGGATGCAACCCCGGCCCATCCCGAAAATCCGTGAGCAGTATGGCCTCCAACCGCCGGGTCGCCGTCGGAATTTTGCATCGCTCAGTGGGTTCCAGCGCCAGGATTGGCTCGTGAAACGCGCCGCGCCATGAAGGATAGATGTATCGGGAGTAGGGCACGTGGCTAAGCATCCAATTGAGCTCTTGGGCGGACCAGTCCAGCGGAGTCAGTTTCGAAAAGATGTAGAGCGCCTGCTCGATCGGTGGCAGCATGTGCACGCGGCCTGCCGGGATGCCGAAAGGCTCGTAATACCTGTCAGCGATCCCGTACCTGTGCTCGTGTACGTGCGCGAAGGTATAAGCGAATGCACCCTTCTGCCCATCCGGGTCGAGCTGCTCAAGGTACTTGGCAAACCGTTCCCGGTACTTTTCGAAGCTTTCCCCGCCACCTGCCCAATCGGAATGTGGAGTCATGAAGAACTCAAGGAGCCTGCCGCTTTGCATACCGGCCAAGACACGCAGACGTTCGGGCATGGCGAAACCCTCCTCTGAATCGACCAAGCTGCTCATCCCCCAACCAGCGGTACTAGCTTGATGAAGACAGCTTCGACGGCGGTGAGGGCGTCGACTTCGGCCGTCAGGTCGCAGACCTGTCGGCCGTCAACCATCACGAAGAATGCATTCCGTTCAAAGCCTTTAACCGCAGTGTCAGCGTGCCGCTCCCAATTCACGGGCTTGTGGTCTGGTACCCGGCGTCCAAGACCGTTGAGCTCACTTTCCCTGGCGGAGACCTCCACCAGCCCGGGGGATTTTCCAGCCCCGTGGGTGGCGTTGTAACGCGCGACTTCCTCGCGCACGCGCCAGCGTATTAGCTCTTCAACTGTGATGACATCCGGCAGCCCGGAGAGCTCCAGTTGCTCTGTTGCCCCGGCTCCGGGCAATCTTTCATCACAGATTCGCAATGTCGCCATCAGGTTCCACCAATCGACTAGGCATTTGCCGCATCGTATAAGCCAGGTCTGACAGTATTTACGCTTTGGCGGCTTTCGCGGCTGCCTTGGCCGCTTGCTTACTGGCACGCACTTTGACCAGGGACTCCGGGTCCACAATGTCGGCGACCGAGAGGTAGGAGCCCGCCTCACCATAGTGGCCGGCCGCTTCCCTCCATCCGTCCGCCTGTAGTTCGCACTGTTTGCCTAGCAAAGCCAGGAAGATCTTTGCTTTCTGTTCGCCAAAGCCGGGCAAGGCCATTAGCCGACGGAGTACTTCAGGGCCATCGGGGTTTCCGCTGGTCCAGATAGCGGATGCATCGCCGTCCCATTCCCGATGTACTGTCTCGGCGAGGGCTTGGACCCTCGCGGCCATGGAACCAGGGAATCTATGGACAGCAGGCCGTTCCTTGAAGACTTCCACGAAGCCCGCGGGATCGTACCCCGCGATCGTGCCGGGTTCGAGGGAACCCAAACGGGTGCGGATCTTCTCGGGACCGGCGAACGCCGACTCCATAGTGACTTGTTGATCCAGCAACATACCCGTCAACAACGCAAAGGCGTCGTCACTGAGCAGCTGGTCCGCGGCGGCATCTCCTGTGATGTGCAGTTCCATGCGTCCCATCCTCCCACCAGACAGTAGCTTCGTCATTGGGCGTCCACCCGACGCTGTTTAGCCCGCTACTGCCGGCGCCGCGCCTCACCGTTTGTGAGTGGCGTCCGACGGCGGTTGGTGGGGTTTTGGGGGTGTGTGGGGTGGGGTTGGGGGTGGATTTGCGTTGGGGGTGTGGGGCGTGTATTGTTTTCTGAGTCGCCGCGTGCGAAACGGAAAGCCGGAAGGTGTGTACGGTTCGGTAGGCGGCCAAAAATAACTCTTCTTTTCCAATGGCCCTGTTGGGTGCGCTGCTTTTGTGGTGTGCTGTGGGTGATGTTTTGGGGGGTCTGTTGTTTGAGAACTCAATAGTGTGCCAAGTTTGTTGATACCGATTGTTTTTCAATTGGTTGAAATTATGGCCGGATCATTATGCACCCCCG
>NZ_JBWBQU010000013.1:0-3531 GCF_056279165.1 Paenarthrobacter sp. TE3676
GTCGGGGCGTGGATTGTGTGGGGTTGTGTTTGGCGCACTGTTGGGTCCTGAGGCAACAGGACCTTTTTGCAGCAATGCATGAGGGCATCTTCTGGTGTTTCTTTTGTTCCTGCTTCCGGTACTTACCGTCGTGTCCCCGTTTGTGGGGTGGTGGTGGTCTGGTTGATGGGGTTGTTGTTTGAGAACTACATAGTGGACGCGAGCATCTAGAACACACACGTGCCTTCGTGTGGGTGTGTGTTCTTACAGCAATTTCTTATGAATGAACCTGGCCCTTGTGGTCATGGTTCTCTCGAGTAAGTTTATTGATCTTGTGTGGTCAAGTTTTTAAGGGCACACGGTGGATGCCTTGGCATTAGGAGCCGAAGAAGGACGTAGGAATCTGCGATAAGCCTGGGGGAGTTGATAACCGAGCGTTGATCCCAGGATGTCCGAATGGGGAAACCCCGCACAACGCTGCAAGGTGATTGTGTGACCCGCATCTGAACACATAGGGTGCGTGGGGGGAACGCGGGGAAGTGAAACATCTCAGTACCCGCAGGAAGAGAAAACAATAGTGATTCCGTTAGTAGTGGCGAGCGAACGCGGATCAGGCTAAACCGTTTCCATGTGTGATAGCCGGCGGGCGTTGCATGGGCGGGGTTGTGGGACTTTCCGTTCTGGTTCTGCCGGACCAGTGAGGTGAGGTGCAGGCATAGGTGAACGGTCTTGAAAGGCCGGCCAGAGAGGGTGTGAGCCCCGTAACCGTAATGTTGTGCACGGCCTGGGGAGTATCCCAAGTAGCACGGGGCCCGAGAAATCCCGTGCGAATCTGTCAGGACCACCTGATAAGCCTAAATACTTCCTAATGACCGATAGCGGACCAGTACCGTGAGGGAAAGGTGAAAAGTACCCCGGGAGGGGAGTGAAACAGTACCTGAAACCGTGTGCTTACAATCCGTCGGAGCAGCCTTAGTAGTTGTGACGGCGTGCCTTTTGAAGAATGAGCCTGCGAGTTAGTGTTACGTCGCGAGGTTAACCCGTGTGGGGTAGCCGTAGCGAAAGCGAGTCTGAATAGGGCGAGTGTAGTGGCGTGATCTAGACCCGAAGCGGAGTGATCTACCCATGGCCAGGTTGAAGCGACGGTAAGACGTCGTGGAGGACCGAACCCACTTCAGTTGAAAATGGAGGGGATGAGCTGTGGGTAGGGGTGAAAGGCCAATCAAACTCCGTGATAGCTGGTTCTCCCCGAAATGCATTTAGGTGCAGCGTTGCGTGTTTCTTGCCGGAGGTAGAGCTACTGGATGGCCGATGGGCCCTACAAGGTTACTGACGTCAGCCAAACTCCGAATGCCGGTAAGTCAGAGCGCAGCAGTGAGACTGTGGGGGATAAGCTTCATAGTCGAGAGGGAAACAGCCCAGACCACCAACTAAGGCCCCTAAGCGTGTGCTAAGTGGGAAAGGATGTGGAGTTGCGAAGACAACCAGGAGGTTGGCTTAGAAGCAGCCATCCTTGAAAGAGTGCGTAATAGCTCACTGGTCAAGTGATTCCGCGCCGACAATGTAGCGGGGCTCAAGTACACCGCCGAAGTTGTGGATTTCACATAATGCCCTAGCCTTCGTGGTTCAGGGGTGTGGAGTGGTAGGGGAGCGTCGTGTGGGCAGTGAAGTCGCGGTGGAAACCAGCGGTGGAGCCTACACGAGTGAGAATGCAGGCATGAGTAGCGAAAGACGGGTGAGAAACCCGTCCGCCGAATGATCAAGGGTTCCAGGGTCAAGCTAATCTGCCCTGGGTAAGTCGGGACCTAAGGCGAGGCCGACAGGCGTAGTCGATGGACAACGGGTTGATATTCCCGTACCGGCGAAAAACCGCCCATGCCAAGCGGGGGATACTAACCGCCCGGAGCCTGCCCGCTCACCCTTGTGGTGTTGTGGGTTTTGGCCGAGCGCGGGACCTGATCCCGGGAGGTAAGCGTATTAACAGGTGTGACGCAGGAAGGTAGCCGGGCCGGGCGATGGTTGCCCCGGTCTAAGGATGTAGGGTCAGGGATAGGCAAATCCGTTCCTGTGTGCTTCGAGCACGATCCTGAGATCTGATGGGACCCCCGTATGGGGGGATCCGGTGATCCTATGCTGCCAAGAAAAGCATCGACGCGAGGTTTTAGCCGCCCGTACCCCAAACCGACACAGGTGATCAGGTAGAGAATACCAAGGCGATCGAGAGAATTATGGTTAAGGAACTCGGCAAAATGCCCCCGTAACTTCGGGAGAAGGGGGGCCTGCCCCGTGATGGAGACTTGCTCTCCGTGAGCGGGTGTGGGCCGCAGAGACCAGGGGGAAGCGACTGTTTACTAAAAACACAGGTCCGTGCGAAGTCGCAAGACGATGTATACGGACTGACTCCTGCCCGGTGCTGGAAGGTTAAGAGGACCGGTTAGCCACTTGTGGCGAAGCTGAGAATTTAAGCCCCAGTAAACGGCGGTGGTAACTATAACCATCCTAAGGTAGCGAAATTCCTTGTCGGGTAAGTTCCGACCTGCACGAATGGAGTAACGACTTCCCCGCTGTCTCAACCATAAACTCGGCGAAATTGCAGTACGAGTAAAGATGCTCGTTACGCGCAGCAGGACGGAAAGACCCCGAGACCTTTACTATAGTTTGGTATTGGTGTTCGGAGTGGCTTGTGTAGGATAGGTGGGAGACGTTGAAACCCGGACGCCAGTTCGGGTGGAGTCATCGTTGAAATACCACTCTGGTCACTTTGGACATCTAACTTCGGCCCGTGATCCGGGTCAGGGACAGTGCCTGATGGGTAGTTTAACTGGGGCGGTTGCCTCCTAAAAAGTAACGGAGGCGCCCAAAGGTTCCCTCAGCCTGGTTGGCAATCAGGTGTCGAGTGTAAGTGCACAAGGGAGCTTGACTGTGAGAGAGACATCTCAAGCAGGGACGAAAGTCGGGACTAGTGATCCGGCGGTACATTGTGGAATGGCCGTCGCTCAACGGATAAAAGGTACCTCGGGGATAACAGGCTGATCTTGCCCAAGAGTCCATATCGACGGCATGGTTTGGCACCTCGATGTCGGCTCGTCGCATCCTGGGGCTGGAGTAGGTCCCAAGGGTTGGGCTGTTCGCCCATTAAAGCGGTACGCGAGCTGGGTTTAGAACGTCGTGAGACAGTTCGGTCCCTATCCGCTGCGCGCGCAGGAAATTTGAGAAGGGCTGTCCTTAGTACGAGAGGACCGGGACGGACGAACCTCTGGTGTGTCAGTTGTACTGCCAAGTGCATCGCTGATTAGCTACGTTCGGATGGGATAACCGCTGAAAGCATCTAAGCGGGAAGCTCGCTTCAAGATGAGATTTCCATACACATTATGTGTGAGAGGCCCCCAGCCAGACCACTGGGTTGATAGGCCGGATGTGGAAGCGAGGACTAAAGACTCGTGAAGCTGACCGGTACTAATAGGCCAACAACTTACACCACACACAACACACTGCACGCGTCCACTATGTGGTTCCCGAACAACAACCCGCTTGTTCCAGGAACCAACAACT
>NZ_JBWBQU010000014.1:0-3296 GCF_056279165.1 Paenarthrobacter sp. TE3676
ACAAAAGCAGCGCACCCAACAGGGCCATTGGAAAAGAAGAGTTATTTTTGGCCGCCTACCGAACCGTACACACCTTCCGGCTTTCCGTTTCGCACCCGGCGACTCAGAAAACAATACACGCCCCACACCTCCAACGCAAATCCACCCCCAACCCCACCCCACACACCCCCAAAACCCCACCAACCGCCGTCGGACTCTGCTCCTTAGCGCTCCATCAACTCGCGCATGGCCGAGACCACCGCCGCGGGATTCTCCTCAGCCATGAAGTGGCCAATGTTCACGGTCATGTGTTTAAGATCCGGCGCCCAAGCACTCCACAGGGCAGCGGCGTCATAGCCCAGCACCGCTCCCCAGTCCTGTTGCATCACCGTCACTGGCATTGGCAGGGTGTGTGCGCCGTTCCTATCGGCGCGATCATGCGCGACGTCGATTCCCGCAGAAGCCCGGTAGTCCGCAACGATCGACCACACTGCCTGACCGGATGCCTTCAGATACTCCTCCCGATACCGTGGCGGGATCGCTCCAGGATCGGCAGTCCATCCGTCGATGAACGATGCAAAGAAGGAGTCTGCAGTCGCTTCGATCATGGGCTCGGGGATTCCCGCTGGCTGAGCCATCAGATAAAGGTGCCAAGCCACTTTCGCATCCGCCCCGTGGAGAATATCCCACATATCCAACGTCGGCAGCACATCCAGGACCAGCAGGTGGCTGACGGCGTCGGGATGGTCCAAACCTGCCCGCACAGCAACCAGGGCGCCACGATCGTGACCCGCCAGTGCGAAGCGATGGTGCCCAAGGCCCCGGGCGGCCGCGACGATGTCCGCGGCCATCGTCCGCTTCGAGTACGTTTCCTCCGCTTCCCCTGCCGGTTTATCGCTTGCCCCGTAGCCACGAAGGTCCGGGCATATGACCGTGTGGTCCGCCACCAAGTCTGCGGCGATATGCCTCCACATGAGGTGCGTCTGCGGAAAGCCATGCAAAAGTACGACGGCGGGCCCGTGCCCCGCCACTGCGACGTTCAGTTCGACGTCAGGTGCTACAGGTACACGGTGATAGGTGGCCTCGGGAAGCAGTGTCAAAGTCAATGGAGTCTCCATTCATTGGTGGTAGACCCACTCTCCTGCCACCGAATCAGCAGCGAATCAGCTGGACCCGTGGCAGGCAATGGACACCCTTGGTTGTCTTACTTCCTCACTACGATTGACACGTGACTACTGCGTCAATCCGAAGTACTGTGCAGATCCGTGTCCTCGGACCCCTCCAGGTGAGTGTTGATGGAGAAATGCAGGAACTCTCCAAGCGCCGGCATAGGGAAATCCTTGGCATGCTCGTTGCACTGCGAGGCCGCGATATCTCAACGGCGTCACTCATTGATGAACTGTGGGAAAGTAAGCCGCCACCGGGAGCTGTCGGAGCAGTCCGCACTTTCGTTGGTGAGCTTCGCCGCATCCTGGAACCACGTCGGCTACCACGCACGCCACCCTCGGTGCTCGTTACGGTGCGCGATGGGTACGCCCTTCGACTCGATCTCGACGCCGTTGATGCTTGGAGGTTCGCGGCGGCAGTGACCCGAGCAGTTGGAGCGACGCCCAACCAGGCCGAATCACTCTTGTCCACCACACTCGGCGAGTGGCGGGGCGCAGCCTTTCATGAATTCGCCGAGCGGCCTTGGGCCCTTCCAGAGGTAAAACGACTTACCGGGCTGCGGCAGACCGCCGTCGAACGCTTTGCCTCCGCGTGCCTGGACTGCGGCCGGCCGGCGGAGGCCGTTGCCATGCTGGAAGCACAGGTGGAGGAGAACCCCTGGCGCGAAGAAGGATGGCGCTTGCTGGCCATGACGCTGTACCAAAGTCACCGCCAAGGCGATGCATTGGCCGTCCTTCGGCGGGCACGGGCGCAGCATGCCAACGAACTGGGGCTGGACCCAAGCCCCGCGCTCGTGGATCTGGAGGGCAGGATGCTCCGCAGGGATCCCAGGTTGCACCACGTGGAACCCCTCCGCTTGGCCATGACTGCCACCGCCTATTCCAGAAGCGGCACGAGAGTTCAACTGGAAGCCTCAAACGCTGTGTTGGGCAGCTTGGCAGTCGCTGGCAATCTTGAGACAGCTCGCACCCAACGCATAGCGGCCATCCAAGCTGCTGCAGACCTGAACGATCCCGCACTCGCCGCCCGCGTCATTGGCGGCTACGACATACCCGGGATTTGGACGCGCCCGGATGACCCAGCTGCTGCCGCCGTCGTGATGGCCGCTGCGGAGGATGCGCTTGCCGCCAACCCAGGCCTCAACGACCGAAGCCGTGCCCGTCTCCTGGCCACCATAGCCATGGAATCCCGGGGCACCGGCGCTCGCCACTCGGAAGTCAGCGAAGCGGAGTCAATCGCCAGGAGACTAGGGGACGCGCAACTGCTCTGTTTCGCCCTGAGCGCCCGGTTTATGCAGACCTTCACCTCAGCCGGCCTTGCAGCAGATCGCGCCGAAATCGGCCAGAAGCTGATAACAACAGCGTTCGACGCCGATTCGCCCACCTTTGAAATCAACGGGCGGCTGATTCGTATGCAGGCATTGTGCGCCATGAATGACATCAGCTCAGCCAGCACTGAAGCCGATACGGTGGACCGGCTGGCCCAGCGGCACGAGAGACCGTTGGCGAGCGTGTTCACCCACTGGTTCCGGTGGACTTTCCTCGGCGACAGCCAGCCACCTCCGTTGCCGGCAGAGATGCCTGGCTTCACTGACGGAATCGAGGCTTTGGCGACCCTTGGCCGCGAGTTGCGTGACGCTACTGAACTGAGCGACGGCGACTTTGGCCCCTATGAGCGCTGGGTTCGGCCCCTTTTGCTGGTAAGGACGGGCGCGTGCCACGAGGCGAGTGAAACTCTCCGGCGGCTTCCGGATCCCCCCGCGGATCTTTTGCTCGAGGCGACTTGGTGCTTCGTTGCCCAGGCAGCCAGCGAACTGGGCGAGCCCTCTATGATCCGCCGGGCGTTGGGCGCCTTGGAACCGGCCAGACAGGAACGGGCTGCCGGAAGCGGCGTGGTGGACCTCGGCCGCGTTGATCACTACCTGGGGCTGCTTGAGGTGGCTGCTGGGTTGCGGCGTGAGTTTGGTGGTTAAAGGGGTGAAGCCTCCGTGGTGGTGGAGGCTTTTGTTTTGGGGCGGTTGTTAAATGCGGGAGACCCCCCGACCCGTGTGGGTTGGGGGGGTCTCTACCTAATGGTTGTCCGGCGGTGTCCTACTCTCCCACACCCTCCCGGGTGCAGTACCATCGGCGCTGTGGGTCTTAGCTTCCGGG
>NZ_JBWBQU010000015.1:0-1889 GCF_056279165.1 Paenarthrobacter sp. TE3676
CTGTTGTTTGAGAACTCAATAGTGTGCCAAGTTTGTTGATACCGATTGTTTTTCAATTGGTTGAAATTATGGCCGGATCATTATGCACCCCCGTGTGTGGTGGTCTGGTTTTCAGCTGGTTTCGAATTTTGTGCAGCCGCGTTCTACCGTTATTTCCGGTGGGTGTGGTTGTGTCTGTTTGGTTTTGTTTTACTTCAACGGAGAGTTTGATCCTGGCTCAGGATGAACGCTGGCGGCGTGCTTAACACATGCAAGTCGAACGATGATCCCAGCTTGCTGGGGGATTAGTGGCGAACGGGTGAGTAACACGTGAGTAACCTGCCCTTGACTCTGGGATAAGCCTGGGAAACTGGGTCTAATACCGGATACGACCATCTGGCGCATGTCATGGTGGTGGAAAGCTTTTGTGGTTTTGGATGGACTCGCGGCCTATCAGCTTGTTGGTGGGGTAATGGCCTACCAAGGCGACGACGGGTAGCCGGCCTGAGAGGGTGACCGGCCACACTGGGACTGAGACACGGCCCAGACTCCTACGGGAGGCAGCAGTGGGGAATATTGCACAATGGGCGCAAGCCTGATGCAGCGACGCCGCGTGAGGGATGACGGCCTTCGGGTTGTAAACCTCTTTCAGTAGGGAAGAAGCGAAAGTGACGGTACCTGCAGAAGAAGCGCCGGCTAACTACGTGCCAGCAGCCGCGGTAATACGTAGGGCGCAAGCGTTATCCGGAATTATTGGGCGTAAAGAGCTCGTAGGCGGTTTGTCGCGTCTGCTGTGAAAGACCGGGGCTCAACTCCGGTTCTGCAGTGGGTACGGGCAGACTAGAGTGCAGTAGGGGAGACTGGAATTCCTGGTGTAGCGGTGAAATGCGCAGATATCAGGAGGAACACCGATGGCGAAGGCAGGTCTCTGGGCTGTAACTGACGCTGAGGAGCGAAAGCATGGGGAGCGAACAGGATTAGATACCCTGGTAGTCCATGCCGTAAACGTTGGGCACTAGGTGTGGGGGACATTCCACGTTTTCCGCGCCGTAGCTAACGCATTAAGTGCCCCGCCTGGGGAGTACGGCCGCAAGGCTAAAACTCAAAGGAATTGACGGGGGCCCGCACAAGCGGCGGAGCATGCGGATTAATTCGATGCAACGCGAAGAACCTTACCAAGGCTTGACATGAACCGGAAAGACCTGGAAACAGGTGCCCCGCTTGCGGTCGGTTTACAGGTGGTGCATGGTTGTCGTCAGCTCGTGTCGTGAGATGTTGGGTTAAGTCCCGCAACGAGCGCAACCCTCGTTCTATGTTGCCAGCGCGTTATGGCGGGGACTCATAGGAGACTGCCGGGGTCAACTCGGAGGAAGGTGGGGACGACGTCAAATCATCATGCCCCTTATGTCTTGGGCTTCACGCATGCTACAATGGCCGGTACAAAGGGTTGCGATACTGTGAGGTGGAGCTAATCCCAAAAAGCCGGTCTCAGTTCGGATTGGGGTCTGCAACTCGACCCCATGAAGTCGGAGTCGCTAGTAATCGCAGATCAGCAACGCTGCGGTGAATACGTTCCCGGGCCTTGTACACACCGCCCGTCAAGTCACGAAAGTTGGTAACACCCGAAGCCGGTGGCCTAACCCTTGTGGGGGGAGCCGTCGAAGGTGGGACCGGCGATTGGGACTAAGTCGTAACAAGGTAGCCGTACCGGAAGGTGCGGCTGGATCACCTCCTTTCTAAGGAGCTGCTAACAATGGTGTTGTTTGCCTGCATGGGTGGATGACGGGTTGTCAGTGTTGCCCATTGCGCAGGCGTCTGTTCTGCGGTGGGTGCTCATGGGTGGAATATCAACGAATCAAACTTGTTTGGCATGGCCTTCACCGGTTGTGTCCTGGTGCCAGTACGGCAAC